>NZ_JADYWZ010000003.1:0-404951 GCF_015864605.1 Psychrobacter sp. SCQQ22
ATACTATTCGTCAAAACAGACTACATTGGTAAGCCTTGTGTGTTGACGGTGGTTGCCCACAATAAGATGGCACTAGCCGAAGCACGATATAAGACCAAGAAATTGATTGGGGAAATCTCTGCTATTAGAGAGTAGGGTGATTTGTCTTATCAAATAGACTGGCAATAAAAGTATATGCGTTACGAGTATTTAGACAGAAAAAGCGTCACTCAACAATCAGTTGGGTGGCGCTTTTTTTTGTGATTTAGATGTTGGTATTAATATATTTTCAAGCAGCATTGTAAATTATAGCTAATAAGTGAACATTACCCTCACTTTAATTTATACCTTGTTTGGAATTATTTCGGCGATGAGATATGTCTAATAATGGATATATAACATTTCTCTGTTTTATATGTCAGACGGCAGTTATTTTGTCATGACTGGTTAGTTCAAAATAATATCCCTTATAATACATAGAGTATAATGCGAACTACTAAGTTATGTTAGTTTTTTTAATGAATAAGATTCATTATCTTTGCTGAAAGACATACTTCGTTATTGATGTTTCTTGATCAAAAACATCTCACAATTTTAGCGTTACTTTATTGAACCACAACCAAGTAGATAGGAAAAAAATGTCAAATATCAATGAGTCTTTACAAGAGTTAATGAATCTTGATGGTGCTATGGGTGCCTGTGTTGTTGATTACATGTCAGGTATGGTATTAGGTATGACTGGTAATGGTGGCAGTATAGATTTAGAGCTTGCTGCAGCTGGCAATGCACAAGTAGTAAAAGCGAAAGTCGCTACAATGAGATCACTTGGTATCAAAGGTGAAATTGACGATATGTTAATCACGTTAGAGTCTCAAATACATATCATTCGTCCTACACATAACCACGAAGATTTGTTTATTTACTTGGTGCTTGATAAATCAAAAGCCAACCTTGCACTAGCACGTCGTAAAGTACAAGGGATAGAAAGCAAGCTAGAAATATAATTTGATTGGTAGTATTTAAATCGATGCATATTTGGTAGATATCTATTGTGGTCTTATTAAATAGGCTAGCAATAGGACTATATGTATTACGAACATTTAGACAGAAAAAGCGCCACTCAACAATCAGTTGGGTGGCGCTTTTTTTATAGCTCTAGATGTTATGGATCTAGCTAGCTATTCTTACGTTGCATCAAACTATTGGCGACCCATGCTGGCCCAATTAATAAAAACTGTAGGTCTTTAAAGAATGATGGCTTTTCTCCTTCGATTTTATGACCGATAAACTGTCCAATCCAAGCGACGATGAAGATACCCGCCCACACTTTAAACCCCCACGGTAAGAACGCCATAACAGACAAGCAAATTAAGATAAATATTCCCATTGCTAAAAACAATGGCGTGGACAAGCGTATGTAGAACAATAATACCAAAGCACTAAGTACCAAGGTAAACCACACAGATAGCGACATTCCAACGCCTAGCAGACTGACAAATATAGTAGGGACACATAACCAATGGATTTTTTTATTGACCAGATTTTGATGACTAATAGAGTACTCGCTGAGCCACTGCTCAAGTGTGCGTTTCGACATTCTCTGCTGCTTAACACGAGCCATACCAACCTCCTTGTTAGTAATTAATAGGATGAATTGATACTGGCCACCAGTACAGGTGCCAATAACATTCGTAGTATCAGTTTTATCATTAATTGTCCCAATCTACCATGCTATCCAATGGACGGCACAGTCAGAAATTATGATGCTATAGTCAAATCCACTATAAATTTGATACGGTGTCAGTCTTGCTTAGTCTACTATTCGTAGCACTGTCACTCACCTTCCTTGTATCCAAATTATATTAAACCGACTCTAGTAATATTGTACCCAACACAGCTGACCATATTCTTTTGCTTTTCATTTTGAATGTCTCAGTGTTAATTCAATGCTGAAAAACTAACCTTGTTCGCTACGATGCCATTCATAGAGACCGATAAAGGCATTTATTTGATAGATCATAGTTTGGATAGCAAAAATATAGTTACCAGACATTAAGTTGACGATGAGCCAGACGAAATTCACGATAATCCATAGCCACCAGTTAAATGAATACCGCAAAATCATCGCGGCTTGTGCAGTAATTGAAAGTACAAAGGCAATAACATTAATCCAAAAGAAAGAAATAAACCCTAGAAATAGGCTGCTATCATCTTCTACCACTACATAACCATAGCTCGCTAATAATTCATTTACCGTGGGGAACAATGCAAGCCCAATGATAATGAAGGCAGCGGTAATCAACCAAACGGCTTTATTAGCAGCCTTCGGTATCATGTCACCATCAGGATCGGTATGCTTTGACCAATAAAAAATACCGTAGACATGAGTGAAAAAATTAAATAGCGGCGCAAGCATTAAGCCCACTGCGCCAGACGTCGCTTGTACGACTACTTCGCCAGCAGTTGCTGCCATGCCTAGACCATTACCCATGACGTTTTTTCGGAATGACAGTGAGACAACACAGACCAAACCAACAAAAGACACGCCCAAATAAAACATATCGAGCGAGGTATGGTCTGTGGTGAGCCAAAAGCCAGTGGATAGGGCAACCACTCCGCAAATGAACCAAGTAATAATCCATTGCATTGCCCATTTTCCGGTGATGTTGTCTAGTAGCTGAATACGCATAAGGCTTCTTTCCTAAAATGAGAGTTGGTCGCCGCATAGTGATTGATGCTGTTATTTTCCATTTTACGGATTTTTACCGTAGATATATTGATCAATAAATAGCACCGCTTGCTGATAGCGAGCATCGTAGTCTGGCTCATCAATCATATATGGCTCGATATGATGGCGCGCAAATATATCGACCAGTCGTTGTTCAAAACGCCCTCGTGCTTCAGGCGTGCCCAATGAGCGCATGCCGTCGTCAACCCATGGCGTATTATTATCTAACATAATTGTATGGTCTAAACGGAACTCATCGATACAAGCAGCCACAAACGGGTGCGTGCGATTTTCATATTCTTCACAGAACGCCTGTGTGGTGACAAAATCTGTGTCAACGATGGTGATAGGGGCGGTGGCATTTGCTGTCGCCTCTCGGATAGCTTGGGCATGATGTAGGGCAATGGGCCCATAGTCATTATATTGCAACCCAACCTCGCTACCTCCCAAATCTGTGCCGACGTACAGCCGCCCCATTTCTAGGGCAAAGCTGGCACCATAATAATTAGCAAGCTTATGTATCAAGGTTGTTTTGCCTGAGCTTTCACCACCGACGATAGCAACGGTCTTAGTATAGTCGCCACGAGCTTGCGGATGAATGGCTGACCAATGTGCTACCGGATCACGAGCAATTGCATAAGAGTCAAACTCAGGCTGTAGTGGGGTCGTGACCACACGCAAAAGCAGCTGGTCTTGTACATCGCTTTGCGTGAGTGGATGGTTCTCTGCAATGAACAATACAGTCTCTGCTGATAGTGATAGTGCGTCCGTTAAACGTTGCAATTTGGCGTTACTAGCAGCGATATCGATACTGACATCGTCACTGTCACTGGCATTATAGAGGTGTTCATGCAGCGGCAGCTCGATTTCATGAGTTGTGTGAATATGAATAAAGGGTAAGTCGGCACAGGCCATCTGTAGCCAGCGTGCTTTATCTTGTAAGGTAATCGTGAAATCTGGATGCGGCGATGGATGCGCCATAATAACGATGTGTAAGGTTTTGGCTTGTCCTGCTGCATCCAATATACTGCGCATCTGTCCTAAGTGTAGGGGCTCAAAATGTCCAATCATCAATCCAGTGTCGTACATAGCTATCCTTATCTGAGCCTCATCTTGGCTTTATATTTATTTTGTTTTTTTGACTTGTACCGACCGATATAAGTTTGACTATATAAAGGTTTTGGTTGATTTGCAGGTAGGTTATTGTAAACACAAGTTTGATGCAGAATTTTATATAGATTATTCGTCTTTTTAGAAGATAATTAGTGACCAGTTTTATGCTAATTAAGCTAAATTTTACCAGCTTTATTACTACATAAATACTGCTTATCTATTTGATAGTATTAAAAAAGACTGAGCAGATGAATTATTAGCGTAATGTTTTAGCAATAAACCTAGATTTGAAACATTTTGAAATAATTATTTAAAATCAGGGGTTTAGATGCCCCTATGACAGATTAGGGCAAGCTTAGGTAGCATAAACTCACAAAGTACTGCTACATCTTCAACAGATAGGAGCTGAATAGTTGATATACTTATTCGTAAGTCAAGAGGGCTAAATAGCATTTTGATTGAATATAGCAAACAAGTATAAAAAATATAAGAAAATACAAATAATAGAGAGGTATCTGATTTGGCTAAGTTAGCGAAATTACATCGCTCACAGAACAACCGTATGATAGCAGGAGTGATGGGCGGCGTTGCAGAATATGTCGGTTGGTCACCAACTTGGGTGAGAGTGCTGTTCGTGATTATCTCATCGTTGAGTGCAGCAGTACCAGGCATCTTAATCTATATTATATTATGGATAATAATGCCCAAAGCAACGAGTGAATCGTATCAGTAAACCAGCGTCAAAACTTCAAGCGATACTTTGAAAGTAGAAGTTTAACCAAAAAATAAAAAGCCTGATCAATCAGGATACCAAAGACATACTTTTCCTCCTGCCCAGATGCTCGCGCATCTGGGTATTTTTTTATCTGTTACTTTATCGATGCTTATGGCTCCAGTTTGATTATAAATGAGCCATACAATAGGATTTTTATCGCTTAGATATAAATTTAGTTAAGGTAAATATGGATAAAATAGTCAATTTTTAGTAAGGTGAGCAGACAAATAGAGTCGTTGCCGAATAGGCTGTACGAGTGCTATCAACGTTTTATTTATTAATACTAATTCCATAGTGATTTTATTATGACATCCCAAGCGAAAAACTCTCAACCGATGACTTTTCAAGATTTGATTTTAACCTTACAAAACTATTGGGCCGACAAAGGCTGCGTTATCCTGCAGCCTTATGATATGGAAGTTGGCGCAGGTACTTTTCATACGGCGACATTTTTGCGTTCGTTAGGTCCTGAGCGTTGGAATGCTGCCTATGTTCAGCCATCTCGTCGTCCGACTGATGGGCGTTATGGTGATAACCCAAACCGCTTGCAGCATTATTATCAATTTCAAGTCGTGTTAAAGCCGAATCCACCCAATATCCAAGAGCTATATCTAGACTCGCTAAGAGCCATTGGTATCGATCCGCTGGTGCATGATGTGCGTTTCGTCGAAGACAACTGGGAGTCACCAACGTTAGGTGCGTGGGGACTTGGTTGGGAGATTTGGCTCAACGGTATGGAAGTGACGCAGTTTACGTACTTTCAGCAAGTTGGCGGCATCGAGTGTTTCCCAGTGACTGGCGAAATTACTTATGGTCTTGAGCGCTTGGCGATGTATGTGCAAGGCGTCGATAGCGTTTATGATTTGGTTTGGGCAGATGGCGAGTTTGGCCGTGTCACTTATGGTGATGTCTTTCATCAAAACGAAGTGGAGCAATCTACCTATAACTTTGAGCACGCTGATGTGCCAATGATGGGTCAGATGTTTGATTTCTATGAGCAGCAAGCGGATAAGTTGGTTGCTGAAGGTTTGCCATTACCAGCCTATGAGATGGTGCTAAAAGCTTCGCATGCCTTTAACTTACTTGATGCTCGTGGTGCTATTTCAGTCACTGAGCGCCAGCGTTTTATATTACGTGTGCGTACGCTTGCTCGTAAGGTTGCCATTGGTTATGTCGAAGCACGTGCCAAACTTGGTTTCCCATTGGCGGACGAAGCTCATCGTCATGCAGCGCTTGATAAGTACTTGCCAAAAGAAGACGTGGCAACAGATAGCTTAGCAAAAGAAACTACCGATACCAACCAAACTACTAATAACAATAAATAGGAGCATCCCATGAGTACTATTCTATTTGAACTGGGGTGTGAAGAACTACCTCCAAAAAGCCTAAAACCACTACGTGACGCATTACAAACAAGCGTTATTGAGCAATTGAACGAAGCAGAAATCAGCTTCGATAGTATCAAAGCCTTTGCCGCACCGCGCCGTTTAGCGTTACAAATTCAGGGCATTGGTGATAAGCAGCCGGATCGCAGTGAGCAAAAACGTGGGCCAGCGATTAAAGCTGCCTTTGATGCCGATGGCAATCCAACGCGTGCAGCGATGGGTTTTGCTAAAGGTTTAGGGATTGAAGCCAGTGAGCTGATAACGATTAATACCGATAAAGGTGATTATGTCGGCTATGAGCAGACGATCCAAGGTCAAGCGACCACTGAGCTACTGCCAGCTATTTTTCAAACGGCGCTGGATAAGTTACCGATTGCTAAGCGTATGCGCTCAGGCGACAGCCGTAATGAATTCGTGCGTCCGGTACAGTGGGCAGTATTGATGCAAGATAGTACTGTCATCGACGCCACTATCCAAGGTCATCAGACGGGTACGCAAACTCGTGGTCATCGCTTCCATAGCCCTGACTACCATAATATTGCTCATTCTAATGACTATGAAGAATTACTAAGTGGTTTAAAAGTAGTTGCTGATTTTGATAAGCGTCAAATGCTGATCAAAAACCAAGTCAAAGCGTTGGCTGATGAAGTCAATTCTGATGCCATCGTACCGCAGGCACTGTTAGATGAAGTCACTGCACTGGTTGATTTTCCCATTGCGCTACGAGCAAGCTTTGAGGCGCGCTTCTTACAAGTGCCACAAGAAGCGCTTATCTCTACCATGCAAGCGGATCAAAAATATTTTTGCTTAACCGATAAAGCGGGCAAATTGCAGCCTTACTTTATCTTTATTACCAATATTGAGTCAAAAGACCCGAACCAAATCATTGAAGGTAATGAAAAGGTTGTGCGTCCACGTTTGGCTGATGCAGAGTTTTTCTTCTTACAAGATCAAAAGCAGCCATTATTTGCGTTGACTGAGAGTCTCAAGAATCGTGTATTCCAAGATAAATTGGGTACGATTTGGGAGAAGTCTGAGCGTATAGCCAAGCTGGCTGCATTTATCGCTGCCTTGATGCAACAGCAAGGTCAGCAGATTAGTATCGATGAAACGGTACGTGCTGGCATTTTGTCTAAAGCAGATTTGGCAAGTTCATTGGTCGGTGAGTATCCAGAGTTACAAGGTATCGCTGGTACTTACTATGCGCGCTTAAATAATGAGCCTGAAGCCGTAGCGGCCAGTTTAGAAGAGCAGTATTTGCCCAAGTTCAGTGGTGATGTATTGCCGCAGACGCCGATTGGTATCTGTTTGGCATTAGCGGATCGTCTGGACACGTTAGTCGGTATTTTTGCAATTGACCAAGCACCGACTGGTTCAAAAGACCCATTCAGCTTACGTCGCTCAGCCATTGGTATTTTGCGTATTCTCATTGAAAAACAGTTACCGATTAATTTGGTAGCGCTCGTTGAGCAGGCGATTAAGAACTATACTACGGAAGAAGGTAGCAAGATTGCCAAAATGGGCGATACCTTTACCCAAGTCATGGCATTCTTGAACTCACGCTACCGTGCGATGTATACCGAGCAAGGTGTGAGCGTTGATACCATCCAAGCCGTACAAGCGATTAACCCACATATGCCGCTTGATTTTGATCAGCGTATCCGTGCAGTGCAAGCATTTAGCGAGTTGTCACAAGCGTCAATGCTAGCCGATTCAAACAAACGCGTTGCTAACATTTTGGCCAAGTCAGAAGTGAGCGTGGCTGATAATGTTGATGAGGCGTTATTGTCTGAGCCTGCTGAGCAGAGTCTATATGCGAGTGTGCAGCAAGCGCAAACGGCGGTGCAACCATTACTCGAGCAGGCTGACTATACGCAAGTATTGCAAACGCTTGCCAGTCTAGACGAGCCATTGACACAGTTCTTCGACAATGTGATGGTCAATAGTGAAGATGCTGCGCTAAAGAACAATCGCTTAGCATTATTGAAGCAAGTTCGCGCATTATTCTTAACCGTAGCGGATATCAGCGAGTTACAGCTTTAGCTCTACTGACACATAGTTGTTAATTTTGATGCAAAAACCTGGCCTATCGTGGCCAGGTTTTTCTGTTATAGGACAGTGTCATTATTTAGGACCGTCATTCAGTAGATTTATCTAGCAATTCAGAGTAATCAGTAATTAAACTGCAAAGGCATTGTGTTATCGCTATTATTGACGGTAGAATTTATATTATTAAAACGTGTTGAATAGTCATTAGCTTATTGGCTGTTTTTATTCCTCGCGTGAAACTATACTCGAAGGAGCACTGCCGTGTTTGCCGTTATTATTGTTATCCTCATTATTTGGGCATCGATGTGGGCTTTTTATAGGTTTATGTACCCACGAGCACCCAAAAGTATGATGCCAAAAAAAGGCGATGTCACCACACCGCGCCAGTGTAATTTTTGTGGCAATAGTCTGGCAGAATATCGCGGTGTACTAGAGACCCTGAAGACTACGCCGAGTTCAACTGATGATAGCGACAGTGTTATCAAAACCAATCAAGACTTCTTTTTTTGCAATTATGAACATCAAGCTGACTTCTATGCTGGTAAGACTTATGATGCCGATGACTAAGTAGATAGGTTTTGTTTCAAGCATAAAAAAGCGCTTAGCTTGAGTTGGCTAGGCGCTTATCTTTTTAATAGAGTGCTATTTTCTTATATAGTTGAATTCAAATAATTCCGATACAAGGAAGCCAAGTGCAAGCTATACATTAGTATGGTTAGCGAGGATGACGATGTAGCGAATTTATATGGACTTGACTATAGAATGGACTGTGCGTCCTTCATGATTTTATTTAGTAGAGCTTCAGATTGCTTGTCTTGTTGCAAGCGGTCTTCGCTAGTTCTCTGATTGGCATGGATTTTCTCGTACAAGCTTAGGCAACACAGGACCAGTAGGTTTTCTTGACTAAGACTTGGTGCATCTCTCTTGAGGTCTAGCGCATAATTATTAATATAAGAGACGGCTGAATGTAGCTCTTCTTGCTCATGTACAGGGCAGTAGATTGGATAGTTAACGCCAGCAATAGCAATATCGACCTTTTTGATTTGTGGTTCAGCGACTTTCGCATTAGGTTGAGTAGCGGTATTCGGTATGATCGAAGCTGCTGTGGCGACATTCTTTGGTTGTAGTGCAGTATTTTGCGTTTGGTTATTTGGCAGCTGTTTTTCTATCGGTTTTTTGTGGTCATCGGTCATGATAAATCCTACAGTATTTGGTCAGTAAGGTGAGTAATATCAGATATTACCGTTATGAGCTTGGCTTAATTCATAAGAAGCAATGAGTTATTGTTATAAAAAATTGTGCTTAGTCATTAGCCTTCTACTTGGTCAATATGGGTTAAGCGTTTTAGTACTACTTGTGTGCGCTCGGCTGCCAATTGATTCTTTTTCTGTAGTTCACTGTTTTGTTGTTTGATATCGCTGTACTGCTGCTTTAATTCATTATTATGCTGTTGTAGCTCGCTGTTTTGTTGTTGTAATTGGTCGATCTGTTTTTGCAGTTTGTCTTGCTCTTCACCAATCATATGATGCGCTTCTGCAAGGCTTTGGTAGCGTTTATCGAGATCGCCCAGTTGTTTTTTAGTACCGTCACGTTCTGTATAGCTAGTCTTGAGCTTGGTTCTCAGCACTGTAAGCTCTTGTGGATCAGCAACAGGATGTTGTTTAAGGCTGCTAAGTTCAGCACTGACAAGCTGATACTGTTTTTTGATGTCGAGTACCATTTTTTCTAAGATTCTAAGTTGATCATACATAGTCAGTTTTTATCCTTAACAAGTAAGCGTAAATGAATTTTGTTCTCTGCATTTAATAATGCCATAGGTGACCGCATAATATCTATATCAACAAAGTAATTACAAGTATTAGGGTCTGTTGAACATTCAAATATTAGGGCTGCTAATCGCTAAAATTGCACCAAATTAGGCGCAAGTCGACGATAATGTCGAGACCTTAGCTAGGCTTGCAACAACATTTGGGGTGATTTTAGCATTAGCCTTTTAGGGCAGTACTCTTTTTTGCCAATATATGGCGAAATTGTTTAACCTAGAATGACTAGGCATCAAAAATTTCACTGCATATTGTCTAAAAAATAGTGACTGCCAGCACCACGTTTGAATGTTCAACAGACCCTGAGCTTGGTCTTTTTATTTTTTATGGTCCACCGTCGTATCAATGATGTTGCGCGGGGGCTGTTTTTGTATTTCAAGTAATAATCAATCACTAGGACATCTATTATGAATGACAATATCTCTGGCTGGAACACTTGGCTGACTGCTTTTGATGACTGGACTGACGTGTCTATCAGCGAAGTACATGGCCTGATGACCGGACTCATGACTGCTTGTAATGCGCCTGATGAAGCTGTATGGGCTCAAGTCTTTGAAGAGTTAAGCTTTGGAGCATTACCAGAGCCTGCGTTGACATTGTTAGCCGAAGAAGCAGAAGACACCGTGTTTCAGCTGAAGGACAAAGATGATGCTTACTCTTATATGCCGCTGATACCTGATGATGAACATGACTTGTATGAGCGCGTGATGGCGTTGAAACAGTGGGCCAATGGCTTTATGACTGGTTTTGGTATCACTGATTGTAGTATTAGCGCTGATGAAAACGAGATGCTATCGGATTTGGCGAAGATTGGTGGTATTCGTTTAGAGGAAGACGAAATATTCGAAGGTGGCGAAGAGTCTTATCTGTATATCTATGAGTTCGCCCGTATGGTGCCAGTCAGTTTTGCGACCCGTAAGCGCAAGGCCGTTAAAGACATCGCCTTGATTTCTGGACTCGCTATCGATGCCAAGACGACCAAAGAGCTACAGGCAGAAGGTAAATTACCAAAGCCGATGCCACCAGTCATTGATATTATGAACCAAAACAACCCTTCATAAGGCGAGTATTGCGTATCACAATAAGGATATTTTATGATGAGAAATAATAGTACTGATAGTGACAGTCAAGCTAACTCTGATATCGCTTATCCTACACAAAGTATCGATTGGCTAACGCGTCTGATTGGTTTTGATACTGTCAGTCGTCACTCAAATTTGGCACTCATTGAAGACGTGCAAGCGTATTGTGAGCAATTAGGTCTGACAGTCGACTTGACCTTTAATGATGCTAAAAACAAAGCCAATCTATTCGTGACAGTACCGGCAGGAGAGAATGCTGACCAAGTGAACCATGGTCTCGTGCTCTCTGGTCATACGGATGTTGTCCCAGTCGATGGTCAGGAGTGGACGTCAGATCCATTTACTGCGACGATACGGGGCGATAAGCTCTATGGACGCGGTGCTTGTGACATGAAAGGCTTTATCGGCTGTGTGTTGACGCTCTTACCACAAGCGGTAAAACTGTCTAACGCAGGTCAGTTACGTCGTCCATTGCATTTGGCTGTGTCATTCGATGAAGAGGTGGGCTGTTTGGGCGCGCCACTCATATTGGCAGATATAAAGGCACGCGGTATCACACCTGATTATTGTATCGTTGGTGAGCCGACCAATATGGCGATGGTTGTCGCACATAAGGGTATTTCTATCTATCGCTGCCGCGTGCATGGTAAGTCCGCGCATTCGTCATTGACGGCGCAAGGCGTTAACGCTATTAGCTATGCCAGTCGTTTGATTGGTTATGTCGATGAGCTAGCGGAAGAGATAAGTCGTCGCGATGATACTCTGGACGATGGGGATGCGATGTTCGATGTGCCTTATTCAACCATGTCTGTAGGTACTATACAAGGTGGTACCGCGACCAATATCGTCCCTAATCTGTGTGAGTTTACTTTTGATTATCGTAATTTGCCGCACATGACGCAGGACGATATCCTGATACCTATTCAAGCAAAGGTCGCAGAGCTAAGTGCTCAAATGCAGGCACGAGCACCAGAGACCGGAATTGAGCTGATACAAGCAGTAGGCGTACCAGCAATGACTGACAGTGATAGTGCGGAGCTGCAAGCGCTGATCGCTGCGCTGACGAATGATGAGCAACGTCATAAAGTGGCTTATGCAACAGAAGGCGGGCAGTTTACCAATGCTGGCATTCCAACGATTATCTGTGGCCCTGGTAGTATCGAACAGGCACACAAGGTAGACGAGTATGTTGAGCTTATCGAAATCGAACGCTGTGATACCTTTTTGCAGAAATTGCTAGACAGTTGCACAATTAAATGATGTATTCAAATACTAGGGCATGTCCTCAATTCAATCGAGAGTCATCTAAATGGGTTAAAAATGGCTAAATCTTGCCAAACGGCGTCAAATAGCTGACTAATATCTCGATATTATCTGCGCTATTTTCCTTGTTTGACTACAATTTATCTCATTTTTATCACCATTTTTAAAATGAGGACACGCCCTAGACATAAGTATATAATATGAGTAAGTATAAATAATACCGCCTAAATGGCGGTATTATTTTTTGGTAATGTAGTGACTCGTGTGAGAGCTACTGATATACACATAGTAGGGGTGGGTTGATGTCTTGGCATCTGTTTGCGGTGTTTTTTGCAAGTACGTTTTTTATATCAGCGACCCCTGGTCCGAACATGCTGTTAGCGTTCCAGTATGGTATGAACTATGGTGTAAAACGAACGCTGTGGACGCTAGCAGGGTTAAGTCTGGGTCTGTTTATATTACTACTTTCGACTCTACTTGGACTCGATGTAATCAGTCGCCAGTCACCTTGGCTACTGACGATCATTAAAGCGGTTGGCGCGGTGTATTTAATCTATCTAGGTATCAGTTCATGGCGCGATGCGGGTGATGGTAGTTTAATGAAAGACGCTCGCGAAATGAGTGAAGAAGTCACAGCTGAATACTCTGCATTTGACAGTGACAGTGAAAGCACGGCTAATACACCGCAGCCACGCTCGCTATCTAGCGCGGCAGTCAAAGTATCTCCAAGCAATACGACCTTATTCCGTACGGGTGTCTGGGTATCCTTATCTAATCCCAAAGCCATCCTGTTCTTCGCAGCCTTCTTCCCCAAGTTTATCAATTTTAGTGCGCCACTATGGCCGCAATATATTTTATTAACTATAGGGCTTTTTTTGAGCGAGACAATTTGGCAGATTATTTATACCTTAGGTGGTAAGAAGCTGGCAAGTTGGCTAGATGTAGGCAATCGCCTAGCTTGGCTAAATCGTGGTTGCGGAGTAATATTTATCATAATTGCTGCAGCTCTATTAGCTGAAGTATTAAATAGCTTTATGGTTTAAAGGTTTTTTAATTCTATGTTTAAAGTGATACTCTCAAAGCAATACTTTTAAAGTAACAAGTTTAATGAAATATAATTTTTATAGTAATCTCTATTTAAATAAAATTAATTATTGACTTTATTTTTTAAATCGTTATTATTATCACATTGATTTATCAGCTTCTATGTAAGCGATAAGTCATTCAAATACATCTGCTACTATTGCCCACAATAATTAGCCACAACCTATGGAGGAATCATCGTGTCCTATTTAACTATCAAGACGTTTTTAAAGATTGAATGTGTAAACTACCTGACAGCAATGACGACTTCGAAAAGGTTTGGCTGAATCTATATACAAGCTATTGAGTGATATCCTATCTATTGATATCAACGAATAGTGTTCTGTATCTACTCGCTCTATCCTTCGTTTAAGTCTACTGTGCCAAAATCGTTCTGCGATTGTGCTAGGCCATATTGCGCTTGCTGTTATCTGTTTACCTAACATTTTACTTTACTGTTATTACCAATAAGATTGCTATCGTTTAGCGTATGCTCTTTTGTGTGCATAATTTTTACGCTTTCAATTTTGGTACGGTAAAACCTTTCTTTAAAACGTCCATCATAAATTAACTATGCATTTTTATTGATTTTTTAATTAATAAAAAGACGGTATTTTATTGCCTAAATTTTATGATTTATTAACTTATGTGCTTATTAAACGTATCGTTTAATGGAGACGGGTAAGTAATGTCTAAAAATTAGTAAATTAAAAAATATGTATGGTTATAAAAATAATAAAACGGAAATAATAAATTATGAGCATTCAATTAATATTAAATGAAAACCGCAAACACGGCGTACCCGTCAAGATTTACACCTCAGATGTTGAGCAAGGTGCAATGCAGCAATTGCGCAATCTAGCCCAGCTAGAGTTTGTACACTCACACATTGCGGTGATGCCTGACGTACATGTTGGCAAAGGCGCCACAGTCGGCAGTGTGATTCCGACCAAGTCCGCCATTATTCCTGCCGCAGTCGGTGTGGATATTGGCTGCGGTATGAACGCGGTGCGTTTGTCCCTGACGGCGAGTGATTTGCCTGACAGCTTAAAATCACTGCGGTCGATCGTTGAGCAGCAAGTGCCAGTCGGCTTTAATATGCACAAGCAAATTCAAGCCAAAAACTCAACGCTTGATCCGTTAGGCAAGCGCCTAAAACCGATTACTGATAAGTATCCCGGCTTGCTCAAAATGCTAAAAGGTTTTGAGCGTACTTGGGCGAAGCAGTTAGGAACACTCGGAGGTGGCAATCATTTCATTGAGCTGTGCTTGGATGAAAACAATGATGTCTGGGTCATGCTGCACTCTGGCAGCCGCGGCATTGGTAACTGTATCGGCCAGTACTTTATTAACCTTGCCAAAAAAGAACGTCAATCGCGCTTCGGTCATGTGCCAGATCGAGATTTGTCTTACTTTGCCGAAGGATCTGATAGCTTTGCTGATTATGTTGAAGCAGTGGGTTGGGCGCAGGACTACGCGTTAGAGAACCGCCGTGAGATGATGCGCCTCGTCATTAAGTCATTGCAGTCGCCACAAGCGGGGTTGCCACGATTTCAGCTGACCAAAGAAGCCATTAATTGTCATCATAACTATGTCAATGAAGAGGTGCATTTCGGTGAGCAGGTCTACGTAACACGCAAAGGTGCGATAAGCGCTTATGCAGGTGAGCTTGGTATTATCCCAGGCTCTATGGGTGCAAAGTCCTTTATCGTACGCGGTCTTGGCGAGGCTGAATCGTTTTGCTCATGTTCACATGGGGCAGGGCGACAGATGAGTCGAGGTAAAGCCATGCGAGCATTCACCATCGATGAGCTAAAAGCGCAGACGGATGGCGTCGAGTGTCGCAAAGACAAAGGCGTCATCGATGAAATACCAGGCGCTTATAAAGACATCGATGAAGTGATGGCCAATCAAACGGATTTGGTCGAAGTGGTGCATACGCTAAAGCAGGTCATGTGTATTAAAGGCTAGTTTTTTTATAAAACTTGATCTTGTTTTAACTGTTAGCATCCTATAAGACAAGATCAAATTAAGGAGACAATTATGAGAGATTATCCTTATATCAACAAAAATGGTAAAAAAAGACCCCAATCAAAAGAATGGGCTGATATACGAGCAGAGATTATGTGCTTGAAAACTGAGCTGAATTTAACGGATAAATCTTTTCGAGTTCTAACCCCTTACGATGATTACAAAGGCATAGAAGAGCAGATTTATCAAACCTTTTGCAAAATTGAAAATGGTAAAAGCCGTCCAGTTTGGTTATGGCAAAATCTGATACAAGAAACGTATTCAATGGAAATCAAAGATTCTCTCGAGAATTACTTGTTACGTTTAATTCAGCCCAATGAAAGTATTTGGTTTGGTGTAACAGGAACATTCAACGAGCGTTCAAAAATCTGGTTTTACGAGGGCAAGATTGAGGCAATAATAAAAATACTCGATGAAATCTGCTTCTTTGACGAGTGCTATTTTGTTTCTAAAAAGTATAACTGGCTTATCTGTAGCAACCACCACGACATCTTGATGGCCACAGGTAAAGATATGCCACAAAAATTAAAGGCTATAGAAGATGTAGCAAAGAATAAAGGATAAAATAATGAGCTTAAAACAAACCTTAAAGAAAGCCAAACAGATTGAACGGCAGTTAGAACAAAAAGCTGAAACAGGTGCACAGCAATCGCTAAGCACAGTCAAGCCGCGCAACTATTTGGCACTGGATCCACTGTTAAGAAAAGGTGGTATTCACGAAAAAGAAGATATCGACATTGTCCGCAAAAAACGTCGCCGTGAGACTAAGCAGCAGTTACGGAAGACAGATTGGCTATCGGAGTAGCAACCGTTCATCTTAATCTTAAATTTAAACAACAAAAAAGCCGTTCGCTATGATAGTGAACGGCTTTTTTATTTTTACTCAATCTTATAATTTAACAGTTACGCCAATACTTCGATTAGCTCACCCTTGACCATATGCGGGCTGACGAAATCAGTAATGCGTACGCTGACAAGCTTACCCAACATTTCATCCATCTTTTCGATATCATGAGGGAACATGACCGTACGAGTGTTATCCGCCGTACCGATTAAGCAGTCAGGATGGCGGTTGGCGATTTGTTCAACCAATACGCGTGTCGTGGTGCCGACCATTTCATGGGTTTTCGCTAGCGTTGAGTCAATGATGACTTTTTGAAATTCTGCCAAGCGCTCTTTTTTAGTTTTGAAACTCACATCATCCGGCAACTCAGCGGCTGGCGTGCCTGGGCGCTTAGAGTAGATAAAGCTGTAAGAGTGATCGAAGTTTAATTCCTTTGCCAAGTTCAACGTATCTTGGAAGTCTTGATCGGTCTCACCAGGGAAGCCAATGATAAAGTCGCTCGACAAGTGAATATCAGGACGAATGGCTTTTAGCTTATTAATCTGATTGATATACACATCAATCGTATGGTTGCGTTTCATCGCTGCCAAGATAGCGTTTGAGCCACTTTGAACCGGTAAATGCAAGTGAGACACCAGCTCTGGCAATTGTGCATAGGCATCAATGATGTCATCAGTGAACTCTAGGGGATGGCTGGTCGTATAACGAATACGCTCGACACCATCGACATGTGAGACATAATGCAACAGCTCAGCGAAACGGCAAATGCTGCCATCGTCTTTTTCGCCGCGATAACCGTTGACGTTTTGACCCAAGAGGTTAATTTCACGCACGCCTTGCGCTGCTAAGCTATCAATCTCAGCCAATACGTCATCGAGTGGGCGAGACAATTCTTCACCACGGGTATAAGGCACCACACAAAATGAGCAATATTTTGAGCAACCTTCCATAATAGAGACAAAGGCTTTAAACCCTTCTACTCTTGGTTCAGGCAAAAAGTCGAACTTTTCGATACTTGGGAAGGATACGTCAACTGTGCCGATACGGTTTTTAGGCGCAATCTCACGCTGTTCATGTGATTGATCATATAGCTCTGGTAGACGATGTAAGGTTTGTGGGCCAAAAACCATATCGACATAAGGCGCACGTTTTTGAATGTTGTCGCCTTCTTGTGAGGCCACGCAACCACCGACGCCAATGACGAGGTCAGGGCGTTTTTCTTTTAGTTTGCGCCAGCGACCCAATTCTGAAAAGACTTTCTCTTGCGCTTTTTCGCGGATAGAGCAGGTATTCATTAACAGTACATCGGCCTCATCGATATCATGCGTGACTTCCATACCGTGAGAATCACCGAGCACGTCGAGCATTTTGCCAGAGTCATAGACATTCATCTGGCAGCCTTGAGTGGTGACAAAGACTTTTTTGGTGGCTGGTTTGTTTACAGGAGATTGGGCTGAACTTGCTTCATTGAGTGCAGTGACAGCAGGCGCGGCAGCAGTTGCTTCAGTAACAGCAGCGTCTTTGATGCGGGGGTTGAATACAGTAACACTCATAAGGATAAGTCCATGATTGACTAAAAATATAGCGGGGTAGACGATTAACAGGTGGCGTATTTTATCACAACCCTCTACCAATGTGAAAAATTAGCGTGGGTGTTCGTTGGTCAATATTATAAATTATTCATAACGGTATCAATTATTTACTAGAGTTAGCAGTGATTTTGATAAAAACTACGACTCGACATCATTTCTATGTTACACCGTACTGTCCTATTTATTAACAAAAGGTAAAGGCTATGGTTGAAAGTGCAATGAGTATAGTATGATGAATAAAACCACCTTAGCGGTACATTATAAATCGCTGTTTAATTATTTGTAGAGACATAATAAAGAGAGTCAATATGACAGAGTTGCGCGTTGCTCATAGCATCAAGGATAGAGAGTTGGCCAGTCAAAAGCGTAGTTCTGAGCGATCTAGAGCAGGTAGGCTGCGGGTGAGTGCGCTGAGTTTGGCGACGGCAGCGAGTGCGTTAGGGCTATCGCAAGTTGCTTGTGCAGAGCTGACATGGGGTGATAGCGAGAGCTACCAGCAAGAGAATAATTATCAGCAAGACAGTGGTATTGACTCATTCATGTCAGCAGCAAGCGCCGCGGACCGAGGTGATGTCAGCGCCCTTTATGGTTATGAGCAAGCGATGAGTGGTGGTTTGTTTGCGATGTATCCAACGTATTGGCGAATGAATCTGGATCTTAATTCACAAAGTGCGGCTGCGGTGTCACAGTTCGTACGTCAGTATCCAGATACTGTGATGGCTGAGAAATTGGTTGCGGATTTTGCGGAGACCAAAGCAGGATCAAATGATTATGCATCAGTACGTCAAGTGGCGAATTTAATTACCAATGCCGATGCCAGTGAGCGCTGTGCGGTTGCGCTTGGTTTTAATAACGGTGGTGACACGATGCGTGCTATGGCAGCCAAGTCTGATGTCTGGCTGAATACGCAAAAGCAGCCAGCATTGTGTGATCAGCTAGCGATGGAAATGAACAATAACGCATTGATTAGTGATCAAGATCGTACCGCTCGTCTTAAGCGTATGCTACGTAAAGGTAAAACTGGCGATATCATGGCGTTGTCATCACGCCTAGGCACGCCTATTGCGTATTCAGCATTGAGTGAGATTCAGCTTAGCCCGTCTTTATTTTTTACCAGTTTTGGTAGACAGTCTGCCAGTCAGACCAATCAATATCTCTACCTGTATGCGTTAGGCCGTGTCGCTGATAAGTCTTATCGTGAGGCTGCGCTACAGTTAGATTTTGATATCAAACAAGACAACCAGCGTTCAGTGAAGTTGTTGAATGATGATACCCGTCGTTATGCTTATCGCATCCTTGGCGTACAGCGTATGAACCACAATACCGATGATGGCTTTAATGCTGAGGCAGTTGAATGGTTCCGTAACAGCTTAGATAACGACTTTAATTTTGAAGAAGCCGAAGATTATGCCATGGCAGCCATTCGCTTTAGTCAATGGGATGATGTGGTCGAAGCCATTTCTAGAATGGAGAGCGAAACTCAAAAAAGTAGCCAGTGGCAATATTGGCTAGCACGCGCATATGAGCAATCGAGCGATTCAAGCAAGCGTAACACTGCCAAAAAGATGTATAAGAACATCGCAAAAAGTAATGAGTATTATGGCTTAATGGCAAAAGATAAAATTGGTCAGCGCTTCGATGCTAGCCAGTTCGGTGGTAGTAATTTACCCAACGTGAGTACCTCGGATCGCGCACGTGTTATGCAAGATGGCAACTTTGCTCGTGCTTTTGCCTTATATAACTCTGACGCTAGTCGTGCTTATGCTAACCGAGAGTGGAACTGGGCGGTGAAGCAGGCGCGTGACAAGCGTGATGACAATCTAATCATCGCTGCTGCCCGTCAAGCACATGACATGGGCTGGCTCGATCGTGCAATTTACGCGGTTGATAATACGGATAGAGTTGATAGCTTAGCATTGTCGCATCCAATGCCGCACCAAGATGCTGTCGTTCGCTACAGCCAATCTGCTGGCATCGATCCAGAGTGGGCTTATGGCATTATGCGTCAAGAGAGTCGTTTTGTGACTTCTGCCCGCTCAAACGTTGGAGCAAGTGGACTGATGCAGGTCATGCCTGATACGGCAAAATATATCGCTCGTAATCTAGGTGAGACCTATAGTGCTAGCCGTGCTAATAGTGGTGATACCAATATTCGTTATGGTACGTGGTATATGGGTGATATCTTGAGCAAGTTGAACCGTCAGCCAGTCGTTGCTACAGCAGGCTACAATGCTGGACCTAACAATGCCAAACGCTGGCAGCCAGTGTATGGGTCACTTGCAGCAGATCAATATGTTGAGTCTATTGCATTTCCTGAAACGCGCAATTACGTCAAGCATGTGATGGAGAATGCCACTATCTATAGTAGCTTATTGGGTCGTAGTCAGCCTATTAGCCAGCGCATGGGTACCGTGCCTTCTTCTTTTTAGAGCACTCATTTACGATTCAAATAAGCCATTGATGAGCAATCGTTAGAGGCTTATTTTTATACATTGATTTTAGTCGTCCTAATCTCATGTTTACGTTTCTGCTATAGATTAAAAAAAACGATTTGTTACCATTGCATTAATGATTGTCTTTAATTGATGTTTACAAATCGCCGTTCATATTTTTTAGCTCTATGTTTAGTGGTATGAGTGTTTGTATGTCAAACGCCATAATCTAAGCGATAGCCTATATTTTATCACTGCTAGATGCCTCCAGCCCTTATGATCAAAAAATACTTTACTCTATGTATGTTATCGAAAGTTAGACGTCAGTCATCTATGCAGGTGCACTCGCTATCTAACCTGACGGCGACTCCGAGTCATTCGAATGTTCATTCAGCGATCAAACCAATCAAAATTTTGAATAAATGTCACGCAAGCCTAATCAACAAGCGTTTTATGAGTAAAATAAATACCATGGTGGGGATTGGTGCACTACTAATATTGCAAGGTATTTTTCTAATGCCAGCACATGCTGCCAGTACCGCGAGGAGTGGCCAACGTGTGTTGATGATCGAAATGACGCCTGCCTTATGTAGTATGCAGCCAACGCGTGCCCGTATGCGTCAATGTCTAGAAGGCTATTCGCTCACCGTATCGGGTTTAGATATGGGCTATGGTGAGCGTTGCGGTCGTGGTAGTGAGCCACGTTTAACACCGCTTCAGCTAAAAGTCGTCAACCGTATCATGCCTGATACCACAGTACGCAGCCAAACATGGCAACGTTATGGTGCCTGTAGTCCATTTAGTGCCAGTAGTTACTTTCGCCAGATTACCAATTACGCTGGCGCATTGAAGTTGCCAAAGGAGCTAAATACGGGTAATAGCTATACGGTTTCTAAGTCACGATTTATCAGTCAGATGACTCGCCTTAATAAAGGTATGTCATCGGCTAGTGTCGACCTAATTTGCCAAGCGGGCAGTCGAAAGCAGTCTATCTTGACGGATATTCATGTTTGTTATGAAGGTTCTGAGTTTGGTAGTTGTCCTAATGTTGTGGACAGTTGTGGTAGTCGCTTTATCATTTCAGGCGGTGAGTAGCTTTCCTCAATGCTATTTAAAAGTTATCATTTAGCATCCTTTTTGATACCCTCTTTGACAATTTTTAGTCATAGCTTATAGCCTCATCCTTTTATTATAAGCGTTATATCAAGCGATATAGTGCTAATCCACGTGATCATCAGCTCCTTTTAAATCTGTCTTAGTGCTTGATTCATAAGCGCTTTACTTGCTTAAAGCCTCTCTCGTATAAAATGTAACAATATAATAGGTCGTGGGCCTCTTATTGTCTCTAGACGATTCGCTGAACGAAGTGCTACACTAACCCTCGGTTTATGGCTGCTGCTATGCAGCAAACAAGTCGATATCTAAAATGATAATCATTCATTAGAGTCATCAATTAGAATCATGAATTATCTAATAATTAATTAGGGAGTATTCAATGTCAATGAAACAGCCTTTACGTGTTGCCGTCACTGGTGCCGCTGGTAATATCAGCTATGCTATGCTATTTCGTATTGCATCTGGTGAAATGCTAGGTAAAGATCAGCCAGTTATTTTGCAATTGCTTGAAATCGCCCCAGCACTTGACGCCCTAAAGGGTGTGGTCATGGAGTTAGAAGACTGTGCATTCCCATTATTGGCCGGTATCGTTCAAACTGATGATGCGACCGTTGCATTCAAAGATGTTGACTATGCTTTGCTAGTCGGTTCACGTCCTCGTGGCCCAGGTATGGAACGTAAAGATTTGCTAGAAGCCAATGCTGCGATTTTCTCAGCACAAGGTAAAGCATTGAATGACGTAGCAAGCCGTGACGTAAAAGTATTGGTAGTGGGTAACCCTGCTAACACCAACGCGCTTATCGCTCAACGCAATGCACCAGATCTTGATCCACGTAACTTCACAGCAATGACTCGTTTGGATCATAACCGTGCCATGGCGCAGTTGGCTGGCAAAACTGACAGCACTGTAAATGACGTGAAAAAAATGATCATCTGGGGTAACCACTCATCAACTCAGTATCCAGATCTAACAGCTTGTACTGTAAATGGTAAGCCAGCTTTAGATCTAGTTGATCGTACTTGGTACGAAGGCACTTATATCCCAGAAGTACAGCAACGTGGTGCAGCGATTATTAAAGCTCGCGGTGCTTCATCTGCCGCTTCTGCTGCCAATGCTGCCATTGCACATATGCGCACTTGGGCACTTGGTACTGATGAGAACGATTGGGTATCAATGGGCGTTTACTCAAACGGCGAATACAGTATCGCGGAAGGTTTGATTTACTCATTCCCATGCACGTGTACTAACGGCGACTGGTCTATCGTAGACGGCGTTGATGTATCATCTGATTTCTCAAAAGAGAAAATGGCTGCGACTGAGCAAGAGCTTAGCGAAGAGCGTGATGCAGTAGCACACTTACTACCATAAGCAGATATTTTGCTTAAGTGGTAAGACCAAAAGCAGTACATAAAAAGGCCCTCTGAAATATGAGGGCTTTTTTTATGTCTTGGAAAAATAAGTAATCGTTGCAGCTAGTTTGAGACACTTTAGATGTAAGTAAGGCAAACAAAGCAAAATAAGTAAAACACTAAAAATAATAGCCTAACATCGTATCTGATTTATACAAGACTGGACCATTGCCATTAATACAATTGATAACGTTAGATAAACGTTGGTTAACAGCTATTAAAATAGAGCCTGCTACAATAAAGTGGTAAGCATAAATAATAATCACAAATAAACCTGCATTATCTAGGGAGAAAAATATGATGAATGAACCTGAATATAATATAAATGAATTATTTGCGCAGCTAGGACTTGATAGCTCAGATGAAGCAATCGATAGCTTTATTGAAAAAAACAAATTGGCAAAAGAAGAGAAGCTAATAGAGTCAAATGTCTGGACCGAAAATCAGCGTATGTTTTTGCAAGAAGAATGGGAAAAAGATGCGGAATGGGTAGAAGTCATTGACGACTTAAACGTACGTATGCACCCAGATGCCTAGCTATAAAAGCAAGCTTGTAAAGAAAGAAAGCTTATAAAAAAGCAAGCTCATAAAAAAACCCACAAACATTTATGTTGTGGGTTTTTTTATGAGTTAGATATCTGTTCTAACAAGGTTATTGTTTTGCTAGCCACTCAATCAACTCTTTTACATCGTTATGAATGCCAGTCTTTAATGCCTCTAAGCCATCGTAACGTCGTTCACCATGCAGATAATGCAAAAATCGAACCTGTAGAGTCAGGTCATATAAATCAGCTTGCAGCTCTGGGAAATGAACTTCCAAACGCCAATTATGCTCTTTATCTACTGAAGGTCTGGTACCGATATTGGCTGTACCAAACAAGCTATCAGCACGTAATCCTGCTATACCAGTTTGTCCGTTGACCGCATTTACAGTTAGGCCATTAGGAATTATTTGACCATTATCATCGAGACTGACCACATCGACACCGAATATGCCATGCAACGCAGGCTTTAAGCGTTTTAGATCAATATTAGCAGTAGGGAAGTCTATCGTGCGGCCAATTTGATCACCACTGACGACCAGTCCTGTAATCGCATAGTCGCGACCTAGTAAGGTATTGGCGGCATCGATATCACCAGCCAACAGCATATCACGCACACGAGTAGAGCTGATACGTGCCGCATTATCACTACTGTCAGTGACAGTATGTAAGTTGGTCACATCCAGACCATAATCACGCAAAAACTGACTGTCACCAGTACGGTCATGACCAAATTTGAAGTCATCGCCCAGTACTAAGGCTTGTACATTCAAGCGCAGTGCCAAAATATCTGCAAATGCTTGTGCGGATAGCGACCGGAAATCTGTATCAAATCCCGCCACAATTAAAGTTTCAACACCATACTCTGCTAGCAAGGCTTGTTTTTCAGCGAGATTGGTTAAGCGAGCAGGCGCAGTGGCTGTCGCAAAAAACTCACGAGGCTGTGGCTCAAATATCATGACAGCAGAGCCAAGATTTTGCGCCTGTGCAATTTCTCTGACTTGTGTAAGCATCGCTTGATGCCCCAAATGTACGCCGTCAAAATTGCCAATAGTGAGCACACAGGGCGCTAGATCTATTGGGCTAATATTGGCAGGCAGTGTACTTGGCGACGCAATCAGTTGCTCAAGAAAATAGGTGTTCATAAATTTTCAGCTATGATAGATAAGACCAGATAAAAAAGAAAAACACACCATACCAAAAATCGATGTGTCTAAAATCAGCCATTATAAAGTAAAATGGCTATACTAACATCCTATAGTCTACTCATAATATAAGTAGGGCGCTGTCAGTTCCGCTATTATAAAGAAACACTTGAGCTTATCTTCCTTTGACGACTATCGTTAGCAATCAGCTATATAGTGGATTCAGTTTAAAAGAGAGTCAAGGCAACCGAGTGCAGATGTATATGTGATACTTCAAGCGAGGTTGACGCTGTAGCTCTTTTATAAAAGATTGACTATATTCAAAAATTCCTGCGAATCATACAACCAACTAACTATGGAGCTCTTATGTCCGATGTTGCCTTGAATGCTGTGCCATCTATCTTACCTCAACACAATCTTAATGACGATTTTATCGTACAGCGCGCAAGTGAGAGAGACCTGCCAGAGATATTAGCGATTTATAATCAAAGCATTGCAGGTAAGCAAGCAACAGCCAACCTTGTTCCAGTGACCTGTGAAGAGCGTGCAGATTGGTTTGATGAGCATTTAAATAGCGCCACGCGACCTATTTATGTCGTTCGCTCAGTGACAGAAACCACCGAAAGTGGTAAGCAAGCAGAGTCTTCGCCGATAGTGGCATGGGGCAGTTTTAGTGATCTTTATGCACGTATGGCGTACCATATCAGCACCGAGATTAGTATTTATTTGCACGAAGGGCATCAAGGAAAAGGACTGGGCAGTTTACTGACACGCTGGATGCTTACTCAAGCACCAAGCTTAGGGATTCAAAATATCATCGCGCTTATCTTCGCACACAACCAACCAAGCTTAGGGTTGTTCCGTAAGCTTGATTTTGAGCAATGGGGTTATATGCCAAAGGTTTGTGATATGGAAGGTTTTATGGCGGATGTTGTCATGCTTGGAAAAGCGGTGACAATAGACTAGAACCTGTTAGACAGAAAGGAAAATCAAATAGCATCATGCTTGATAGTGTGATGCTTTAGCCTAAGATTTTCCATTGACCGTCTATTTCTTGTAGTTCGTAAGTCAAAGGTGCAGGCTCACTCTGTCCTTTTAACATCAGCTCACCAGTGATGGTGGCACGAGTTTTATCATCGTTATATTGAGTGTCAGTAATAGTGACACCCTCCACGGTTTGCTGAAAGGCAGACTGAGTTTTTGCTAGCTCTTCTTCAAAGTTTGCCATATCTACTTCATAGTATCCAGCGGCTTGTTTTACATCACCGTAGTACAGGCTATCCAATGCTTTCTTAACCGTGTCTTCTGGCGTGCCAGCTTCAGTAGGATTGGTGACTAGGCTTTTTTGCTGAGTAGCCTCTTTATTACTATCAGCTGTTTTTTCATCATCAGTTGCGCTATGAGAATCGGCCACTTCTACTTTGTGTACCGTTTCTTCTGTATCGACATCATTGCTGCAACCACTCAGAAGCAATCCAGTACTCAGTAGACCAGTCGCAAATAAGATTGGCAAACGTGGAATTATCAGCTGTTTAGTCATTATAAGACCTCAAAATTTATTTATTAATGCATAAGCTATTATGACAAATATTCGTATCGAACACTGTCAGTTCTCAGGCCAAGCTTGTTTTGGTTTCGTAAGTTAAGGCCTTGTTTGGTATGTTTAGCCATGCTTTAGTTGGCGGGGGCGGAAGCCTGTAGCGAGTAATACCACACCATAAACCAAAGCACCCACGGCACACATAATAATAAGAGCAGTAATACGTCGCCACTGAGCATCATCGGCAGGGAAATAGGGCAACATG
Organism: Psychrobacter sp. SCQQ22; assembly: GCF_015864605.1. Taxonomy (NCBI): domain Bacteria; kingdom Pseudomonadati; phylum Pseudomonadota; class Gammaproteobacteria; order Moraxellales; family Moraxellaceae; genus Psychrobacter; species Psychrobacter sp. SCQQ22. The sequence goes on from NZ_JADYWZ010000003.1 coordinate 26,198, forward strand.
AAATACAGCACTGCAATCATCGCGGTTGTAGAAATGGCAAACTGGGCAAACAGTTTTTTCCAGTGGCTACCAAAACGGAAAATATCGCGCTTATGTAAGAAATAATACAATAGCCCTGCGTTTACAAATGCCGCACCTGTGGTTGCTAATGCTAAGCCACCGTGTAGTGGAATCTCCAAGAAATAGAAAATACCAATAAAAATAACACTAAAGACCATATTGGCTATAACGGAGATGATACCGATTTTTACAGGCGTTCGAGTGTCTTGACGTGCAAAAAATGCAGGGGCAAATATCTTAATCAACATAAAGCCTAAGATACCACCAGCCATACTACGCAATGCTAGCGAGCTCATTTGTGCATCACGCAAAGTAAATTCACCACGCAAAAACAATGCTTGCATTAATACATCTGCAAGTATAAATAGCGCTGCTGATGCCGGAACACCTACTAATATGATTAAGCGTGCCGCCCAGTCAATCGTCTTTTTGAAGCTAACGTCGTCTTGCATCGCTTCACTTTTTGACAGACTTGGTAATATGACTGTACCAATTGCCACGCCAATCAGACCTAGTGGCAGCTCGCTCATACGCTCTGCAGCATACAACCAAGAAACCGACCCACCAATCATTAATGATGCAAAGATGGTGTTTAATAGTAAATTAATCTGAGTGACAGAAACACCAAAAATGGCAGGGAGCATGAGTTTTAAAATACGGCGAACGCCTTCATGCTGAAAGTCAATCTTTGGAGCGACCAGCAGTTTTTGTTGCCATAGCTGTGGCAGCTGTAGCAAAAACTGTAGCAAACCTGCGATAGCGACGGCATAGCCAAGTGCCATGATAGGGGTATCGAACATTGGGGCGAAAATCAGTGCACCACCAATCATGCATAAGTTTAATAACACTGGTGCAAACGCTGGTGCAGCAAATCGTCCGTAGCTTTGCAAAATACCACTGGCAAAAGCCGTCATGGAAATGAATAGCAAATACGGAAAGGTTAGGCGTAGTAATTCAGCAGTGATGGCAAATTTATCGGGTTGATCGGCAAAGCCGGGTGCAAACAACGTCACGACCCAAGGCGCGATTAAGATAACCACGACTGTCAGCATGGATAGAACCATTAACAGAGCACCTGAAGTGCGACTGACTAAAATCTGTACTTGCTGTAGGCTGTACTTTTCTTTGTATTCGGATAGAACAGGTACGAACGCTTGGCTAAAAGCGCCTTCTGCAAATAGACGTCGCAAAAAGTTGGGTATCTTAAAGGCGACCAAAAAGGCATCCATCAGACCACCAGCGCCAAAAACACCTAACAATACGACATCGCGTACTAGGCCTAAAATACGAGACAGCATGGTCATACTGCTGACCACCATGGTTGAACGAAATAACCGACTTTTTGCCATGAGAACCTATCTTGCTAAGTTGTATTGGGTTGTGTGCTGATTTTCTGTGTTGAAAAACTGACGAATTATATCACTTTCATAATCGAGATAAATGGATTGAATGTGGAATATGACATGTGGACAAAATAGGGTGTTTTATTTTAATAGAACGGCAACGTTTTCACGCAGTTTTGTCCATTCAAAATAATCACCAGGATCTGTCTTACGTCCTGGCGCGATATCGCTATGACCTGTCAAGTGACGACGAGTTTTAGGATAAGCTTCATAGATAGCACTGACGACCTGTGCGAGCCTGTCATATTGCATGTCAGTGAAAGGCGTAAAATCTGACCCTTCGAGTTCGATACCAATGCTATAATTGTTACATTCAGGTCGTCCCAAATAGCTTGATCGACCGGCATGCCAAGCACGCTCGTTAAAGTTTACAAACTGAGTGATCGACCCATCACGCTCGATAAATAGATGCGCAGAAACTTCGGTCCCTTCTATAGTTTTAAAGTAGGAATGGGCATTCCAATCTATTTGATTGGTAAACAGCGCCTTAACATAGTGAGTGCCATCAGTGTCGCAAGCGCCGAATTCGTTGGGTGGCAAGCTGATATTATGAATGACGATAGTGTCGATATTCATATCTGCTGGTCGCATATTTTTGTTGGGCGATGCGAGCCATGTGGCTGCAGATAATAAGCCGTCTTTAATAGTCATTGAGGATGATTTGGACATAATATTCTCTTTTACTAAAATTTATCAAACACGCCCCAGAGATTTAAACAATCTAGGTCGAAAACGGGTTTTGGATTGTTTTATTTAGGGTCTGTTGCATATTCAACAGACCTTAACACTACAGTAGACATTATTAGTCAGCCCCTAATCACGCTATCAGCGTATGAATAATAACGTGCGAGGTTTTACTCATGGCTACAAAGCCTATGTCTCTATCAGTCGATTGTACCTTAACAATAACTTGCCAACGAGCCTGTTTGCCACTTGCTATCGCTGGGTTACTATTCTCTGGCCAAGCACAGGCTTTTTTGCCAACACCAGAATCGCTAGTAACCACAGGTGAATTGGCGAGTGAGCCACAAACACCGATAAATAGTAATACGACACATACCATGCCACATGATGGCGCTGAAGAAGAAACTAACAACACGCAAAGTATGCAAGGCGTACAAGACAGCAGTGCTCAATCGTTATTAGCCACGTGGCGCACACAAGCAAAAACAGAAAATCTGGCACAGCATACAACGTGGCGACGATTACTGTATTTCTTTGATGATCAAAAGAACTTAATTGGTAAGAAAAAAAACACCAGTATGGTTGATGACGCTGGCTTCTTTTTAAGTGAAAATGGTCGGAGTGATTCAGGTGCAGAGCTTGATGCTCTGCTTGTTGCCCTTGCCGACGAAATGCAGGCCGCTACTAATAAAAAGACCGCTAATAAAAGTTCTGCCCAAATAACCGACGGCCATTCTGTCAGTAGTCGTGCTGTCGATAGCAACTCTGTACTATGCCGTTTTCCAGCACGAGTACAATGGCTGACTGATACGTTGAATATTGACGACACTGTGCTACAAGCTGACTGTCCAGAGCTAGATAAGTGGATGCAAACGATTGCACCTGAGCAGCTGTCTCTCATGTTTGCACAGGAGTATTTGGACAATCCTCTCTCAGCGTTTGCTCATACTCTGCTACGTATCGACTCAAAAGAAAGCGTCGCTGATCCTAGCCAAATTCATCACGCTCATGCGTTGAATTATACGGTAGATGGCAATCCTGAGGATAGCTTTCCAGTATACTCCGTCAAGTCAATGATTGGTGCTTATGACAGTCTTATTGAGATTGACCCTTATCCTGAAAAGCTCGTGAATTATCTACAGGGAGATGAGCGCGATACGTGGACCTATCAATTGGATTTGACACCAAGCGAAGTTCAGAAAATCATGTTGCATGTCTGGGAAACCAAGGATTTGAAGTTACCATATTACTTCACCACAGATAACTGCGCATCTGAAGTGTTGCGTCTAATTGACGTGGTGCGCCCGCAGCAGCATTTATTAAGCAGATTGCCTTATGCGGTCATTCCTTCAGATGTCGTGCAGTTACTTAATAGTGAAGGTTTGCTTGCCAGCAGTATTTACACCCCAGCTGATAGTACCTTACGCCAATCTCAGTTAAATAAAGTGAGGCAGCAGCGTGAGCAACTTGGCTATCACAACAGCGCCACACAGACGATTGACGAGATTAAATCTGCTCAGCTCAATGCTGTCTCGAGCATGTCAGCTGACAAGCAAACATTATTGCCGACTAGTATCGTTGTATCAGATAACAATCCTGTTGACAGACATCCGCTGACATTGGGGAGCATCGGGATAGGGCAGCGCGGTGACAATAACTATATCGATCTGGGCTTGCGGGCAGGATTCCATGATACGCTTGACCGCTCATCAGGATATCCGCAGTTTTTTAATTTAGAAGGCATTGCGGCGACCTTACGTTTATATGACACGGATAATGATAAAGACAATCAGCCAAAAAATGTGGTCTTGCAAAATGCCACGTTAATTCGCGGTCGTTCTTTTAATCCTGTTAATTCTGCCAAAAAAGGTAAAACGTGGGGCGCAAGTATCGAAGCGACACGCGTCAATGACGGTTCGCAGAAAGACGGCACAGACCATTTAGTGGGGAGCGTGGGCTACGAGACAGGGTGGTCTTGGGCATTTGGAGCCCCCAATACAGATACTGGCGAGATGCCGCCGCAATTATGCTACACCTTGTTGTCCGGTACGACGCAAGTAGGTCGTGGTATCAATAAAGGCTTTCGTGTCGGTGCTGGTATAAATGCTGGCTGTCGTTATCAAATTAACAATCAGTTACGCGCGCAGGCTGAATTGCAACTGCCATATTGGTATCATGGCAGCAGCGATGAGTCGAACATTCGCGGTCATTATTGGCAACCGATATCGACGCTAGGTCTGCAATACGATATTGATAAAAAACAAGCACTACGCATCAATGCCAATTACGAATGGCAAGAACGTATCGATGCCAATGAAGATATACAGCTGTCATACAGACGCTATTTTTAGACATTGATTTAGAAAAAATTGCTTCTAAGCGCCGTAATGGTTGTATAAAGGGAAGAGTTATTTATGAATATGCAACATTTATTAATTATTGGTCAAGGTGATATTGGATTACCAGTGACCAATAAGCTTGCGCAGGATGGCTTGAATGTCACGGGTCTGGCTCGTGGTGAGCGGCAGGATTATGCGTTGGATGATAAAGCCATATTTAAACAAGCCGATGCATTAACGCTGACTGCCCAAATCTTGCAAGGTTTTACGCATATTGCCATTATCGTCACGCCTGATGAGTATTCGAGCAGCGGCTATCACAACAGTTATCTAGCGATCTGTCAGCACTTGGCAAATCTTGCAGAAAATCTGACCAACCTTGAGCGCATTGTCTTTATCTCATCAACGGGTGTCTATGGCCAAGACAATGGCGAGTGGATTGATGAGCATACTGCACCCATCACGCCTGCGCGCGACGCGTCAAAGGTCATACTGCAAGCAGAACAAGCGCTGCAACAGGGCTTTGGAAATAAGGCCGTGGTCATTCGTCCCAGCGGTATCTATGGGCGCGAGCGGTTAATGCGCCTACGTAAAGCCCGCGAGCCGCAAAAAGAGCCAGTGGCCGCGAGCCATTGGAGCAATCGAATTATGGATCGTGATTTGGTCAATATTATTGCCAATGTATTGACCATGGATTCGCCAGAGCCAATATATCTGGCGACTGACTATGCACCAGTGACAACATTGGAGTTGAGTGTTTGGTTAAGTGAGCAAATAGGCGAGACACCTCCTGCCATGGATAACGAAAAAACAGCGGTTACGGGAAAACGCTTGCATAGCAACATTCCATTAGCTTGGCTAGATTATCCTGATTGGCAAGCAGGTTACCGTGATATTTTGAACCATCAAGCATAATTAGGGCATGTCCTCAATCTGAACATTAAGCTTTAAATGGGCTAAAAATGGTCAAATATTTGCTAAACTGCGTCAAGTAGCTTGCTAATATCTCGATATTATCTGTACTACTTTCCTTATTTGGCTGCAATTTATCTCATTTTTATCACCATTTTCAAAATGAGGACACGCCCTACATCAAAAAAGTAAGTCTAGTCGTGGTTAAACTCATCCAGTGGGTAATGTATAGTACTGGCGTTCGTGTTCCTCGCTACTCTAATTTTTGTGAATGGTATAAGATGACCGTTCGACCTGATTTACCTTATTCGTTTTATATTTTATAGTCTATGGAGCTCTCATGACCCAGCCTTCTACTTCTGATAACTGCTTATCCAGTGCTGACATCACAGCAGCAGGTGGCAAGCGTACAGAAGGCAGTGCTGAGCAGTCGCCTGTTTTTTCTGATAGTACACAACCTGCCATCGTGCATCCTAACTTTGATCCTAAGCAGTCTCCACTTGATCCTGCAAGGCCTTTGACTGATATCCCAGAGCCTGCGCGTCGTCTAAATACTCAGCTGCGTCGTTTATATGGTAACGCTGCCCGTTTTTATCAGCCTAACAAAGACAGTCTATCGAAATGGGCATTAATTGCTTCAGAAGTCTTGGGTGAGCATCTGTCGTTACTGAGTGCAGCGGAGCTTGCTGAATTTCCGGACAGCTTTTATCATAATAATAGCGAGCAACCGTTGTTGTCAGCATTGACGAATATGACGTTGTTAGATATGTCAGATATTCAGCAAGCGCTTCAGGCTTATCCAAAACTACAGCGTTATGGTTTTACGCTTGCTGGCAGTCCGTTAAGCGCTGATTTGAATGGTGCTGATGCCGGTAACTGCAATACCAGTAATCGTAATGCCAGTAACAGTAAAGTTAGAGATGCTTCAACCTCTCTGCGTGCATTGACCAAACGTTATAATCCTGATGAGCTACTCAGTAGCCTCTATGCCGATGATTGGCAAGTGATTTTGCAGCCGCAGCAGTTTGAGACGGGCGAGGGTAGTCTGGCCACTGATATCATGGCGTGTAGTGTTGCCGTCCATGCGTTGCAGCAGTGCAGTACGCGCAAAAGTATCAATCATAGTTATAGCGCGGCGCAAATTTGTCAGCATGTACGCAGTTATCTGCTTAGTCAGGTCATCTGTGAGCCATCGCAGCGTCATGCATACCGTCAGGTGCGTCTATTTACGGGACATATTATTGTTGCCGCTTATCACTTGGGCTGGGAGATACAAGTGAGTCATGATGGTCAGTGCTATTTCAATCTCTCATCACGTAGTGGTCTATTGACCCGTTATCCTAATATGCAGGATTACGACATCAATGGTTGGTCAAGCTGATCAATAATGCGTACAATAATGCCAATTTTTTGCCCTCATTTTTGTTAATAGGAATGCCTTAATGTCCAATGCTCGTGTACCTAATAATTCAGTACCTAATGCTCAGCCTACTTTCTCATCGCATCAATTCATTCAATTGGCTTTAGATAACCAAGTCCTTAAGTTCGGTGAGTTTGTCCTTAAGTCTGGTCGTATTAGTCCATACTTTTTTAATGCAGGTTTGCTGGCGACAGGTGAGATGTTATCGTTGTTAGCACGTGGTTATGCCGACGCCTTAGCTGAACAGATGGCAGCGACCAATAACGGTACAGATGAGCAAGAGCTGGTCATTTTTGGTGCCGCTTATAAAGGCATCCCATTTGTTGCTGCCACCGCACAAGCATTATGGAACCATCATGGTATCAATGCTAAATGGGGTTACAATCGCAAAGAAGCCAAAACCCATGGTGAAGGTGGTAACTTGGTGGGTGCTGATGTCAATGGCAAAGCGGTTTGGGTATTAGATGATGTCATTACAGCTGGTACAGCCATGCGTGAAGTGGTCGAGATTTTAGAGCAAGCGGGCGCAAGCGTTGCCGGTATTATTGTCGCTCTTGATCGTAAAGAAAAAGGTCAAGCTGAGCATTCTGCTATTCAAGAACTGGCTTCGACCTTAGAGGTCCCTGTACGCGCACTCATCGATATTGATGATTTAATCAGCTATCTAGCAGATGACAATAGCCAATACAAAGATGCGACTCAGCTTGCAAAAATGCAGCATTATCGCACGCAGTACGGCGTATAATTTGTCGTAGATGGTTTTATGAGCGAGCATCTTTTATGCTGAATAGATGATATTTACCTATTTAACCGCTCATATCTGCCTATTAACAATATAGTCGAACCACTCTTAAAGTGTTATGACGTTAGACTCGCTTAGCCTACTACTGTAGTACTTGCGCTCGTCTGCCTTATACCATTTTTAAGATTGATTGACTATACAACGTAAGTGAGTTTTGTTATGAGTCTAGAAAATCAAAAAAAATCGTTAAACATACTCGTTATTATGGATCCTATCGAGCAGGTCAATTATAAAAAAGACACTACCTTAGCCATGATGTGGTCAGCACAAGATCGCGGGCATAGCTTAGGATACTGTCAGATTCAAGATCTTTGGTTGGATCGTGGGCAGTTGATGGTCGATACGCAGCCAGTAACGGTAAAGCGTGATCCTAAAGACTTCTATACATTAGGTGATAAAACAACGGCACCGGTTAGTGATTATGACGTGATTTTGATGCGCAAAGATCCACCGTTTGATATGCGTTTTATCTATACGACCTATATGCTCGATCATGCAAAAGCGACAGGCGTACTCGTGGTCAACGATCCGCAAGCCATCCGTGATTGTAATGAGAAATTGTTTGCCACTTGGTTTAGTGATTATATGAGCCCAACGATTGTGACCAGTAAACAGGCGCACATTCGCAAGTTCATTGCTGAGCAGCAAGATGTTATTGTCAAACCCCTAGATGGTATGGGTGGTACAGGTATCTTCCGTCTGACTGCTGATAGCCCAAACATTGGTGTCACACTAGAAGTATTGACGGAGTTAGAGACGCTGCCAATTATGGCACAGCGTTATTTACCAGAGATTGTCGAAGGCGATAAACGCGTATTAATCGTCGATGGTGTGGTGGTAGGTTATAGTTTGGCTCGTATTCCGACCAAAGGCGAGACCCGTGGTAATCTAGCTGCAGGTGGTAGTGGTGTTGCTATGCCGTTGACTGATATCGAACGTCAAGTGGCAGAAATAGTAGCACCTATTGTGAAAGAAAAAGGTCTTATGTTCGTTGGCTTAGATCTCATCGGCGGTCGTATTACTGAGATTAACGTTACCAGTCCGACTTGTGTACGCGAGATTGACGATCAGTGTGGTACAGACATTGCGACGGACTTTATTATCGCCATTGAAAATAAATTCACGATTTGAGCATCGTAGTAATGATAGGGTGATTTATCATTAAGGTATGTGCACAATGATAAAAAAATAGTTGTGCTAATATATCTTGTCGAAACGTGATTGAAAATGTCGATTTTATCGATGTTACAGCGTATTTATTAAAGCCAAGCCGAGGTTGTTCACGGCTTGGATTTTTATTATTAACGACGCATAAAATGCTATATATAAGTCAACGATTTACACTATACTATGCGAGATTTTATAGGGTCGTTATTTGTCGATAACTAAAATCCTGATAGGATGATAAGTCCTTCATATAAATAAAAAGATAGGCAGGCGTTCATGAAAAAACCGCATATATTAATGATGGCTGCTGGTACTGGCGGGCATGTGTTCCCAGCATTGGCAGTGGCTGAGGAATTGACCCAGCGCGGTGCGGTTATTCATTGGTTAGGAACGCCAAATGGCATGGAAAATGGCCTAGTTAAACCAACTGGTTATAGCTTTCATGCCATTGATATGCAAGGGCTGCGTGGTAAAGGAGTAGGGCGCTTGTTAAAGCTACCTGTAACCCTGCTATCAGCGACGATGGCTGCTATAAAAGTCATTCGCAACAATCAGATTGATATTGTCGTAGGCTTCGGTGGTTATGTGACCGCACCAGGCGGTATTGCAGCACGTATGACCAGCACGCCGCTTATTATTCATGAGCAAAATGCTATTGCTGGCATGAGTAATCGCTATCTGTCTAAAATTGCTACCAAGGTATTACAGGCCTTTGAGCACACTTTTGCAAATAGTGAGCTTGATGCAAAGCTAGAGACGGTTGGTAATCCGGTACGTAATGCTATCACTGGTGTCGTGGAACCGACTGTACGTTACGATTTGAATGATACGTCACCACTTAAGTTGCTGGTGGTTGGTGGCTCGCTTGGTGCACAAGTATTAAATGATACCGTGCCAAAAGCGCTGGCGTTGATAGACCGTCCTTTTGAAGTGCGTCATCAATGTGGACGAAATAATGAGGCCGCCACGAAAACTGCTTATGATGAGCAAGATTTGAGCGTTCATAAATTTGTGGTACAGCCATTTATTGATGATATGGCCGCTGCTTATAATTGGGCAGACATCATTGTTTGCCGAGCAGGTGCATTGACCGTTACCGAAATTCAAAACGTCGGTATTGCTGCTATTTTTGTACCGCTGCCGCATGCCGTTGATGATCATCAAACAGCCAATGCTCGTACGTTAACCTCACATGATGCAGCGATTTTATTACCTCAATCTGAGTTAACGCCACAGCGTTTGAGCAATGAGCTGGCAGCGCTTGATCGAAGTGCTTGCTTAACCATGGCCAAGAAAGGCCATGCGCTTGCCAACCGTAGTGCTAGCAAGCAGGTCGCTGATATTATTTGGCAAACCCTGTAGCTTATATTTCTACCAGCTGCTATTTTTATAACTAATTATTCTGATTCACCACATTTTATTCGCCTTTAACCAAGAGAATTGATTATGCCTACCTCTGCGAAAGCGCTACCTAAACGTTTGATTGAAATACCAGAAATGCGTCGTATCCAGCATTTGCATTTTGTAGGTATTGGCGGCTCAGGGATGTGCGGTATCGCCGAGGTGATGAGCAATCAAGGTTACGAAGTAAGTGGTTCTGATATCGCTGAGAGCTTGGTCACTCGACGTTTACAGCAGATTGGCATTGAAATATCAATTGGTCATGACTCGAAAAACATTGCCAACGCAGATGTTGTCGTCGTATCGTCAGCGATTGATCGTAGCAATCCTGAGATTAAAGCAGCCCTTGAAGCACGCTTGCCTGTCGTTCGCCGTGCAGACATGTTGGGTGAGTTGATGCGTTATCGTCATAGTATTGCTGTTGCGGGTGCTCATGGTAAGACCACAACGACTAGCTTGCTCACTACGATGATGGCAGAAGGCCAGCTCGATCCTACGTACGTGATTGGCGGTAAGCTTAATGCTTCTGGGAAAAATGCCGCGCTTGGTAGTAGTCGCTTTCTAGTCGCTGAAGCTGATGAGTCTGATGCATCATTTTTATCGTTGCATCCAATGGCTGCAATTGTGACGAATATCGATCAAGACCATATGGAAACTTATGAGAACAGCTTTGATAAATTAAAAGCCGCTTATATTCAGTTCCTACAAAATATGCCATTTTATGGTCTGGCTGTGGTGTGTGGTGATGACCCAGAGCTGTATGCGATGATTGATGATATTGGCCGCCCTGTACTGACCTTTGGTCTTGAGCCTTTTAATGATGTGCAAGGTGTTGATTTAGTGACTGAGGGCACTAAAACCCACTTTACCGTGTTGCGCCGTGACCGTGAGCCTTTACGTTTGACGCTCAACATTCCTGGTACTCATAACGTTTATAATGCGCTTGCTGCTATCACGATGGCGACCGATGAAGGCGTGGATGACGAAGCCATTAAGCGCGCCCTGCAAAAATTCGAAGGTGTTGGCCGTCGTTTTGAGCAGCATGCCTCTGTAGATATCGATGATGGCAACGTCCTATTGATTGATGATTATGGTCATCATCCAAAGGAAGTCGATGCAACTATTAAAGCTGCTCGTCAAAGTTTCCCTGATCGCCGTTTAGTCATGCTGTTTCAGCCGCATCGTTATAGCCGTACGCGTGACTGCTATGATGATTTTGTTGAAGTACTTTCAAGCGTAGATGAGCTATTATTATTAGACGTATATTCAGCAGGTGAAACGCCAATTACAGGTGCTGATACCAAGTCATTGGCGCGTAGTATTCGTTTGCGCGGTGAAGTTGAACCTACGATTGTTGATAAGGACAATCTAGCGCCTGTGATGCAGCGTCTATTGAAAGCCAATGACATGCTGATTACTCAAGGCGCTGGTAATGTGGGGCAAATATCCGTTGATTTGGCTGCAAACAACCTTTACATCAAGTAAGCTAAAAGAACTCTAGGAGTTATCCTCATGACGACGAACAATGATCAAAAACATGCAAAAAATACAGCCATGGATGCCGCTGAGGATAAGACAGCTATTATTAATCCAGAGCCAGCCCTAGCAGCAGTTGCCCAAGCAGAGAAAAATAGTATGGAAAATAACCAGTCATACCAAGAAGTATTATCAAATGTGGCGCCTAGCAAAGTAAAAGATGCGAGTGAGTTCGGTAAAGTTGCTGTCGTTTATGGCGGTAGTAGTAATGAGCGCAGCGTATCTTTAGACAGTGGCGCGGCTGTATTGCAAGCACTCCAAAACCAAGGCGTGGATGCCACTCATTTCGATCCTAAGCATCAAGACATCACTGAGCTACGTGCGTATGATCGTGTGTTTAACGTGTTGCATGGTCGCGGCGGCGAAGATGGATTGCTACAAGGCGTGTTGCAATGGTTTGAGATTCCTCAGACAGGCTCAGGCATTTTGGCATCGGCACTGGGCATGGATAAAGTGCGCACTAAGCAGTTGTGGCAAGGCTGCGGTGTGGCGACAGCCCCGTTTTCATTGTTGACAGCGGATACTGACTGGCAGCAAGTAGTCAACATGTTAGGTTTGCCACTTATCATCAAACCTGTCCATGAAGGTTCAAGTATTGGCATGACGAAAGTCAACAATCTTGATGAGCTTCCAGCTGCCTATGCAACAGCGGTACAGTGTGGTGATGCGGTGATGGCGGAGCGCTGGATTACTGGTCGCGAGTTTACGATTGTTATTATCGACGACGAGGCTTATCCAGTCATTCGTCTTGAGCCTGCAGATATCACTAACTTCTATGATTTTGAAGCCAAGTATAATCGTAATGATACCAGCTACTATATTCCGTGTGGCTTGAGCGATGCTGATGAAAAGCACTTACAGGATTTGAGTCTTGCGGCATTCCGTGCTGTTGATGCAAAAGGTTGGGGACGTATCGATGCCATGCAAGATGAAGCAGGCAATTTCTGGTTGCTTGAAATCAATACTGTACCGGGTATGACCAGTCATAGCTTGGTCCCGATGGCAGCCAAGGCTCGAGGCATGGATTTTGATACGCTGTGCTGGCATATTTTGGCGCAGACAGTTTAGTTAGTTTTAAGTACTGCTGTATTAGTTCAAGTAGCTTCATTCAAGCAGCTTCATTCATAAAGTGAGCTGCGTGAGTGAATTGAAAACGTCATCAATAACGCTGGTCGCTTCTTACTCAAAATGAATAAGTTTTCTTGAAAAATCGAGTTAATGTATCACTAGAGATGCTATATCACAACTTCATGTAAACTTGTGTAAATTCGCTGTTGCCAGTAAGGGTTAGGCTATTGTTTAACTATGAAATACGTTAATATTACATATTGTGGTTATATCTTGATGATGTTTAAGTTTTTATAAGAAAAAACCATAAGTTATCTATGAACTAAGAAAAATGTTACGTTTGAATAAGCGTAATAGCATCATATAAATTGTTTTAGCCAAAGACTTTGATAATATATCGACTTAATAGACCTCTGCATAATATGTGTAGACTGACATCAATGAATAGCATAAGCCGTTTTATGCAAATATAGGGACACAGGTCGTTATGGCTCAAACTGTCAACGAGGTAACTGACTTGATGAGTGATACAGCCCGTCGCCCAAAATCTAAGCTCCAAGTACCAAACTCAGTCAAATACTTGTTTATGGCAATGGTATTGGGATTGCTAGTACTGATATTGATCATGGGTGGCAAGGCTCTGCGTGATGCGCCGCCAGCTGCTATCCATGTCAATCATCAAGGTTTGACAGGCGTTCAATATCAGTCATTGCAACAAGTTATGGATCAGCAGAAGGTAAGCAGTTTTTTTACCTCTGATTTGCAAGCGTTAAGAGACATTACGATAGGTCTGGCTTGGGTGGATCAAGTAAGTGTTTCTCGTGATTGGCAGCGTGGCATTGTAGTGACTGCACTACCTAAACAGGCCGTTGCCAATTTTGGGACAGAACGTTTGGTTGATGCAAAAGGGACAGTTTTTGTTCCTGCTGATACGAAAGATCTGACGCAAGAAAAATTTGCTACTTTACAAGGTGAGATAACCCAAGCGCCAGTCATCATGCAGCAGATGCAGCAAGTCAACGATTGGTACGCACCATTAGGTATACAGGTTGAAGATATTATCTTATCACCAAGAATGACATGGTTGATTCGCTTTAATAATGGATTACGCGTCATCGTTGATAACGAAAATACTGCGCAAAAGCTACTGAATCTGAGTCAACTGCTTGGTAATCAACTAAGTGATCGTCGAGACCAGATACAATCGGTAGATTTGCGTTATAAAAATGGCTTTACCATTTCTGGAGATATGGTACAGCCAAAGAATGATGAAGCACCATCATCATAGATAGACAGAAGCAAAAACTGGTTAACATTCTGGCTTTTAATATGAGCTGTTTTGTTCGAACGGTTTTAATAGTATTTAGCATTGAATACACAATTTTGTAGTGTATTGATAGCGATTTTTTAATGATCTAATGGAGACGTCATTTGGTCTCCTGTTTAGCGATAATTTGTCTGGTACCATGAAAAATACTGAAAATCTGGTTGTTGTCCATCTAAGTGCCACGGCAGTTTATGTCGTCATTGGCAATGTTGTCTCTGCAAAAGACATTCGCATTTTGGGCGTTGGGCAAGTTAAAAATAGCGATTTTTATCAAGGTCAAATAAAGCATCGTGAGCGTCTACAAGGTGCTATTAAGCAAGCCATTCAAGAAGCAGAAGATACTGCCAATTGCCGTGTGCATAGTGTGTGGTTGACGTTGGCAACGCCTGAACTGTCTAGCAAAAACAGTACAGGTGATGTGCAAGTGGAAGAGGAGGCTGTACGTGCCAAAGATATGGTACAAGCACTATCTAATGCCAAGTCACGCGATTTGCCACCGGACTATTATTTGATGCATTGCTGTCAGCAAGGTATTTACGTCAACGACCAAGACTTTATGGTTGATGATGCTATCGAAACAATGGCGCATAATATCTCTGTGATGTACCACATGATGATGATGCCAGTGTCTAGCCGCCAAAATATCCAAAAATTATTGCAAAGCTGTGACGTTGGTATTGACCATATTGTCTTCGATGCAGTGACAAGCGCTGAATATAGCTTGATGAGTGATGAGCGTCAACAAGGTGTGTGCTTGGTAGATATTGGTGCGAGTACCACCAGTATTTGTGTTTATAAAGAAAACAAATTGATATTTACCCATTGTATCGCAACGGGAAGCCATGAAGTCACGATGGATATCTCAGCTGACTTTGGCATATCAATGATTGAAGCTGAAAAGCTCAAAAAGACTCACGGTACTGTTGATGTTAATAGTGTTGATCCTAGCTCTTTCTTTATCTTTAAGCCGCAAGGGACAGGCGATGAAATTAATATCGGCATTTATAATCTAGCCCGTATTATCGAAGCTCGCTATGTCCAGATATTTACGGAAGTGGCTCGTCAATTACATGACGCAGATTTGATTGGTTATATAGACAAAGGCATCGTTCTCACTGGTGGTGGCAGCGCGGTTAAAGGTATGATACCTTTTGCCAAAAAATTGCTAAAAATGCCGGTGGTGCTGACCAATATACATCCTGCTATCAGTGCTTATAATCATTTTGATAATGATGAATCGTTCAAGCAGCTGAATATTCAGGTAAATGATCGTGCTTACCAGACAGCATTTGGTACGCTACTTTACAGTCAGAGCGAACAGTTCCGTCGTAGCGAAAAGAGTGAGCCTGAAGCGATTCAAAAGAATCGAGTCACTGGTGTTTTTCAAAGTGCAGGGCAACGTTTTGCTAGTGTACTGAAAAAGATATTGTAGATTTTTTGGTAAAATATTGAGAATGCTAATATTCTTGTAGAGTTTACCTAAATTATTCAAGCAGAAAACGAAGTAATATAAAAAGTAATACCCTTTGCGATGATGACCTATTGTTATCTATGCTGAAAGATTTAAGCCATAACCCTATTTTATTTAAATACATTTATATATAGTATGTCGATAGTGCGCCATATGAGTGCGTTACCACGTATCAATCATCACGCTATCTGCAACTGGAGAATCCTTTTTATGTCAAAATACACCATGCCAGATGATAACCAGCTTCAAAACAACGGCCAAGCGAGCTTCACTGTATTCGGTGTGGGCGGCGGCGGCGGTAATGCAGTTGAACATATGGTACAGCAAGGGATTAGAGGTGTGACATTTGTTTGTGCTAATACGGATAAACAAGCACTTGATCGTCTAACAGCGCCGCATAAACTACAATTGGGTGCAAAGACGAACCGTGGTCTAGGTGCTGGTGCCAATCCAGAAGTTGGACGTGAAGCAGCAGAAAGCGAAGAAGAAGCTATCCGTGCGTTACTTGAACATGCAGATATGGTATTTATTACTGCTGGTATGGGTGGCGGTACAGGTACTGGTGCAGCACCGGTGGTTGCTCGTATTGCTAAAGAAATGGAAGTGTTAACAGTTGCAGTAGTGACCACGCCATTCAAATTTGAAGGTGGTAAACGTATTAAAGCGGCTAAAGCCGGTATTGAGCAGCTAACCAATTTCGTTGACTCTATCATCACTATTCCAAACGACAAGTTGATGAGTGTCTACGGTAATATCTCTATGCAAGATGCTTTCAAAAAAGCAGATGATGTATTATTGCATGCGGTTCAAGGTATTGCTGAAACCATCGCTAGCGAAGGTATGATCAATATCGATTTCAACGATATCCGTACTGCTATGACTGCTAAAGGTCATGCGATGATGGGTATTGGCCGTGCAAGTGGTGATGATCGTGCACGTCAAGCGACTGAAAAAGCCATCAGATCTCCATTACTTGATGATTTACGCTTAGAGAATGCTAAAGGTCTACTGGTCAACGTGATTTCTTCTGAATCACTATCATTAGATGAGATGAGCAAGATCAGTGTCATCGTTGAAGAAATCACTGATATTGATGATGCTCATATTTTCTATGGTTCAGTTATCGATGAAAAAATGGGTGATGACTTGCATGTGACAGTCATTGCAACGGGTCTGACTTTAGATGAAAATGCTGGCCAAGAACCTGAAGTAGTGGAGCAGCCAGTACCTTCTGTGAACAGCACTCAGCCTGTTGATCCTAATGTACATACCAGTGCTTTGAACAGCCAAAAGCAGTCACAAGCTCAAATGTATCAAGATACCTCTGCTACTGTACGTTCTAACGCGCCTCAAGAACAAGCTAAGACCAAAACCAACAGTATTCAAGACTATCTAAAACGCCAACAAAATAAATAATATTTTGAGATGTTTTTAAATAGAGTAAAAAAGCCAGCGTTTAATCGCTGGCTTTTTTGTGGCCGTAGATAAGGTATGTCTGTTTGCAAAGAGGTGATTCTATAATTTTTTACCGATAGAAGTAGCACCTTGGGAAGAGATAATCATTAATAAATGGTAGTACGAAACAATTTCTGATGATAGAAATAGACTTCAATACAGCTATTTATATAGAGATAGTTATGTCAATAGAGCATAGAAATAGTTTCGGTTTGGTGCGATAAGTGTTATCAATCAAGGAGATAAGGAAAATAGCGAGTTTTAACTGTGGCGAACTAGGGGCCTGTAATGGTACACTATGGCAATTGTAACAAAATATGTGAGAAGACAGTCATGAACCAAAGAACCATAAAAACTGCGATAGCTATTACAGGTACTGGTCTTCATAGTGGTCAGCCTGTTGACTTAGAATTTCATCCTCAACCTGTAAATACAGGTATTGTTTTCGAGCGCTCTGATATCGAAGGCAGTCAGCCAATTCCAGCCAGTGCCTTTTTAGTACAAGATACCATGATGTCATCAAACCTAGTATTCGGTGGTACACGAGTGGGTACAGTTGAGCATCTATTGAGTGCAATTGCTGGACTTGGTGTAGACAACCTTTTAATCCGTGTCTCTGCTTCAGAGATTCCGATTATGGATGGTAGTGCTGCACCTTTTGTTGCATTGCTACTTGATGCAGGGTTTTGTGAACAAGACGCTTTGAAAAAGTTTATTAAGATAATACGACCAGTACGTGTAAAGGTCGACGATAAATGGGCAGAGCTGCGCCCGTATGAAGGGTTTGAATTAAATTTCGAAATTGATTTTGATCACCCTGCTATTGATAAGAATTTTCAACATGCACAACTGCAGTTTTCAACGCAAAATTTCATTGAGCAATTAAGCTCAGCACGTACTTTCGGATTTTTACGTGACATTGAGGCATTACACCAGAATAATTTGGCGTTAGGTGGCAGTATGGACAATGCTATCGTCATAGATGAAGCCAATATTCTTAACGAAGAAGGCTTACGTTTCAATGATGAGTTTGTTCGTCATAAAATTTTGGATGCGCTAGGTGATCTATATCTGATTGGTTATCCAATTTTAGGTCGTTTTAACGCTTATAAGTCTGGTCATGCATTAAATAACTTGTTAGTGCGTGAAATACTATCTGATCATGATAACTTTGAAATTGTAACTTTTGATGACAATGTAACCTGTCCTATCGAGTATCTTCCTCTGAAAGGGATGGCTGTTGAAGGGTGAAGAGAGGGATATACACGAAGTATCGAAACATTGACGCAATATTACATAGCTCTACGATAATTACATTCCTATAATATTCTATAATTTAAATATAGAGTCGCGATTATTTTGATAATTCCTCTTTAGAGTAGAGAATACAAAAGCTGTAGGTAGTTTTCCAATCATCTGTCGGTGATATTCATATTATGAATATCGCTGGTAGATGATTTTTTTTGTTGGCGTCATTACAAAATCTCAGCGTTGTTGGCCAGTTTTTACGTTTTTATTTACATAACTTTACATGTTAGGGTCAGGTTTTTTAAGAATTTATCAAGCGCAAAAGTGCTTTTTTAAGTTTTTCATCAGTGGTGACATGCTCTGCAGCCTGTGATATAGTCCGCTTTATGTTTTGGCTAAGGGCCTGATTTTCATTGGCTTTCTGAGGCTTTGACAAGACTGCAGATGATTGTTTAGATGAATAATTATCAGCCGATTTGCTAGCCACCACGACGCGGATTTGCTTGAGTTGTTTAAATGTAATGGACTGCTCTGTCAGTACCTGCAAATAAGAACTTTGCAAATACCGTATGTGATTAGCAGCAGTCATCGAGCCAACGCTAAGAATTAATTGCTCAGAAGTGAAGCCTACGACCCAACAGGTATTGAGGATTTCCTCAGGTAGACAGTCTACCAATAGCTCTTTTACCTCATTGGTCGTTTCTATATATAGTCTCATGTTGTCAGCAAGTGTTTGGGGTAGTGCGCTACCAGCAAAAGCTTGATGATCAATAAGTTGGGCAAGCCGGTTAGGCTGTTTTTTTGACATCGTAATGACTCATCTAATAGGTGACAAAATCGATATTCATAACAGACATGCTAAAGCGATATATGGCAAGCGATTTACATGAGAGTTGACTAAATGAATGCTGATAGCAGCATTAGTCACTACAGAAGAAAGAGCAGGCTGTTGTCATAAGGATTTTATCATGTTTGTTTAATGATAATGTCCACTAAATTAATTGATGCTTCGTCAAGGATGACGAGCTGTCTTGCATTAACAATAGGTAGTAAATTTATGAAACAAGCTTTATTAATTTTGTCAGTATTGGGAATGGGTATAGCACAGGCAAGTGGTGCTGTCGAAACAACCTTTCAACCAAATAATACCTTGAGTCATACCACCACAAATATCTCTACTTCTGCGACCTATGGTTCTAGTCGTAATATCTATAGCACGAACAGTGGTGCTCATGTATATAGTAACGATGAGATCAGCCAAGCCATTGATAATCTAAGCGCACATGCTAAGCAAAAAGAATATCAGCTTGCTTCGCTAACCAGTCGCCTATCTTATGAGCAGCGTCAGCAACAAGCAAAATCAATTCCAGATCGTTTTTCTGCCCCTGCTATTGCAGCAGCAAACGCATCACGCGTCGCTTTGTCTAGAAGCTCTGGCTACTGTGCTCGTTATGTACGTAAAGCACTACAATCAGCTGGTTACGAATTTACACCGAACCCTTCAGCTTATCAATATGCCTCTCGTGGCACACTAGCCCAAGCAGGGTTTACCAAAATCAGTAATGATATGCAGCCACAAGTTGGTGATGTCGTGGTTTATAACCGTACTTCAAGTCGTCCACATGGTCACATTCAGATCTTTGATGGCAATGACTGGGTATCTGATTTCCGTCAAAACAGCATCAGCCCATATAGTGGTAATTATAGCTATACCACATGGCGCGATTCGCAGTATGTCGATGATGCATCAGACCGTGGCATCTATCTTGCGATGGCTGATAAGTAATCAGTTAAGTACACGCAATCATCTGCTAAGCAAACCGTTTTCTCTAGACTCAGTAATGTTCTTTATGACATTACTGGGTTTTTTTATATTTTAAACATCAAGTTTAAGTGAGAGTAACTTTTAGAAGTTCTTCTATTTGCAGTGTTATTCAAGTAATGCTCTGCATGTGATATGGCTAAAGCTCAAATCTCGACCAGTACTGGTGATTATGAAAATCAGGCGGCGAGGCATGACTGGTTGCGAAGTATAAAGGCGTCTTGTCCAACCACAAGATGACGCATGGATGTATTTGCCCAATGATAGTGTTATTGATAGCATATTTCAGATGCGAGTCAGACAGTCGAGTCAATGGTACGTTGAAGCTTCGCTCGCAACTATTAGGTTTGAGTTCATGTTTAAGTAGAGTGTCTGGCTCTCTAAGTAAATGCATGTTTGCGGATGTACTTTGATGCTTGGGCTTGTTAGTCCACTCAATAGAGGCACGCGTGTGTCCATCGTCTTGGTACAAAGGTGTCGGCGGTAATGTCGCAGGGTTACGGTAACTCTCAAATTGATAGAGTGCATAACGACCATCTGGATTGGCATTAATCTCAATATAAGAGGTTGTATGCTCGGTAACAGCGTGAGAGTCGATAGTGCGACCAGTGATAAAGCACTCAAGGCAGGTCTCTTCCCATAAGTAATCAGAAAATCTGACCTGTTCAGGTTGCCATATCGGCCAGTCTACTTTATCTGCTAGCATTTGGTTAGGCAAAGTAATGCGGTAAGTCAGCTGTAGACATACCTCAGGATATTGAACAATATTAGCACTTACCTGAACACAGATACGCTTGAGATCATCTATAGCTACGCCAAGTTGTTGTGCGTCACTTGCGATCGTTTCGTTTGCTATGTAAAGGTCAAAGGTTTGATTCATCATTTTATAAAACTCAAAAATAATATAGTTGATCCAGTTTAAAAGAGATATAAGGCAACCGACTGAAGAGGTATGTGTGATACTTCAAGCAAGGTTAACGCTGTCTCACTATTTTATAAAGGATTGACTATAATGAGAAAGCTATGTCGATTGTGTGATTTAGTCTTATAAAACAGGCAAATCGATGAGAGTAGACAATATAAAAGCCGCGAGCAAGTTGCATCGCGGCTTTTATATTTTACCGTAAGGGTCCGGCTGTGATATGAGATTTTACGGTATGATATTTCTTAAACTAAATGTGCCATCACACATTACTGTGCGTGACGTGCTAAGTTAGACAGTTTTGGGTTGGCGTTCGGGTTTTTGCGTAGTAACAGTGCCATACGACCAATTGAATGTACCAAAGATGCTTTAGCAGCAGTTGCAAGCTCAGCGCCAATGACATCACGTTCTTGCTTAGTGCCTGATGGTAGTTTTACTTTAATAAGTTCATGATCTGTTAGAGCACGATTAATTTCTTCAATGATGGTTGGAGTAATACCTTTGTTGCCAATCATGACAATCGGTTTCAGTTCGTGACCAATGCCTCTTAGGCGTTTGATTGTAGCGTTATCGAGTTCCATAGAATTCCTAAGTGTTGATAAAAATAAATGACAATGCTATTGAGAGCAGTTGATGACCATTATAGATAATCTGTGGTCAACTTGCATGAGATCAGCAGGATTTTGCACGATTTTACGTGATGAAAATGTTAAACTGAATGTTTAGCCACATTATAAACGCTACTGTCTTATAAAACAGTGTTTTAACCAATAGAATTTGTTCAGTTTAAGACAAGAGAACAAATCAATGGTCTAATTGAGTCCATCTTTAAAGCATTTTATAAATGTAGTGGCTATTTCATCAGTATGTATTAGTGTTTTGCAAAGCAATAGGAGCAGGTATTTTGGCCACGCGTATCGAAAATAAAAAATTGTCAAAGAGTAGTAGCGCTTGGATGAAAGAGCACATTGACGATCATTATGTGCAAAAGGCTCATAAAGATGGCTATCGTGCCCGTGCTGCCTATAAATTATTAGAAATCAATGAAAAAACCAGCCTGATTAAAAAAGGTATGACGGTCGTAGATTTGGGTAGTGCTCCTGGTAGTTGGTCACAAGTGGCTGGTCAATTGGTAGGCGAACAAGGCATTTTGATTGCCTCTGATATCTTAGCGATGGATACTTTGCCTGATGTTACCTTTATCCAAGGTGATTTTCGTGAAGCAGAAGTGTTTGATAGCATCATGGCAGAAGTTGGCGATAGGCAGGTCGATGTGGTGTTATCTGATATGGCACCCAATACGGCAGGTAATAGCGCGATTGATCAGCCGCGTATGATGTACTTATGTGAATTGGCAGTGGATTTTGCTTTGGCAACCTTACCAGAAGGTGGCGCACTTATTATGAAAGTGTTTCAAGGTGAAGGAACACAAGAATTACGCAAGCAGATGCAGCAGGATTTTAGTAAAATCCGTAGTATCAAACCAGGTGCTTCTAGGCCGCGCTCAAAAGAGATGTTTTGGATAGCGATTAAATAGTTTTAACTTCGACGAGTTATTGCCATTGTAAGCTGGATATTGTGTCACCATTAAGTATATCTATTAGAATATTAAAAACGTTACAATCGTTAATTGAATAATAGCAATACCTGCTTGAATTATGCAGGTTAGTACCACATATCATGGTATATTAACTTTGTTTTAGGCAAAGTCGTCTGACAATAAGCGCTTGATAAGCTCATCTACGATAGATTCATATATCATTGATATTTATAACTTGTTAAACCTGTTTTTAAGACATTTGACATGTATAAGCCCCAATCAGAAAATTCTGACATTGATAGGTTTATGAAAAATGAGCGATACGTTTATAGACGTCACGTGTTTAATAAACACACCAATAAGTAAGGGATGGGAATAACTAGTGAGCGACATGGTAAAAAATACCTTATTGTGGCTGGTGGTAATCGGCGTTTTAGTACTGGTGTTTAGCGGCTTCGATCAATCATCTGAGCCGGATAGCCTTAACTACTCTGAGTTTGTGACCGCTGTGTCAGAAAACCAAGTAGCCAGTGTTGAAATTGACGGCGAAGAGATCACCGGCGAGAAGAAAAATGGCTCAGCTTTTGAGACCATTAGACCTGCTGTATCAGATGACGAGCTGATGCCACTGCTACGTGAAAACCAAGTCGAAGTTCAAGGAACTGCACCAAAGCGCCAAAGCGTCTTGATGCAATTATTGATCGCCAGCTTCCCAATTCTATTGATTATTGGTCTGTTCTTATTCTTCATGCGTAATATGCAAGGCGGCGCAGGCGGAAAAGGCGGTGGCCCTATGAGCTTTGGTAAATCAAAAGCTAAAATGCTGACCGAAGATCAAATCAATGTCAACTTTGAAGACGTGGCTGGTTGTGAAGAAGCCAAAGAAGAAGTCGTGGAAGTGGTTGAGTTTTTACGTGCGCCAGACAAATTCACGAAGCTAGGCGCGACCATTCCACGTGGTATCTTAATGGTAGGCCCGCCGGGTACTGGTAAGACGCTACTAGCAAGAGCCATTGCTGGTGAAGCTAAAGTACCTTTCTTCTCTATCTCAGGTTCTGATTTCGTTGAGATGTTTGTCGGTGTCGGTGCATCACGTGTACGTGACATGTTCGAACAAGCGAAGAAAAGTGCTCCATGTATTATCTTTATTGATGAGATTGATGCAGTCGGTCGTCATCGTGGTTCTGGTATGGGCGGCGGTAATGATGAGCGTGAGCAAACGCTTAACCAGTTACTGGTTGAGATGGATGGTTTTGAAGGTAATGAAGGCGTTATCGTTATTGCTGCGACCAACCGTGCTGACGTGCTTGATAAAGCATTATTGCGTCCGGGTCGTTTTGACCGTCAAGTACAAGTAGGCTTGCCAGATATCAAAGGCCGTGAGCAAATTTTAAAAGTCCATTTGAAGAAATTGCCAAACACGATTAGTGTAGACGCAAGCTCTCTTGCTCGTGGTACGCCTGGATTTAGTGGTGCACAGCTTGCTAACCTTGTAAACGAAGCCGCATTATTTGCAGCACGTCGTAACAAGACCAGCGTCGATATGAATGATTTTGAAGATGCGAAAGACAAGCTATATATGGGTCCTGAACGCAAGTCTATGGTGATACGCGAAGAAGAGCGACGTGCGACTGCATATCATGAAGCCGGCCATGCGTTGGTAGCTGAGTTATTACCGGGTACAGATCCTGTGCATAAAGTTACTATTATGCCTCGTGGTTTTGCCCTTGGTGTGACTTGGCAATTGCCTGAGCACGATCAGACCAGTATGTATAAATCGAAAATGTTGAGCGACATTGCTATTTTGTTCGGTGGTCGTATCGCTGAAGAAGTCTTTATCAATCAAATGTCGACGGGTGCTTCGAACGACTTTGAACGTGCTACTAAAATGGCACGAGCGATGGTCACGAAGTACGGTATGTCTGATGCACTTGGTATCATGGTGTACGAAGATGACGACAACTCGCAAGGATATTTCGGCGGTGGTGGTCGTACGATCTCTGAAGCTACTCAGCAAAAAGTTGATGAAGAAGTACGCCGTATGCTAGAAGAGCAGTACGATATCGCTCGTGAATTGATTGAAGCCAATCAAGACAAGATGCATGCGATGGTTGAGGCTCTCATGAACTGGGAAACTATTGATCGTGACCAACTGCAAGATATCCTAGCAGGTGAAGCACCGCGTCCACCGAGAGTCTACCAGCATAACGAAGTAAACTTGTCGAAAAATGATGTGAAAACAACTGGTGCCACACCGCCACCATTACCAGCGATGTAGCGTTTAGTTTGTAAACTCTCAATAAGAAAGCCCTTTATATAAAGGGCTTTTTTATTGTCATTGTTTTATGAAGGATTTAGGGCCGAGTAAAATTTACTGGTATCATGAGCATAGGCAGTAATAATTAAAATTGTTCTTATGAGAGATAAATGGGTTATGTCATTATTCCAAGCCTTACCCGACTATAAGATATCTAGTCGTGATAAAACTTTAGATTTATCAATACCTCATATTATGGGTATACTTAATGTCACACCAGATTCATTCTCAGATGGTGGGCAGTTCAATGCGGTGGATAAAGCCATTCAGCATTGCCAGAAAATGATCAATGAAGGTGCGACTATTATTGATATTGGTGGGGAGTCTACTCGCCCAAATGCGGATGCTGTCGCTACGAGTGATGAGATGTATCGCGTTGTACCTGTTGTTCAAGCCATTAGACAATCTTTTGGAAATGATATTTGGCTGTCTATCGATACTAGTAATCCAACAGTTATGGAAGCCGCATTTGAAGCCGGTGCTGATATATGGAATGACGTACGGGCTCTAAAGCGTGTTGGTGCGGCTACAATGGCAGCCAAGCTTCATATACCAGTCATGCTCATGCACATGCGCGGTGAGCCGACGACGATGAATGACTTGGCACAGTATGATAATGTAATAGAGGATGTGAGTACCGAGCTAGTCGACCGTGTTGATGAGGTAATCAGTATCGGTGTCAAACGTGAAAAAATAATTATTGATCCAGGTTTTGGTTTTGCGAAAAACTATGAGCACCACTGTGCACTATTAAGCCAGCTTCAGCGGTTGCAGATACTAGGATTGCCAATGATGTTTGGCATTTCACGTAAGCGATTTTTAGCAGAAGTATTGAGTAAAAGTGGGGTTGAAGCAGTGGCTAATACTCAAGCAACAGAGCGTGATGCAGCAGGAATGGCCGCAGGTGTTTTTGCGCTACAACAAGGGGCAAGTATCATTCGCACGCATAATGTGACGATGATGCAGCAAGCAGTAGCGCTATGGAATCAGTTGTCTGAGTATGATCGTCATCAATAGATATTTATACTCGTTTACGCTGTTGTCCAATGCTATAGGTGTTCTATACTTTACTTAAAGAAATAAGAAACGATTTTAGAAACATCTAAATACACTAAAAAAACTATTCAAATTGATGAAGGTAGCTTTATGACCACTACACAACCAGAAGCAACGAATGAGCAACGCCGTATTATTTATCAAGCCCGCCGTGGACTCAAAGAGTTAGATTTTTATATTGATCCTTATGTCAAAGAGCTATATTTGACAGCATTGCCTGAAGAGCAAAATACATTTGCAGAAATGTTAACTCACGAAGATCCTGATTTATTAGATTATTTCACCAATCAAAATCGTCCAGAAAACGAAGACATATGGGCGCTAGTGAATAAAATTAAAACATGGCGTCATACTAAAGATTTGGCTTAATGCTTCATATTTATTGTGGCACTCAAATATGACTATGGCAACTTCATTACGTATTGATACTGCTATTCAGCCTGCTAGCTATTTGCGCGTGTTGTTTTACATGAGTTTGACGAGTGCTATGGTTATACTCGCATGGCTTGCTTCTTTAAACGTATGGCAGTATGTCGTTACCTTAGTAGTGGCAGCAGCAGTTACTGGGTATTTGATATTATCACGGCCTGTACTATTGCATATGAGCCAACCGCCCCTGAGTCAGCGTGTTGATAGAGGTTGGCAGCTAATGATTAGGACGAGTCGCGGTGATGAGCTGTGGCAGGCACAAATGGTCAAGGTCCATAATTATCGGTGGGCTATGAGCTTTGAGTTCGATATTG
Organism: Psychrobacter sp. SCQQ22; assembly: GCF_015864605.1. Taxonomy (NCBI): domain Bacteria; kingdom Pseudomonadati; phylum Pseudomonadota; class Gammaproteobacteria; order Moraxellales; family Moraxellaceae; genus Psychrobacter; species Psychrobacter sp. SCQQ22. Next base: position 52,891 of record NZ_JADYWZ010000003.1, read on the forward strand.
TAGAACCCTATCAACGTTCTTTATCAATGACAGTATTCCGTGATCAAGTGAACGCTGAGCAGTGGCGAGAATTGAATATTTTAGCCAATGTGAGCTCTGCTAAAAGTAAGTAGGTGGTTGTTATTTCAGTCCTTGAATGGCAGTTTTGGTATTTTAGCTTTTTTATAAGGTTAATGAATGACTACAGGTTATAACAAAACAGCTCTCTCGATAATGAAAGCAATTTGTTATTTTGTAAGCGTAAAGTGCGCCGTTTAAGAGATCTATACAGTCGTCAGATACTGATTAAATTTTAATATATTAAAAAAGTATAGTGATACTTTCAAAATAAATAATATGACAAAAAAGGAGTAGAGTATGAGCTTGTTAGGGAATTTAGTGAGCCAAGTTGCCCGTAGTGCGATGAATCCAGAAAGTACACAGCGTAATTCTACCGACCAAAGCGTGAACTCGAGTGGTACTGGTGGTTTGGGTGATATATTGGGCAGTGTGTTAGGTGGAAGCAGTCAGACAAGTGCCAATAATTCACAAAATAATCGTCAGGCCGATAATGGTTTTGGTTTAGATGATATTCTGGGTGGTCTGACGGGGAGCACTCAAAGCGGTGGTATGAGCTCAGGTGCTGGTGGCTTAGGAGATATATTAGGCAGTGTATTGGGTGGCGGTCAAAAACAAAGTGGCAGCTTTGGTGGGAAAAGCATGCTAATAGCTGCATTGATGCCAATGGTACTCAGCTGGATCAAGCGTAATGGTGGCTTAAGTGGTGCACTATCGAAAATTACTGCTATGGGTCATGAAAGCAAAGCGCGATCTTGGATGAGTAGTCAAGAAACTAACGATAACCTTGACCCTAATGATATCAATCGCTTGTTTGATGAAAATGAAATTCAACAAGTAGCTGCGCATACCGGTGCCAATGATGCAGAAGTACGTCAGGGTCTCGCTGAACTACTGCCTGAAGTGATGAATCAATTAACACCAAATGGTAACTTAGATACTGAAAATGAAGCCAATGAAGAGATTGACCAAATCATTAGCCAATTATCTAACCGTCTTGGTAATTTCAAATAGTCTTTTATAAAATAAATTTTTATTTGCAAAATTAGACATATCAATGAAAGCATAATAGAAAAACAGCCCGTCACTAGACGGGCTGTTTTTTTATAGCTTATACATGAATACCATATTTAGCAGAACAGTTGTCACTAACTTGTTTTTTAATCTAAATAGATATGTTAAAAACAGTAAACAATAACGTAAGCATTCTATAAATCTTATAAAATAGTTAAGATGACAACTTAAGTGATGACGGTAATACCTGTCACACTAAGAGTATTGAATGAAAGGTATATCCATTTGTTCGTTCAATAATTTTATAAGGATTATTATTTATGCCATTTAAGCCTGTTCAAGCGGCTATCGCTATTTTAGTTGGTTTGATAATTTGGTTTGTCATCCCAGTGCCGACGGGTGTCACACCAGAAGCGTGGCATATGCTGGCACTATTCATCGCGACCATTGTTGCCATTATAGGAAAGGCATTACCTATTGGCGCCATTGCTATTATTGCCGTGACTTTAGTTGCGTTGACAGGCGTCACAAGTGATAGTCCAAAGCAAGCCATTAGCGATGCCTTGTCAAGCTATTCAAGCCCATTGATTTGGCTAATTGGTATTGCGGTTATGATATCGCGTGGGTTGATAAAGACAGGCTTAGGTCGCCGTATCGCTTATTACTTCATCTCTATCTTTGGTAAAAAAACCATTGGCGTTGCTTATTCCTTAGCTGCTGCTGAGCTGATGGTCGCACCCATCACACCGTCTAATACGGCACGTGGTGGCGGTATTATTCATCCTATTATGAAATCCATTGCACAAAGCTTTCATTCGACGCCAGAAGAAGGTACTCAAAATAAAATTGGTCGCTATTTAGCGATGGTGAATTATCACGCCAACCCTATTACTTCTGGTATGTTTATCACTGCTACTGCGCCCAACCCTTTAGTCGTAGAGCTGGTGAATAAAGCGACTGGTGGTGATATTCAGCTGTCGTGGACGACATGGGCAGTGGCGATGTTTATCCCTGGTATGCTGTGTCTGATCGTCATGCCATTAGTTATTTACCTGATTTATCCTCCTGATGTCAAAGCAACACCTGATGCCAAAAAATTCGCAAAAGATAATCTAACAGAAATGGGCCAAATCAGCACCCACGAAAAGATAATGCTCGGTGTATTTGGTCTTATGTTGGTATTGTGGGCTAATATTCCTGCGTTAATTTTGGGTGAGCAGTATAGCGTTGATGCCACCACAACCGCCTTTATTGGCTTGACGACATTGATATTGACTGGTGTATTGACGTGGGATGACATTCTAAAAGAGAAGTCTGCATGGGACACCATTGTTTGGTTCGGTGCACTGATTATGATGGCCGCTTATCTGAACAAGCTTGGTTTGATTAGCTGGTTCGCGGGCAATATTGAGTCTCTTATTGGAACGACTGGGGTAGGTTGGATAGGCGCAGTGACAATTCTGACCTTAGTCTATTTATATATACACTATTTTTTCGCTAGTACTACCGCCCATATTACCGCACTATTTGCAGCATTTTATGCGGTTGGCCTGACACTAGGCGCGCCGCCGATGTTATATGCCTTAATCTTGGCTGCAGCGGGTAATATCATGATGACGTTGACCCATTATGCGACTGGTACAGCCCCTGTAATTTTCAACTCTGGCTATGTGACGTTGAAAGAGTGGTGGAGCATTGGTGCGATTATGAGTGTGGTGAACTTAGTTATTTGGATAGGTGCTGGTTTGATTTGGTGGAAAGTACTTGGCTATTATTAATAAGCCATCTAAATCTATAGTCATTCCGCTATAAAATTATTACAGCGTTAACTTCGCTTGAAGTATTTAATATACATCTACACTCGGTTGCCTTGTACTACTTGACGTAGTTTGGCAAGATTTAGCCATTTTTAGCCCATTTAGATGAATATCGATTGAAATGAAGACACGCCCTAGTCAATATATAGGTGAGTGTTGGCTAAAAACGCTCATCTAACGTGTCCAGCGTATAGTTGAGCGCGGCAAAACATATATCAGTATTGAATCCTCTATATTGTAAAAATCGCAACTGCTTGGCTTTGTCTTTTTGCTCAACAGGTATGTCATCACCGTATTTTTTAGTACGTGTTGTCACAGCCAATTTCAGCCAGTCTACGCCATCGACCAAGTTGTCATCATTGTCATCTACAAATTCGCTAAATTCCTCTGACTCAGTATTGGCCATATCAATCAGCTCATCGATATTACCAGGCATAGCAATTTTCTTACGATAAAATTCTTGCTTAATACGACCGCGTCCACGGCCTTTACGAATATTTTCACGTATTAGCATCAGAGTAGTGCGGTAATCGCTTTGATAGCCTTTCTCCTCGAATTCATCAAGGAGCGCATCAACTTTCTCTGGATCTTGTTCCTTATCGATGAGTTTTTGCTTGAGCTCAGATTTGCCATATTCACGGCGCGACAAATAATAAAATGCCAACCAACGTAAGCGGCTTTCGGCTTTAATCGCATCGATCTCTGCTTGTTTCTGTTCAGGTGTACGCAAATAAGCTTTGAGAGCAGCTGGTATATTATCGTTTTGATTGTCTATGTCGTTATCATCAGGAGTCGAAAGCTCAGTTTTATTTTTTGATTTTCTCAAAGACGGATCAGTGCTACGACCAGTATCTGTTGCTAAGCTATTATCTATCTCATCTCCATGAACGCTGTGCTTAACCTCTGCTAGCATCTCTTTGATACTTTGCGCTTCAGGTGGCAGATAAGTAGGCACATCACTAGGTTCAGGGCTAAAGTTAGCCGCTGGATGGAAGCGTTTTTCACGTTTCTGACGCTTTTTAGGTTTGGATGTTTTTTGATTGATAGAGGAAGAGAAGAGTGGGTCGCTCGAGTCTATGTCAGCAGTAGAATCACTAATTAACGAGTCATTGGCTATAGCGTTATTTTTATTTGAATAGGTAGGTCGCTTGCCATTTTTACGAGGTTTGTGCGGCTCATCTTTATATGTGTGCTTAGTATGTTTTTTTGGTTGGGCATTAGGAGAACTCGCTGAATCGGTGTCCGATTCAGCGAGTATCTCAGCTAAGGTTTTAATTTTCATAATAAATCATGATAATTGATAACAGTTATTGATCGTTCCGTTATTGTACAGGTTCAGCGCCTGGTTTTTCTTTGGCTTCGTCAGTCTTTTTATCTTTGGCACTCTTTTTTGATCCAAGTTTTTCGTCGCGAATCTTATCTTCGATTTCTTGAGCAATCACAGGATTCTCTTTTAAGAATAATACAGAATTGGCTTTACCTTGACCGATTTTTTCGTCGCCATAGCTATACCAAGAGCCTGCTTTACCAACCGCACCAATCTCAACGCCCAAATCAATGACTTCGGCTAAGTGATTAGTACCTTCGCCGTAAGTGATTTCAAATTCGGCTTGGCGGAATGGTGGTGCCATTTTATTTTTGATGACTTTCACACGGGTTTGGTTACCGATGATTTCATCACCATTTTTAACTGCGCCAATACGGCGAATGTCCATACGTACAGAGGCGTAGAACTTCAACGCGTTACCACCAGTTGTGGTCTCAGGGCTACCAAACATAACGCCGATTTTCATACGGATTTGGTTAATAAAGACCACCATACAGTTAGAGCGTTTGGCATTACCTGTAATCTTACGTAGTGCTTGGCTCATGAGACGTGCTTGCAGGCCCATATGTGAGTCGCCCATCTCGCCTTCAATCTCAGCACGCGGCGTCAAGGCTGCAACTGAGTCAATAACGATCATGTCGATGGCCCCTGAACGAACCAACATATCAGTGATTTCAAGTGCTTGCTCGCCATTATCAGGCTGAGATAGCAATAGCTCGTCCGTGTTTACACCCAGTTTGCGAGCATAGACAGGGTCAAGCGCGTGCTCAGCATCGATAAAGGCACAAGTACCACCTTGCTTTTGGCACTCTGCAATGGCTTGCAGGGTCATGGTCGTTTTACCTGAGCTCTCTGGGCCATAAATTTCAACGATACGGCCTTTTGGTAGACCACCAATGCCAAGGGCAATATCTAGGCCTAATGAGCCTGTTGAGACCACATCGACATCCATGATGGCTGCGTCATCGCCTAAATGCATGATGGTGTTCTTACCAAACTGCTTCTCAATCTGACCGAGTGCTGCTTTAAGTGCTTTGGCTTTATTGTCGTCCATACTAGATTCCTTATTTTCAATCATTAATGTAAAACTATCAATTTCGGTGTTATGCGTAATATATTTGTACGATAGAAAGTAGTGGCTCAATAGGGCGGGTTGCCACTTAGATAGGAAGAAGCGTTCAGCATCTACCTAGGATAAATAGGTTGTCATCTCGATGAAATAGACAGTAATGTTTATTAGGTCACCTTACTATACAGTAAAATCAAATCGTGAGATAAGCAAAAATAAGTTCATAATTAGCATCTGTTGGTATCGCCATTAAGCCTTACTGTGCCTGTATGTCACGAACATTTTCTCTTGAGTACTATTGATTTGGTAGAGTGATTATAACAAATTGCAAAGGCCATTTAGTGGGTCGAGTGACGATAGACGACATTAACTGTCGCATGATATACAGCTGATGGGTTGCCTAAAATAATGAAAATAGGAACTATTATTTTGGACAATATAATGGTACTGTTTGTCAATAGGCTTAAAGGTTGTCCACAGTAGATAAAGCCTAGAAATTCACGAATTGTGAAACATCGCTAACGATAAAATTTTATTTTGAAAATATTAAAAATAATTTCAAGTAGTTGTCATATCAGTCTAAGTGTTTGATTTATAAGTTTTTTTTAATTGTACAAAAAATGAACGATTTTACCTTACCCTTTAAGTTGTCTAGGGAAATTCTTGTCAAGTGGCGACTTATACACAGGGTTATCCACAGCTTATGGGGAGAACTCACCAAACCCTTATAGCATCGATGTTTGCGTAGATTATTGATATAGAATAATCAAGAATTAATACTATTGTCACAATTGTCAAAATATATATTTAGCCATAAACCCCATGCTAATGGCTATGTTTCACGTATTAATATTTTATAAGTTTTTTTTATAAAAGTAGTGAAAGCTCCTAAAATAAGGCTTACAGCTGATGATTTATCAAGAATTAATCTGAAAACCAGTAACTGGTCAGTTGTAAAGCAAAAAAAGCGGCTAAATATATTAGCCGCTTTTTTAGATCTATCACAAATACGTTATCGGTATTACTCTTTGATATAGATTAAATCCCATACGCCATGCCCACGTTCTAGGCCGCGACGTTCAAACTTGGTCATTGGACGAAAGTCAGGACGATCCGTAAAGTTACCCGCACCCGCTTGATTGGTTAACCCTGCAAAACCATCTAATACCTCAACCATCCAAAATGCATAATGCTCCCAGTCAGTCGCCGTATGGAACCAGCCACCTTGTTTTAAGCTGCGAGTGACGATGGCCATACGTTCAGCACTGACAAAGCGACGCTTGTAGTGACGCTTCTTTTGCCATGGATCAGGGAAGTAAAGTTGGATACGGTCGACATGATTTTCTGGTAATTGCTTGAGCAACTGAATAGCATCGCCGTTGATGATTTTGACGTTTTTTAAGCCTTCTGTGCCTGCCATATAAGCACATTTACCAATACCAGGCTCATGCACTTCGACGCCAACAAAGTTGCGGCTAGGCTCTGCTGCTGCCATTTCAATAAATGAAACACCCAATCCAAAACCAATCTCTACCGTAAGTGGCGCTTCACTACCATTAGGGCTATCAGCGAATAGTGTACGTAGATTGTTGATACCTTCTAAATCACCATCACCGAAACTGTTATTGACCAAATAATCAGCAAATTCTGGAGCGGTCAGGGCCAGTTCGGCATTTTTATTCATGTGTGTACGTCGTTTCATAAACGTATTGACGATACGAATGTGTTTGCTTTCTTCAGGCGCTATCTCATTACCGACACTGTCATCAATGTCAGTATCGATATTGCTTTCAGTGCTGGTGCTAAGGGTGTTTGGCTCATCAGTAGTACTCGTACTATCGATGTTATCGTTAATATCAGGATGTTGACTCATAGGATTGACAAGACTTAATAAAATGGGTGATGTACGCTTATTATAAGTGAAATCTATACAGCTGTGAACGGACAATGCTTTTTTAATACGCTTATGCTCAATCTATCATGAAAGAATCAAAGCGTTAATCTCGTTTGACGTTTTGCAGATATATTCGTACTTGGCTGCCTTATACTTCTTTTACATTGAATCAACTATATTTATCGGTCACTTACTATTCTGTACAGCGGTTTTGGCGTTATCATATAACATGCGTAATGAATTCAAACTTTTCTTTATAGTAAATAGGGCACCTCACTATGCTATTTATCGAGACAGATTCGCCGCCTCCGTTTTATCAGGATCAGCTGACTACTGCGAAGCGTAAACAGTTGGATAAGTGGTTTATTAGTCATCGTAGTCAGCACTATTATCTCAAGCGCTTTGAGCAGTTTGATGAGCAAGGTTATCTGTCACCAAAATGGCACTGGGCCGCATTTTTTGTGACTTTTCCTTGGCTACTCTATCGCAAGCGCTATATGGATGCCATTGTATACAGTGTGGCAGGATGGTCGTTCATCCAGCTAAATGTAGCATTGGTGTTGGTTGCCTTTGAATTTGTAGCAATGTCCTATATTCCTGATGCTTATCAGATGGCTACGCGTATAGGTATTGCTGCAGTAATCTGGCTGTTTTGGTCATCTATGGTTGCACGTTGGACGGACGCTTACTATTACCGTATGGCGCGCCGTGAAATTGCCGATGTTGTGGAGGACTATCAGCGAGATGAGAACGCGCAGAAGGCTCACTTGCAGAGGGAAGGTGGCGTGAGCCTGTTTGGACTAGGCTTGGGGTTTGGATTGTTTGCATTTGCTCTAATGGTGATTAAGGTGCAGTTTTTACCGATTATTGCCAAGCCACAAGCAAATGAAGTGGTGTTTGATGCCTATGATACGGTCAAAACGACACAAAATCGTGTGGCATTACTTTATCAGCAAACAGGACAGTGCCCAACTAATTCGTCCTTGAATACGGCAACAGAGCAAGTAAGTATCGACATTGATACCACTGCTGCTGGGGTAGCAGAAACTGACTGTGCGGTGATTGCAACGATTCAGAACATCAAGTTTCCGATACGTTATTTGAATGATCAGACACTGGTTTTTTATCATGTGCCAGACAGCGATAGTTGGAACTGTATGACGTCGCTAAATAAACGGCAAGCGCCACAAAGTTGCTTGCCTGAATAGAGCGTTACGCTATTATTTTTTAGTGTCTGTGACGATATCGTCTTTTTCATCGACTGGCGTCGCTTGGCTCTTTAGCGCTTCATAAAAGTCAGTCAAATCCATTTTGCGTGCTTTACCAATGTCTTCATCAAATAAGCTTTCAAGCTCTGCCATTGCTGATTGTGCAGATTCAATCATACTGGCTTCATCATCATAAATGGCTTGCTGACGTTCAATCAAATCATCATCATAATCACGGAAAGTTTGCACCGTCTCACGCGCTTTTTCTGGTGAGATACCGAGCAGCTGTAGCGACTCACGTGACATATCCAACGACGACAAATAAGTCTCACGCCAGATATGACGAACACCCACTTCACGTAGGCGGTAGTAATGCTGACGATCGCGTGCTCGCGCTAGGACAATCACGTCTGGATAGTTTTTACGCAAATATTGAGCGGTCGTGATGGAGCGCTCTAAGTCATCAATAGCGAGAATGAATACACGTGCTTTTTTGATACCGGCGGCGCGTAAGATTTCGGGGTTTTTGGGATCACCATAGTAAACTTGGTTACCGAATTTTCGGACAAAATCTACGCGATTTGCAGAGCGCTCGATGGCGGTGAATTCAATATTGTGCATGCGCAACACACGACCGATAATCTGACCAACACGGCCAAATCCGGCAATGATTACCTGATGCTCATGGTCTGGAATGGAATCGTATTCACGGCTTGGTTTGCTCTTAGCAAATAAGGGCTCACCTATCTTTTCTAATAGTAAAAATGCCAATGGCGTGAGTGCCATAGAGATTGTTACAACAAGGTTTAGTGTATTGGCAAGCTCAGGTCGCAGGACGTTCTGTGCGGTAGCGACACTAAATAGTACGAAGGCAAATTCACCACCTTGAGCGAGAGTCACACCGAGTCTAAGACTGGTTGGCCAGCGATTTCCTAGTACTTTTGCAATTGCTGTAATGACACCAAATTTGATAAACATTAAGCCCATCGCACAACCGATGATAAAGATAGGCTCGGCTAATATAAGTTTGACATCGGTCAGCATCCCAACGGACATAAAGAACAAGCCTAACAGCAGCCCTTTGAAGGGCTCGATACTGGCTTCTAGCTCATGGCGATATTCTGAATCCGCTAGCAATACGCCAGTTAGGAATGCACCTAGTGCCATCGATAGACCAATTTGCCCCATCAAAATAGACACGCCCATCACGATAAATAGGGCGACAGCAGTTAACAGTTCTGACGCGCCACTTGACGCCACAAATTTAAAAAATGGTCGAACCACATAGCGACTGGCAAAAATGAGACCTGCAAATACGGCAAATACCTTACCAAAATAAATCAAATCATAGCTTTGCTCGCGCACCCCTGATAAAAATGGAATGACGGCGAGTAAAGGAATAACGGCAATATCTTGGAATAACAAGATAGTGAACGCTTCTCGACCATGGGTACTCGCAAGCTGCTGCTTTTCAGTCAATATCTGTAATACAAACGCAGTAGAAGAGAGAGCAAGGCCAAAGCCTACGATAAAAGCAGTATCCAGTTGTAAGGAGAAAAAATGATGTAAAAGTAACATCAATAGCGTGCCGGTCAGGCCGACTTGCAAGCCACCAAGTACAAATATAGAGCGCCGTAATGCCCATAGTCGTGAGGGTTGAAGCTCAAGACCAATTATGAATAGCAGCATCACCACACCAAACTCAGAAAAGTGTAATAAGCTCTCAGCGTCGCCCGCCACATCTAGGCCACTGGGGCCTAATATCAGACCTGTGATGAGATAACCTAAGACCGTCGCAATACCAAATCGTTTACCAAGGGGTACAAAGAGCAGTGCTGCTCCTAAGAAGATTGTAGCTTGTAACATTAAATTTGGTGAGCCGGCGGCGGCAGCAAGCATCTGATATCCTTAAGATGGGGTAATAAGACAAACAATATAAAGTGGCTATAGTGAAAATAATATAGCATCAACGTAGGTTATTTTTTACGGTAAATCTTCCAAATGCCATTATCGGCAAGCGGATTGTTATAAGCGTCATTACGGCGCTTACGTGGGGTCTGTCTGCTATCGACTATTTTAAAGTCGGGTAAAGCATGGACGATGAGTCCTGTACGATAAAAGCGTACTCGTTCAGGCTCTAGCATCTCACCTTTATTATCACGGCAAAACACATAAGCGCGCAGATCAATAAACTCACGGTGCGCAACCAAACGAGCCTCATCATCGTTATCGAATACTGCTGACATACGCGCAATTTCATCAGCACTATAATCACCACATTTATCCGTCAGCGCACCCACTGAACCAAAGCTTTTAGATTCTTTGGCACGAGTCTTGGTTAAATGTAGACGCTGAACGTGATAGATAAACTGCGGAATCTCAAGGCTGGCTGGTAGCGGTAGATAGTCGGGTGGTAGATTGGCTGCAGGGTAAAACGCCATCGCGCGCTCAAGTATCGTTTGCCAGTGTTGTTGGTAGGCTTGGACTTCTGCCAAGTTACCTTCATAAATAGGCATGTCACGAATTTGACGCAAAATATCAGGTGGAAATTGCTCATCACGAAAGCTCGCAATATCTTCTTGCAGCGTTGATAGCAAAACTTTGGCGTGTTTTTTGCCATCTTTTGAAGTGGGATCGTCGATATAGTCAGGGGCGACAAAGGGCGCTGAGCGTCTAGACATAATGGTATATCTTCAATAGATCGTGAATAAGTTTTTTAAGTCTTAAGTATACAGAATTTCTATTAAAAATATGGCAACGAGATTCAATTTTTCATTATTTGTGACATGCCATTACATTAATAGAAACTAGTGTGACATGAATTTGAGGCTTTTTATTTGTTAATATTTACTTATTTTATATTCATTTTTTTGTTATAAATGGATCATAGTTAATGGTTATGTCCGACGTGACTACTATTATCAGTTGCTTGTGCGGAAATATTGCAGACCAACGCATCGCTATGTGACTTAGTCTGCGGGTGCGATGAGCTTTCGACTTGGATGGTAGCGTGATGTATGCCAAGCGTGAGCAAGCGTTGTTCTAAATTGGCAATCAATAGGCTTGATTCGTGAATATTCATCTCACCATCGACGACAACATGACAAGATAAGGCATTGAGACCACTGGTAATACTCCAAACATGCAGGTCATGGACTTTTTGTACCTGTGGATGGGCAATCAATGTTTGCTCAACGGTTATCAATGATATCCCCGTTGGCGTACCTTCCATCAAGATATGTACAGAGTCACGAACAACGCGGTAACCACTAAAGAGAATCAGAATAGCAACGATGATTGACGCTGCCGCATCTGCCCATACCCAACCAAAACTCATCATCAATAGTGCTGCAATAATCGCAGCAACTGATCCCATTAAATCACTTAATACATGTAGGTAAGCACTTTGCATATTGAGGTTAACGGGTTCTTTCGTATCAGCTATATTGTTTATTGCTTTAGTATCATGTCCCTCATGACTATGACCATGTGCCTCTCCATTATGGCTACCTCGGTGCATCAGCCATGCGACCAAAATATTCACAAGCATACCGATAGTCGCGATGATAAGCATACCCTGAGTAGCAATGTCAGGAGGAGCGTTAAAGCGTTTAATCGCTTCATAAAAAATCATTAATGCAATAATCACGAGCGTAGCGCCATTGACGGTCGCGACCAATATCTCAAAGCGTTTATAGCCAAAAGTCTTTTGATGAGTGGCTGCTCTTTCGCCAATTTTGAATGCCATCAAGGTGGCGCCAAGTGCGACTGCGTCGCTGAGCATATGGCCTGCATCAGACAATAGCGCTAAACTACCAGTGAGCCAGCCACCAATGGCCTCAACGAACATGTAGCCAGTGATGATAACGAAGCTAAATAGTAACGTACGTTGATAGCCTTTGGTATCTTGCGGTGCGATTGTCTGCTCTAAGTGTGAATCATGATCATGAGAGTTTTGTTCATCATGCTTATGTTCGTGCGTATCAGCAGCACTCTGATGCATCGCGTGGGTTGCATTAGCCTTTGAATCTTCTATAGTCATAACAACCCTCAAATTCTCTGACATTGAATTCGATTGTCAATGTTTGCTCTACATAGTGTAGCGATAGGTACTTAAGGTATTTAGGTTACCAACCAACTGGGTCAATGTCTAAGGTCAGCTTGAGATACTTTGCGTTTGGCAAAGCAAGTACTGGCTCCCACCATTGATTAAGTACATGGTGTAATTGGCGTCTATCTTTGGCTAAGAGCAGGAGTTGCGCATGGTAACGACTGTTCTTTTTACTCATCGGTGCATCGATAGGACCAAGCACGGCAAGGTTATGTGCGTTCGGTAGAATACTAATGGCATCTTTGAGCGCTTGAGTGGTGGCGGCAAGTGTCTTACCTTCACAGCGTATCAATGCAGCATGAGTATGAGGCGGCAGTCCCATCATTTTACGCTCTTGTAGTAGTTCGCGCGCAAATGATAAATATCCATCCTTCACCAGCTTCAATAATAGTTCATTATCTGGTTGCAGTGTTTGAATCAATACCTGTCCAGATTTATCACCGCGACCAGCGCGCCCAGCCACTTGAATCATAAGCTGTGCAGTGTGCTCAGGTGAGCGAAAATCTGCTGACAAAAAGCCACGATCAGCGTTAGGCAAACAGACCAGTGTGACGTTAGGGAAGTGATGACCTTTTGCGACCATTTGCGTGCCGACCAATATAGCAGGAGTGCCTTCGTTGATACGCTGGTAGATATTTTCCCAGCTGTCTTTACGTCTTGTGGTATCACGATCTATCTGAATAATAGGGTACAGCTCTTTACTGGTTTGCGGATTGGCAAAAATAGCATGCAGGTTTTCGCTGAGCCTCGTAGTTCCCATACCTTTGGCATCTAAATTTTGACTACCACAGTCAGGACACACAGTAGGAATATAGGATTGCCAGTCGCAATGATGACATTTTAAATAAGAGTTGCTGACGTAAGTGTTATGTTGAGACTGACTATTATAATGAACGGTTAAATGAGCATCACAGCGCGGACAGTCTGCCTGCCAACCACAAGCCTCGCATAATAATACAGGCGCATAGCCACGACGGTTTAAGAATATCAACACTTGATTGCCCGCTTCTAGTGTTTGCCGTATTGCACCAATTAAGGCATCCGTTAAACCTGTATCGTAGCGCGCGCCATCGTCTTGTGCTTGTTGATGGGTGCTTTGCAGGCGTGCATCGATGAGTTGCATGGTGGCAGGCTTTGCATTACCAGGACGAGTGAGCAGTTGGCATTCTACGAGTTTGCCATCATCGACCAATTTTAGATGTTCAAGAGAAGGAGTGGCTGTACCTAGCACAACTGGGATGTTGGCTTGGAGTCCCCGATATAATGCAACGTCAGCGGCATGATAACGCAGTGTGTCTTGTTGCTTGTAGGAACCATCATGTGCTTCATCAACGACAATTAATCCCAAATTTGCAAAGGGATACAGTACTGATGAGCGTGTACCAATGATGATTTGTGCATGACCGGTGCGACAGTCTTGCCATCCTTGTAAGCGATGAGTATTATTCATCCCTGAATGTAGCAAGACAATATGCGCGGCAAATCGACTGGCGAATCGTGCACGCGTCTGCGGGGTCAATCCAATCTCGGGCACCAAAATCAAGACTTGCTTGCCAGCTTCTAATACTGCCTGCATCGCTTGTAGATAGACTTCGGTCTTACCGCTACCAGTGATGCCGTTTAGCAAAAATCCTGTATAGCAGCCAGATTCATGTGCAGCGACGATGGCTTCAACAGCAAGCTTCTGCTCATCGTTGAGATCAAGTGGCATCTTTGCGAGCTTAACAGGCACAGGTGCTTGTTTGGGCTCAATATAGCGCTCGATAAGTCCTTTTTCTTCCAGCGTTTTTAAGAACGCTCTTTGCATACCCTCTAATAACAGCACGTCTTCACTTGCACCGCGCTCGCCATGCAGCTTGAGCATATCGAATTGTTGTTTCTGCTTTTTGGCATTGGTATGAAAATCATCGTCAGTGATATGGGGCAGAATTCGCCAGTGCGTAATCAGCAGATCTAACGGCTTACCTTGACGAACGAGGGTTGGCAAAATAACTGCTAACACGTCGCCGAGGGGGTAGTGATAATAACGCGATAGCCAAGAAGCGAGCTTTAGCATACGCTCATCTAAAATAGGCTCAGCATCCAAGCATTTATTGATAGGCTTGAGCTTGTTGAGTGGCACGCTACTATCGGCTTCGGAGATATGAGCCACGACGATACCGATTAGAGTCTGGCGACCGAAAGACACTTCGACGCGGCTACCAATAGGCGGTATGGATGTAGGAATTGTATTTGGCAAAGTATGCGCATGCGCTGGTAGGCTATAGTCAAATACCCGATAAAGGGGCACGGGTAGAGCAACTTGTACCAACATAAAAGGCTTCGCAATTTGATGAGATTGATGTAAAAAAAGAGACAGAGACTAATAAGCTTAGCATGATGCTAAGCTTATGATGGTTCAATATACAATATTTTATTTAAGCAGAGTCACCATTAAAATTAGTCAATATATAGAATAGACTCAATCTCAACCACGCCACCTTTAGGTAATGCTGCTACTTGAACCGCTGCACGGGCAGGGTATGGTTCGCTTAAATTGGCAACGAATACTTCGTTTAGAACAGCAAAATCACTCAAATCAGTTAACGACACGTTGAATTTAACCACGTCATTCAAACTGCCGCCAGCAGCTTCACAGATGGCTTTGATATTTTCAAATACTTGCTCTGCTTGCGCTTTAAAACCTTCTCTTAACTCCATCGTATCAGGATCGAAACCTAACTGACCTGAAATATAGACAGTGTTGCCGACTTTTACGGCTTGTGAGTAAGTACCAACAGCGGCAGGTGCTTTATCAGTTTGGATAGTTTGACGAGTCATATTATGTCCTTTTTATGCTTTTTTGGTTTGGGTAATAGTGGCGTATCATCATTTCGTAGATTTCAGTATAAATGATGATAGGCTTTAATTTTAAGTGCTAAAAATCAAGTAAAACAGTTTATCATTATTTGAGAGTTTTCTAAAATTGATGAATAAAATATTCAACGCTTTTTTAAGCAAGTTTTAACGATAAGTCATCGCTCTGATGACCCATTCAAGATGACTTATATACGACTTAAAAACAACTCAGACACTATTCTTATAAATAATAAAGGTCTTATAAATAACAAAGGCTAGTGCAGGTACTACAAATATTATGTTGAGCGAGCTTGATGCCGTATCTGATTTATATCAATTGACTATATTATAATTGATATAGGCGTATGATATTAGGAAAGCCAAGTAATGAGCGCAGCTCTCGAATGCCTTGTGCTAAATGATTGCGACTACGTACAATGATATGGATGATGGTATCACTATTACGGACATCAACGGTTTCGATACCCATGTTTAGTTGGCGCAAATGATAAATGACTTCAGTTATTTGTTCGTCGCTGAGAGCAACGGAGAGCTTCAAATAAGCAGGGAAGCGAATTTTGCCAGTGTTTTTAATATTGTATTCATCTGGATCGCCTTGTTTGACCGCTTTATCATTGCGCCAACGTAGCTGAATCACTTGATAAGGGTTGTCTTTACGGATGTCGTCCAAAGAGAAGCATTTGTGTCGATGCACTACTAAACCGTGACGCGATAAATGGCCAACGATAGGATCGCCATAGATAGGATGACAACAGTTGGCAAAATCGAGCTCAACTCCAGAGGCATTTACTATCAGCTGTTGTGGCTGAGTCATGTCATCGCTATGCTCTCGAGCTTGCAAATCATGAACTTCATCGCTGAATAAGCGGGTCACTACAAGTTGCGGTAGTAGTGTGCCAGAGCTTATTTGTTCAAATAGCGCATCTTTTTCTGTTAATCCACGCCATTCAGTGAGGTTTTTCCAGTCACTTTCAGTCAAGTCATCCAGACTTTTTTGGTAGGTTCTAAGGGCTCTATCTAATGCTTGCTGACCATGATGCTGCTTGTCTGCGGCAGATAAGTCTTTAAACCAACGCAAAATCTCTTCACGGGCTTTGTTGGTGACCACAAACCCAAGCCATTCTGCTTTCGGCTCTGAGTGACTGTTGACTTCGATTTCAACCAGCTGTCCATTTTTTACCACGGTGCCAAGTTTGGCAGCTTTGCCCTCGATATTGGCTCCAACGGCCACGTTACCAACCATGGGTCCGACAGCATAAGCAAAGTCTAATGCCGTTGCCCCTTGTGGGAGTTCATAAGCACGACCTTTCGGGCTATAGCAGATGATTTTACTGGAGTGCAGATAATCCATCAGCTCATTAATCGTAGCGACTGCTGCTGCAAAATCAGGACTGTGTGCATTTAAATTGTCTTCATCGACCAAGTCCTTCATATTGCGCAGTGATGCTTGAATGACTGATTGACTGACATCGGAGGCATGTTCTGCACCGATGACCCCGAGTCTAGCGGCACTTTGCATTTGCTTGGTCAAAATAGTGACTTTGACCACATCGTTATCGCGCTCATAGATAAGCGTGAGCGATTGATTGCCGCCCGGTAGAGGCCGACGAATATTATCCGCAATATGGGTATCGTCAATTTGGTATTTTTTAATCAGATAATAAGCGAGTTTGTCACAGGCTTCGATATTATCGAGAATAATCTCAAACGCATAATGACGTAGTAGCGCATTAATCTCGCCGCGGTTTCGGAAAAATTGTCGGTATATCACTACTCGATTGTCTAGAACGGTAACCAGTCCATTCAGATCTAAGTTATTGAGTACTATACTTAAATAGCGATGAATGGCTTCTCTCTGGAAGTTACGCCCAAGACCGTGTTGTAGTAGCTTATCAGAGATCTTGTTATACATATCAGAGTCAAGATTGCGATAACACAGTACCTCGATATAATCAGCAATATCATTGAGACCCATGAGCCGTGCAAATGGCACATAAAAATCTAGGGTTTCTTGTGCCGTCGTGCGTTGCTTTTCAGGACGTACCGCATCAAGCGTAGACATATTGTGCAAGCGGTCGGCAAGCTTAATAATCAACACGCGTGGATCAGCAAGCGTGGCGGTCAAAATCTTATGAAAAGTCGCGGCTTTATTTTGTTGCTTATTATGCGAGGAGGATTTTAGCTTGGTCACACCATCAACCAGTCTTGCCACCACGATGCCATAGCGCTGCTCAACTTGCTCATAGCTCACATCAGTATCTTCGACCGTATCATGCAAAATGGCGGCGATAACGGTATCTCGGTCCAATCGAAAACCTGCCAGTATCTCAGCAACCGCAATCGGGTGGGTGATATAAGGTTCCCCTGATTTGCGCTTGTCTTTAATGTGCGCAATATCACCGAACTCACAGGCATCAACAATATCACGGCGTTCAGCGGCAGTGAGATAACCTACTGAGCGCAGCAAATTATATTGAGCGTCATCGACTAGGTGATGACTGAGTTTGGGTAAGGTTTGACTCATAAAGTAACGATCCTATTTTCCATTACCTATTTGCCTGATTGTCTGTCGAGGTAAATGGTGACTGAGTGAATACTATAAAAATCTTGAGAAAAAGATAAAAATGGGTAGCCCATCCTCTAATTAATCGCAAATCACATTCAATGTCAACTGCTAAGCGAGTCGGCGCTATAAAAAATTAAAAATTATAACCCAAGGGTAGGTTTTGACGTATAAATAGGGGTTAAAACAGTTTAGTGGCTATCGTTATAATTTATAATCAAAAAACCACAGCATAAGCTGTGGTTTCTATTATAAGTATATAGTTAATATATACTTATTTTAGCAATCAGTTACTAAAAACTATGATCGCCTGACAGTGCTAAATCTAGCGAACTGGTCGCAAAATTATGCTCTGGTTGATTCAGAATATCGCGAGTGATTTTACCAGCGGCAATTTCACGTAATGCCAATACAGTAGGCTTGTCATTATCGACATCAACCATTGGCTCAGCGAGACCTTTGGCCAATTGACGTGCGCGCTTACTTGCTACTAAAATTAGTTCAAAGCGATTATCAACATTATCCAAACAATCTTCAATCGTCACTCGTGCCATAAATAGCTACCTCGGTTGTTTTTATTAGTCTCGGACTTTACCGCTACTCAATAAAAATAATATCAAAAATATAAAAGGGGAATAGCTAGACATTATAGCATTTTTTGCCCAGTCGCGTAGTTGCTTTTTGCGTATCTGTTTGTCGCTACTTAATTTATGCGCTACTAGGCAGTTATCAGTGCTTGGTTTATACGTCTACGTTGCTGTTGAGCAAGTTACTAATCGTGCGATGATAACGCTGCTGCTGGCGAGCGAGTGTCTGTCTGTCTGCCACGATAATCGCCTTTAGCTCAGTTAATGCGACTTCAAAGTTGTCATTGATAATTACAAAGTTAGCATGCACATACTGTGACATCTCGTTCACTGAACCTGCCAAACGCTGCTCGATAACTTCTATACTGTCTTGTGCACGAGTTGATAAGCGCTGACGTAAGGTGGCGAGGCTAGGCGGCAAGATAAAAACCATCGTCGCTTCAGTAAATATTTTTTTGACTTGCAATGCGCCTTGCCAATCAATCTCTAAGATGACATCAACGCCTGCCTCTAGCTGCGTACGCACGCTTTGCTCTGACGTCCCATAATAGTTACCAAATACTTCTGCGTGTTCTAAAAACTTATTTTCATTGATATCTGCCAAGAAACTATCCACGTCGGTAAAATGATAATGATGACCATCAATCTCGCCAGGACGCGGTGTGCGAGTTGTGTGTGACACACTGACCGTTAAGTCGTTAGTGGTGGCAAGTAACTGCTTAACCAGTGAAGTTTTGCCAGTACCAGAGGCGGCGGTAATAATAAATAATGAACCTGTCATACAATTTGTCCTAATGGAGTGTGTTCTGATAAACAATTAAAGACTGGTAAAAATAAAAATCGTCATCATACAAGGCGATAGAAGCTATGTGAAGTAAGTCATTATAAACTGCTTTTGTGGCTTTTATTTTAATTAAAGCCACTCTTGTCCAGACACTACTGTTATATCAGTGAGTTGTATCACTTATTGCTATTAGTACATGCTATTTTCAAGAGCAATAAAAGCAAATTATGCTAAAGTAGCAGAATGAATTCATCCCAATATTTGAATTGAAGCTTTTAAAATAAGCCTTAACTATAAATTATCTAATGATAGGCCTTCTTATGCAAATTTATCTTGCCAATCCACGTGGATTTTGTGCTGGTGTGGATCGCGCGATTGCGATTGTGAACGAAGCATTGACGCGTTTTGAGCCACCCATTTATGTTCGCCACGAGGTGGTACACAACAAATTTGTCGTTTCTGATTTAGCCAATCGCGGTGCAGTATTCGTTGAAGAGCTTCACGAAGTTCCAGATGGCTCTATCGTTATCTTCTCCGCTCATGGCGTGTCAAAAGCGGTGGAAGATGAAGCGGAGCGCCGTGATTTAACGGTGTTTGATGCCACTTGTCCGCTAGTGACCAAGGTACACATTGAAGTCGCTAAGTTTGCACAAGATGGAATGGACGCAGTATTGATCGGTCATGCCGGACACCCTGAAGTGGAAGGCACGATGGGACGCTTTAACCGTCGCCATGGTGGTCATATTCATTTGGTTGAGGATGAAAGCGATGTCGCAGCCTTGACGGTACAAGATCCTGAGCGTTTAGCATTCGTCACTCAAACCACTTTATCCATGGATGACACGGCACGCGTTATCGATGCGTTACGTGAGAAGTTCCCTAGTATCCAAGGCCCACGTAAAGATGATATCTGCTATGCCACCCAAAACCGCCAAGATGCGGTAAAAGACTTAGCCAGTCGCTGTGAGGTGGTCTTAGTCGTCGGCTCACCAAATTCATCAAACTCTAACCGTCTGCGTGAATTAGCAGAGCGTATGAATTGCCGCGCTTACTTAATTGATAATGCCAGTGAAATGGATAAAAGCTGGTTAGAAGGTGTGCAGAGTATTGGGGTGACTGCTGGTGCGTCAGCGCCTGAAGTATTGATTCAAGAAGTACTTCAGCAGCTACAAGACTGGGGTGGCGACCTGCCTAGCGAGTTATCAGGTATTGAGGAAAACGTGATATTTAGCTTGCCTAAAGCGCTACGTATTCCGATTACCCAAGTCGGTAAGTAGCGTAAAATCAGTTACTATGAAAATTATCGACTAAAAACTATCTACTACTAAAAACTACCTACTATGAGCACAGTAGAATGAACAAGCAAAACAATAAGTTTGTACTAGCGACTGCCACTCTCGCTGAAGTTAATAAGCAATTAAAAATTAATATGCTGGTGACTGTGGTAGTAGCATTTGTGTTGTTTATGAACATGATGAAATTTATGTCAGAAAAAACATTTTTTTATGCAGCACTTGTTGTGCTGATGATTTTTTTATTATTTTTTATAAGAAAAGCTCGTAATATTCTCATGCTGAGAAAGCAAGAGCTTACTCAATAGAATAAAAAGCAAAACATAGGACAGTTATGACCGCTTATTATAAGTTTATCAAACGAGAACAGCAGGATGATGGCGTTAGCGTGGCATATTATCAGCCAACCAAGCATGCACAAGGTGCTTGGAATGAGCATGAGCAACATATGGCACCAGCGACAGGCTTGCTTACTGCTGAACTAAAAGGGTATGCACCGCAAGCAGGTACCCGTATTGCCCGTATTAGTCTCGATATCTTAGGGTTAATACCGCTCGATGATTTTACCATTACCACGCGTTGTATTCGTCCGGGCAAGACCATTGAGCTGGTTGAGGCAGTGATGAGCAGTCGCGGTCGCGATGCCATCATTGCACGAGCGTGGCGACTCTTGACGCAAGATACCAGTCCTATAGCAGGGCTTGAAGACCAAAAAGCCAAACATAAACCTGAAAATTTGCCAGTTTGGGACGATATGAAAGGCTGGCCGGGTGGTTTTATCGAAAGCGTACGCCTAGTTGCGGAACCTGACCGTCGCCCTGGTAAAGGGATGGTGTGGATTACCAATGATATGGAAATGATCGAAGGAGAACCGACCGATGATATGGTGCATTTGCTAGGTATGGTCGATACTGCCAATGGTGTCGTACCGCGACTCGGTCTTGGGTTGTCAAAATTAGAATGGATGTTTCCAAACACTGATTTGCAAATTCATATGCATCGTATACCACAAGGCCGCTGGCTCGGTATTGAAGCTGTGCAGCAATACGGCGATGATGGGATAGGGCTGACCAGTGCTGTGTTGCATGACATACAAGGGCCATTTGGTCGCAGTGAGCAAATTTTAACGATTCGTCCGATGCCGCGCTAAACGTTCAATGATTTTTATTGTTTTAAAAAACAAAATAAAAATATATATTTAATAGGTTTTACAAAATAATAGTAATCGGTTGTAATGGTGTCTATCAAGACAATATTACTGCACTGAAGGTTACTATGAAAAAGAACAATCGTTTTTCAAAAAAACTCACTACTATTTTGGGTATATTGCTAGAAGCTTATTCAGAATAAGCTGTGCAACTTGAGTTGTTTACTATTTAAAGAAAGCTTTTATGAGTACTGAGCAACAATAAGTACTATCTGAAAACACCGCTTTAGGAAACTAAGGCGGTGTTTTTTATTGAATAACCTTTTTACGCTTGAAATTTTCTGCTATGCCCCTATTAGTATAGACAGTTTAACGATATTGCACACAGCAGGTTTTCTAGTATTAGTAGGTCAGCTCTGGCAAGTTTATCGTTATCTTATAATAGGTCTTTCATAGAATTTAAAGGAGTTTTTATGAGTGAAGCAACTCAAGCTGAAGGTCTGAATCCAGAATTAAAAAAACATACGTTTGAAGCGGAAGTGGCGCAGTTGCTGCATTTAGTGACGCATTCACTGTATTCTAACGCTGACATCTTTGTTCGTGAGCTAGTATCTAATGCCTCTGATGCTTGTGACAAATTGCGTTTTGAAGGTACCAATGATGACAGCCTTTACGAAGATGATGGCGAGTTAAAAATTCGCATCGCTGTCGATGAAGACGCTAAAACCATTACTTTTACCGATAATGGTATTGGTATGAATGAAGCGGATGCTATCGAAAACTTAGGTACGATTGCCAAGTCAGGTACCAAAGCATTTTTGGACAAGCTTTCTGAATCGCAAAAGCAAGAAGGTCAACTAATCGGACAGTTTGGGGTTGGTTTTTACTCAGGCTTTATCGTGGCGGATACCATCAGTGTTGAATCACGTAAAGCGGGCGAGCCTGCGGATACAGGCGTACGCTGGGTATCAGATGGTACAGGTAGCTTCACAGTTGAGCCTATCACCAAAGCCGCACGCGGTACTGCCATCACTTTGCATTTAAAAGAAGAGTACTCTGAAGGTGAAGACAGCTATTTAGATCGTGGCAAAATCAAGCGCCTGGTGAATAAATACTCTGACCATATCAGCTTGCCGATTCAGATGCGTAAAGAGATCTGGCAAGAAGACGTAAAAGAAGATGAGAACGACGACGCACCTGCTGGTGGCGAGATGGTATTGACTGACGAATGGGAAACCATTAACAAGGCCAGTGCACTATGGACACGTTCAGCATCTGAGATTGAAGATGATGAGTATGTTGATTTTTATAAAAACATCTCATATGACATGGATGCGCCGCTTACGTGGACACATAACCGTGTAGAAGGCCGTGTTCAGTACACGCAGCTTTTGTATATTCCTACAAAAGCACCAGCAGATTTGTACACTCGAGAGCAGCAACATGGCCTCAAGTTATACGTCAAACGTGTTTTCATTATGGATGAAGCAGAGCAGCTGCTACCGATGTATCTGCGCTTTGTCAAAGGGGTTATCGATTCAGCAGACTTGCCACTGAACGTCAGCCGTGAGCTGTTACAAGAGTCACGTGATGTGAAGTCTATCCGCGATGGTAACGCGCGTCGTATCTTGACGACATTGGCAAGTTTGGGCAATAGCGAAGACAGCGATAAGCAAGAAAAGTTTGCGCAGTTCTACGCAGAGTTTGGTGATGTTATCAAAGAAGGTCTTGGCGAAGACATGGGCAATCAAGAACGTATTGCCAAATTGCTTCGTTATGCCACCAGCACGCAAGATGGTCTAAAGACCAGCTTTGAAGATTATAAAGGCCGTATGAAAGAAGGTCAAAAAGCCATCTATTATCTAACGGCTGATAATTTGGCTGCGGCAAAAAATAGTCCGCAACTTGAGCTGTTCAAAAAGAAAGGCATCGAAGTTATTTTGATGACCAGTCGTGTCGATGAGTGGGCGATGAACTTCTTAACCTCATTTGATGAGACACCGCTGCAAAACATCGCGAAAGGCGCAGTAGATTTAGGCGACTTGCAAGATGAAGCAGAGAAAGCGGAAGCGTCAAAAGCAGAAGAAACCTTAAAGCCAGTAGTCGATAAGCTCAAAGCAGCTCTAAGCGAGCGTGCTAAAGACGTTAAAGTGTCTACTCGTTTGGTTGATAGCCCAGCTTGTTTGGTTGTGGGTGAAGGCGAGCTGTCACCGCAGATGATTCAGATGCTTAAACAGATGGGACAGGACGTACCAGAGAGCAAGCCAACGCTTGAAGTAAACCCTGATCATCCATTGATTAAGAAGCTTGAGAGCAGCGAACAGTTTGATGATTTGGCACAAGTGATTTTTGATCAAGCGTTATTAGCAGATGGCGGTCAATTAGAAGATCCAGCCGCTTATCTAAAACGTGTTAATGAGTTATTGATGAGATAATGACTGATATTTAAAAAAAAGAGGTCTTGTACGCAAGGCCTCTTTTTTATTTGTTTTTCAGCTCAAATATTAGCAAATTTTACAAATCAGCCTTATCCTCTTGACCGACAATCCGTTACAATCGCGATAGATTAGCGAGCTAAACTATTAGTCAGTATTTAATGCCGCTTATAATCATTTCATAGTGAATTAAATATAAAATTGATATTTATATGCCATGCAAAAATGTAAATTAATGGCATTAAATGGCTAACATATCAAAATATAGTCAAAGTATTGGTAGATTGATACGGTGCCAATCTTGTGTGTGGTACAGCTGTACTATTTATACTCGGTTGCCTTGTATTAACTCTAAATTACCCCGACTATACTTATCATTGACTCACTTTATTTTCTCGGCTGGCTAGAGGTCTAAGTCTTTGTCACTTGCGTCGTTAAAAACCGTATCTCTTCAGCGCTTTTCGCTCAACTTCGCTGCCAATATTATTGCAACCTTATGGATGCTGGTAGGGTCGACGCGTGCGTTTTCTTGGGTCAAACCCACTTTTATACAGTTTGCTGTGTTTGCACTATTAGCACTCGGTAGCAATGTATTGTTTTCTTGGTTGGCTGCCGAAAGTGGCAGTATCTTTAATGAGCAAGGGTTGGTCAGTTATCTAATTTGGCCGATGATTATCCTATTGAGCGGCATTATTCTGGCACGGCGTGCTGGTAATCAAGCGCTGGTTTTTGTGCCCGTGGTGTTGTGGTTGGTTGCTGATACATTGTCAGCGCTATTACAGAGCTTGGTGCAATACTTGAGTAGCTATGGTTGGTTGCCCAATTGGAGTTATTCATTTTTACCCGTCTTATTTTTAGTGCTGTTCTTATGGCAGACGTTAGCGTTGATGTGGATTTTCTTCCATCGCTTGCGTATACCGTGGTGGGAGCGGGTGATCGTACTGGTAGGTGCTGTTGCACTTCTCACGATTTGGCAGCGTAATGTCGCTGACCAACCGATATTTAAGCAGATTCCTGTAGAGCCTGTTTTAGAAGAAGCTGCATTATATGAGCAGCCACGTTTATTACAGCAAGCATTAAATAGCATTGATCCAAGTACGTCAGGTAAGACTGACTGGTATTTTATGGGCGTTGCAGGCTTCTCTGATCAAAACGTTTTCCGTTCTGAAATTAATAAGGTACGTGAGCTGTTCGATGTGCGTTTTGGCACCAGCGGGCACTCACTCTCATTGATTAACAACACCTATAGCTGGATGGATGAGCCAATCGCTACCAAGACGAGTATCTTGCGTGGTCTAAAAAGAATCGGTCAGCAGATGAATGCCGACGAAGATGTGTTATTCCTCACGCTATCTTCACATGGCAACGAGGACATCGTACAACTGGCAAATCCACCGATTGAGATGGATAATTTAGATGCCGCTTGGCTACGTGAGGCACTAGATGCGTCAGGTATTCGCTGGCGTGTAATTGTAGTATCTGCTTGTTATTCAGGCTCATTTATCGATGATTTAGCATCTCCAACCACTGTGGTGATTACCGCCTCTGCTGCTGATAAAGCTTCATTTGGCTGTACCAATACAGCAGAGATGACTTACTTTGGGCAAGCATTTTTTGCTGAGAGTCTGCGAAGTAACACCAGTTTTGAGACAGCATTTAAAGACGCGAGATTGCGTGTTAGTGAACGTGAAAGCTTGATGGGCTTTGAGCCATCAGAGCCGCAGATGGTCATTGGTAGTCTCATGGAAACAGCATTGCCTGCGTTCGAACAAGTGTTATTTGATAACACTCGACCATCTGTCGCTAGTATCACTAACGAGTCCGATACGGCTATTAATATCGTTAATAACAATGATGGTAATCAGCCAGTCGTTGAGACCGCCAGTACTACAAACTAAATATTGTGTATTTTGCTTTGAACAAAAGGAACATCACTCATGAATCATTCTTATAATCACAGTTTATCCGCCAACTCACCGCTGACAAAGAAAAGTGTGAATCGCTGTTTTGATGGTGAGCAGCATTATTATAGCCATCAATCAACGTCTACCAAAACGCCAATGACGTTCAGCATTTATCTGCCTGACGAAGCGCTTGCTGGCCGACTTTGCCCAGCGATTCTCTACTTATCAGGTCTTACTTGTAATGCTGACAATGTCACGCACAAAGCGCATTTCCAGCAGAAGTGTAGTGAGCTTGGCATGATATTGATCGCACCTGATACTTCTCCTCGCAGTAGTGAAGGCTATGATGTGCCTAATGATGAACGCTATTTTGTGGGTCAAGGGGCTAGCTATTATGTCGACGCTACCCAAGCACCTTGGGCAGACAACTTCAATATGCAAAGCTATATCGTCGATGAGTTATATGACTTGCTGCGCTCAGAGTTCCCAATCCATAGCATTGGTATCACAGGGCACTCGATGGGTGGTCACGGTGCGCTGCTTTTAGGATTTAAATTCCCAAGTAAGTTTGTCAGTGTTTCTGCACTGTCGCCAGTATGCGCTGCCAGTGAGTCAGCATGGGGTGAGGCTGCTTACACTGAGTATTTTGGTGAAGACGAGTCACTATGGTCGCAAGCAGATGCCTCAAAAATGATCGAAAAAGTCGGTCAGCAGTACTCAAGTATTTTGGTTGATCAAGGCGCTGCGGATAACTTCTTAGCAGAAGGTCAGTTGCAAACGTCTAAGTTACAACAGGCTTGTGAAAAAGCCAAACAGCCTTTAACATTGCGTTATCAGGCGGGTCACGACCACAGTTATTATTTTATTCAGAGCGTTATCAACGACCATATCGAACATCATTGGCGCACGGCACAACTTAGCTAGGCATTGATATTGAACGCTTTTCACTAAGCCGCTCAATACGCGCTAATGTTTAAAAGGTAAAACTATGGCAAGTTATCAAGATTTAACCGCATCTAATTCCGATGCGAATTCAATACGTGATGCCCATTCAACACGTAACACCCACTCAGAGTCTAAAAGTGCGCAGTCAGCACTTGAGACCATGCAAGCCGAAATGGATGCTGCTCTAAAAAATAAGCAGCATAGCAATAGTGAACAAGTCTCGAAGGCTAACTCAGATGAGTTTATTGCAAAAAATATCAATGACGCGGGCGATAGAGTGCTTGATGAGACTCAAGTCTCGAGAGTGATAGAGATGGCATGGGAAGACAGGACACCGTTTGGTGCTATCGAGCACAGCTATGGTCTCAATGAAGCAGGGGTTATCAAACTCATGCGCCAAGAGCTTAAGCCGTCGTCTTTTCGGTTATGGCGTCAGCGAATGAGCAACCGCGCTACCAAACATCAAGCAAAACGAGATTTTGGTGTTGGGCGTGCTTATTGTAAAACTCAGTACAAGCAGCGCTAGTCATCTGCGCTCAATATCAGTCGCTTGATGCCTGCTATAATAGACACACCAGTTGCAAGTTTCTTTCTATTTTATTAATACTTTATTTATACATCAATTAGGTAGCTCAATTATGATTAGTCCTTCTAAACCATATCTTATTGCACCATCGATACTCTCAGCTGATTTTGCACGTTTAGGCGAAGAAGTTGAAAAGGTATTAGAGTCAGGTGCCGATGTGATTCATTTTGATGTGATGGACAATCATTACGTACCCAATTTGACGTTTGGTAGTATGATTTGTAAGGCGCTGCGTGATTATGGCATTGATGCACCTATCGATGTACACCTGATGGTGTCACCTGTCGATAGTATGATTGAGCAGTTCTTGGAAGCGGGTGCGAGCATTATTACTTTCCATCCAGAAGCCAGTGGACATATTGACCGTTCGTTACAGCTCATTAAAGATGGTGGTGCTGAATGTGGTTTGGTATTGAATCCAGCAACGCCATTGCATTATTTAGATTATGTCATGGACAAAGTAGATCAAATTCTACTGATGAGTGTCAATCCTGGCTACGGTGGCCAGTCATTTATTGAGGGAACTCTGGACAAAGTGCGCCAAGTTCGTCAGCGTATTATTACCAGTGGCCGAGATATTAGATTAGAAGTCGATGGTGGTGTCAAAGTCAGTAATATTCGTGCGATAGCTGAGGCGGGCGCTGATATGTTCGTTGCAGGTTCTGCGATATTTAACCAAGAAGACTATAAGGCTGCTATCGACGCCATGCGTGTAGAGCTTGCATTGGCCAATAACTGTTAATAATTGCCAATAAGCTGTCAATAACTGCCAGTCACTGCCGTATAGTGTGATAGTGAAAATGCCCCGATGCTATTGGAGCAAAAGAGTCTTAAAATATGCTGTATAACTTATAACGATGCCTAACAGCAAGTTACGTAAAGGTAGGTGAAATATGGACATAAAAAATTCAATCAACTCGTCAGTGTCGCCAGAATCATCAGTAAGCACAGCGCCGCAACGCAGCTTGGTACCGAAAGGTATCACTATTGGCCTAGCGGTGTTTGCGCTCGTTCTCAGTCTAGCAGGTTATGGCTTTCGTCTAATGGTCGGCGATGATGTCGGAGAAGTATTGCGCCATGCAGCCGTAATCGTGCCTTCATTTATACTTGGTATTCCCTTGCTGTTCTGGGTAGGATCACGTATTTTTAACAAGGTTAAAGGTATGCATATCGAGAGCTGGAATGCTATTAGTTTGGGCTATTTGACGTCTTGTATTTCGATGCTATGGTTGATGGGTACTTATAGTTAAAGGCTTTAGCAGCAAAGACGATGCTACTTAATACAGGTAGCATTGTCATATTTTATAAGCTGTTTTCTATACACTTTTTAATCATGAAGTCATGCTATATAAGTATGACTGGGATTTTACATGCGAATTATGCCAGCCAGTATTGCCAGAATTATTTACCCAAAAGATTTACCAAACGGTTTATTTACGAGCTTAATTATAGCGTGTTTGCTATTGGGCTTGGCTTCGTTACGTAATGGCACGGATTTACAAGGTTGGCTAAATGTCATTGAAAACTGGCTACTCATGCTGTTGATACTGCCTACCGCGACTGCCACCGTTGCACTACCGTTCAAATATCGAGATCGCACGCTTGAGCTAAAGCTTGTTTATTACCTTGGCATGTTTGTGGCCTTCTTATTTACCTTAGGAAAGCTGCGTTACTGGCATTGATTTTATAAGAAATATCTTATTTAAGTGCTCATCTATGTAGAAGACTTATGTGACAGCCCTTGAATTCTAAGGTGAAAGCGTCCATTGTATGAGTAAGACAGTTTTACCCGTATTACTGTAAAACAATAATGTGGCTACATGCGATTTTTTGCCAGTATTGGACGGGATAATAAGGAGCAAATTCATGCCATACGATATCGATAACGATATAGAAGTAGATAACGAGAGTACCGATCAATTTGCAGGATTTGCCAAAGAGACCACACTTGAGCTAGTAGAAGCGGATGATGGTAGGTTGCTATTGCGTGATGCCGAACAAGATGAAGCACCATTGATGACCATTGATTTTTCTGAAAAACTCAAAGAGCTGCTTGGTAGTGATACCCAAGCGATTGGTCAGCACATGATTCATGCAGCGATTCAGGTCATTATGCAAAAGCAGATGAGCCAATGGCATGCACATGTCTATGATAAAGAGCCGACGCACTACAGCTGATAAGTGATTTGATTAGTCGCTAGTGATGGATAATTAATTAAAACGAAAAAAAGGGTTTATCAATTGATAAACCCTTTTTTTTCAGATAAAACCATTGATAAAAATGGTAATTATTTGATTTTAGCTTCTTTAAAGATCACATGCTGGCGTACTTTTGGATCAAACTTTTTGATTTCCATTTTGCCAGGCATAGTGCGCTTGTTTTTAGTAGTGGTGTAGTAATACCCAGTACCAGCTGTTGATACTAACTTAATTTTATCTCTCATGATAGCTTTCCTGTAAATGAGGGGTCTTCAAACGATAGGTACGGATCTAAAATATTAAGTAGCTACATAAGATGTAGCAGAAAAGCAGCCCAACTGCTGAAAATTATCAACATATCAAGCTGCAAGTCTTAACTTAAACTTTTTGACCTTGTGCGCGCATATCTGCTAGCACTTTATCGATACCAAGTTTGTCAATAGTGCGCATACCTTTGGTAGACACACGTAGACGTACAAAACGATTTTCAGACTCTACCCAAAAACGATGGTTATGAAGGTTTGGTAGAAAGCGACGACGGGTTTTGTTGTTTGCGTGCGAAACATTATTACCCACCATAGGGCGCTTTCCAGTCACTTGGCAAACTCGAGACATGGCGAACTCCTAATCTATGAGGTATGAGTTTTTCTCATACCAGTCTGGGCAAGTTGCACGTTTTTGCGGCATGGACACAGCAAGCGGCAGCTTTGCACCAAACAAAACTATATGAATGTTGAGTTGATATTACTGTTATCTAAAGGCAAATAACAAGCATACCAATTCAGAAAATTTTAAAGCCGACATTTATACCATAAAAGAGATGAATACTCAAATATTTTTATGATTATTGTTGGTTTAAAGGGTGGTCATTATACCCTGAAATGAATGGGCTATGTTGTTGATTGTTTAATAGTAAAGATTAATTTTCACTTGAGGTTATTTTGTATCAGTTATTATAAAAAATCATCAACTCAGTCAGCAAAGACTCGCAAAAAAGACTAAAATAGCCAGTTTCCTGTGCTACTAGCATTTGAACCTAGTAGCGAGTTTTATTTTTAATTGGGCTTACTATGTCAGATAATACAAAAACGGTTTCATCATCGAATATACAGTCGAGTACCATTTCTATAAATACAGCCGCTCCAGTTGCTATCGATACCGCGACATTGCTGATTAAATGCAAAGATCAAGCAGGCATCGTACAAGCCGTATCTGAGTTTATACATCGCTATGGCGCCAATATCATTACTCTCGATCAGTATTCAACTGCCCATGAAGGCGGTCAGTATTTTATGCGTTTAGAGTTTGCCTTAGCAGGACTGAGCGATATTATTGATAATTTTGAAGCCAGTTTTGGTCATACGGTCGCCAAACGCCACAATATGGAATGGCGACTACACAATAATGCAATTAAAACCAAGGTCGGTATTTTGGTATCGAAGTTTGATCACGCGTTATTAGATTTGTTATGGCGTCATCAGCGCGGTCTGCTTGATTGCGAGATTACCTCTGTCGTCAGCAACCATCCTGATCTACGTCAATCGGTAGAAAACTTTGGTATCACCTTCCATCACGTACCAGTGACTAAGAATAATAAAGCTGAAGCAGAAGAGCAGATTCATGAATTGATGGCAGGCAATGACTTGCTCGTATTGGCGCGTTATATGCAGATATTATCGTCTGATTTTGTGAAGCGTTGGCCGATGCAAGTTATCAACATTCATCATTCATTCTTACCAGCCTTTGTGGGAGCAGATCCTTATCGTCAAGCCTATGATAAAGGCGTGAAGCTGATCGGTGCAACGGCGCATTATGTCACTGCTGAACTGGATCAAGGGCCTATCATAGAGCAAGATGTGCATCGTGTGACGCATCGTCAAGGTGTGACAGAACTGCGTGCTATTGGCCGTGATATCGAGCGTAATGTACTGGCGCGCGCTGTGAACTGGCATGTGCAGAACCGTGTGATTGTGGCAGGTAACAAGACCGTGGTTTTTAACTAAGACAAAGCGAATAGAAGAAATAGAAGACTTATCTAATACGATGGCAGTCGGCAGTAATAAGTATTGCTGTCGACCATGATGCCTTTGCTGACTTTATCTTTTATAGCAGCATCTCTAAAACAAACTTGCTACCGACAAAACCAATGGCCAGTAAGATAAAGGCGTAAATAGTAATGTTGGCAGCACGCTTACCACGCCACCCTGCGCGCCAACTACCGAATAGTAGTGTGCCAAATAGCAGCCATGAGAGTAGGCTAAAGACGGTCTTATGGACAATGTGCTGCGCCATCAGGTCTTGCACATAGACAAATCCAATGCCGAGCGCAATACTGAGCAAGACAAAGCCCACCAAAAGCATATCGAATAATAAGCTTTCCATACTTTGTAGTGACGGGAGTTTATTGACCCAAAACCGATGAATCGTATGATGCTTTAGCTCGCGGATTTGTAGGCGTAAAAATAGCGCTTGCACCGCTGCCATCAGCAGCACACAATAGGCGGCAAGAGAGAGCAGTATATGAGCCTCAAGCCCAATGCTGATATCAGTGATGGGCTGATAAGGTGCACGACCAACATAACCAATGGTCATGCCCATGAGTGCCGTTGGCGCTGCTAAGATGCCAAGGCTAATGATGGGGCGATAGAGACTAAATAGCATGTAGAAAAACAAGAAAAACAAACTAATCAGGCTAATGGTATTAAACAGATTAAAATTTAGACCATAAAGGGTTACGACGTAGGGATAGAGCAGCACTGCGTGCGCGACCATGCCAGCCGTCAATAGACCCAAGCTGATGTCTTTCCGAATAGGTGTACTTCGAATCAGCGCCCAACCGATGTAAATGCTGACTAAGATATAAGCTAGGCTAGCAAGTAAGAATGCAAGGTGCACAGACATAAAGCCTCGTCTCATACTGAGTGAAAATAGCCGCTCAGGTGAATGCTAAAGTGGTATTATTGGAATGATTAGAATAATTATCCAATTTATCATAAAATGGCAGCCAATTGAGTACCATCTTGCGTATTCCTTATAAATGTTTAGCCAGAGTAAGTTAAATAGAACGGATAGCCCTAAATGATATATTTAGGAGCGAATGATTTTGCAAAAACCCTATAAGTTTTGCGCCTGCTTGATGCTATAGTATTGATAATACGATTTTTATAGGGCATTTTTAGAGAATGTGAGCCAATGGCTAACATCTCATAATGCACCCGAATATTATTTATAAGCCATTCAAATGGTTTAACCGAGAATTATTTTAACTGAGAGTTATTTATGTTTGATACCTTAACAGAACGCTTATCGTCGAGCCTGCGTAATATCGTGGGTACTGGACAGCTGACCGAAGACAACATCAAAGACACTATGCGTGAAGTGCGCATGGCGCTACTGGAAGCTGATGTGGCGCTACCTGTCACTCGCGACTTTGTTAAGCGTGTTAAAGAGCAAGCACTTGGTGCTGAAGTCCTAAAAGAGCTAGCTCCAGGACAAGCATTTGTCAAAATCGTCCATGACGAGCTGACTGAGATGATGGGCAGTGCCAATCAACAGCTAGAGATGACTGGTAAGCCACCTGTTGTTTATTTGCTTGCAGGTCTGCAAGGTGCGGGTAAAACCACTACTGCAGGTAAGTTGGCCAAGTTTTTACAAGAGCGTCATAAGAAAAAAGTCATGTTGGTTTCAGCTGATGTCTATCGTCCAGCCGCCATCAAGCAGCTTGAGCAAGTAGCAGGTCAGGTAAATGCCAAGTTTGTGAATTCAAGCGCTGACGAAAACCCAATCGATATCGCGCTGCGTGCTATCGAAGAAGCAAAAATCCAATATCAAGATATTTTGATTATCGATACTGCTGGTCGTCTACATATTGATGACACGATGATGGATGAGATTAAGGCGCTGACTGCAGCGGTTAATCCATCTGAGACGCTATTTGTCGTTGATGCAATGACAGGTCAAGATGCTGCCAATACCGCCAAAGCCTTTAATGATGCGTTGCCGTTGACAGGTGTTATTCTGACCAAAACAGATGGTGATGCACGCGGTGGTGCTGCACTTTCTGTACGTGCGATCACAGGTAAGCCGATTAAGTTTTTAGGTCGCGGTGAGAAACTAGATGAGTTAGAGCTGTTCCATCCTGAGCGTATTGCTCAGCGTATTCTTGGTATGGGTGATGTACTGAGTTTAGTGGAAGAAGTCGAGCAAAAAATCGACCGTGATAAAGCTGAAAAAATGGCGAAAAAGATGCAAAAGGGCGGCGAGTTCGACCTTGAGGATCTCTTGACGCAGTTCCAGCAAATGAAAAGTATGGGCGGCATGGCAGGATTTTTAGACAAGATGCCAGGTATGGGCGGCTCTGATATGCAAAAAGCAGTCGAAGATGCCAAGCCAGAAGAAAAAGTGCGTGAAATGGAAGCGTTAATCAATTCTATGACACCATTTGAGCGTAAAAACCCTGATAAGATTAATCCAAGTCGTAAGCGTCGTATTGCTGCTGGTTCTGGCCACGAGATTCAAGACGTCAATCGTTTGCTCAAGCAACATAAGCAAATGGCCAAAATGATGAAAATGATCTCCAAGCCTGAAGGCATCAGTAAAATGATGAAGTCTATGCAAGGGTTGATGGGCGGCGGTGGAGCAGGTGGCGGCGGTGGTGGCCCACTATTCGGTGGCGGCGGTCAACAAGGCAGCCCGAAAGATGTGAACCCAGAACAAATGGCAAAGCAGATGGGCCTTGATCCAAATAACATGCCGAGCACCGAAGAGATGCAAAAGCAGATGCAGGAAATGCAGAATCAAGCGCCAAAGAAGTTTAAAACCCGCTTTTAAAAAATATAGTCAATCCTTTATAAAAGAGCTGCAGCGTTAACCTCGCTTGAAGTATCACATATACATCTGTACTCGGTTGCCTTGTATCTCTTTTAAACAGAATCAACTATAGCTGACTGTACTGTCTATGACTTTCTGATGGAAACCTCAAAACTGATATGGTTTTGAGGTTTTTTCTTTTCCTTTAATTCAATTCAGCACTCATGGATAAAGTATGGAAAACGCAGAAAGTAATAAAATTCGTCTGCCCTAAATGCTATGATAGGCGCTGTTTTATTCTGTCAGTATTTTTACAATGTACAAATGATAAATCGTTATAAAAAATGATTAAAAGCTGACAAGCCAATTTAGAACACCAAAAGTACAAGCCGAGGTTATGATGTTTTTAGCAATGGATACCGTGTTTGATCAGTGCTCAATCGCAATTTTGGATTCGAATGGTCAGGTGCTATCGAGTCATACCGAAACAGGTAAGCGCCAGCAGACTCAGCAAA
Organism: Psychrobacter sp. SCQQ22; assembly: GCF_015864605.1. Lineage (NCBI taxonomy): Bacteria > Pseudomonadati > Pseudomonadota > Gammaproteobacteria > Moraxellales > Moraxellaceae > Psychrobacter > Psychrobacter sp. SCQQ22. The sequence goes on from NZ_JADYWZ010000003.1 coordinate 88,013, forward strand.
TTTTACCGATGATTGATGCGGCCTTATCCGAAGCGCAATTAAAGCTTGCTGATATACAGGCATTAATATTCAATCGAGGGCCTGGTGCATTTAGTGGTATCCGCATCAATACAGCTGTAGTACAGGCATTGTCTGTGGCACATGATATTCCCTGTGTGGGCGTCTCAAGTTTGCAAGCCATTGCTCAGAGTGCGTATCAGCAGTATGGTCTGACGCAAGTATATAGCGCGCTTGATGCCCGTATGCAGCAAGTATATTTTGGGCAGTATGCAGTAATCGATAGTGAAGCAGCCATTATGCAGCCAGTCTTGGCCAATGATAGCGATAGCACCGAGCAGCTGTTAGATTATGACAGTCAGACTACGCTCGATATAGCCATCGTCGGTAATGGCTCAGGTCTATTAACATTGCGTGATAATCAGATTTTTCATGAAGACGTGTCGCCGAATGCAGTAGTTATCGGTCAGCTCGGTATCGCCCAGTTTATGGCGGTAGGTGGGACCGAAGCATCACAAGCTTTACCAAAATACTTACGTAACCAAGCTTGGAAAACCCTTAAAGAGCAAGGTAAAGCGTAGTCAATCCCCATCATTTTTAGCACTATGTAAAATACAACAACACACTAAAAACTGTACTAACCAATAGGTCTGTATCTAGGAAAGCCACCGTGGATATCATTTTATTAATTCAAGCTGTCATCATGGGTATCGTTGAAGGTATCACTGAATTTTTACCCATTTCTAGCACTGGCTACCTAATTTTATCAGCAGATGTAATGGGATTTTGGACCAAAGAAAAGGTCGACTTGTTTGTCGTCGTCGTCCAACTGGGTGCTATCTTGGCCGTTATCTATGACTATTGGGGCAGACTATGGCAAGCGCTTATGGGGTTGCTAACGGGTAAAGCAGAGGGCATGACCAATCCAAGACAGCTGGGACTTAGCCTAATTGTCGCCACCATTCCTGTGATGATCGTTGGTTTTACCTTCGCTGATGAGATTAAAGCTTATTTATTTAATCCAATCGTTGTCGCGATTATGCTTATCATCGGCGGTCTGCTGATATTTTATGTAGAAAAATGCCCTAAGACGGTCATTGCAGAAGAGGCAGAAGACGTCAGCATGAAAACTGCGCTGATGATTGGTCTGCTTCAATGTCTAGCTCTCATACCAGGGACCTCACGCTCGGGTGCGACTATTATTGGTGCACTGTGGCTTGGTGTCTCGCGCAAAGCGTCAGCAGAGTTTTCATTCTTTTTAGGTATTCCAGTTATCGTAGGCGCGGCACTATTAGACTTAATCAAACATGGTGACGTATTGACCAACAGTGAAGATTGGTTAGTACTGGGCATCGGCACCATCGTATCGTTTATCGTCGCTTTACTCTGTATTCGCCTGCTAGTAGCATGGGTGAGCCGTCGTGACTTTACGATCTTTGCTTGGTTACGCATCATTACGGGTGTTATCGTGCTGGTCGCTGCTTGGGGCTTTGGTTATCAAATGGCAGGTTAAGCCATCACGATGGTTTATAGCCTTATAAGCAGTAAAAAAGAGGGCAGTTATGAGCAGTTTGCAACACGCTTCTAAGCAGGCTAATGCCTTGATGCAATGCCAGTTACTCTATGTGAGTGAGTCGCAGCAAGAGCAAGTGGATAGCTTGCAAGTATTGATAGAGCAGCACCGATTACCAATCGAATTAAAAGCTGAGTTGTCTGTCGATAAGTTAACGCAAAAGCGTCGTCAGCAATTAAGCCAAACAGCCATTCAACCTATTTTGTTATTGGATGATAAAAATAAACTATCATGGCTTAGTGATGGGTTGAGTGTCGCACCAGAGTGGGACAAACTGCAACGTCGTGTGGTGAGTGCAGGACGAAAGTCTGAATTGCTATTACAAGCTGCCAAGCTCACATCGGATAGCTTCGTCATTGATGCGACGGCGGGCTTTGGGCATGATAGCTTGATATTGGGCAGTACGGGCGCCCAAATCTTCATGCTTGAGCAGAAGCCATTGATGGCATTGCTCTTACTTGCAGAGCAGCAGCGCATGAGTACATTGCCGAATTGGCAAAAGCTGATGTCACGCTTACATATCATAAATACGGATGCGCTTAGTTATTTTGAAGGACTAGACGTTGAGTCAGATGCTAGCGAGAGTAACGTCATCGATGTCGTCTATCTGGACCCTATGTTTCCAGAGGATAGCTATCAAGATAGTAAGACAGGTAAGGGCGCTAAAGTTGGTAAGCACATGCAAGCATTGCATCAATTGGCAAGCCCTCCAACACTCGATGAAGAATGCCAGCTGCTAGCATCGGCAAAGACTGTTGTCAGTAAGCATGCGCAGCACTCTGGGCGCGTTATCGTAAAACGTCCTCAGCATGCGCCATTGTTAGCAAGCCAACAACCCAATGAAAGCTGGCACAATGAAGCAGTTCGTTTTGACGGTTATTTTGTTTAGAACGCTTTAACTATGGTATTTGGTGATAAGGACGCGCCTTAGTTAGCAGGTTTATAATCATTAAGTTTGAAATTAATGGATTTAGGAGCAAGGAATGTCAACGCTAATTATTTGGGCTATGGGTGCGGTGCTATTATTGATCAATATCATTTTGCGTACCCGAATCCTTCGGCTTGAAGCGCGTCTAAAAGAGCTGAGCAATCCACAAGAGCAATTGGCTTTTTTGCGTCAGCAAGCAGCAAAGAAAGATAAGATTCCGGCGATTAAAGCGTTACGCAAACAGTATCCTGAGCTGTCACTGGTCGAAGCCAATCGATTATGGAAACAAGTTCAGTAGCCAGCAGTCAGTTCGTTAAGCAGTCATTCTAGGCGCTCTTAGCAAAGTCTATAAACACGCACACAAAGTATTTAATTGATGATAATAAAAAGCCATGACATTTAAAGAAAAATTACAAGCTTATATCCAGCTAACCCGTTTTGATAAGCCAGTGGGCATTGAGTTGCTACTATGGCCAACATTATGGGGCGTGCTGCTGGCTGCGATGGGTCAAGCGCAGCAGCAAGGAGCAACGGCAGCGCTGCCAAATCTCAAAATATTTATAATATTTGCGCTAGGTGCGATTTTTATGCGGGCGGCTGGTTGTGCGATTAATGACTTTGCTGATCGAAAAGTAGATGGCCATGTGACCCGTACCAAAGGACGCCCATTAGCTGACGGGCGTTTATCAGGTAAAGAAGCCGTCGCTGCGTTTTTGGTGTTGGTGTTATTAAGTGCCAGTCTGTTATTTTTCTTGCCTGTCGCGGCGTTTTATTGGTCGCTTGGTGCCGTTATATTGGCGTTTATTTATCCCTTTATGAAACGTTATACACATTTGCCGCAAGTATTTTTAGCAGCAGCTTTTGGTTGGGCGATACCGATGGCTTATGTGGCCGTACAAGGTGCTCCTGATATCTGGTGTTGGTTATTGTTTTTAGCCTATATGTGCTGGACGGTGGCTTACGATACGCAGTATGCAATGGCTGACCGCGAGGACGATTTGAAAATTGGGGTAAAATCAACGGCGATATTATTTGGCCGCTATGACGTTATTATCATCTCGCTGCTACAAACTCTCTTTTTGCTCATTATGGGCGTGGTTATGTGGCATTATTTTGCGCCGACTACGTTGGGTGTTACGCCAGTATTTGGTTTGGCATTAGTCGCTATGATGTTTGCCAAGCAAAACAGTGCTTGTGCTAGCTACAATGCATTGGCTTGCTTTCAGGCATTTTTGGCTAACATTTGGGTAGGACGTTACGTCTTTGCTCTCATTGCCATCGCTTGTATATGGACGACGTTCAATGGATAAATTGTCGAAATTAAAAGCGAAAGGAAGTTCTGCCGCTAATACGCCTATTATCGATTATCAGGCAAGACTGGCTGAGCATGGTCTCACACGCGAGCAAGTCATTGCGACCGAGCGTAAATTGGCAAAGTTTGCCAATACAATGGATTCGTTAGTACGGATACCGTTTACCAAACAAGGTATGGGTGCGGATGCCGCGCTTTCAACCATTCCGTTGGCGGGCGATTTGGCAGGATTGGCACTGACGAGCTATGCATTTATATTGGGTCGTCAATTGGGTGTGCCAGCAAATAAGATGACGCCGGCTGTCAGATTGGCATTGATTGATATGGTAGTAGGTATCGTGCCTGGTATTGGGACGCTGCTCGATATATTTATTCGTCCGAGTCGTAAGACATTGGGTATCGTGCACGAGCATCTACATGATGAGTATGGCATCACCGAAACGATGCATATGGATCGACCATTTTTACATCAATCCCTAGAAGACAAGCAACAACAAAGTCGCTTTTGGCGTAATCCAATCGCCGCTTGGCTATATCTGCATATCCCTGATATTTTAGGATTAATCGTCATTGTGGTGATTGGTTGGGGATTATGGGCAGTGATAAGTTGGTTGGTCAGCCTGTTTGGGCAAACCACTGGGTTTGGCTAAAATAAAGCAACAATCAAAAAGGCGGCATACGTTACTATTTAATCGTAACGTATGCCGCCTTTTTTATGGCAAATTTTTATAAATGTTAAGGCTTAGATATTACTCAGTGATGACTTCTGCTTCCGCACTTACCGCATCAAAGCTAGTAATTTTGTTATTTTGGACAAGGTCGATAGTACCACCACCAGCATGACTGACCAGCTCGATACTGCCATCTTTTGAGCGATAGGTAGGGTTATTACCTTGGCCTTCTGGTGCACTTAGCGTCAGCTTTGGTTTATTGGGCAAAGTGACGATAGCATTAAGCATGCCTGCTGCCGAGGTTTGAAAGACAACGGATAGGGTTTCACCTGCTGCATTTTTATAACGGACATCCGTGATTTGTGCACCTTTGATGGCTTGTTCAGGATTGGGTGCTACAGCAGCACTGTTTGCTGCTGTATTAGTCGTATTAAGATCACCCTCTAACTCACTCAAGTTAATATCACTCTCTGAATCGGTTGGTTGCGCTGTGGTACTGTCGGTATTGCTGTCTAAGCTTTTATCAGCATCAATGCCGTTGATATTGGTCGTGACGGGCGTTGTTTGTACCGCTGTTTCCGTCTGTACTTCATTAGCTGCTTCAGGTTCCGGATCTTTTTGGCAGGCAGTCAGTAGCAGTGCACTAAAGAAAACAGCAGGGATTACTTTATAGTAAAATTTGGATTTTAGTAGGTTTAAAGTAAGGTTGTTCATAATAAGGCGGTTATCCAATAAGCGTGCTTTATTTAAGCACAGTAAGATGCAAGAGTCAGTGGTGCTGTTAAATATTAACCGTAATAACCAGATTTCGCTGCTCGCCATGTTTTTCGAGATGGTCTCTATGCTCACACAAGTAAATACCTTGCCACGACCCCAATCCTAGCGTTCCATTAATAAGTGGAATGGTCAAACTCACGCCAAACAGCATGCTTTTAAAATGGGCTGGTAAGTCATCCGAACGTTTTGTTATATAGTGATAATATATCTAATTGGTTGTCATTATAAGTGTTCTTATAGTAATAGATCGATTATCTAATTTGATATATGAATTGGGATTTCAGCTATTAGTAGACATTTTAGCTTACAACATAATACGATTGTGTTATGTTAAGGAAAAACGGAGGTCGATAAATGTCGTGCTTCGTTAATGAATGTTAGTCTACATACACTTAGGAATGGTAATGAATAACGATACAATTACTGAAAGTCAGCTAGCGGCTTACAAACCAACGACTACTTATATAGGTATCTCTTGGGGGGCAATGCTGATAGGTGTATTGGCATACCTGATTGGACTATGGAATGCACAAAGCATGTTGTTAAATGAAAAGGGCTATTATCTAGCTGTTTTAGCACTTGGTTTATATGCCGCCATCAGTTTGCAAAAGACGATTCGTGACCGTGCAGAAGGTATTCCAACAACCAATTTGTATTACATGATAAGTTGGGCTGCTCTAGGATTGTCCATTGCCCTCATTGTGATTGGACTCGTAAATGCAGATGGGTTGATATTGAGTGAGAGAGGCTTTTATATGATGGCATTTACGCTTAGTTTATTTGCCGCTGTTACCATTCAGAAGAATACTCGTGATGAGGAGCAAGTTCGAAAGCTGATAACGCCTGTGACAGGGTTTAATAACAACAGCGGCATAAATATTGATAAAGAAGTGAATAGTCAGCCTGATTCTGGCAAGTCACTTTTTGGTTCGGTTAAATCTAAAATGGAAGGCAACGAGTAAAGCCTTCGACTAAAAGAAACAATTAAGTCAGCGGTGTCTGCAAACGCGTACGGTTGGGTGAAAGGCGTGCTAGCATCGCGGTCGATAAAGGTGTAAACGAGCCTAGCATCATATCGACTAATGCTTCAGCGCATAGTGGTGCAATGGCATAGCCTTTAGCACCCATCGCACTCATTACCCAGATGCGTTCGCTGTTACTTAATGATCCTACGATGGGATGGTAATCAGGCGTCTGAGTACGAATGCCAGCCCGTCCTTGCCATAAGCTCATATCTGTCGGCACAACCGACGCCAGCTCAGGAATGGCAGTGATGAGCTTATCACGGCTAATCTGATGTTCCTCATCGCGTATATCTGTGCTTGTATCGTTACGGATAAAGCTCGCACCTAGTAAAAACTGAGGGCTGCACTCTATAACATCGTTTAACTGTCCATCGCCCGTTTGTGCGGTGAATAGCGTACAGTAACCACTATATTTGAGCGGTATTTTAGGTAGGCTGGCGAGTTGTTTGGCTGTAGGGGTGAACCATGAGAGCTGACCACGAATTTTACGACAATCAAAAATACGCTGATCTAATTGATGGCTTTCAAACGCCGCACAAACCACCACATTATTAGCATTTATAGATATCATTTCTTGATTTTGATCATACCCTTCAATACAAACATGACTTTCCATCTCGCTAATATTATTAACGGTTAACTGCTGAAAATGGATAAGCGGATGGGTCAGAATCGTATCTTTTAATGCTTGTGGATTCACCAAGCCTGACTGCGGTAAATATAGATTCTCCGATACATCCTGAATATTTAATCCGCTGGTATCCTGCGCCTGCGTAAGCGATAACGTGGTTGCCATGTCATTAGGATAATCTGCAATTTGCGCTGTACCGATATTGGCTTTGATTAGTAAATCAAGAGCACCTGTTGGCTCCAATATGGGCGCTATATTGAGCTGTACAGCTGTTTCATTCAGCACACGATATAGTCTGCTGCTGTAGAGATAACCCATGGTGTGTAAATGCTCATCGACATGATGAATAGGTGTCATCTTGGGAGCAAGTAGGGCGCGTGGGTTTCCTGATGCACCTGCCAAGGGCGCTGATTTATCTAATAAAGTGACTTGGATACCACGATTGGCCAGCGACCAAGCCGTTAGCAATCCTGAGACGCCAGCACCAATAACGATACTATGATCAGGCTTAAGGTTGCTATGAGTAGGAGCATTGTGTGTACTATTAGCAGGCTTGCTCTTACTATTAATTTCAGATAAACAGGCAGCATCAGTCATGACAGCTGTTAGCATTTGGTTCTTTCGCCCAAAGCCTTTGACCTTGTTAATCTCAAAGCCATGCTCTCTTAGCCCACGTTTAACGATACCTGCACTGCTATAGGTCGCAGCGGTGGTGTTTAGGCAGGATAAACGCTTTATCTGCGTAAAGATATCTTCTGCCCATAAGGTGCTATTACAAGAAGGGGCAAAGCCATCTAAAAACCATGCGTTAACGCAGGGCGTAAGTTCTATGGAAGTATCTAATGCTAACTTGGCCAAGCTCTCAGTAGCATCACCAAACCACATATCAACGGTCAAATTATCATCAAAGAAATTCAAACGATGAGAGCCAGGGATAAGGGGTGGGTAGGCGGCCAAAAGAGGCGCAATCAACTCTGCAAGCTCAGGCGCACGCTGCGCCCACAATGTGAGTATGTGCGTTAAATCTGCAAGGGGTATGGGAAATTTTTCCGTGGTAATAAAATGTAGACGAGCCGTTGCTAATTGTGGGTGAGTCTCGCGTAACTGTCGCCATAGCAGCCAAGTGGCTAATAGATTGAGCCCTGTACCAAATCCCAATTCAGCGATCGTAAAGCATTGCTTTGGTGCAAGGTGTGCCAGTCTTTCAGGCAGTTGGTTATGCGCCAAAAACACATATCGTGACTCTGCTAGACCATCCGCATGTGAAAAATACACATCGCCAAACTCACCTGATACGGGTACTTGATTACCCGTATCGTCTACCTGCCAATCAATCTTGGCAGGAGTGATGATGTTTAGTACGTTAGCAGTTTTAGATTGCGCAGGAGAGTTAGGCGTTTCTTTGGGTGCAGACGTGGACTTAGACGTGAACATAGACATAGACACTCACATAGGACAGAGCAATAAATAGAGAGTGCGCTACCAACGCTCACGGCGGACAAACACTAGCCACGAGATAAAGATACCAACCAACAGACTGATTAATACTGTAAATGCCCCGTACAAGAAAATCTGACCTTTACTTTCATAAACCAAAACGTTTGCTTGAGTCTGCAAGTCGTTTACCTGACGTTGCAATTGTGCATTGCGGCTTAGCAACTCTTGATTGGCATCGGACAGCGCCTGTTTAGATGGCTGCAGTTGCGCTGCTAAAGTGCGATTGATATCCAACGTTGAGTTACTGGTTGGTGGAGCGTTTAGTGCTTCAGGTTCTGTCACCGGTATCGTTGCTAATGGGTCGGTCATATCCATAGTCGTCACCGTTGGTGCAGCTTGTACCGATGTAGCAGCCATAAACATTAAGGTAGCTATGCTGAGTTTATAATGACGTGTATTCAAATAAGAGACACGCTGACTCACGACGCTGCTACTTTGTCTGATGTGCTGTCATCTGGTTTTGGCAGTGCTTGAATGAATGGCTTGATATCTACATGGCTGTACACACCGTCACGCAAGTAAGGCTCTTCGTTTGCCCATGCTTGTGCGGCCTCAAGAGAGTCAAAATCAGCAATGATTAGGCTGCCTGACATAGCGCTTTGACCATGCTCAATAGGGTTTGGACCTGCAATAATGAGTCGCTGCTCATTGTTCAATGCTTTAAGACGTTCAAGATGTTCGATACGGGTAATCTGACGTTGCGCGCTGCTCTCTGCAACATCGTGACCAATAATGGCAAATAAGGACATAAGACTTCCTCAATAAAATGATGATTGATGTAAGTGTGTTTAATCAATAGATAAATAAAGCTTAATTCATAGCAACTAATGCCGTTACTGTAAATGTTTAAAATACTGTAAATAGTTAAAATACTATGGATATTCAAAAATCGTATTTATTATAAAATAATAGCCTAAGTATTACTTAGTGGTTTTGTTTGTCAGTTCTGGATTTAAGTAATTTTTTAATACCGCAAACTGAGCCACAACGAACACCAACATAATTGGAATCCAACCGTAGGTTTTAAAGTTGATCCATGCTTCATCTGACATCGTAAACGCTGTGATATAATGTAAGACGCCCATCATGGCAAAAAACAATGCCCAAGCGATGGTGAGTTTTTTCCAGCCATTCATCGTGAGCGAAAAAACATCTTTCATTGCTAGCTGCATCAGAGGCTTATTAATCGCGGCACTTACTAATAGCGTCAAGGCAAAGATACCGTTGATAATTGGTGATTTCCAACGCAGATAGATGTCATCACGTAAGATTAGGGTACCACCACAAAACAGAATGGTTAATAGTAAAACAACCCATTGCTGCTTATCAAACTTGCCTTTTTGGCGGATAAAATGAATCGCATAAACGATAATAGTGGCGATGAGTAAAGCACCGGCCCCTGCCAAGATGCCACTGTGACGCGCACCAATGAAAAAGGCAATTAAAGGAATAAAGTCTAATAGGGCTTTCATAACAAATAGGGTGTCCACCAAAAACGTATGGGGTAGTTTACACGTCTACTGCACCAAAAAAAAGCAATCAAAGCGATAATCATTCTATATAGCGGGCTTGCTTAGTAACACTTTATGATTGTGGCTCATGAGCAGCGCTGCTACCCAATATAACGATTCGATAATGTCAGTAGTTCTATATATTAAATACAGTCATTCCATCATAAAAGTGTTACTGCGTTAACCCCACTTGAAGTGTCTAATATATATCTACACTCGGTTTGCTTGAATGACTTTCATATTGAATAGACTACACAACGGCTAGCTACTACTGTATTTCTCTTTTTACTCTCTTTAATGCTTATTATTTTAAAATGCTAAGGCTTATTTATGAAATTCGATCTACATTGTCACAGCACTTGCTCTGATGGTACTTATGGGCCAACGGAAGTAATACAACGCGCCCACGCGGCTGGCGTCAATGTATTGGCATTGACCGATCACGATACACTGGCGGGGATTGATGAGGCGAGAGTCGCTGCGACGGCCTGTGATATGCAACTCATTAATGGCGTTGAGATCAGCTGTGAGCATACGCTTAGTGGTGGTTATGGTAAAAACAAATCGACCAACAAGATTATCCATGTACTAGGGCTTGATTTTACTGATTTAGACAAAATGCATGCAACATTGCAGCAGCTGCAAGACAGTCGTGCCACACGTGGTCAGAAAATTACGGAAAAGCTCAGTGAGTTGCTAGACATCAGTTATGACGAGCTATGGCAAGCGGTACTTGCGAAAGCAGGTGGCAATCCTCAAGCAGTAGGGCGTGCGCATATTGGACAAGTATTGTTTGAGCGCGGTGAAGTAAAAACCGTACAAAAAGCCTTTGATAAATATCTGGCGGACAATAAACCTGCTTATGTGGCAATCGAGGCCCTAACGATGCAGCATGGTATCGAGCTAATCCATGCTTGTGGTGGTAAGGCTGTCCTGGCGCATCCGACTCGTTATCAACTCTCAGCCACTCGCGTGCGCAAACTGATTGAAGAGTTTGCCCAGTTAGGCGGTGATGCTTGTGAGCTGCCCGCCAATAGTGAGCCAGTTAGCACTCGCAGAATGGTCGATCGTAGTATCGCTGAGCACAATCTTGTCACCTCAATTGGTAGTGACTTTCATGGTAGTAATATGCCGTGGCGACGCTTGGGCGATGTACCGACGTTGAACCCCGAACAGCAAGGGGTTTGGCAGTCATTTAAGATGTTTGCTTAATCCGTGTTTTACAAGTATTCAAAAAATACCTATAAAATCCACTGAAAAGTGGTTGATTATCGTTTAATCTTGAAGGTTGCCTGAGTTAATATATCGATTGAAATAATGTTTAAAACAAAGCGTCAGTTATTGACGCGTGAACTATCAAATGGATTGATAATTCAGGCATAAATGGCCACACTGAATAAGTAGTTTTGGTTTCAGTAGTAATCATGAGTTGTCAGTTGTTATTCTGGTTTTAGCTCTATCAATTCTTCTATTTGCGGTAGCCCATTATGGCTGTATCTAAGTTTTATCTAGGCTACAAGCAGCTTTCTAAAGCAGTTTTTGAGTGGGAAGCAGCTGATAGGACTGCTCTACTAGCAGCATTTATGGTGATTGAGGTTTTTTCACATTGGCTATGGTGCTTATTTGTTTGGTATCGCCGCGACATTTATAGTAATTACGTTGATATAACTCTGCTCTATCCACTATGGATTCTCGTGTCCATGGTAGGTGTATTTTTACTATGGATGTCCAGTCGTTTTTCACCAGTTAGAAATGCCAAGAGCAATTTGTATACGTGGCAAGCGATACTTATTACTATTTATAGTGCCTATATTACCTTTGTTATCACCATATTAGGGCATAGTAGTCTGGTAACGGGTGTCTCACTGGTAGGTGGTGCTATGCTAGGAATGATGCTCATTAGCCGGCGGTATGTATGGCGAGCATTTGTAGGGCAAATTATCGCAATCTTAGCAGTAACGTTGTTTCCTTATTTTGGTATCACGTTACCAAATTTGCGTCAAATGATTGCTACGACGCTGCCTCCTAATATTCATAGTTATGTCACTTATAATGAGATGGTTATGATGAAAGACGCTACCGCTGCTACTGTCCTGCCAAATGGAAGGTTAAATTGGGATAGTGTCAATTATCTGCGTCAATCTTCCAATCTATTATGGCGCTCTACCCATATTTATATGTCGTTACCAAAAGCCATTTTTATCATTTATATGTTTCGTACTTTGTTAGTGATACTAGATGACAGTAGAAAAGAAACCTTACAACATGCCAATCAAGACGAGCTGACCCAACTAAAAAACCGTCGTTATGGTCTGATGCAAATGAAACAGGCATTGGTGAGCATAGAGCCTGCTCAAGATTTCAGCGTAATTCTATTAGATTTGGATTGGTTTAAAGACATCAATGATAGCTATGGTCATGATATTGGCGATCGAGTGTTAGTGACAGTGGCACAAGCACTACTACAGTGTTTAACGGACGATGCCATTGTTAGCCGCTATGGTGGTGAGGAGTTTTTGATTGTACTACCAGATACGAAGCATGATAGTGCGATGGTCATTGCCGAACAATTACGGCTAAGCATCGCTGATCAAACCATCGTGGTCGATGACAATACTACCTTTAACGTGACCGCTAGTCTCGGGCTATACACGCTGACTCATGATGAGCGTCATTGCATAAAGCACACATGCGAAAAACTGTCACAAACAGAATCAGGGTATCAGTTTAAAAAACCACAGGTCAGTAAGTCGAATAGTGAACGAGCTGGTAACAATATCGACACAACGCAGTTGCCCCAAGATATTTGTCAGCGCTTGATCTGTATGGCAGATAAGGCTTTGTATAATGCTAAGGGCCTCGGGCGCGATAAAGTTGTGAGTGCTAATGAGATGTTAAAAGCAGGCGATACGAAGATAGAGTCACTTTATAGTAATTAAAAAGTGATAAAGCAGCTGGAGATTCATAGGCGATAGCTGTCATCTATGAATGTCCTAATCTGTATCTACTTAATTAAAAAACCAACTGCTGTACCAAACTCGCCAATACACTGGTTGCAAAACTGCCAGTCGTTAGCGTGAAATTTAACACCAGTGTCTGCGAGTCTTCTTCTGAATCACGCCATTCCCATGTTAATGCTTCGATAGGTAAACGCAGCGCTCGTCGTTGTGCCTTTATATCTCGTTGCTCTAATCCTGCTGCTAACTGAGTCAATAAAAGGCTGTGTTGTACAGTATCATTTTCAATGTCTGCCGCCACATTACTGACTTTGTCATTGTCTATACCCCACATCACAGCTGTTGGATGGATATCACCACTAGCCATTCGTTCACGTAATGTGTCATCTATCTCTTCACTGGTAAAGATCGATCCTGAGCCATCCAAATTAAACACTTCACCGGATAGACCAGTATTCCAGCTACCATCTCGTACGCGTGCTGCTAATATCTCATTAAATATCAAGCTACGGGCTGCAGACAGCTCCATCGTGTTTTGCTCTCGCGGTGCACGCTTGCTTTTGCCTTTTTTAGACGATGGGCGAGGCGCTCGTGGTGGACGGGCAAACAGTGATAGTGCCTCTCTGACGTTGTTGCCTTGACGGCCAAAACGCTGTGGACCAAAATAATTGGGAACGCCGCTTTTACTAATACTCGATAAGTACTGCTCGACCGTCTCTTTTGCAGACAATAATTGCTCAGGTTCAAGTGTTTCAGTACCACTATTGTCAAACTGAATATCACGTAAGGTAATTACGAATTGATTGGCACGATGCGTACCACGATTGAGCTTTTTGTTATGCCAATGCTGGGCGAGAATAGTGACTGACTCTGTCTCTCCGATATCTATTGGCGCAAACTCAGTTACTGGTAGTTGCTTCTTTGGTATTCGTAGGCTAAACCACTGTGTCGTTAGTGCATGACGGTCTTTCAGTCCTGAATATCCAACATCACGTAATGGAATCTCGGCCCACTCTGATAGTAGTTTGGCCAAATAAGCAGTATTCATTCCTGATTTTTCGATATGCAACCATAGATGCTCACCTTCATTGGTGAAGTCTATTGGCAATATCTCATTAACGATGAAATCCGTAGTATTGGCTTTATAAGTTGCCTGTTTTAACGGTGGCTGCATCGGCTGTGGCAACTGCGTAGTATCTGCGGCAGCTGTAATATCGATATCAGCTATATCAACGGATACGCTCGTAACTGGCTTGCTCTCTAAATGTGATTCGGAGTCAGAGATCGTAGGCGTTTCAATATGGTTGTCTGGATAAGTCATAAAGGGGTCTTTTATTTTGATTGTAAATTTAAAATGGAAGTCATAGTCATAGAGGGTTTGAAAGAAACTCGCAAACTTACGTTTTGCAACGCAGTAAATATACAAAGAAACAGCGTGTGCTAAATGGTCTTGCTACTATCGATGAATAGGTTATGAAAAACGCATTCTGAAAATCAGTACTATAGTTGATTCAGTTTGAAAGAGATACAAGGCAACCGAGTACAAATGTATGTTTGATACTTCAAGCGAAGTTAAGGCTGTCACTCTTTTATAGAGGATTGACTATATCTGTTGAATTACTTGATTAAGTAGAGTTGTTTTCACCCCATTCTTATTAGAAGTCCATTATAACCGTTAAGGAAGACTTATGACCAATGCAACGATTAACACAGTTACTATCAGTAAGGCAGATATTCCAAGTGGCGGTATGAAATCATACAAGCAAGATGATGATAGTATCATTTTAATCACTCGAGACGACGATGAGTTTCATGCGTTTGATGGTAAATGCCCACATGCGGGAGCAGATTTAGGAACTGGGTTACGCTGTGGCAACCGTGTGGTTTGCCCATGGCATCATGCCACTTTTGATAGCCGTGATGGCACGTTATTAGAGCCAATCGCTACCGAAGGCTTGACCCAATATCAACTGACTGACAATGGTGAAGAGTTGATTGTGACGACGTCAGCCAAAGAAAATATCAGCGTATCAAACGATAAATTGAAAGACACTCATACTGTGATTGTGGGCGGCGGTGCAGCTGGGTTTATGACGGCACATTACCTGAGAAATACCGGGTATGGCGGTAATATCACATTGATTAGTGCTGACAATAAAGCTCCTTATAATCGTCCGTTATTGTCTAAAGCTTTTTTGGCAGGGAATATGCCAGAAGAGAAGTTACTGCTTGGCGGTAGCGACTGGGCCAAAGACAATAATATTGATTTGCGCTTAAATCAAACCGTGAGCAAAGTATTGCCCAATGAGCGTACGTTAATGGTTGTTAGTGACAGTAGTGACAGCAACGATCATAATAGTAGTGACGAAACGATATCGGCCGATTATTTGGTAGTGGCCACAGGATCGTCGCCATCTATACCGCCTATTACTGGAGCAGATTTAGATGGCGTGTATACCATACGCAGTATGGATGATGCCAAGTTGATTAAAGCGGCCAGTCATGATCAGCGCGTGGTAATTATCGGTACTGGTTTTATTGGTATGGAGGTCGCCTCAGCTTTAGCACAAGCAGGCACGACAGCTTCAATTACAGTGGTTGGGCAGTCTGGCCGTGTGATGGACAATATCGTCTCAGAAACTGTTAGCAAAGCACTTATCAAGTTGCATGAAGAAAACGGCATTAACTTTGTGTTAAATGCCAACGTAAATGAAATTACTAAGGTTGAAAATAAATCTGACAGCAGTGAGGCAAGACAAACCTTTTCACAAGTAGGTGGTGTGACGCTTGCTAATGGCGAGCATATCGATGCCGACATTGTGATTTTAGGTACTGGGGTATCTGCCAATACCGAGCTGTTAGAAGAGGTCAACGACTCTGATGGGGTACAGGTCGATAGCAAGCTGCAATTGCGTGATGGAGTTTATGCACTGGGTGATATCGCAAAAGCATCTGGGCAAATGGGGCGTATGCGTATTGAGCATTGGCGTGTGGCATTACAGCATGGGCTTGTAGCAGCCGCTGCGATATTAAAAGACGAGACAGTAGAGACGTTAGATGCCCGTGTGCCATTTTTTTGGACCATGCAATTTGGCAAAAGCCTACGCTATAGTGGTCATGCCCAAACACCAGACAACAGCATATTACTTGGCACCCCAGATACGCTCGATTATATTGAGTACTACTTTAATGATGGCGATGACAGTAATGAGAATAGCCGAGCCACTGCGGCCAGTACATTAGGGCGCGACCAAGAGCTAATTGCTTTTGCTGAGCTATTACGTATAGGTCAAGCCCCAACTCGTGCTCAAATCAACTCAGGATTCGATATTATTAATCAAGCAAAAGTGTTATCGCTCTAGCACTACTAAAGAATAAGTATTAGTATCTTGGGCATGTCATCAATTAGCACATTAATACATTTAGTGGTCTTAAAATGGCTAAATTTTGATAAATATCGTCAGAAGTTTTGTCAATATGTTCATATTAACGGCAATTTCTTCCTCATTTATCTACAATTTTTCTCATTTTAAGCCTCACAATCTAAGTGATGACATGCCCTAGGCTGGCTTAGGGATCTAAGCCAGTTTTTTTATACATGAACAAAAAAGGAAAATTATAATATGAGCGAAAATATTATAAATAAGAGTACTATAAATGAAAACCACTTGAGTAAAGAGTCTATATTTCTACGTGAAGCGACATTAGACGATATTAGCGCACTTGAGCAGCTATTGAATTGCTGCTATCGCGAGACCGCAGGTTGGACCAACGAGGCTGATTTGATTGGTGGTATTCGAACCACCTCAGCCGAGCTTGCTGCCGTGATTAATGATCCCAATCACTATTATTTTGTCTATCCAAAAACGACCACGGGCAACCGTGATGGAGAAGAAACGGGTGAGATACTTGGCTGTATCGCTGTCGATATTAAAACTGATGCTGACTCAAATAAAAAAGCCTATATCGGTATGTTTGCGGTACATCCTGTGCTACAAGGGCAGGGCGTTGGTAACGTGATCCTGCAAGCAGCAGAAACTTTTGCAGATCGCCACTTGCAGTCACAGAATCAGCCGAGCCGTTTGACCATGTCTATTCTTAGCCATCGTCCTGAGCTATTGGCTTATTATGAGCGCCGTGGCTATCAGTTAAATGGTAATAAAATGCCGTTTCCCAATGATGGCAATAATGGCGAGCCAAAGCGTGAAGATTTAGAGCTATTAGAGCTAGAAAAAATGGTTGGCTGATAATGTAGGTCTAGTAAAAAGACACTCAGAACTAGGATGTTTTATTTAACCCCAAAAATGCCTAAAGGTCATAAATAGACCCATGCTTAACAATAAAAATGCCACGATGATTAATCGCTTAAACCAATTAAATGCTGGCAAGCGCGTGGCATTATCATCAGACATAAGATAAGCAAATAAACAAAGCAAGCTTGTTGCTAACGTCATGATCCCAAGACCAATCGGTAATATAAATAAATACACCTGCCACACAGTCATCTCTCAACGGTCATTATTAATGGCATGATAGCAGCATCGTGATTGCGCTGTCTGTATGAACGTGACTTCACTTAAACTTTTCAGAGCTATTCAAACAGAAGTGATTCAATTATAAAAAAGCAATATCAAATAAAAATAGGCAAATATCGAGAAATTAAGTTGGGTTTAAAGTTATAATTCTGTATAGCTCATTGAATATGTATTGTGTAGATTGAGAATATGCTCTAAGTAAGATAGTTGTATTAATCCTATCATTTGCTGGCTATTCGAATACATCTTTAAATGTTCAGCAAGTTTTAAGCACTAAGGACAGATATGACTTTTATACTTAATATGAGACTCAAACCGCTTGCTTTATTGTCGGGGCTGCTAGTTTCGCCGCTATTGTCCTATTCGGCATTGGCGCAAACCTATCAAATCCAAGGTTTCTCAGACGATTATTATGCAATCATTGACCAAGTAGGTGAGTATGGTTATGAGGCGAACAGTATCATCAAAATTATAGATGAGAAAACACATAAAACCCTTATCAGTCAACCTGCTAGTATCGATATTGAATATGAGTTAAGTAATAGCGAAGAACATGAATTGGGTGAAAAAGTAAGTGCCAATATCGTCAGTATTCCTTATGGTGAACATAGTGTGTTGATCTATGACGATTTTAATTTTGATGGACAAAAAGATTTAGCGATAAAAGATGGGCGCAACGGTTGCTATGGTGGGCCTTCTTATCAAGTTTATCTAAAAGATGGTGAGACTTTCGTTCATAGCGAAGGATTTACTGATTTAGCACAAGGCTATTGCGGTTTTTTTGGTATAAATAAAGACAGTCAAACTTTGTATACGATGACTAAGAGTGGCGCAGGATGGCATCAGTATTCAGAGTATAAAGTGATCGATAATAAGCCAGTGGCCGTACATGTGCTTGTAGAAGAATATAATCCAAAACAATTAATTTCTATCATCGAGAGCACAAGAGTGAATGGCAAAATGGTAGAAGATAGCTATGAGATGTTACCTGAGTACGATAACGAAAGCCACGATGGGACATTGCCTTTCGTTTATAAGTTGGATTTAGATAACGGTAAAAAAATGGTTTTAAATAAGACTTATGACAAGGAAGGTGAGCAGATGTATTATGCCTTTGCCGATAAAAATGACAGAATCGAGCTGTATTATGATGGGTCATTTGTCTATGATACCGCTAAAAAGACGCTTAGCTTTTTCAATAAGCCTGTAGTCTATCAGATCAATAAGCAAGGCATTACAGTGAGACAATCTAACAAGAACATCTTAATCAAGTCAGTACTACAAAGCGAGCAGGGAAGTCTGGAAAATCTGACGCATTTTGACAATGTGAGCGTTAGATAATTGGTAAAACTAATAGCGCCTATTCAATATAACTCACACATTATTGACTCATTATGAACCAGTATAGTCCGCAGGCAGATACAGATCGAACGCAACCGTTAAGCATTCGATTACTTGAAAAGCTACTATTCCCAAGTCGTATATTATCCAGTAAAGAAAAGCAGCGATTGGCTCATGATATAGCTGGTAAAACCATACTCATTACAGGTGCAAGTTATGGCATCGGTGAGCAGCTTGCTTATCTATTGGCAAGTCTAACCACTTCGGATAACAGACAGAATGAACAGCTGCAGCCCTTTAAATTAGTATTAGTCGGTAGAACCACGGAAAAATTAGAGCAGGTACAAGCTCACATCCATCAAACCAATGCATCAGCCAGTATCTATCCCATAGATTTAAGAGATGATGAATCACTCGAACGCTTCATCCAGTTTTTACAAACACTCAGCGTAGACATCTTTATTAATAATGCGGGCCAATCTATCATGCGCTCTGTCATGGATTCACTTGAGCGTGGTCATGATTATGAACGCACTATCAGTCTAAATTATCTAGCGCCTGTTAAATTATGCTTAGGTTTGATACCTCAGCTTGGTATCAATCAAGGGCATATCATCAATGTATCCGCACTCAATGTATTGCTACCACCAATGCCTAAATGGTCTGCTTATCAAGCCTCTAAGTCTGCTTTTGATCAGTGGTTTCGGTCAGTATCACCAGAATTATATGCGCAAAAAATAACGACCAGTACATTGTATCTGCCTTTGGTTCGCACTCGTATGATTGCGCCAACGGCTATCTATCAATCTGCGCCTACTATGACTACTGAGCAAGTAGCCGCACTCATTAGTAGGCTTATTATTCATAAAAAAACCAGTTTTAAGCCTTGGTGGTTATATCCTGTCGAGATTCTAGCATTGCTATTCAAAAGACCATTAGAGTTTTGTGTTCGCAGTTATTATCGGCACCAGTCACGCTAGGGCGTGTCCTCAATCCAATCGATAGTCATCTAAATGGGTTAAAAATGGCTAAATCTTGCTAAACGGCGTTAACTAGCTGACTAATATCTCAATATTATCTGCGCTATTTTCCTTGTTTGATTGCAATTTATCTCATTTTTATCACCATTTTTGAAATGAGGGCACGCACTAATAAAACGGCATTACCCTTCAAGGTCTAACACAACGAATAGAGACTTATCAATGTCTAATAGCCACCAACATAGCCATCAGAATCAGAGTAATAAGCAGCAGATTCAAGATGAAAGTAGCCAGTTAACATCATCATGGCTGGGGTGGATGTTTATCAGTATTCGCAACTTGTACCGTATTGGTTTATTGACACCAAAAGGTATTTTTTGTGTCATTAAATCTATTTATAAGCATGGCGCAAACCTGATGGTCTTGCTCGAATTTGCTAGCCATATTGCACCTAATAGAAGTACGCTAAACCAACAGTACAGCTATCAACAGAGTTATGAATTAGCCCTGTCATTAGCGGCTTATCTCAATGAAAAATTACAGATGAGCAATGATGCTAAGACTAGCAACCACTCACGCTATAAAGCAAAAGTGGCGCTACTCTGCGCCAATCATAGCAGTAGCGTCTTGGCTTTATTTGCAGCTGCACGTACTGGCGCTGATATCACGCTGCTCAATACCGATATGAGTTATAGTCAAATCGAGAAAATTATTGAGCAACAAGCATACGATATGCTTATTTGTGATGATGAATTTGTCAGCATTGTGTCAAAGGTATCAGTGCTTAAATCAGAGACAGCGCCAATAGTAATTCGTACCGAAGTATTGAACCAGTTTCTTGCTGCAAGATTTGAACATATAAAGGTAGCGACTCATCAGGGCTCAGCTAAGTATAGAAAAAATGGCCATAAAATCGCACGCCAGTCATCAGGTAAAATAAATGTGCTGACAGGCGGTACCAGTGGCCGTATTAAATTTGCTAAGCGTGAGCCGTCACCGCTTGCGATGCTTATACCTTTTTTGGCATTATTGAATAAAGTAGAGCTGGCTAAATATCACTCTGTCTATATTGCCGTGCCTTTTTATCATGGTTATGGATTGTCAGCGCTCATTATCTCCATACTGCTCTCTGCTCGTATCTTTATCAGTGATAAATTTAATAGCGCTGAAGCCAGTCACTTGATTTATCATAATCAGATTGAAACGCTTATTTTAGTGCCAACGATGCTCAAGCGCCTGCTTGATTACGACAAACTTAAGCAGCACGAATATGATCAGCTCAAAAGTAGAGAAGCCAAAGAAGCTATTTATAATCCAACTTTCCTTTCTGTTCAGCGGATAATCTCAGGTGGTGCCAAACTCGACGCCAATCTTGCTAAGCAGACGTTGGCTCATACTGGTGATACTTTGTTCAATCTCTATGGCACCTCCGAATCAGGTTTTGGGGTCATGGCGACTCCAGCTGATTTACACCGCTATCCTGATAGTATTGGTAAAGCGATTAAAGGCGTGCGCTTACAAATATTACCGATTGAGAAAACTTCAAATACTGCTAGTCAAATACCGTCACCAGATGACGCTATTGGGGTTTTAAACCTTAGCACAGCGTGGTCAATGGACAATAAAGCTGTGACCAATACTGCTAAAAATCTCAGTGAGACTAGCTACATCAGTACAGGTGATTTGGTCTATCGTAATGTAGAAGGGTATCTGTTCCTAAAAGGTCGTGCGGACGACATGATCGTATCTGGTGGTGAAAACGTGTATCCGCTAGATATTGAAAGTGCACTCAAACAACATCCGCAGATTGAACAAGTTGCCGTCATTGCGATAGACAGTGATGAATTTGGTAAACGGCTCGTCGCTTTTGTCAGTTTGATTGATGCTATTGGTACTAGCAAACTTGAGCTTTCAAATATGATAGGTAGGTCAAGTCTGCTAGATTCAAGTATGTCCTTAAATAATAGCGAGTCAATCACCGCCTTGCAGCTGATGCAGTGGTTGAAGCCTAAGCTGGCACGTTATCAGATGCCTCAGCAGATTAGGTTGATAGAGAGTTTGCCTATGACTAAGACGGGGAAGGTGAGTCATGCGAAACTTAAAGAATGGTTTTATAGTGAGTCAATAATATCAGTACACTAAGGCACTTCATTATTTAGGTTATGACACCCAAACTAAAAAGGCTACTCCGTTGAGAGTAGCCTTTTACTTTTAGCTAAGATAATAAGTTTAACGCATCGTCAACTACCGCATCGTCACAAACTCTTCTGAGCCAGTTGGGTGAATGGCAACCGTATTATCAAAGTCAGCTTTAGTCGCGCCCATTTTGATAGCGACGGCAAAGCCTTGAATCATCTCATCGACACCAAAACCAATACCATGCAGACCGATGACTTTTTCGTCATCGCCCAAGCATACCAATTTCATGGTGCATTTTTGGCGATGCTGAGTCACTGCACTATACATAGAGGTAAAGCTCGATTTATAGCATTTGATATTGTCTTTGCCATAGCGTTCAATCGCGTCAATTTCAGACAAACCGATTGTACCGATGGCAGGATGAGTAAAGATAACTGTCGGTATCAACGTATAGTCTAAATGCTCATTAGGCTTATTGTTAAACAGACGCTCTGACAAGCGGCGACCTGCGGCAATCGCCACTGGGGTCAAATCAACACTGTTTTCGATAATATCGCCGACTGCATAAATATTGTCGACATTGGTATTTTGGAACTCATCGACTTTGATTTTGCCAGTCTCAGTTGTCGCGACCCCTGTCACTTGCAGGTTGATATTGTCCGTAGAAGGCGCACGACCAATGGCCCAAATCAAGCAATCAACTGTGTCAACACAGTCTTCGCCACCACTATTGGTAGATAGGTTCAGGCTATCATCGTCATTTTTATTGACTTCATTGATGGCAGTGTTGGTGTGTAGATGAATGCCATCTTGCTCCATCTCTATCAGCAAGGTTTCTACAATAGTATGGTCAAATGCGCGTAGTGGCGAGTGTTTACGCACATACAAATGCACCTCTGCGCCCAGACTGTTTAGTACGCCTGCGATTTCGACAGCGATATAGCCTGCGCCTACAATCGCCACGCGTTTTGGCAAGTGATTCAAAGCAAAGAAGCCATCAGAATCGATGCCGTATTCTGCACCTTTGATGTTTGGTTGAATCGGGTGACCGCCCGTAGCAATCAAAATATGGTCAGCGGTAATGAGTTCGCCATTCACTTCTACGGTATTGGTATCGACAAATTTGGCAAAACCTTTGATGACTTCTACGCCATTTTTGGCCAAGTTATTATCATACGAGCGGTGAATATTTTCGATGTATTGTTGACGGCTCTGCACCAGTTTTTGGAAATCAAAACCTTTAAACTCAACATCAAAACCATAGTCTGGCGCATATTTATGAATGGCTTCGGCAACTTGCGCGCCATACCACATCACTTTTTTGGGTACACAACCCAAATTCACACAAGTGCCGCCCAGTTGATTGGCTTCGATGATGGCGCATTTTTTGCCATAGCTTGCTGCACGGTTGATTGAGGCAATACCGCCGCTGCCGCCGCCAATGGCGATATAGTCATAATGTTTGGTCATAATCAGGTCTCTTTATTAAATTGTTATTGGTACAGTTTTAAGGTTTATTGTTTTGAATGCTCTTGTTTTGGACTCTACTGTAATGGGTCTTATAATTCATCTTACAAGTTTTTTATGGTTAAGGTGGGCTGAGTCGCTTAAATATAATCAATGTTTAGCCAGAAATAACCTAGTATTTAGACATCTAAACCCACTTAAACAATAGCACGACGTCTATAAAATAACAGCCCAGGAATCGACAAACCCAGTACCAATCCTGAGGTCACAAACAAAGCCTCAAACAAGTACACCATCATTTGACTAAATAACTCGTCTGAAAAACCAAAATAGCCAATCTGCACCATACTGACCATCGCCTTATACGCGGCGATACCGGGCATCATACAGATGACACTTGGCGAAATGAGCGCTTTAGGCGGTAGGGTATATTTCTTAGAAAAATACACACCCAAAAAGCTGGCGAGCATCGCTCCAAAAAAGCTGGCTACTACAAGATGTACTTGCTGATGGACAAGCGCAGTCTTTAGTCCGAACCCAAAAGCAGTCATGAGCAAACACGGCAGAATATAGCGTTTGGGAACGGTGAACATCAGCGTCCAGCCAAGGGTGATGATGCAAGACAGTACAACGGTTTCTATAAACCACATGTCAAAACCCCCAGTGCTGTATTTGAAGTAAAACAAGGGCCATCACGATGCCAACGCATGCGGATAAGGTCAACATATAGGTAAACACGGCACGTCCAACGCCGATATTGACATAGCCTTTTAGGATATCTGAAAAAGAATTGATGAGCGGGAAGCTGGGCACCAGTAGCAGCACGCTAGATGCGACGGCGATATCGGCATTGTTCCCAATATCAAAATAATATGTCGTTGCCCCGATGAGAGAGGCGATAAATGCTGTCACGATAACCGTGATAAACGGATTGAAGTGGTGTTTGGACAGATAAATACGAGTGAGCATCGCCACCATACCAGCGACAAATGTCACCGCCGTCATCAACCAGCTAGCACTGTTAAGGTAAGCGAACGCGGCACAAGAGATGCCCACGAATATGCCGACTAGCCATGTTGGATAAACGGTCTTGTCTAACTCATCAAAGGCAAGTGTAGTCAGGTCTATCAAATCATCATTATCTATGGTGTCTTCGGTCTTATTAACGATTTGCTGAATTTGTACCAATAAATTGACGTTGATGCTCTGATTGATTGTGTCTCTGGTAGTGGTGATACAGCGCTCATCACAGATAGTGGTCAAGGTAAGGGCATTAAAATTCAGCGAGCATTCTACGCTGTTCATACCCAAAGCAATGCCCAAGCGCTTGGACAAGTCCACCACGATGGCAGACTCAGCACCATACTGCATAAGAAGTAGGCCGCAGCGCACGCATAGTCGGGTAATGCGCTGCTGCTTTACGTAACTGATAGAGGTCATTATGGAAGTACGCATATTGGTTATTGATACGCTATTATAAAGGGTCTGGGTGCTGACGCGCAGGCATTATTGGACATTATATTTAATGCGACTACAAAGGATGAGTTTTTTTAGACAATAGAAGATAGAGACTAGCGCAGATGCATGGGTAATGACTGTAGACAGGGTATTTTTTTAGGTAGGTTTGGGTTATAGGATGCGCTCTAAGCAGTGACTCAAATTAAAATAATGACGTTATATAATTCAGATGCACGTTGGGCGGTGCTTGCGACAGAAAATAGACAATAGATTGTAAAATTAATAGACTTTTGTTTTCTATGGTGATAATCTCTCCCTCGATAATTCAGACACATTACTTACACTTTGGTTACACTCTTAATTCATTACCTTTATCTAGCTATCTACTTCAACTGTATCTTTCAACTTGGACGTCTAATGACAACTTTTAATAAAATGAAAAATGTTCTATTACTAACCACTATTACTAGTTTGGCGGGCTGTACTACTGTCGCTGATATGGCAGGGTATGATACTGCTACCCTAAATAGCGATGCGGCAAAAAGCTACTCTCAAGTGGTTTCTAGTGCCAAGAGTCAAGGCGCAGTAGATAGTACATCTGCCACCGCTATTCGAGTTAAAAAAGTCTTTAATCGTATAAAGCCTTACGCCGTTCAAGCCAATACAACAGGCGTTCCTTTTGATTGGCAAATTACTGTTATAAAGTCACCTGAATTAAATGCTTGGGCAATGCCTGGTGGCAAAATGGCCTTTTACACAGGTATTGTAGAGACGTTAAAGTTAACCGATGCAGAAATCGCTGCAATTATGGGACACGAAATGACCCATGCATTGTCTGAACACAGTAAAAAGGACGCAGGGCAAAAGGTTCTGACTGGTTTAGCGATGCAGTTAGGTGGTGCGCAACTACAGTCAAAAACGGGGTTAAGTGATAATGCGTTGGGCTTAATTAATGACCTAGGTATTGATAAGCCGTTTTCTCGTAGTCAAGAATCACAAGCCGATGCGGGTGGTTTACGTTTGATGGCGCAGGCAGGATATAACCCAGCATCTGCAGTGTCAGTATGGGAAAAAATGGAGGCCGAAAATGGTCGTAGTAGCGCCTTAGTTACTTTGACGTCTACGCATCCAAATTCCGGGCAGCGTATCGCTAAAATCAAGGCACTTTTACCTGAAGTGACGCCAATTTATCAAGCGGCTGCTAAAGCACCTCAATAGATCTGTAGAGTACTATTAAAAGAGCATAGAAAATAAAAAAAGCAAGTCGAGAGGCTTGCTTTTTTGCAAAGAAATATCGAAAAATGACTGGTTTAATTTTGAAATTACGTCGCATGCTATACCCAACTTAGGGGCTTTGGTAATATGCCCAACGTCGCGGTTTGTGAGAGCGGCGAGCGTACGGTAGATGTACGGCTGATAAATGTTGAGAGTGAGTTTGTTGAGTTTAGGGCGGCTTAATGCCTAGCCAATAAATTCTGATTTTGTAAACTAATACTTGCTTGATATTGAAGCTGTAGGTTGGTGTCGAAGGATGAGACCCAACGGATAATTTGGCGTGATATAACTTGTTAAGTTTCCTTCGTCAATCCAACCTATGTGCGAAAACAGAGGAGTTAATAAAGTCTTTCAGTTAAGTCTTTAGTATGAGTAAGCCAACCTTCAATAGGAGCCTTACTCATTTTATTATTAATAGCTTTATCCCTCAACAGCTCTAGAATCCATATTCTTATATTGTCTCTATCTATATCATCAAGTTGAGGGTATGTAATTATAGAAATAATGAATTTTTTACGATAGTCTTGCTCGCCTTCGATTTCCATCCAAATAATTTTTTCCAGTATATTTTTATCTAGCTCTTTAAATGCGTTTTCAATATTATCGACTATTCCACCAAATTTATAACGGTCAAAAAATATGTCACTATAAGACTTCAACTTATCAGGCTGAGAGTTATTGTTTGCAATTGTTTTACTCAAAAAGTCATGAAATCTGTAGTTAGGGTCTGCTGTAGAGAATCTCCAGTCATTTAACGTTTTCTTCCCATTCTCTTTAGTCACCTCGAATAAAATATATTTTTCAATTTCATCAATGATTTTAGCTTCAAGGTCTTTTGCTCCATAATCCCTCAAAATGTCGCAGTAAAAACTTAAAACATTAAGGTTATCTTTGTTGACCCTTTCACTAGCCATTTTATAAAAACGTTCTGGAAAACGAGACATAGGCTCTAGGCTATGATATTCATCAAGTAATTGATGCATTAATCTATTACTCTTCAAATTTTTTTCATTAATAAGGTCTTTGATACTAAGTTCGTCTGCTAGATCTTTGTTAAAATCTAAATCTCTAATTAGTGTAACAATCACTTTACCCCAGTTTGAAATAGAAAAATGCTCATAAAAAGGTCTAAGACGAGCTCTTATGTTTTCTATATTTTCAGATTCTTGAATATTTTGTAGCTGTTCATCTGTTAATTTCTTATTTGAATTCTTATTAGGAAGACTCAATTTATAATACTTACTCATATTATCTTTATCAAAAATTTCAACAAATTTTTCGAAACTAATAGAAGTTTTTTCGTCTAAATACGAAGGTATATCATGTGCAAGCATAATGACTAACAATGATTTTAGTATTTGACTCTTGCTATCAAAGGACAAGTCAGAATTAGATTTTTCGAAAATCATACATAAAAACTTCTGAACACGTTGATAGAAACGTAAATTCTTAACACTTAGTGTTTGATAAAATTTTTCATATATAGGAAAGAGCTTCTCATCTTCAATAATATCTTTAATTATAGAGAGTGATTCATCTAATACTAAGAATTCATCAAAAACTTTTTCCTTTTGCTTTTCAAAATCAACTTTATCTTCAGACTCTGCATCATGCAAAATCATAATAACTTGGCAGTTTCGTTCGTTCTTAAGGTAGTTAACTAATCCCATTACCTCTGACATTGGTAAGTTTTTTGATTTTCTTTCAATATCATCTAAACATACCAAAGTGTTTTTGAGATGGGACATAATGATATTGGTAATCAGTTTATTGCCAATGTTTATACCAAAACGTATATCACCAGCAGTACCACCTGTGCTTCCTCCACCTACGAAGTTGAACAATTTTTTAAAATGTGTAGAGACGTCAGTATTTAAGATTGATTCTTCAGTCGAAGTGGTCTGTACTTCAGTGGCAATTGCAAGCTTAAGGCTATCTAAGGAATCCAAACCGAATAAAGAGATATAGGCATATTTCTTGGCAATAAAGCTTTCCTTTTTGCTAGTTTCAAGATCTATTTTTTTGTTGGTAACAAAATTCTCTTTATTAGCTTTATAGAACTCTTTCCAAAGATATGTTTTGCCAATGCCCCATTCACCAGTCAAAGCGATAGCTAGTGGATTATTATGTTGAATAAGCTCCAAAAGCTTATCTTCGAGTTTTTCTACATTTGCCATCGCTGGTTACCTTACATATATTCTTAAATTGATAATGATATTAACACCAAAACAAAAACTCGACCTAACAAAAAAGGCCACCCTATAAAGAGTAGCCTTCTATCACTGATTATTTGAAGTACTAATTATTTCGTACGGCCTTAACCTTCAGGTTTTTTATACCCTTTTGCAGTCATATATGCCTCCAATTTCCAGCATCAGCCTATCTATTGAAATCAAAACAAGTTCAGTAAGCCTATAACGATACCTAATAAAAAACATATACCGAGAAGTAAAGTCTTATACGTGGACATTTCAAACCCCTGTCCAGAACAGCTTGAATAATATCTTCTTTTATCATAACTCTTGAACAGTTCAGTATGACATATTTCTTTTTTAGTAAGTAAGCCAACAGCAACTGGGGTTTTATAATACAGTTTATAATATGTGACTTGAGTACCTACTAGCAATACGTCCTTGCCTGTATATTTACATAAATCGTAGTAAAAAACGGTATCTTCATAGGCATCCCGAATATAGGCTTTATATAAGATACTATCTATATTAGTAATGATGCCATCACTTATATCAGGACCCATTTCTTCCTCTGAAATTTATATGTTGGGCGAAGATTGTAATACCCAATGATCGTGTAGTTGATTCAGTTTAAAAGAGATGCAAGGCAACCGAGTACAGATGTAGACGCGATACTTTGAGCGAGGTTAACTTGTCCGAGTTGTGGCTGTCATCAAGAAACATTAGCTGAACGGAGAGTATTTTATTATTCTCAACAAAAAAAGCCACTCACTAGAGAGTGGCTTTTCATCATCGTCTATCTAAAGATACTAATTAATGTGCAGATGGACGGCCTTCAGGTTTTTTATACCCTTTTGCAGTCATACATGATTCTAGTTTTTTCATATCGCTTTTACTTGGGCGACCGTCCTTATCCATTTTTACGCCCGCTTTTTTAGCACAGTCATCCATAGCTTGCTTCATTTTAGCAGACATCGCAGGTCTTTTATCATTATGATCACTTGTGCCGCTTGAAGCGCAGGCCGCAACACCAACAGTAGATGCTAACAAAATAAATAGTAATTTTTTCATGGAAAGTCCTTAAAAATTTTAGTGGTCATGCAAGAGTGAGTAACGTCAATTCGTGCGTGTTATATCGTTTTTAATCAGTTATTTCTATCATCGTATGCATTTACGCATGATGTTGAGCTATTTGAATATTAATACATTTGAATTTTAAGTATCTTTAATAAACATTAAGAAAGGTAACGTAGGGCAGTAGAGGTAGCTGAAACGGCATATAGGTATATTGACTAGGGTTTATGGCTTGTAAATTATATGACTTTGCCATGCTCAGTAAAAAAGGCCACCCTATTTAGTAGAGTGGCCTTTTATCAATAGTTCATTAACTGATATCAGCTTACTTCTTTCATGCCTTGTTCAAGCATCGGCTTTAAGAATATACCCGTGTAAGACTCTTTGACTTCCGCTACTTCTTCAGGCGTACCTTCAGCGATGATCATGCCGCCACCTTTACCGCCTTCAGGGCCAAGATCAATCACCCAATCCGCCGTTTTGATGACATCCAAGTTATGCTCGATGACCACGATGGTATTACCTTTATCACGTAGGGCATGCAAGATGTTGAGCAGCTTATCGATATCATGGAAATGCAAACCAGTGGTTGGCTCATCCAAGATATAGAGCGTCTGTCCTGTATCACGTTTAGCAAGCTCACGTGCTAGCTTGACTCGCTGTGCTTCACCACCTGATAACGTGGGCGCAGACTGTCCAAGACGGATATAGCTTAGACCAACATCCATCAAGGCTTGCAGGCGACGATAGATCGCAGGAATGGCTGAGAAGAATTCAGTCGCATCTTCAACCGTCATATCGAGCACGTCAGCGATGGTTTTACCTTTATAGTGAATCTCTAGTGTCTCGCGGTTATAGCGCTTGCCTTCACAAGTATCACAGGGCACATACATATCCGGTAAGAAATGCATCTCAACTTTGATGAGACCATCACCTTGACACATCTCACAGCGTCCGCCTTTTACGTTGAAGCTAAAGCGACCGGCTTTATAACCACGGGCACGCGCTTCTTGCGTTTGTGCAAACATCTCACGTACTGGGGTAAACACGCCTGTATAAGTCGCTGGGTTTGAGCGCGGTGTACGACCAATTGGGCTTTGATCGATATCGACCATTTTGTCCAAATGCTCAAGACCGCTAATGCTTTCAAACTTATCGGCAATCAGCGTTGAGGCATTGTTTAACTGCGTTGCGGCTAATGGCATTAGGGTACGGTTGATCAAGGTTGATTTGCCCGAACCCGATACGCCAGTCACGCAAGTCATAATACCAATGGGAATGGTCAAATCTACATCATGTAGGTTGTTGCCTGACGCGCCTTTTAGCTCAATCGTCATCGGTACTTTTTTGGGTTTGGCTTTACCTTTGACTTCCACATCTATCATTTTTGGCTGATGACGAATGGCTGGAATCTCGATTCTCTTTTTACCAGACATGTATTGTCCAGTCAGCGAGTCCTTATTTGCCATGATGTCATCGACCGTACCTTGAGCAATGACATGACCGCCATGTACACCTGCGCCGATACCGATATCGATGACGTGATCCGCTTGGCGAATCGCATCTTCATCATGCTCAACGACCAGTACCGTATTACCCAAATCACGTAAGCGTGTGAGGGTTTTTAGCAGACGATCATTGTCACGTTGATGCAGACCGATGGATGGCTCATCGAGTACATACATCACGCCCATCAGACCGGCACCAATTTGGCTAGCAAGACGAATACGTTGTGCTTCACCGCCCGATAGCGTTTCAGCAGAGCGAGCCAAGGATAAGTAATCCAGTCCAACACTCACTAGAAAGTTCAGACGCTCATTGATCTCTTTAAAGATTTTTTCTGCGACTTCGCCTTTATGACCACCAATTTTTAGCGTTTTATAATATTCTGCTGCATCACCGATAGACAGTTTGACGATTTGAGCGATGGTCTGATCATCAACACGGACATTGCGTGAGATTTCATTCAGACGCGCACCATCACAGACGTTACAAGTCGTATCAGCTAAGTATTTGGCCAGCTCGTCACGGACGAGATTGCTTTGCGTCTTAGCATAACGACGCTCTAGATAAGGAAGCACGCCTTCAAATGGTACAGTTTTATTGGTTTTACGACCGCGCTCATCGGTAAAGTTAAAGGTTAGCTTCTCTTTACCAGAGCCATTCATAATGAGGTCTTGTTGCTCTTTTGGCAGGTCTTGCCACGGCGCATCCATGTCAATTTTAAAATGATTGCACACAGTTGACAGCAGACCGAAATAATAAGCATGACGCTTATCCCAGCCATTGATGGCACCTTGATTGAGCGATTTTTCGTGATGGGTAATCAGTTTCTCAGCAGAGAAGTACTGACGTTTACCGAGACCATCACAGCTTGGGCAAGCGCCGTATGGGTTGTTAAAACTAAACATACGCGGCTCAAGCTCAGAGACGGCACGATCACAGACAGGGCAAGAATGCTTGGCTGACATGACTTGGTTGTCATCGCCGCCTTCTTTTGGATTACCATCCATAAAATGCAGCGTGACCAGACCTTGACCTAAGCGTAGAGCAGTCTCTAAGCTTTCTGCGACGCGGTTGCCCAAGTCATCACGGACTTTAAAACGATCCACCACGACTTCGATGGTGTGTTTTTTCTTTTTATCGAGGGTCGGTAGCTCATCAGTATCGTAGACATCACCGTCGACGCGCACACGCACAAAGCCTTGGCCAATGAGCTGCTCTAGTAAGACGGTATGCTCACCTTTACGCTCACGAATGACGGGTGCCAAAATCATAATCTTGGTGTCATCGGGTAGCGCCATGACTTGGTCGACCATTTCAGTGACCGATTGTGCAACCATTGGCTCGCCATGCTCAGGGCAAAACGGCGTACCAATACGCGCATACAGCAGACGCAAATAATCATAAATTTCAGTAATCGTACCGACCGTAGAGCGCGGGTTATGGTTGGTCGATTTTTGCTCGATGGCAATCGCAGGGGATAGACCTTCGATACTATCAACGTCAGGCTTTTCCATCTGTGATAGGAACTGACGTGCGTAGGCCGATAAGCTCTCGACATAACGGCGTTGCCCTTCGGCATATAACGTATCGAATGCCAATGATGATTTACCAGAACCTGATAAACCAGTGATGACCACGAATTTATCTCGTGGTATGTCTAAATCAATGTTTTTTAAATTGTGCGTACGTGCGCCGCGTATTGCGATATGGTCATGTGCCATCGGTGATAGGTTTCCTATTTGCTAAAATGGTATTTAAAAAAATGTCTAAACGTTAAAAGCGTCAATGAAGTCGAAGTGGTTTATTAAAATTGTGGATAGTGCTGTCATTCATATCGCTCTATAAAGGCGTGGATAGCTTCATAGAGCGATATAAATAATTGCCAATGTGCTCTGGTTTTAGTTTCTTATTTTAAGTTTTCATTTTGATAAGTAAATCTAAATCAAATCAGCAGTGAGTAACAGGTAAGGTTTGTTATAGATTTTGCCAAACAATGTCATTTTATGAGAGGTATTCGTTATATGGTCAATTCTGCACAAACGATATAGTGCTGCTCTGGTAATGTTTGCACCGTCTTACTTTATTGTCATGATGACCGCATTATTCAAGGTACGGTTGCTATCAGATGCACTTGGTAACAAAAATATGGCATCACATTTACCGTTAAGTCTGGGCGCAAAAAGTAAAAGTTTCGGCAACCAAATGACGAATGTCTTATACTAGTGGGCTTGATTTATAGGCTGATGACTCGATAAAAGCAGCAGTGATAAACTAGCTAATGATCAACCAGTGAGGCGAGTATGAATAGCGTAGAAAAACGGGCAATCCTCGGGGTCGGTGGTATCTTTGCCTTACGGATGGTTGGTTTGTTTATGATTGTCCCGGTATTTTCTGTATACGGTAACAATTATGCGCATGCGACGCCATTTTTGATTGGTTTGGCAGTTGGTATTTATGGGCTTGGGCAGGCTATTTTTCAGATACCGATGAGCCTTGCTGCTGACAAATTTCCGCGTAAACCTATTATATTTTTAGGGTTAATCTTATTTGCTATCGGCGGTATCATCGCGGCCAATGCGACAGATATTTATGAGGTCATTATCGGTCGGGCGCTGGCAGGTAGTGGTGCGGTCTCTGCTGTATTGATGGCATTACTAGCGGATGTGACTCGTGAGGAGATGCGTACCAAAGCCATGGCTACGATGGGTTTGACCATTGCGACCTCCATTATGCTTGCCTTTGCCTTTGGCCCGCTGTTGGTTGGTTCGCTTGGCATCTCTGGGCTGTTCTGGCTCACCGCAGGCTTTGCTATTTTGGCAATGTTGCTATTAATG
This sequence comes from Psychrobacter sp. SCQQ22, assembly GCF_015864605.1. Classification (NCBI taxonomy): domain Bacteria; kingdom Pseudomonadati; phylum Pseudomonadota; class Gammaproteobacteria; order Moraxellales; family Moraxellaceae; genus Psychrobacter; species Psychrobacter sp. SCQQ22. The sequence goes on from NZ_JADYWZ010000003.1 coordinate 121,693, forward strand.
ATAGTGCCGACGCCACTAAGGGTACTCAAGCATAATCTAGACAATAAATCGATCGGTCAGCAATTAGCGACAGTACTCAAAATTGGTGATTTAAACCGCTTGCATATCGGTATCTTTGCGCTACATCTGACCATGACTGCGATATTTGTCATTTTGCCGCATCAGCTCAATGAAGTGATGGGATTGTCGGTACGCCAGCAGGGTTTGGTTTATCTACCATTATTGTTTATTGGTTTTGCGGTAGCGATACCTTTTATTATCATCGCTGAAAAGAAACGCAAAATGCGTCAGGTATTTTTGGGTGCATTGGCATTAATAACTGCAGCTTTAGCCATACTCGCACTTGGCAGTCAGGCTGGTATTGGTATTATTTTAGGCTTATTACTGTACTTTATGGGCTTTAATCTCATTGAGGCGACTATTCCTTCGTGGATTTCTAAGCGCGCACCAGTGGCCAATAAAGCGACGGCAATGGGAATAAGTTCATCTAGCCAGTTTTTTGGGGCATTTGTGGGTGGTGCAATGGGCGGGCTATTATTGAGTCAGCCTAGTCTGTTGGCATGGGGTATATTGGCGGTCATTATGGGTGTCGCTTTGCTGCTTATTATACCGATTGCGCAGCCACCATACCTATCAAGCACGACCGTTAGTATTCCTAAAAATGTCAATATGCAAGACTGGTCACGCCAAATGCTAGCAGTAGATGGTGTCGATGAGCTAGTCGTGATGGCAAAAGAGAAAGTGGCCTATCTTAAATTGGATAAAACCCAGCTGACGGACGATTCAAGACAGCAGCTATCAAGCTTGGCACAGAGTCCGCTAGATATATAATAGGCCATACATAATGGTATTAGGTTGGTCGAAAAGGTCTGGATAGTCAAAAACAGAGTAGACAACAACTGTATAGACCGCCACTATTATGAGGGGCAATCTAAATCTCTTCACTTAAATCTATCTCTATTTAAAAGGAATTAATATGAGTAAGTTTACGATGCTGTCTAGTGGTGCTGTTATTGGTAAAGGTGCTCCTCAAACAGCCAAATCATCTACTTCTTTATCTTTGATGCCTCGATCAGTAGCTAAGGTCGTGGTAGGTGCAGGGCTATCAGCCACTTTATTCATCTCTGGCTGTGCAACCCAAAATATTCAAGCCTATCAAAATACGACGCCAACGCTCGATATGCATGAGTTTTTCTCAGGTCAGATTGATGGCTGGGGGATGTTTCAAGGTCGAAATGGTGAGGTTAAGAAACGTTTTTATGTCGATATCGATGCCACTCACGAGGGTGACGACGTTATCGTTTTAGATGAGAAATTCTCGTGGGCAGATGGGTCAAAATCGCAGCGTATATGGCGATTGACCAAGCAAGATGACGGTAGTTGGAAAGGTACGGCAGGCGATGTCATCGGTGAAGCTACAGGGGAAGTCTTTGGTAATACGCTCCATTGGAATTATTTATTAGAATTGCCTGTTGAAGACAAGACTTACAAAGTCAATTTTGACGACTGGATGTATCTTATCAATGAAGATGTCATGCTGAATCGTTCAGTGATGAAAAAATTCGGCGTAGAGCTGGGTAGTGTTACCTTAAGTATGCACCGTCATCGCTCTGACGCTAAGTAGAGTAATAAATCGCGGCGCTATACTAATAGTCAATGAAGGTTGATGGTGTTAATCCACTGATTAAAGTGGCAAAATAGCACTATTACTGTCTTTTGATAGTAGGGACTGCGATAAATGTATTCAGAAGAAATATATCTAGGCGACATAAGGTGTCGCCTTTAGTAGATAGTCTGTAGATATTTAAACTAAAATTAGTTACAGTAAAATTATATTATTAATAGTATTAATCGATACTATTAACGAAAAATTAGAAAGCTTCATCAAATTATTCATAAGCAAAAGGACGGTATCATGCGCGGAGTTAATAAAGTTATCATCATCGGTAACCTTGGAGCAGACCCTGAGGCACGTCAATTTAGTAATGGTGGCGGCGTGACCAATATCTCGGTTGCGACATCAGAACAATGGACAGACAAACAAAGCGGTGAAAAAAGAGAAGCCACTGAATGGCATCGTATTGCACTTTTCAACCGTTTAGGTGAAATTGCGGCACAATACCTGCGTAAAGGCAGCAAAGTTTATATTGAAGGCAGCTTGCGCACACGTAAATATCAAGATCCCAATGGTCAAGACCGTTATATCACCGAGATTCGCGCTGAGCAAATGCAAATGCTAGATGGTGCAACTGGTGGTGGTCAAAGTGGGGATAGCTTTGGTGGTCAGAATCAAGGTCAGGGCAGTAGCTATGGCAATCAAGGTGGTCAAAGCAACCAAAACAACTTTGGTCAGCAAGGCAACAATCAGCCAGCTCAACAGGGTGGCTACAATCAAGCTAGCGGTGGTCAGAACAGCTTCAATAACAATCAAGTACCTGCCCAGCAAAACCAGTTTAATCAACCTGCACAGAAACCTGCTCAATCTAAGCCTACGGCAATGCCAGACGGCCCTGTAGACGACGATATTCCGTTCTAAATCTTATAAGAATCAAAGTGTAAAGATAGTTAGAAACCCCGCTAATAGCGGGGTTTTTTGTATGTGACGATAAATAATTTGAAAAAGTCGTTTTATCGTATTGCTAAAAGCCATATGGGAATTAATTAGACTGTCTTTATCTATATATAGTCATTCCGCTATAAAAACGTTACTGCGTTAACGTCGCTTGAAGTATTGCATATATATCTAGACTCGGTTGCTTTGTAGCAGAGTCAATCCTCTATAGACTGGATACGGTTTCAGTCTCGCTTAGTCTACTATTTGTAGCACTTTCACTCGACTTCCTTGTATCCAAGTTATATTGAATTGAATATGCTTTTAAATCGAATCAACGGTAAGTGTTAATTACCAAATGAAATAAAACGTTTGTCTGTTTCTGATTATACTAATGGTATTAAAAACTCTCATTTTCAAAATAATAAAAATTCAATAATTGGTTGTTGAGTATTCAAAAAGGTTAATAATCGAATAGGTATTGGTTAGAATAATTAAATTTATAAGGTTTATTTCGCTTATTATTTCGTCAATTTATATGTTGAAAACGATAAAAACTACCTTTCATATCCTATATCAACCGTCTGTTCTATTAAATACAATTAATACTAACAGTCTATTGGACAGGTTGATATAATCCACTTGAATCAATGATTTATACGATATTAAACGTTCGGCTTTCGTTTAAAGTGATTTTTATTAGCAAATGAAAAGTCAGGGTTTAGCCATTTAATGGTTTAAAACATAAAAACTTACTTGGTCGGCATCTTAAAATAAGAATGCCCACCTCACTGCTAGTATTGAGTATACATAATGAATTATGGTGATGTGTTTCGAAAAAGTGATTTAGGTAGAGAAGAGATTAAATCTCAGAGTCTAGGTGTATTGCCGCGAGAAGCCAGAACATTACTCATTATGATTGATGGCAGACGCACGTATCAGAGCTATCTTAATACACTCGACAGTAGCAAGATGTTTGCTGAGTTTGGTGGTATTACACCGCTATTTGAGCTGCTTTTGAGCCTTGAGTGTATTGAAATAGCAGTGGCTGGCAGTGCTGAGACAGAAGAGCCCACGCCTGCTCAGACGACGACAGCCGTACCTGTCATTACTCAGTCTCAACCAGCAGTACCTGTCTTTGATGAGAAGTCTGAAATAGAGTTCAATAATACGTTCAATAATAAAAGCACCACTAACGTAAAAGAGTCAGAAAAAAAATCAATCAGTAGTATGTTCAAAACTAAGTCATCTAGTGCTAACTATGAAACGATAAAATCTGATTTAGCTACCTATATTGAAAAGAATGCACCGCCTGTAGAAGCCTGGGGTTATTTATTAAGTTTAGAGCAATGTGGTAGCAGTACGCAATTATTGATCTTAGCAAAAGAAATACAGAATACGGATAGTGGTAATTTATCACGTGGTATGAATGACTTTATCAAAAGAATTCAACGTTAATGTTGACGGTGTTTATATAGTAAAAACGGATATGACAAATATTTAGTTATGAAAAATAACGGTGCTGTCATTGTTGAAAAATCTAGCAAACTAATTGGAGTTTCTTGTGGAATCAGCTGAGCTATCGGAATTAGATCGTCTAAAAATGCGTCATGGTGAGCATGTTATTTTACGTTTGACTTATATTAGCCGTTATAACAGTGACAACCCTACTGGTGAAGTGACACGTATTCTCACCCAAGCGCAGCAAAATAATGAGCGTAATGGTATTACGGGTGCTTTGGTGTTTAACCACAATTACTTTTTGCAAAGTATTGAAGGGGCGAGACCTGTTATCAATGAGCTGCTTAGAAAGTTGGTCGAAGACGATCGACATTATGCACTGCAAGTTATCGAGTGCCGTGAAGTTGAGCAGCGTCATTGGAGTAAGTGGTCAATGAAATATTTAATCCCAAGTGATGAAAACAAGGGGCTGGCACTCAAGTTTTCGACAGGCAATCAGTTTAATCCGTATTTGATGAATACCAATCAAATTATGATGCTGATTGATACGTTATCAGAACTTCAAGAGCAAGAAGAAATCGATGCTTCTAAAAAGAAGAGATCTTGGTTTTCTTTGAGTTGATTGATGTTTAGAGAAGCTATCAGACCCTATAACTTTATTATAAGAGATACGATATGACATCAATAATGGAAGATGCGCCCATTTTAATGAGCATGACATATGCGAGTCGTGCCAATCCAGGCGTGTCAGCTAAAGATTTCAATGAAATATTGAAGCAAGCACAGGTGAATAATGCCGCCAACGGTATCACTGGCATGCTGACATTTAATAAAGATTATTTTTTGCAAACGGTAGAAGGTCCGAGAGCGCAAATTAATCGTCTACTGTATAGCTTAATCGCTGATCAACGTCATTATGATTTACAAATTATTGAAACACGCGAATTAAAGTATAGAACGTGGTCCAAATGGTCTATGAACTATGCCACACCGACTGAAAAAAACGCTGCGATTTATTTAAAATACTCTACCACTGTTGATTTTAATCCGTACTTATTAAGCGCTGAATCAGCCCGTGAATTGATGAATGAGCTTAGTGACCAGCACGACTAATTGAATAGATTTTTTATTTTAATATTACAAATATAAAAATAATTTTCAAAACTAAAAATCTATATCAATATATGGATTTATGTTTATAAAATATGCATTCTGTTAGCTTTGAAGTGCACTTTATGAGTGGTTATTCGGTAAAATATATAAACAAATATTGATTTATAAATGAATATTTGAATCTTCAAACTTTGCCCATTTACCAAATTTTACTATCCGTTGACTTTTGATATATAAGATCTGATAGTTTGCGGTTGTGATAGCATTGCTTTTTGTTTATATTGTCTCCGCCCATAGATATATTGGCTAACCATATTTTTATTACAAAGAATATCTATTTATGACTTTATCGAATAATGAATAAGTCATCTTGGTTCTTAATGGAGAATATAATCTCTATTAAGGTTGTACCTTTTATTTTACAGTTGGATTTACTATGAGCAAAAATAACGCAATTGATTTAGATAATCTAAACGTCGACGAGCTACGAGCTATTACTGAAAATGCTCAGCAGCTTATTGCTAAAAAACAACATCAGCGTCTATATGATGCTTATGTGAAGTTCGAAAAAATTGCAGAAGAAAGCCATGCCTCTATCGAAGAAATTTTGAAAGCGGGTGAAACCCTAGAGAAGAAACGCAGTATTAAATACCGCAATACTGACAACAACGAAGAAACTTGGACTGGTCGTGGTCGCAAGCCTACATGGTTGGTTGAAGCATTAGCAGCAGGTCGTGATATCGAAGATTTTGCTATTTAATGTTGTATTAACTAATAAGTTTTCTTATTAAGTTTGATAGCGATATCGCTGATTATAGTTATTCCATTATGAAAGTATTACTGCGTTAACCTCACTTGAAGTATTTAACATACATCTACACTCGGTTGCCTAGTACTACTTTTAAATTGAATCGACTACAGTAGATGAAAGCCAGTATCTTTCTTGCCATTATTTGGTAAGAAGCTACTGGCTTTTTTATGTCTTCCGCACGCCATATCTTTAGTACTATTAAGGCGTTGATGGTTTGTTAGCCCAATTAATACCCACAGTAGCAGCGGTGTTCTCAGAGAGTAGAGCTATACATTAGATTGCGTATTCATAACATAGATAAACATAGGACTTATCTTATCCAAGTATAATAAAGCAGCAATGTTTTAATAAATATTCATTATGAACAATTGCTGATAAAATAGATGGATAATGATATAAAGGTATAGGGTAGATAAAGTGACAGAAAACATAAAAGTAAAAAAATGGATTTCTTTGGGAATTATTGCGACAGCTTTATTGCTTCTACCTCGGCGTAGTAGTCGAAAGCCTGATATGGACCTCTCAAACAAAAATAATGCAAAATCTGATAGTAATATTAATAGTATTCAGAATGTTAATAACGGCAAAGTAATGAAATAAAGATCAAATTAAAAATTCAATACTTTTAATATAAGTTATTCTAATTATTAATGATGTCTATAAAATGCCGAACGATACAACGCTCAATTAAGAAACGTTGATTTTGGAGTTTATTAATGACCTCTATAGTTCCATTTATAATCGGTTCAATATAATTTGGATACAAGGAAGGCGAGTGAAAGTACTACAATTATTAGACTAAGCGAGACTGACACCGTATCCAATTTATAGAGAATTGACTATATGATATCTAAACAGACATTACCCAAGACTTATCCTCTCATTGATACCCATACTCACTTTGATGCTCCGGTATTTGATAGCGATAGGGAGTTGCTAGTACAGCAAGCTTATAAGCGCGGTGTACGTCATCTCGTATTGGTGGGGTATTCATATCAGTATTTTGAGAGGATGTATAATACTGAACAGCTATTGAACAAGTTGCTAGTGCCCTTGGCTACTGAAGAAAGGGATAGCTCAAATCTGTCACAGATTGAGACTCATACTGCGATAGGCTTACATCCTTTTTATATTAAAGAGCACAGTGAAGATCATCTAAAAAACATGGCGCATATGATTGCTGAGCAGCGGCCAATAGCAATCGGTGAGATTGGATTGGATACTTTCACGGAATCTATGAGAGAGCCTGAGGTATTTGACAAACAAAAACAGTTTTTTAAGGCGCAATTGGACATAGCAGTGCTTCATAAGTTGCCAGTGATGCTACATATCCGAAAAGCACATGCAGAAGCACTGGCAATACTAAAGGCACACGATTATGATGCACACCAATTAGGTGGTATCGCACATAGTTTCAGCGGTGGTGAACAAGAGGCAAAGGCGTTTGTGAGGTTAGGATTTAAGTTAGGTGTTACTGGTCAGATTACCAACCCAAATGCCAAAAAACTGCGGCGTGCCATTCATGCTGCTGTGGAGACTTACGGTATAGAATGTTTGGTTATAGAGACAGATTGTCCAGACATGACGCCTATTCAGTGTCAGATGTCAGACAATAGTTGTGCTGATAAGCAGTCACATGATCGTAACGTACCGGCTAACTTGCCATGGGTATTATCAAGCTTAAGTGAGTTGCTCAATGTGTCGCCAGACAGACTTGCTGAACAATTATGGCACAACAGTTGCAGCGCTTTACATAAGACATGGGCTTATCCTTTAGTATAGTTATACCTATTGTAGGCCATTATTATTTACTGCTAACTTGTACAATAGTAAATAATTCAGTAGTAAATAACTGAAGCACCTATAGATAAAATAATTTAAAAGAGCATTTAATCCGTTATGAATGAAACACAACAATTTGAGCCAACAGAGGCAGAGTTTGTCACCACTGAACACTCTATAGTAGAAGAAGCGACTGTAGAGGATGATCAATATGAGCGTCGTTTTCAAGGTACACGAACACTCTATGGTACCTCAGCAGTTGACACTTTCGCGGCTGCCCATGTCTATGTTATAGGCGTAGGGGGTGTTGGCTCTTGGGTAGCCGAAGCTCTGGCTCGGACGGCAGTGGGTACTATTACCTTGATTGATCTGGATGTGTTGGTTGCTTCCAATGTCAATCGGCAACTACCTGCATTAGATAGTACTTTCGGTCAAAGTAAAATTGTGGCAATGGCAACTCGTGTTCATGAGATTAATCCAAAAGTTACGCTCAATTTAATTGATGATTTTTTGACAGTAGAAAATGTAGCTGCTCTATTACCCAGTCGTGAAGAAGCAAAAGCGGCTGCAGAGCAAGGCAAACCTATCGTTATTTTGGATTGTGTAGATGACATGAGTGCTAAGCTGGCCATTGCGCTACATTGTCGTTTTAATAAACTAAAACTGGTCTGTGCAGGCGGTGCAGGTGGCAAGATAGACCCTAGCCAAATTAAGGTGAGTGACCTAAAGGACAGCTATCAAGACCCGCTACTTGCTAAATTACGTAATAAACTGCGCCATGAAAAAGGCATCAATAGCGCTTTAAAAGAAAAGTTCGGTATTAAATGTGTTTATTCGACAGAGCCACCACGGGTAGATAAAAGCTGTCAAACAGGCGGGTTGCACTGTGGTGGTTATGGCTCGGCAGTTGTCGTTACATCAGTCGTCGCGATGATTATGGTGAGTGAAGCTTTGCAATTATTAATAAAACAGACGGTTATCAAACAGAGCGTCTGATCTTATTTAATGGAGTCTATTTTGTCTATATCTAACGCACCTAAACACAGCTATCCAGTAGCAGCGGATGAAGTAGAACGTATCCATAAGCTCAGAAAATATAAAGTACTGAATAATAATAATGAGCCTGCATTTGAGCGCCTAATCAATCTGGCTAAGCGATTTTTTGATGTATCCGCTATTACTATCAGCTTTATGGATGAAGAGACACAATATCTAAAATCTGCCTACGGCCTTGACGATGTATGCCAAACAACACGTGAAGTCGCTATTTGTAATTACACGGTGCTCTCTGATGAGGTTTTTGTGGTGCCAGATTTAACAGCAGATAGCCGCTTTAGCCAAAGTCCACTGGTGACGGAGGCTCCTTACTTACAGTTTTACGCTGGTGCACCAATTATCCTCATTGAGGACAATAAAAGCTACAATTTAGGCTCTTTTTGCTTGATGGATATAAAGCCTAATCATGATTTCGACGATGAGCAATTACAGATATTGGCTCAATTTGCGATGATGGCAGCCGACGCTTTGCAGCTACAAGATAAGCAGCGTGATGCTAAACATGCTAATGAGATGAAGTCGAGTTTTCTGGCCAATATGAGTCATGAAATCCGTACACCGATGAATGGTATTATTGGTATGGTAGAAATGCTAGGTGATACCAAACTTAGCAAAGAGCAGCAAGATTGTGTGGATAATATCAAAGTTTCCAATGAGCATTTGATGGCCATTATCAATGGCATTTTAGACTTGTCGAAAGTTGAATCTGGGAAAATGACAATTGATCATATTCCGGTCAATTTATCTGAATTATGTAATGAAGTTGTCAGTCTCTTCTCTGTCAAAGCACATCAGCGAAAATTGGTTTTAAACTACAATTATACCGAGTCCTTATCACCCTATATAGAGGGAGACCCAGTACGTCTCAAACAAATCATTACGAATCTCGTCAATAATGCGATTAAGTTCACCCGTGAAGGTGGTCAAGTCAGTATTGATGTTAAACACGTACTTAATTGCCAGTGTGATGGTGTTGACGTGCATGGTACAGCAGATGAGCACCGCTCTCAAGCAATTCCAAACAGCACTTCGAATGAAATTACTGTTCACGATACGAGTATAAAATCTATTCCTCCTAAAGGAATGACGGTATGTATTGAAGTCACAGATACTGGCGTTGGTATTAAAGAAGAATCGTTGGACGCAATATTTAATGCTTATGACCAAGCAAATCAATTCACACATCGTCTCTATGGTGGCACGGGTCTTGGACTTTCAGTTTGTAAGTCTTTGGTCGATTTGATGGATGGCCATATTGAGGTCAGTAGTGAAGTAGGTGTTGGCACTACTTTTACTGTTTTGTTGCCTTTACCTACTATTGATGAAAAGCACTATCAAAAATGGCAAGCAGAAAATGACTTCACTATGATGAAGCCGACGCAAGAACGTGCAGGTCATATACTGTTGGTCGAAGATGACACTGTTAATGCGATTATCGCGAAAAAAGCGCTGACTAATAGTGGTCATACTGTGACGCATGTCGCTGATGGGCAGCAAGCCATCGAAGCGTTTGTACTGTCACCTGAGCGCTACGATGTTATCTTGATGGACCATCATATGCCTATTTTAGATGGGGTGCAGGCGACCATAAAATTGCATGAAATGTATGATTCACAATCATTACCACCTATTATTGCTTTGACGGCCAATGCGATGGATGGTGAACGCGAAAAATATCTAAAAGTTGGTATGCAAGACTATTGCACTAAGCCATTTAAACAAGAGCAATTGAATGCATTGGTACAGTATTGGTTGATACAAAAACAATCAGCAGAGTAGCTGGATGAGAAGTAATTATTGAGCTTGTTGCATAGTTATTTCCTCTCATTGTTATAAGTACAAAAAAGCTGAATCCCTTAATGAGAGATTCAGCTTTTTTATGACATACTCAAAATAATATAGATTGCATATTATTTTTACGTGTTATTAGTTAACGCGAGTTTGATAGTCACCAGTACGAGTATCGACACGTACGACTTCACCTTGCTGTACAAATAGAGGTACACGTACGACAGCGCCTGTCTCTAGCTTAGCTGGTTTACCACCACCACCTGATGTATCACCACGCACACCAGGATCCGTTTCAGTGATCTGTAGCTCAACGAAGTTAGGCGGTGTTACTGATAGAGGTGCACCGTTGAATAAAGTAATGGTACATGATGCATTGCTGTTTTCTTTTAGCCACTGTATTGAGTCGCCCATCGCTGTTTTATCAGCTTGGATCTGCTCAAAGCTTTCTGGATCCATAAAATGCCAAAACTCGCCATCGTTATACAGATAGTTCATTTCAGTATCCATCACATCAGCAGCTTCTAAGCTGTCACCTGATTTAAATGTCTGTTCCAACACTTTACCGCTACGAAGATTGCGTAGTTTGACGCGGTTAAAGGCTTGGCCTTTACCTGGTTTGACAAACTCATTCTCAAGAATAGAACAAGGGTTGCCATCTAGCATAACTTTTAGACCAGCTTTAAATTCATTAGTAGAAAAATTTGCCACAAGAGACTCCTAGGGATGGTAAATATGATGATAAATAATAAGGGGTTGGGGCTTACGGTAAAAAACCTGCTATTAAGCCTAGTGTAGAGCGAGCAGTTGGTATACTTTGATAGGGCACACTCTAAGAGCGTATAATATCGGCTTTTGGGCACAGGTAATAGGCTGTCATGATAAACCATTTAATCACACAAAAAAACTGGCAAACGCAATTATCCGAGGCCATTACTTCTATTGATGAGCTATTAAGTATTTTGCAGCTCGAATCCCTACGTACCAGTGTCTATGTGCCTAAGCATTTTGAGCTGCGGGTACCACGGGGTTTTGTGGCAAAAATGACCGTTGGGGATAGTAATGACCCTTTATTGAAGCAAGTATTGCCAGATCAACAAGAGCAAATCAAGGTAACGGGCTATGTGGCTGACCCCTTACACGAGAATGCTCAAAACCCAGTAAAGGGCATGCTTCACAAATACCAGTCGAGAGTATTGCTGACCATTACAGGTGCTTGTGCTATTCATTGCCGTTATTGCTTTCGTCAGCATTTTGATTACAGCGCTAATATGCCAACGGCCGATGCAAAAGAAAATATCATTCGTTATATTACTGAGCATCCAGAAGTCAATGAGGTGATTTTGAGTGGTGGTGATCCATTGAATGTGACAAACAGGCGTTTGTTTGCATGGCTGGATACGCTAGAGTCGCTCCCGCAACTGACCACGATTCGACTGCATACTCGCTTACCCTTGGTCATTCCAGCACGTCTAGATGATGCATTGCTGGCTAGATTATCTCAAAGTCGCTGCCATATTGTCATGGTGATTCACTGCAATCATGCGAATGAGATAGATACCTTAACGTCCGAATATTTGCAACGTGCGAGGTCCGCTGGCGTGACTTTACTAAACCAAGCGGTTTTATTAAAAAGAATTAATGATAGTGTTGAGACTCAAACACAATTAAGTCAACGTTTGTTCTCATGTGGTGTATTACCTTATTACTTGCATGTATTAGACAAGGTCGCTGGCGCCGCACATTTTGATAAAGACGAGCGGTCGTCAATCGAGCTTTACTGGTCATTACTGGCCGCATTACCAGGCTATCTTGTACCAAAATTAGTAAGAGAGCTACCGAACAAACCTTTTAAGGTGCCAATTAACATTTACAATGTAAATTAATGTAGGCACTATAGGGTATTAAAAAATAGTAAACAAAGAGTGTTTTATTTGAAGGTTTGCATGCTGACAAATAGGTATTGGATGTCTTTATGACTGCTAAAATCTTATCCTGTCAATTTTTGAGAGTAGTGGTTACTTTGCATTATTTTATTATTATAAGTGGTATGGCTAGATAGTTGCCTTTTACTAAGTTACTCAGAGTTACTAGGAAAAATGATGATAACTTTATCGACGTTTCAAGAGTATTTATCGTCTACAGAGCCACTACCGCCATTATCGATTCGAGCGGCAAATGGTCAAGAGAGTTACTTGCTCAAGCTGTTGGCAAATTTGCCTTCGCAAACGCAGGTACAGCAGGTTGAGCAGCTAGAAAAAATACTGACGGTATTGCGCGTGGCTAATATAGATGAGCAGCAACGTCTTAAGTTAATGGCTACTGTGATAGGTGCCTCAGACAAATTAATTGCTGCATTGCGGCAGCATTGTATTTATGAGCCAAAAGGGTTTAATAGCGTTCAATTGGGTTATGTGAATCAGATAAAGTCACTGTATTATCTCATCATTATGGTCTATGACAGAGTTATACGGCATAGAATATCGCTATTAAACAGTCAGCATAAATACACGGCAAGTAATGGTTGGCAACGTTATTTCAATGGTGACAAGTCTTCATCACTGACAATTGCTATCGTTATCTATCAGACGTTGATGATGTATCAAAGACTCCTGTTTGCAGAAGCGCTTTGCTATCAAAAACCCTCTCCTTATTTATGGGCCAAAATCAATCAGCTTTACTATCTTGCCTATCAATATCATGCCACTGAGATTGATTTAAGTAAAGTGATTGATGTCCAACGTGCGGATAATATACATCGCTTGTACTGTCAAATTTGTTTACACAGCTTACTAAACGTACGTGCTATGCGTCGTCCTAATATCTTGCTAGTACAACGTTTGTTACCGGTATGGGCTGAGCATATTATTGCGACGATAGAACCACAAACTGATACTCGGATATACGTAGATTTACAAAGTAATAAGCCGCCTTCTTATCTCACTGCCAATTCTATAATCAATCCATACGAAGATCGCTATCACTGCTTATTTATAGAGTTGGATCCAATGCTCGAGTATTTTAACTCGCGTAGCCAAGCATTAGTTAGGGACGGCAATGCAGGGTTAGAGAGTTACTTACTCCAAAACATAGCAGCGACGATTCGTTATCGTTATCTAAAGTTGCCACTATCGGTAGCACCGAAACGCTATACAGAAAAAGAGGCTGTTTTGGTGACTGGTTTTAATAAAATCCATTACTGCGTGGGTCATTCACAAAGTTTTGCAAGCTTGATTGCTAAAAATGAATTGCCAGATGAGCATCAACCTCGTTACGATACCGTTAGTAAAAAACAAAATGATAGCGATATACTAGCCAATGAAATATTCGACCGTAATGATGATTTATCACTATTTCGCACACTGAAATTATTAGATAAAGTAATCAAGATAGATGAAGAAAGTTTAGAAGAAAACCATGGTAAAGAGAGTATAGAGGCAGTGACTACTGACGATGATGTCGCTATGACAGCACCACCGCCATTACATGTTATGAGTCTTCTGTTAGTCTGTCGTGCTGACACCATCACACCGCCCGATTGGTCACTTGGTGTCGTGCGCTGGCTGAGCCTTGATATTGAAAATCCAGAGGTTGATTGGCAAATATTGGGACATCAATTAGTGGCTTGTGGTCTGCGTTTAGAAGGCACAGCAACGCGCAGTCAACATTTTGTACCAGCATTCATCCTTGGTCGGGAAGAGCATCTGCAAACCACGGGAACTCTGATAGTACCAACGTCTTACTTCCAGACAGATGACAGGGTCATCATGCGTATCAACACCAAACAAACTTTGTTACGTTTGGGGAAGCGGCTACTAATTACGGATGAATTTAGTCAGTATGAAGTGGTGCAGTTGTAGCCTTTTGAAAGGATTGTCAAAAATAGAAAAATAGTAATGTAAATACAGAATTGAATAGACTTTGTTTACTTGATTTCGGCTTCAATAATTAAAGTAGATCAGCACGTTAGATAATGATAAGTTAGTCAGCAATCATTAAAATTATTGTCTATAATGTTCGATATTATTGCTATTTCTTATAAAATATCTTTGGCTAAAAAGTATATTATCTTAATCGTAAAAGCATGCCAGTATCATAAAGATAGCCAAGCCTATTCCCCATAGTGCATTCTGTGCTAGGTTGATCTCCGGAACAGATGTAGGGTATTGACAGCAACATATAAAAATAAGATCACAAAGTTTAAAAGGCTTATTATGCGTACTCAATCTATCTTAAATCTATTAGTCATCGATGATGATCAGCTCTATGCTGAACGTCTTGTGCACTTATTAGGCTGTTATTATGACAGTGTGAATTTAGGGTTTTTAGATGATAAAGAAGAATTATTAAAATTGCTGCGGCAGCCATGGGATGTCTTGGTATTTGGTAATGCTTACGATATGAATTTTACGGATGTAGTAGGTATCGTCCAAGAACAAAACATTGACCTACCTATGATCTGCTTATTAAATGAGGAGATGGTAGCGACCGCCCATAATAATGAAGGGCTGCCCAATATTATTAGCGGTACAATGGTCAAGGCGCTTAAAGTAGACGAAGAAATGGCCGTTGTGATGTCTATCTGTTTACAACATGATAATCTGCGTAGTCGCCGCGAGCTAAAAACATTGCGTCATGTACTCTCTGAAGCAGAGCAGCGTGCTAATGTATTAATCAAAAACTCTAAAAGTGCAGTGGCTTACATAGACCAAGGCATTCATATCTTCGCCAATGACCCTTATCTTCAGCTTTTTGGGTTTGCATCGATGAATGATGCCATCGGTGTGCCTATTATTGATCTGATTGCAGGCGGTGATAACGTTAAGGGCTTCAAGCAATTCTTACGTCAATTCGCGAAAGGAAACCGTCAAGAAGTAGAGTTTAAGTTTGAAAGTCTACGGACGGATGGGAGTACTTTTGAAGCAAAACTACAACTGGCAGCTGCGACCCTAGAGGGTGAGCCAGTTACTCAGGTTATCATCCAACAAAACAACAGTAACAGCGCTGAGGTGGCCAAACGTTTGGCAGCGGCTGAATGTAAAGACAGCTTGACAGGTATTAACAATCGACGCGGCTTTGAAGAGAAAATGGCAGTAATATATCAGCAAGCCCGTCAAGGAGAGCTGACGGCAGGATTGTTATATGTCCAACTCGATAATATTGGTAAGATTCGAAGCAGTTTAGGCTTGCAAGGACTAGATGCAACTGTCAAGCAGGTCGCTTATGCGTTAGATGAGCTAGTAGTAGATGGGCATGTAAGCCGTTTTAGTGATACGGCTTTTACCATACTTGTAGAAGACAAAACAACAGCAGAGCTTAAAACGCTGGCTGAGCAAATCGGCTCGCGTATTAATGGTATGCTCATTGAAGTGGATAAACGCACGACCAGTACCACGGTTAGTATCGGTATCGTCAAAATCGAAAAAAATACAGCAGAGCCAAGCGTATTGCTTGAGCGTGCGATGGACGCTATTAACCAGATTATGATGGAAACCGCCAATAACGGGGCCACTTATCATTTATACGATCCAAGTGAACATGCTAATAGTGATGATCATGCGCTGGCTGAATCATTAATCGAGGCTATTACCAATAATCGTTTTGAGCTAACATTCCAGCCAATATATGATATTAATAACGATCGCAGCGACTTCTTTGAAGTATATTTACGCCTGCCATTGTCAGATGCTGAGAACACAGTGCTGACACCTGACCAGTTTATGGCAGTCGCCAAAAAACATAAGCTGCTCGAAAAGATGGATCGCTGGGTATTGATTAATGCCTGTAGAAAAGTAAACGATGTACGTAAAACACATCCTGAAGCTAAGCTGCTAGTGCAATTGACGAGTGCTTCATTAATAGATAAAAAACTGTCTAGCGTGGCTAGCCAGCTGATAAAAGCCGTGGGCGGTGCAGCAGGCGTGCTTACCTTACAATTTAATGAAAAAGACATTGTAGATCATTTGACGGTTGCGAAAACTCAGTTTGCAGCGCTTAGTCAAGCCGGTTGTCAGATGGGTATTAATAACTTTGGCTCTTCTGCCAAATCCATAGAAATTGCCAGTTTTGTGCAGCCAGATATGGTACGTCTACCGCGTAGCTACGTAGAAGATATTGATTCGGCAGAAAATTTGGAAACGGTCAAATCACTCATCATACGTACTAACGAAGTCAACGTTGATGTGCTGATGCCTTATATTGAAGATGCCGCGACCATGTCTGTCGCTTGGAGCGTAGGTGCACGCTACCTGCAAGGCTATTATTTGGAAGAGCCTAGAAAAATAATGAAAGTTGCGACCTAGACACTAAATAATATTTTTCTTCATATCCGTCATTCAAGTATTATTTATAAGTGTATCTCTCATAAATAGTGCTGTATTTCTATAAGCAGCTATGTATACGTGGCAATTAATAGTACTCTGTGTTTCTTAACATGGTCTCATTATATATGTCGTTCATACATGGCTGACACTCTCTACTCAAAGATTGCCAAAATGCCTAACACTCGTAAATATCAAATGAGCAGTCTGCTTGCCGCTATTTTATTACTCAGTGCTTGCGATCGTACGCCACCTGATCACCGTGCTTCTGTGACATTGCCGCTATATACTGACGGTGATGCAGATAATGGTGCTATTATTTATCAAGATGCCTGTGGGCAATGTCATCAGCTCAATGCTGGACTCAATAAAAAAGGTCCACAGCTGATGAATATCTATGGTGCCCATGCTGCTCAGCTAACAGACTACACCTATAGTAAAGGGCTGAAGCAGTCAGAATGGGTATGGGATGCTGAGACGCTCGATCCTTATATTGCTGACGCGCAAAAAGTCATGACAGACTCAAAGATGTTGTCAAATCCGATGCCAGATGCCAAAGAGCGTGCTGATGTGATTGCCTATTTGTCAACACTCCGTGAGTCAGTACCAGTCGTTGAAAGCGAAGAAAAGTAGCTTCTCATTTATAATGAAAGCCTGTATTCGAGTCCATAAATTGAGACTTATCTAACGACATGACTCTTACCTTGTACTGATCAAATAATGTCTATCTCAATTCTATGACTGAATGTTCAATATGCCCCATTATTTCCATAAAAAATAAGCCGATGATTCACTATGACAACTGTAACCACCGACTACGCCGCTAATCAGCAAAAAATTACGCAGTTAATGAGACAACTGAATCAGATTGTATTGGACAAACCTCAAGTGGTGAAGCTGGCACTTAGCGGCATACTGGCGGGTGGGCACTTACTATTACAAGATTTGCCCGGCATGGGTAAGACTACCTTGGCTCAAGGACTAGCACAGTTATTGGGGCTAAGTTTTAGTCGAGTTCAGTTCACCAACGATATGCTACCTGCAGATATCTTGGGTATGAGCATTTATGACCAAAGCAAACTAAAATTTGAATTTCGTCCGGGTCCTATTTTCACTCAGCTTTTGCTCGCTGATGAGATTAATCGTTCCAGTCCTAAAACACAAAGTGCGCTACTCGAAGCCATGGAAGAGCGACAGGTAACCCAAAATGGTCAGACCTATCGTTTGCCTCAGCCATTTTTTGTGATTGCAACCCAAAATCCATTGCAGCAAGCTGGTGTATATCCGCTTCCTGAATCGCAGCTCGATCGATTTTTATTATGTCTATCGTTGGGTTATCCATCACCAGCTGCTGAGCGTGAGCTGCTAAAAGGTCAGGATCGCCGTGAGTTATTGAAGGGTTTAGATGCGATATTTGATACCGAGGCTGTGTTGTTAGCACAGCAAGGGGTCAAGCAGGTTTATGTCGCAGATGTGGTCTTGGATTACATACAAAGACTGGTCGCAAAAACACGAGCAAGCCAAGAATATCATGGGTTATCACCGCGTGGAGTACTGTCGTTACAACGAGCAGCACAGGCTCATGCCTATGTATCAGGGCACATGGAGATGACCCCTGAAGATGTCCAAGCCGTATTTGCAGCAGTCACAGATCACCGTCTCGGTCAACGCTTTGTACCGGCGCATGTGACGGGTGGTCTAATGACGAAGACTATCGCACAACGTATTTTGGCAGAAGTGCCAGTCGTTATTTAAATGCCTTTTAAGTAAAAGCCGTCTAAGTAAAAGTTAGTTAATGGATCATATGCTCTAGTAGTTGAGTTATTTCGCCATGTATCAATGAATCAATCAATGGCTATTGAAAGCTTGTCACTTAACAGAAATTGTGTTCTTTCTAAGTAAATACTCGAAAGGCATCTGTTGTCAAAACTGTCGTCCAATACCGACGATATTATCAATTCTATGGTAAGGATAGGGTAGTCATGAGTCTTTTGCCAAAAGCCTTAACCGTACCAATTAAGTCAAAACTAAGCCGCTGGTTTGCCTCGCGTGCACCCAAAAGTGACAGTGCTACGCTGAATTTGCGCAACGTATATATCTTTTTTAGTCGTGAAGGTATGCTGTTTGCGGTGTTGTTGATCATCACCTTTATCGCTGGTATTAATTATGGCAATAATCTGGTGTTGGGGTTATGTTTTTATCTTATCAGCATTTGGCTTATCAGTTTTCATGTGACCTTTGCCCATATCTCAGGGTTGAAAGTGAATTTATTAGAAGTCACCATGGCAGAAGCAGGTGCTCCAGTTTGGGTTACCTTGCAACTACGTAGTGAGAGCCGCCAACCCAGACGACAGCTATTATTTGGCTTTGAGGATGTGGATAATAAGGTCAAGAGTAGCGTGGACATTCCAAGCTCTGTCTTGGTCACAAGATTGCAAGGCGAACAAATCATTCGGTTACCTGTCCAGACCAATGCTCGCGGGCAGTTTGAATTACCACGTCTCAGAATAAAAACAGTTTATCCTTTGGGTATTATGAAAGCATGGTCTTATGTCTATTTTGCCCGTACCGCTTGGGTATATCCAAAACCTGAAGCATTTGATTGGGAAACGCAGTATGCAATCGCCAGCTTGGAGGATTTGCCAATAGGTGGGCAGTATCGCCAAGGCCAAGATGACTTTGAACGGCTCGATAACTACATAGAAGGTGAGTCACTGGCACGTGTCTCTTGGGGACATGTAGCTCGCGGTCAAGGAATGCTTACCAAGCACTTCGCTGACCCTATTGGTCATGAGCAGACACTAGACTATGCCGATATGCCTGCTGTACAACATGAACAAAAGCTATCACAACTGGCGTATGGTGCGATGACGTTGGGTCAGCTAGGTGTGCCATTCAATATGTGCTTACCTAATGATAGCCCCTTGGTCACAAAGATGGGTGAAGGTGATGAATTTGCGCAAGATTGCTTGCTAAGGTTGGCAAAAGCACCATGATTAATTCTAAACGCTTGTCTTCGAGTAAAGATAACAGTAGCTTTACAGCAGACTCTAGTAAGTCTGCAAGCTTTGAGCAGTTGGCTTTGGGTCAATATCTTACCACTCATGTGGCATTAGGTAGTGTCACTAAGTCAGGCAGTAACGCCAAATGGTATCGCAAGCTACTTGCACTGCCAGCGTATTATTGGATAATAATTGCGCAAGTTATTGTTATTTTGCCGCATGCTGCACACTTACCATTATGGCTCATAGGCTTTGCTGTGGTGAGTATTATAGCCCAGCTGCCCCGTGTAAAGGCTCGATTTCAAAAGACAGCTCATTTAAAGCGTGTCTATCAAGGCATGCAAATGCTGGGCTTCTTATTGGGTCTTTTGGGATTGTGGTTGACCTACAATACGGCATTTGGGCTAGATATGGGCGTGGCATTTTTAGTGCTATGTCTCATCAGTAAGCTCTGGGAATTGTACAAGCGTCGTGACGCCTATGTAGTATTGAATTTATCGCTATTTGTGTTGGCAGCACTGTTTTTGATGGATCAAGGGCTGCTTACGACTTTAGAGGTGGTGGTTGGGGCAGTCATTGTATTACTGACATTTATTGCGCTAAACGATGATGGCAATGATCGGGGGGATGGTCGCCTGCGCACTTTAGGTGTATTAGGCATTGGTGCGCTGCCATTACTGGTGGTGCTATTTCTATTTTTCCCACGCTTGCCACCGCTATGGTCGGTACAGCTATCAGGTCAGCAAGCGACCACGGGCGTCTCCGACAGCATGTCACCTGGTGACTTCGCCAACTTAGGACAATCAACGGAGTTGGCATTTCGGGTAGAGTTTGAAAATAACCGTCCACCCCAGCAGCAGCTCTATTGGCGTGGATTAGTATTTAGCGATTTTGATGGCGTCACGTGGCGTCGTAACCCTCAACAACGACAGTGGCAACCTTCAGAGCAACGTCCTGCTTGGATTGACAATGCGTTTTCTAGCATTCCCGAAGAAGTACAAGTTGCACCAAATAACTATCAAATCATCTTAGAGCCTACTCAGCAAAACTGGCTATTTGGTCTCGATTATCCTTTTGCTCAGCAACGAGATGTCAGCATTACTTCAGATTTCACGTTATTAAAAGATGAGCCTGTCACTCAGCAGCTGCGCTATAACGTATTGCAGTTTTCACCGATGAGTATCGATCCTATCCTTACGGATGAGTCGCGGCGGATGAATCTTGCACTGCCAAATGATGGGAATCCGAAAGCAAGAGCATTGGCTCAGCAGCTTTTTGCGCAGTCAGGCTCAGACCCTACGCGCTATATAGCAGCTATCGAGCACTGGATTAATCAAACAGATTTTCGCTATACGTTATCGCCGCCACGCTTGAATAACAATCGTATTGACGAGTTTTTATTTGAGACCAAGGCGGGGTTCTGTGAGCATTACTCTTCAAGCTTTACTTATATGATGCGGGCGGCTGGCATCCCTGCCAGAGTCGTCGCAGGCTATCAAGGTGGTGAGCCGAGCCGTGGTGGTAATGTGTGGGAAGTCCGGCAAATGGATGCACATGCGTGGACTGAGGTTTGGCTTGAGGGTCAAGGTTGGGTACGTGTCGATCCGACTGCTTTTGTAGCGCCCGAGCGTGTGGAGCAAGGGATGGACGCGATGACGCAGTCACAAGGCGCTGCGATGTTTGGTGATGGCGCTGGTGCACAGATTGACTATCAACAATATCAAATGCTACAAACCTTACGTCGTCTCTCAGACCAAGCGAGCTACTATTGGCAAAAAGATGTCGTTGGCTACGACCAAGACAAACAAGCAGACTCGCTATTCAAGTGGTTCAATATCAGCTCTATCACGCAACAAATTATTTGGTTAGCCGCGAGTGCCATTACGGTCATGGTTATTCTGGTATTTATCATTTGGCAACGTCGCCGTAAACGCTGGCACCCAGTAGATTTACCACTTGCCCAGTTGTCGAAGCGTATAGGTAAGCAAGATAAGTCACTGGCTCGTACTGATAATGAGGGTCAGTTGGCGTGGCTTGAGCGCTTAGCGATGGCTATTGATTCTAGTGCCTCAAATGACACTGATGCGAGTAATACCAGTCAATTAACAGACAGTGATCACCCTAAAGTTATTCAGAATAAAATCACCCAAATCAAACAAGACTATCGTCATCTACGCTATGGACGCTTAAGCACTGTTGAAATTAATGATAATGAGTACCAGAAAGTGCTTAAGCAGCTAAAGAAAAACTTACACGAATTGTTGTAAGTCCATTTAGCCAGTAGCACTTATTAGCGATAGCGAATAGGTAAATGATAGATAGGTTTGGAACAAATAATGCGTAGCACTAAAGATCGTATTCGCCACGCCTTAGCGTTTGAAATCATTGGCCTACTTATTTTCGCACCACTGGCAAGTTGGGTGTTCGGTTTTGAGCTGCACTCAATGGGTGTGATAGCGATCGCTGGCTCTATTGTCGCGACCGTGTGGAATTATTTTTATAATGTCTTATTTGATAATGCCATGCTTAAACTACGTGGTGAAGTAAAAAAGACCGTTCCCATACGAGTGCTACATGCCGCGCTATTTGAAGGTGGTCTGCTAGTGTTGTTCTTGCCAGCGATTGCTTGGTATCTGGATATCAGCCTTTGGGAAGCATTTAAAATGGATATTGCCATGGCGACATTCTATTTGGTATATGCTTTTGTGTATAACTGGATTTATGACAGGGTATTTCCTATCGCTGAAGCCGGCTAACGGTGGTTTTATCCAGATATGTAGAACGTATTAAGGAGCCAATTATATGGCAATATATGTAGATTTTATGCAGATAGAATTTAAAGGTTATAAGTGGTGCCACCTGCTGGCCGATACGTTGCAAGAGCTGCATGAGTTTGCGGCGTTCATTGAATTAGATGAGCGTTTGTTTCACCGTAATGCCAGTTATCCGCATTATGATGTTACCGTACAAATGCGAGAAACCGCGATTGAGTATGGCGCTATTCCTGCTGATCGCAGAAAAATTATCGAGTGTGCTAAAAAGTTAAAAGTAGAGTTACATGCACAAATAGCGCAGTCCGATAGCTTCTAATAAGTGCATGAACAAATAAAAAAGGTGGGTTATGCTTTCGCTAACTCACCTTTTTTTGCTTAGATTTTTTGACGGTTACTTTGCGACTGCTGCTGTACTGATGCCATTTAGGGCTTTTGAGATGTTATCAATGACGGTGTCACAACCTTTAATATTATGACGGGTTTTTAAGTATTGAGGATCGTTATACGATAGCCATACTTTTTTATCTGCACCTTCACTGATGAGAATTTTTTGTGGCAAATCAATAGCGACGCTTTGCTCACACTGCATCAATGGTGTACCCGCTTTCGGGTTACCAAACATAATAACTTGTGTTGGTCTTAAGGTTAAATCGACACCCTGGGCGTTTTTCTGATGATCGACGCGCGCAAATACTTTCATGCCTTTACTTTCGATAATGGCTGCCAGTTTATCAGCAGTCTCTTGGACAGAATGATGACTTTGCATGGTTATCAAGCCTTTTTCGGTACTGGTAGCCGTCATCGTTGTTGTCATTGAGGGCGTGTCGCTTGGTGAATGTGAAATGTTTTCAACACTGGCGCAAGAGGCCATGGTCAAAGCTAGAGCGGCGATAGAAATGATTTTAATCATAAGTAATCCTTTTTATGGTGGTCGGTTATCCGTAATAGTTTGTAGCATCACATATTTATTATGCGTCATAATATTGTGCGTAATAAACGCTGCTTAGTAAAGAGCCGCATTGCAACCTGCCTTAATCAATTACCAAGCCAATTACTAAGCCAAGTGCTCCGCCAAATAGTCCACTAACAGCCTGATTTTTGGTGATAGCTGGCGGTTATGCGGATAAATGGCCCAAATACTTTCTTCAGGCTCTCTATAGTCATCCAACAAGCTTATCAGCTCTTCAGACGCTAGATGTTTTTGCACATAATAATCTGGCAGCTGGACGATGCCTAGCCCTTTTAGGGCAGCATCAACTAGGCTATGACCACTATTATATTGAATGCTCCCAGAAACGCGCAAATTCCTTTCTTTACCTGCATCCTTACTAGCACGCGGGTCAGTATCTATAAAGTGCCAGTAGTCACGCGTGCCAAGTAAGCAGTTATGTTGACTCAGCTCGCTCAAAGCGTGCGGTGTGCCATATTTATCAAGATAAGAGGGTGCCGCGCAGACAAAGTTGGTGCGATGGCTGAGTTTTTTTGCCATCATCGTGGAGTCGCTTAATTTGCCGATACGAATTGCTAAGTCGTAACCACCCTCAATCAAATCGATCTTTTGATTACTCAAAAAAGCCGTCACTTCGATATCGCTATATTGCATCATAAAGTCATTGACCAACGGCAATAATTGCTGCTCGCCATAAGTGACAGGGGCTGTCAGTTTGATCCTGCCTTGGGGCTTTGACTGCAAATTACTGACAGCCTGCTCAGCAGCATCCAAGCCATCGAGCACACTACGGCAATGCTGATAGAACACGCGACCTTCTTCTGTTAATGATACTTTGCGTGTTGTACGATAGAGGAGTTTAATATTAAGGCGTTTTTCTAACGCGCTTATTTGCCGGCTTACTTGTGCCGTTGAGATACCTAATTCTTTGGCGGCGCGCGTAAAACTCTCGTATTCTGCGACGTAAACGAACTCGCTAACACCATCCCAGCGCATGATTATTACCAATATGTAAAAGATATTTGCAAATATAGCATATTGTTATCACCCTAGAAATAACTATAATAGTAAGCATCCACTCAAACAGTTGATTGTAATCTAGCGTACTGCAATCATCTGTGAATGAGTATCCTAAAAATAGTGGCCTGCTTTTTATAGGCTGTAAATAATAACGAATTAAAAAGAGAAACCGTCATGTCAGATAAATTTATTAAATCGAAAGCCGCCATCGCGTGGGGCCCAAACCAGCCACTATCTATCGAAGAAGTGGATGTCATGCTGCCGCGTAAAGGCGAAGTATTGGTAAAAATCGTGGCAAGCGGCGTTTGTCATACCGATGCGTTTACGCTTTCTGGCGAAGATCCAGAAGGTGTGTTCCCTGCGATTTTGGGTCATGAAGGTGGCGGTATCGTTGAGCAAATCGGCGAAGGTGTGACCAGTGTCCAAGTTGGCGACCATGTCATTCCCCTATACACCGCAGAGTGTGGCGTCTGTAAAATGTGTACGTCAGGTAAAACCAATCTATGCTCAGCGGTACGTGAAACTCAAGGTAAAGGCTTGATGCCGGATGGCACCACACGTTTTTATAAAGACGGCGAACCAATCTATCATTATATGGGTTGCTCGACCTTTTCTGAATATACGGTCTTGCCAGAAATATCTTTAGCGAAAGTCAATAAAGAAGCACCGTTAGAAGAAGTTTGCTTACTTGGTTGCGGCGTTACTACCGGTATGGGCGCAGTGATGAATACTGCCAAAGTCGAAGAGGGCGCTACCGTTGCTATCTTTGGTCTTGGTGGTATTGGTCTGTCAGCAGTGATTGGTGCTGCGATGGCAAAAGCCAGTCGTATCATTGCGATTGATATCAACGAAAGCAAGTTTGAATTGGCTAAAAAGTTAGGCGCCACTGACTGCATCAATCCGAAAGATTATGACAAGCCAATTCAGGAAGTCATCGTTGAATTGACCGATGGCGGTGTTGATTACTCATTTGAATGTATCGGTAACGTCGATATAATGCGTTCGGCGCTAGAGTGCTGCCACAAAGGCTGGGGCGAGTCGGTCATTATTGGCGTCGCTGGTGCCGGACAAGAAATCTCAACCCGTCCATTCCAATTGGTGACTGGTCGAGTCTGGCGTGGATCAGCGTTTGGCGGCGTAAAAGGTCGTTCAGAATTACCAGGCTACGTTGAGCGTTACTTAGCTGGTGAAATCCCACTACAAGACTTCATTACCCATACCATGCCATTAGAAGACATCAACGAAGCGTTTGACTTGATGCATAAAGGTGAGAGTATTCGTACAGTGATACATTTCTAAAAAATATTGTGCAAGAGCAGTATCTGACAGTAACGTTAGATTTTGCTCTGAAAATACGGTTATTAAAAATAAAAAGGCCGCTTCGATTTCGAAGCGGCCTTTTTTAATGTTTATAACATCATCATTTTATATGTATGGTTACAGACCCGTTTACTCAGTCATATCAGCCAATTGCTCTAATATACTGACGTAGTTTTCGACCCCTTGAGCACCGCTAACAAGATGACGCTCATTAAAAATGATTGCCGGTACACTTTGAATACCTTGTTGTTGCCAATGCTGTTCTTCTGCTCGTACTTCCTTAGTAAAGAGCTGACCCTCTAGTATTGCTAGCGCCTCACTACGATCAAGTCCAGTCTCTGCTGCAATATCAGCAAGCACGTTGATATCTGAAATATCTCTGTTATTGGTGAAATGCGCGGCAAACAATGCTTGTTTTAACTCATGCATGCTTCCTTTCTGATCAGCGAAATGTAGCAGCTGATGCAAATCAAAGGTGTTGTGCATGCGCGTGTCATCATTGAAGTTAAATTCAAAGCCAACCTCAGAGCCAGCTTCAGCCATTCTGAGTCGACTAGCATCTGACTCTTGCTTGGTCGAGCCATACTTTTCGATGATGTGCTCACGTAGGTTTTGACCCTCGCTTGGCATGTTTGGGTTTAGCTCAAATGGGTGCCAATGGATGGTGTGCGCTGTGTTGGTTTGCTCCAGTGCTGCTGCCAGTTGGCGATAGCCGATGACGCACCAAGGGCAGACAACATCTGAGACGATATCTATTCGGAGTGGTTTTTCTGATGTGCTCATATTTCCTCGCAGGGATTGTTATTTGTATTTTATTTAAGGCTTCTAATTGCTCATATATCTCATCTAAATGTATCTGCTTAGAGATAGTCGTCGACCAAGAAGCCTCAGTAATAATCATGCTTTAAACATCAAGCGTTAATGAACATTCAAAGCATAATCAGGTGAATACAATGCGCTCTGAGTGACTCATTTGCTCGCTAGATTGCTATTATTCATAGCTGCTTTTTTGCGATAAGGCAGTCAAAAATCAACCTCTGATAACAAAACGTATGAATATTTAACCAATCTGTCATGGCCATGAAATGGGATTTTCTCTACAGTAGCTTTGCCGACATGGGTATTCATAACTTATAACCCATGCTAACACCAAGTATTTAGCAGATAATAAAAACTTAATATTCGATACAGGATGCACAAATGAAAAACATTACTGAAGCGATGAACTGGCGTTACAGCACAAAAGCATTTGA
This sequence comes from Psychrobacter sp. SCQQ22, assembly GCF_015864605.1. Taxonomy (NCBI): domain Bacteria; kingdom Pseudomonadati; phylum Pseudomonadota; class Gammaproteobacteria; order Moraxellales; family Moraxellaceae; genus Psychrobacter; species Psychrobacter sp. SCQQ22. The sequence continues at coordinate 148,893 of NZ_JADYWZ010000003.1, forward strand.
TACCAATAAAAAAATCTCAGCAGAAGACTTTCAGAGCCTAAAAGATATCTTGCGTCTCAGTCCTTCGAGCACCAATATCCAACCTTGGCATTTTGTGATTGCTGATGATGAAGCTGGTAAAGCTCGAATCGCTAAAGGCACTGATGGCATGTATGAATTTAATACGGCAAAAGTAAAAGATGCCTCACATGTCATCGTATTCTGTAGTCGTGTCTATGCTGATGACGAGTTTTTGAATGAAATACTAGACAAAGAAGACGCTGATGGTCGTTTTGCCGAACCAAAATTTAAAGAGCAGATGCATCAAGTGCGTAAGATGTTTTTGGATATTCGCCGTTATGAGCAAAAAGACGAGCCACACTGGTTGATAGAGCAGCTATATCTCAACATGGGCGCTTTGCTATTAGGAGCTGCGACTTTAGGTATTGATGCTGTGCCGATGGAAGGGGCGGATTTGAAAGCACTTGATGAAGAGTTTGATTTACGTAGCAAGGGCTATACGGCTGTTGCGGTCGTATCGCTTGGTTATCGTAGTGAAGATGACTTTAACGCTGAGTTGCCAAAATCACGCTTTGATGAAGAGACCATTATTACAAAAGCTTAAGTTATCACGACAGTTTAATGAAAGGATGTGGTCGATCCTGAATACAATGGACACACGACACTATAGCAGTAGGGCCAGTAGAACTAGTAGGGTCAATAGAACATGATGACTGCATGTACTACTTTTATTCTGGCTTGGCTATATCGCCCCTATGTGAATATTCAATACGCCTTGATGAGAGAGCTCAACCACCAACATGATAGAAACAGAACGCTTATATCTTAGACAGTGGCGAGCAAGTGATTTTGCGATATTCGCTGAAATGAACGCTGATCTTGACGTGATGAAGTATTTCCCTAAGCTATTATCACCGAAAGTGAGCGATGCGATAGCCAATAAATGCTCGCAGCTTATTAACGATAAAGGTTGGGGGTTTTGGGCGGTCAGTCTAAAAGAGACAGATAGCTTTATCGGTATGGTTGGCTTAAATGAAGCGCATGCTGATATGTCATTTGCGCCTGCTGTCGAGATTGCTTGGCGACTACACAAAGATTATTGGGGACAAGGTTATGCAACGGAGGCGGCACGGGCTTCATTAAATTTTGCATTTGACACATTAGGATTCGATGAAGTCGTGGCCTTTACTGCAGTGATTAACGAGCACTCACAACTTATCATGCAGCGTATTGGCATGAGTAATACACAAGAAAACTTTTATCATCCAATGCTTGATTCTAATCATCGACTTGCTGAGCACGTTTTGTATAAGATTACCCCGGAGCAAAAGCTGTCTGCTTGAGTGGTTATTTACCTAATTAAACTAATTGAATTTCGTATACTCAAACTAATATATAATTATCGATTTATGTATGCAGACTGAGAATACTATGGAAGATATACTTTTAGAAATTGAAAATGGAATAGCTGAGCTAGTTGGCCTATTTAATCAAGTCAAAGAAGGGATTGGCGATAGGCCTGTCTCCAAAGATATTAGAGAAGGCGTAGGGAGTTTTATAAACTATTATAACGACTACACTGACATTTTACTTGAGGGTGATATAGAAAAAGTAGCTCATACAGCTACTATGATTAGCGTGTATGGCCAATCATTTGCTAGAGCTGTCATTAAAATCGATATAGATGAAAATACAAGAGTTTATAGTGAAAGACTATTGGAAAAGGGTCTTGCTCTTAGAAGTTTTATAGAAAATTCACCAATTTTAACAGCGCCTCTTACAGGCGAAGATCGATCAAAAGTTCTAAACAGTATGCAAAACTATCAATTTCTAAAAAAGCAGATGAAAGGGATGCAAAATGATTTTGAAGAGCATCAAGATAAAGTTGAAAAATTACTGATAGAAAGCGAAAATAAAGCTGTTTCACTAGACAAAGATTTTGACCTTCTTGAAAATATCTATAACGAGAAAATCAGTAAAATATCAAAGAGGTATGAGAAAGAACTACAAGACATTAATGATAAGAATGCTCAGTTAGATCAGCTTCTAGGTAATGCCGCAAGCAGAGTTATTGTCTCAGAGTATGCAGATAGCGCAAAACAAGAAAAAATAGCTGCTGAGTGGTTGAGAGGAGGATCAATTTTTTGCATGGTAATCGTTCTCGGAATAGCCGGATATACTTTTTGGGAATCTATCCATCAAAGCTTTGATCTGTCTAACTCGCTTTTACGATTGGCATTAGTGTTTTTATTATCTGTTCCAGCTGCTTACTTAGCACGTGAATCTACTAAGCATCGTCAGCAACAGTACACACACCTTCAAACATCACTAGACTTGAAGGCTATTAATCCTTATATAGCCTCATTACCTGACGAAGAGCAACATAAAATAAAATCAGAAATTGCTCAAAGAATATTTGCCCCTAAAGATTTTCAATCTATAAGTAATGAGTCTTACCCAATTAACTCTCAAGAAGTCATCATGGCGCTTATTTCGAAGTTCGGAAATGATAAAGACAAACAGTCAGATTAATTGCCCCGAGAAAACGTCAAGATATGCCCCTTAAAAGGCAAATCCAAATCTTACATAAGGCTCTATAAGCTCAGCCAAAATATCAATTTTGGCAGAATTAATTAAGAAATCTCAATCCAGAGGTTTTGAGTGCCCATACCAGCTCTACAAAGGCGCGACTATTCGTCAGGGGCTCACCATCGATAATGAGCACATAGCCTGAACCATCAATCCATAAGAATACAAAACTGGTCTCAGGAATGAGCAGATCGACCTGCTGAAAGAAAGAGATCGCTTGGCTTTCTACGGCCCATCCACGTTGCTTTTGTCGTAGCATAAATCCTGAAAAATCAGCCGCCGCGACACTGAGCATATCCGCTTCTTCTTGGCTGTAGCCAATACGTGCTAAGCAAAACCCTTCATCAGAGCCAATGGCAGCACGGCGTTTGCCCGATAAGCTGGCAACCACATAGGGTAAAAACTGATCTAGTGGCAGATTGGGCGCTGGTAACAGGAGAGACAGTTTCTCAATCCAACCTTGTTCTATGAAGTTTTGCAGCCATTCATCAGAGTAGCGTTCAAGCCAGTCGGCAGCGAGTAACGTCTGCGCATAAGACAACAAGTCTTGTAGTGATAGCTGCTCCTCAGTGGGCTCACCTTGTGAAAATGCCTCAAAAATACCGGCTGGGGTTAGAGTCAGATACGTTTTATCAGCATTTAAATAAGAAGACATAGCAGCTACCATTATGATGAAGGTTATAGAGTGGCGATAAATTAGGTTTTCATATAGTTGAATTCAAATAATTTTGATACAAGGAAACCGAGTGTAAGTGATACATTAGTATGCTTAGCGAGGATGACGATGTAGAAAATTTATATGGATTTGACTATAGTTTGATCAAGGTGCTGCTGACAGTTGTTCCAACGCGCATCAAATTGCCAGTCGCTTTTGCCCAAGCGAAACCAGACTAAAGAGAAAGCAAGGCGATCATTGCGAGCGATACAATGTGCAAAGAACTCGTTTTCGACTTGCTCAATCGTACCCCAATCTTCATTAGTACGTGCTTGCATCAGCTCGGCTGTGATTTCTTTGGAGATTTCCTTGGCATCATCGCTACTGATACGCAACCGCTGATTTTGCTCATTGAGAGACGGCGATATTAATACACTCCAGCGGGTCGCGAGCATACTATTGCGTTGAATATATGTTTTTTTGTCGATACAGTCGCGAAACCCTTGTTGAATATGAGGGTACAGGCGATCTTTGACACGAATGAACAGGTTATTCACATCATAAGGAATGTCATACCAGCAGCCATAAAAGAAGTCTGCAATAGCACCTTGCAGCGGCTCTCTCTCGGTCAATAGTAGCGCCGCATTGATGCGTTGTTCATGAAAGTGACGGTTGTTGGGTGCCAAAAATACTTTACGCGAATATAAGCGGAATACTCTCCGCGCTTCCATCTCGTTTTCTTTAATAAGATCTGAATCAGACATAACAGTGTCCTTTGAGTCATGGTCGCTATATAGTCAAATTCATATAAATCCGTTACATCATCATCCTCGCTAAGCATACTAAAGTATCACTTACACTCGGTTTACTTGTATCGAAATTATTTGAATTCACTACAGTCAATTCCATATAAATCAGATAGATTGTCAGGCCCGTTCAGTCTACTGTTTATAGTGCTCTTACCTGTCTTCTATTGCGTATGTAGCCCAGTAATTAGTCCAACTATTAGTCCAACTATTAGTCTAGCAGTGTCTGCATCAAATCTATCATGAACTCGGCATCTTCTTCATTCATCGCTTCAAACCCCTGAGGCATACCAAGTTCGGCCAAGGCTTCTTGACCATCATCATCGTTGTGCAGATTGAGAATGGCTTCTATAAAGATTTTCGCATCAGGAAAGCCGTCTTTGATAAGTAGCACGTGGCTGATGTCAGCCAAGTCACTTTCGATAAGTACGGAGAGCTGGGTCTTGGTCAACCGTGAAAAGCTATGAAAAATCTCTGCCAAAAAGAACGCGGCTTGGGCATCCCCTTTAATAACTTTACGGGCAGCTGCCTGATAGGTTTCAGTGACATCCCATGTCAGATCAGATTCTTCGATATCAACCGCTTCTAGTAATCGCAAACCAATCAGTTTGACATCTCGGTTGTCTGCCATGGCGACTGTCGCACCAGCCTGAATGTCTTCTAAGTGGTTAATGTCGCTATTTGCAGCAGCGGCAATGACCATTTCATCAGACTTTCCGATAGGGCGAGCGACGGCACGGTAGCCTTGCTCACGGATTAGGGTTGCGGCATCAAAGGGATTGGCGTAAATGACCTGAATGTCACCCGCATTAATGACTTGCTCTTGCTCAGCATGAGATGCAGGGATGTTCAAGTGCATATTTAAATTGGCACGTTTTTGAATCAACGTATTGAACATGTGCCAGCCTGCAAAACGCTCAGGCGAAAAATCTGGGGCGATTAACATATTGTGTGTCGTCATGATTTAGCCTTCCTCATTTTGTTTCATTTGGGCATATTGCGCCATTGCCGCTTCGATTTTGCTGCGTGATGGCTTGCGTCGTACGGATGTATAGCCGACGGTTTCGCCGTGACGAACGTTAGGTACGACGGTTGCATAGACCCAATAATGACTACCATCTTTGCATAAGTTTTTGACATAGCCATGCCATTTTTGTCCTGCTGTGGCAGTGTCCCACAGGTCTTTATAAGCCGCTTTTGGCATGTCAGGATGGCGCAAAATATAATGCTGCTGGCCAATCAATTCATCGACATGGTAACCGCTAATCTCAACAAAAGCATCGTTGACGTGTGTCAGTACGCCATCCAAATCGGTACGCGATACAATCAATTTGCCATCTGGATAAGGGCGTTCGATACCAGTGTCATAGACAGTACGCGACGTGCCATCATGGTAAGTCAGGGTAATTTGTTCGGCAGGCATATCAGGCTTGTGTGCATCAGGGATTGGAGAACCCATGGTCATCTCCTTCATTGGTCGTTATGTAGCCAATCCTGCATAAATTGGATACGGTATCAGCCTTGCGTAGTCTACTACTTGTAGTACTTTCACTCGACTTCTTTGTATCCAAATTATATTGAATCGACTATGTTTATAGTAATTAAAAAGCTAATAAATTCGATAAGCAACTGCCAATCAAATGAGCTTTGCAAGGGCTTCTGAGGCACGTTTGATATCTAAAAATATCAAACCAAGCTTGGCATTTGGTTTTGCCATAATAGTGAGTACCGCCTCATCTCCCGATGACGTCATAATAACGTAGCCTTTTTCACCCTGAATCATAATACGATCGATACTACCACGCGCCAACTCACGACCTGCACGATCACCCAACGATAATAATGCTGCTGACATAGCACCCACACGATCTTCATCGACGCCAGTTGGTAGAGCTGAAGCAATCATCAGACCATCGTTAGAGATTAGGGCAGATGCTTCAACATCTGCTGATGAGCTGTTTAAGTCTTCCAATATCTGTTGAAATGAGTCTGTACGCATATCGCTTTCTCTATGATCAGTGGTGGATTGTTTAAGTAAAAAAACTGGTTAACTATATCCTTGCTTTAAGAAAGGTATTCTAACTCCTTACTAATGATATTGATATACATTTGCTCAATAAAAAACGACATTTTTGGAATTTTTTGCCGTTTACCATCGAATATTTGCCTTTTATCCTTGGTTTCTAAAGGAATTTGACAGAAATCCATTACTTCTAGTAAGGAAATAATGAACGAGTTGGCCTAATTATTTATATTTTTTGATCAGCAATACTATCTGTAGAGCTATTAATCGATGTCTAAAAATTCTGCTAAACAATGCAGCTTAGATTTAGCTAACAAAAATCGCTTATATGTTTCTATGATAGAGATATTTACTAGACTTATAAGTCTTAAAGATGGTATATAGTTATAAGGCGAAAAATGTTGACACCTATCTATTTTCTATAGATATATGAATTCAGTCAGCTTTCTTAATCCCATCTGTCTCTACAAACGCTAACGTGTTGTAGGGACGATTTTAGTTTTACATCAACGTTCGCAATCTTCTTATCCGTTGTGATATCAAGCGACATTGACGTAAGTAAATACGATCCCCAGTTTTATCCTAAGGAAGAGATGTATGAGTATCAGTCAGGCCATCGAAAAAATCGAAGCACGTTATGCGCATCAGCCAGAGTTTATTCAAGCAGTAAAAGAAGTGGCGATTACGATTAAACCTTTATATGATGCTCATCCTGAATATAGTGCATTGAAAGTATTTGAGCGTTTGGTGGAGCCTGATCGGGTATTTGGTTTTCGTGTCAATTGGGAAGATGATAAAGGCGACGTGCAAGTCAATCGTGGCTGGCGTGTGCAGTTCTGCAATGCTTTAGGCCCTTATAAAGGGGGTCTTAGATTCCATCCTACCGTCAATCAGTCGGTACTAAAGTTCTTAGGCTTTGAGCAAATCTTTAAAAATGCGCTAACTGGCTTGCCTATTGGTGGCGGTAAAGGTGGGTCAGATTTTGATCCTAAAGGTAAAACGGACAGTGAGATTCGCCGTTTTTGCTACGCCTTCATGCGTGAGCTACATCATTATGTGAGCAAAGACATGGATGTGCCTGCTGGTGACATCGGTGTCGGCGGTCGAGAAGTCAGCTACATGTTTGCGATGTATAAGAATTTAACACGTGAATCAACAGGTGTTATCACTGGCAAAGGTGTGGGCTTCGGTGGTAGCTTGATGCGTACAGAAGCGACTGGCTATGGTGCGGTATATTTCTTAGAAAATATGCTTCTCGCCCAAAATGACACGCTAAAAGGCAAAAAGGTGCTGATATCAGGCGCAGGCAATGTCTCACTCCATGCTGCCGAAAAAGTGAATGCACTTGGTGGTATTGCCATAACGGTCTCTGACTCGCAAGGGACTTTGCATGATGAAAAGGGTCTTAATCAAGAAAAAATTGATTGGCTCAAAAAACAAAAACAGCAGAACAAGCCGTTAGCAGAGTATGTTGATGTTCATGGTGGAGAGTGGCTTGCCAAGCAAAAACCATGGCAGTTTAAGGCTGATATTGCGATTCCATGTGCTACTCAAAACGAAGTCAATGAAGCTGATGCCAAACTGTTCGTCGAAAATGGTGTGAAGTACGTGGTTGAAGGCGCGAATATGCCGCTCACTGCTGAAGCGATTGATCATATCCGTTTGCACCGTGTCCATTATGCACCTGGTAAAGCTGCCAATGCTGGCGGCGTGGCAGTATCTGCGCTTGAAATGTCGCAAAACTCTGTCCGTCAATATCAAACCTTTGAGCAAGTCGATGAGCGTCTAAAAGGTATTATGAAAGATATCCACGACAGTGCTGCGAATGCTTCAGAACAATATGGTCAAACTGACAATGGTTATGTCGATTATATGGCTGGTGCCAATATGGTTGGTTTCAAACGTGTGGCTGATGCGTTGGTCGCTTTTGGTATTTTAAACTAAGGCTCTACTATATAACTCATAGCCTCATCTAATCATTGCAATAACCAATACTGCGTTTGTCCTCTTGAGACAAACGCAGTATTTTTTTGTCGAAATAATAGCAAGTATTAATCGAGAGTAAACGTTTCTATAGGTGATGTATTTAGATTGATTGTCCAAACAAAGTAATTACACTTTGATACTTTTTCATCCTACAGCGAGTAGAAAACCTCGCTAACATGTACCTACGAATAACGAAGCCAATGTCTATTGATAATGAAAAGTAAGCACTTGGCTAAAAAAGTAAGTCATCAGTGAAGGAGATAATATCATGGAAAAACTGTCTAAAAAGATGCAGTTGACCACTATAGGTGCAGGCCTAGCAGTCGCACTAACCGCAGGTGTCATGAGCACGACTGCCATAGCAGCTCAAACAAATCTATCTACCGAAGTGAAAGCAGCAAAAGGCAACAAGGTTGGCTTAAAGCAAGCGATCACTATCGCAACCAAACATGCATCAGGTATGCTCATCAGTGCTGATTATGATGAGGACGATGATACAGAAAACGGTGTATACGAAATAGAATTTAGCACGGCTAGCGATAGCTATGAAGTGATCGTTGATGCTATTACAGGGGATGTTATTAGTACGGATACTGAACGGTTAGATCGTGATGATATCAACGATTACAATGTACAGCGCCGTGTGAAAGTAAATGTCATGAGTGCGATAGGTATCGCTGAGAAAAAAATAGGCGGTATGACATTAGAAGTCGAGTTTGAAGCAGACCGTGATTACAGTGATCACCCTTTATATTACAAAGTGGATTTACTAAAAGGTGATGAGGTCGTCGGTATCAACATCGATGCCAATACAGGTGAGACGTTTGCCAACAAATATAAGCGCTAGTAGCAATGTTAATAGCAACGTTCAAACAGACCAAACCAAAGCTATTAGCTGAACATATCAGCTAGTGGCTTTTTTAATGGTGATAAATAAAGGTAGGTTGATTGCAAGGTAAGTTGATTACATTGTCTTGCGCCACTTACCTTGAACCATAATGCCTTGGATAGGATTCAACCCCATCTGGTAAGCCAAATCCGCAGGACGGGCGATATCCCACAGTGCTAAATCAGCATCACAGCCTACTTCGATTTTTCCTTTATTAGGTAGCCCTAACGCCTGTGCTGCATAGACGGTCGAGCCTGCTAATACTTCTTCAGGTGTCAGGTAAAATAGCGTACAGCCCATATTCATCGTCAATAAAAGCGACGTTAACGGTGAGGTGCCAGGGTTGCAATCAGTCGAAATTGCCATAGGAACTTGATGTTTACGTAAGGCTTCAATCGGTGGCAGCTTAGTGTCACGTAGCGTATAAAATGCTCCTGGCAATATCACGGCAACGGTATTGCTAGCCGCCATTTTTTTGATGTCTTCTTCTGACAAGTGCTCTAGATGATCGCTCGATAGGCCTTTATATTCAGCAACTAAGGCACTACCACCTATATCAGACAGCTGCTCAGAATGCAGTTTGACTGGTAGATCCAATGAGCGAGCTACTTCAAACACTCGTCTGATTTGTTCTGTGCTAAAGGCGATGTTTTCACAAAATCCGTCGACTGCATCAACCAAGCCTTCTGAATGTAGTATCGGTAACCATTCGCAGACTTGCTCAATATAGTCGTCCGCATGGTCTTTGTACTCAGTGGGTAGGGCATGCGCCGCTAGGTAAGTGGTGCTCACAAGAATGTCGTATTTTTCTCCTAGCTGACGAGCGACTGTGAGCATTTTGCGCTCCGTGTCCAAGTCCAAGCCATAACCTGATTTGATTTCGATACTGGTAACGCCTTCTTTCATAAGCGCGAGTAGACGTTTTTCACTTTGTGCAAATAGCGATTCAATACTGGCGGCGCGGGTAGCACTGACAGTCGCGACAATACCACCGCCTTGTGCTGCAATGTCTTGATAACTAGCACCTTGCAATCTCGCTTCGAACTCATTGCTACGATTGCCACCATAGACGATATGCGTATGACAGTCGATAAGCCCTGGAGTTATCCATTTACCATCTACATCTGTGATTTGGCTAGCTTGATATTCAGGCAGATGAGTATCGATTTGCTCCTGTGCCCCAAGCCAAGTAATTTTGCCGTTTTTAATACCGATGGCAGCGTTCAGTAGCTGTCCGTATGGGATGCTATCAGCATGCTCATTTTCATCATCACTTGTCTTAATACCAAAACCATGCTGCGCTGAAAAGGTGGCGATATTGGCGTTAGTAATGATGTGGTCAAATGATGTCATAGTAGACTCGTCGAGCGTCTTTTCTATAGGACTTTTCGATACGGAGTTCTTTGATTCATTCATAATATGCTCCTGATTTTTGTGAAGTCGATAATCTTTGTTGGCAAGATTTAAGTGCTAAGTAAGTGCTGCTCTACCATAGTTGCTAGTAAGCGAGCAGCGACTTTGCAGCTACGACTGTCAATATCAAAGGTAGGATTGATTTCAGCAATATCTGCGATTTTTACTTTGCCTGATGTCATAATGGTTCTGACCATACGCTCAACGAAACCCAGTTCAATGCCAAAGGCGGCAGGTGCGCTCACACCTGGAACGACACTAGATGGTAAGCAGTCCATATCGATGGTTAGATATATTATATCGACCTGATCTACAAAGTTTTTGACCCGATCAGTAAGTGTATCCCAAGGCTGATAATGACAGTCTTCATCACTAATGACCTGTACGCCCAATTGCTCGGCACGATCGAAAAGCGCCGCCGTGTTAGAGAACCGACTGACGCCGATACAGCAATAATGAAAGGGCTGATCGTGTGCGTCAAGATGCTCGGCAATCTGGCGAAACGGTGTACCAGAGGTCGCAACATCCGACTGACGAATATCAAGATGGGCATCAAAATTAATAATTCCGATAGTAGGCGCGACATCTGCATTTTTTTGACTTTCTAGGGTCTGCCATAATCCCAAAAAGCTGCCGTAAGCAATGGCATGACCACCGCCCAGCCCGATGGATAGACCACCTTGTTTGATAACATTGCTCACTGCATCGGCATATTTGATCTGAGCTTGCTCAAGGGTGCTCTCGGCAAAGCCATCATTATCATCACAATGAATGTCGCCAGCATCACCTAACAAGGTTGATAATTGACCATCAAAACGTTGTTGTAAATCAGCGATGACTGGCAGCGTAGCAAAAGCTCGACGAATCAATGGCGGAGCAGCTCTAGCACCTATGCGGCCTTGATTGCGTCTGACGCCTTGGTCGCACGCAAAACCAATTAGCCCAATATGTTGAGCCTCATAAGGCTGAGCAAGCTGATACCAATAGCGGGCGCGTGCCGTCTCAAATGGCTCTGCACGTCCTATCCACTGGGTCATATCAGCAGGTGTATGGATAATGCGTGTGGTCGTTGTTGCTGTTCTCGCTGTTCTCGCTATTGTCATCACTGCTCTTCGCCCATCAATATTTATTTAGACTCGTACCAATCGCTGCGTAGTGACTGCCAATGTTCAGCAAGCGTACCGTCTAATATCAATTGCTTGGCTGCTTCGATATCAGGGGCTAGATAGCGATCTTTATCATAGAAAGTCACTTTTTCACGTAGTTTTTGATGTGCTACGGTCAACGGCTCTGACGTATCTAATCCGCGATGAAAATCAATCCCTTGACCAGCAGCTAATAGCTCAATGCCGATGATGGTGGCGGTGTTTTGTGCCATCTCGTATAGGCGGCGTGCGCAATAGGTGGCCATAGATACATGGTCTTCTTGATTAGCAGAAGTCGGGATGCTATCGACGCTACCAGGATGGGCGATAGATTTGTTTTCTGACGCCAGTGCTGCGGCGGTCACATGCGCAATCATAAAGCCTGAGTTTACCCCAGCGTTATCCACTAGGAATGGCGGTAAGCCACCTGATAGCGTCGCATCAATTAGCAAAGCGACACGGCGCTCCGACATAGAACCAATCTCGGCAATTGCTAAGGCTAAAATATCAGCGGCAAAAGCGACTGGCTCAGCATGGAAGTTACCACCTGATATGGCGACAGGACCATCTTCGTTATTAAAGATAAGTGGGTTGTCCGTTACGGCATTGGATTCAATTAATAAGGTTTTTCCTGCTTGGTTAATGATATCAAGGCAGGCACCCATGACCTGCGGTTGACAACGCAGGCAGTAAGGGTCTTGTACTCGATCATCCTGCTCGCCATCATGCGAGGCACGAATGGCACTGCCCTTAATCAATTGACGGTGAGCTTTCGCGATTTCAATTTGACCATGATGACCACGCACATCATGAATACGGGCATCAAATGGTGAGTCCGAGCCTTTGGCCGCATCAATCGATAGTGAGCCGACAATAGTGGCGGTCTCAAGCAAATCACGCGCCAAGAAATAACCACGTAATGCCAGCGCGGTTGAGACTTGCGTACCATTGATCAGTGCAAGGCCTTCTTTCGCTGCAAGAGTAATAGGCTCAAGTCCATGCTGGGCTAGAGCGTCAGCAGCAGGCACTTTTTTACCAGCAACAAAGACATCGCCTTCGCCCATCATCGCAAGTGTCATGTGTGACAAAGGGGCTAAATCACCAGAAGCGCCAACTGATCCTTTGGCTGGAATGTTTGGTGTGATTTGATTATTAATTAAGGCCAGCAAACTATCTACTACCTCGCGACGTACGCCAGAGACACCTTGAGCCAAACTGGCAACTTTCATCACCATAATCAGTCGTACTACGCCTGCAGGAAGTGCTTCACCAGTGCCCACAGAGTGAGAAACGATTAGGTTGCGCTGAAGTAGCTCAAGTTGGTCGTCACTGATACGCGTCTTTGCTAAGAGGCCAAAACCAGTATTGATACCATAAGCGCTTTTGTCTCGTGCAATGATCGTACGCACATCTTCGTGTGAGGCATCTATTGCCTCATAAGCGCTCTCAGGTAGTGTAAATATGACAGGCTGCTCATAGATATCACGTAGCATTTTAAAGCTAAGTTGGCGAGGGTGTAGTGTTAGTTTTTTGATGTCGTTCATAGGGGTAATCCTAGTGTTGTAAGCTATATGAGTTATATTATTTTTAATGCGTATCTTTACTAAAATGGGGTTTTTGAAAGTTTTTTAATCAACGAAATATCTATTATTGAATTTGAATCTTCAGCCAATCCAGTTGAAGTACATAGCCAACTGCCCAAAAGCAGCAGCCAATAAAATACTGAGTACCACGCGCTCGAACCAAATGATGATCATTTTGCCAACAGAGACAGGAATTTCAGTGGCAAGCACACATGGAATCATGGCTGAGAAGAACAGCACACTGCTAATGGAAATGACCCCTGCAACATAGCGTGTCAGAATATCTGCTTCACTTAGTAGTAATGCTGGCAAGAACATCTCAGCCAATCCCGCTGACATTCCTTTGGCCGCGATAAGCGGTTCTGGTAAGCCGCCAAGCCATGTAAAGGGATAAAGAAGTAAGCCCAACGCATCGAATACAGGCGTATATTTTGCTAGTAGTAATCCTGTTAAGCCGACCGCGATGATAGATGGCACAATGGCGGCCGCCATCGTCAGGCCATCACGAAAGTTAGACCACAAGATTTGTTTGAGGTCAGTGGCACGGCGCGAAGTGGACAAACCCAAATCAAACGCAGCTGCTAGCCGTGTACCACCTTTATGGTCTAAAGCGGGACGTTCGACATGATCATCAAAGAGACTGATAGGTGGAATACGAGCGGTAATCGCAGTGACAATAAAGGTAATTACTAACGTAGACCAAAAGAACACATTCCAAAACTCCATCAATTTAAGCGTTTTGGCAACAATCACCATGAATGCCGCTGATACGGTTGAAAACCCAGTTGCAATGATAATGGCTTCACGCGCTGAGTATTGCTTTTGTAAATACACGCGATTGGTGATGAGCAAACCAATAGAGTAGCTACCGACAAAAGAAGCAACGGCATCAATCGCTGATGAACCTGGGGTTTTCCAAATAGGTTTCATAATAGGCTGCATGAGCACACCAACCATTTCTAGTAAGCCAAAACCAACCAAGAATGCCAATATCAGCGCCCCAATCGGTACAATCATACCAACGGGTAGCGCCAGTTTTTCAAATAAAAACGGCAGCATGTCCTTTTCCATCATAAAGGCGGGCGCTACGTCAGCCACATACATCACTGCCAATATAAGACCCATGATTTTAAAAGCAGTCATAACCATGTGAGTGATGTTTTTATGCCATGAGCCATCTATAAACGGCTTACTCACTCCATAGAGCATGAGTAGAAACAGTAATGTCACGGACAAGGTATGCTGCTGAGTGACCAGATAGGTCGCGCCATGATCGAACAAAATCGTGCTTTTTTCACCAATGGTAAATGGTACGAAGAACATCACCAAACCGATGGCACTGAATACGATAAGCTGTATTAAAGCAATAGGGGTTGATAGCAGTTTTTTTGACGATGTCGTTGGATTTTCATCGCGCAGATCAGATGTTGTATTTTGCTCAATCATATTATCCTCCTTGATAAAACGCCGAAAATATCCTTACACCCAGTTACAGCGTATAAGGACAAGGGGCAAACTATTTGATCATTGGCAGATTCAATCCATAATCTTTCGCTGTTTTAATAGCCAGATCATAACCTGCATCGGCATGACGCATAACCCCTGAGCCGCAGTCATTGACCAGTACTCGTGCTAAGCGTTTGGCTGCGGCGTCAGTACCATCCGCGACGATGACCATACCTGAATGCTGTGAGTAGCCCATGCCAACGCCGCCGCCATGATGTAGTGATACCCAAGTTGCGCCGCCCGCCACGTTAAGCATACCGTTCAATAGTGCCCAGTCAGATACCGCATCTGAGCCATCTTTCATGCTTTCGGTTTCGCGGTTTGGACTGGCAACAGAGCCCGTATCCAAGTGGTCACGACCAATAACGATAGGGCCTTTTAGCTCGCCGTTTTTGACCATTTCATTAAATGCCAAACCTGCTTTATCACGCTCACCAAGCCCTAACCAGCAGATACGAGCAGGCAAGCCTTGGAACTGAATGCGCTCTTTTGCCATATCTAACCAGCGATGAATATGTTGGTTTTCAGGGAACAGCTCTTTTATTTTTTGATCAGTCTTATAGATATCTTCTGGGTCGCCTGATAACGCTACCCAGCGGAATGGGCCTTTACCTTGGCAAAACAGCGGACGAATATAAGCGGGGACAAAACCTGGGAAGTTAAAGGCATCTTTGACCCCTTCATCGAAAGCGACCTGACGGATGTTGTTGCCATAATCGGTCGTTGGAATATCCATTGCTTGTAGATTTAGCATCGCCTGTACGTGTACGGCACAAGATTTAGCGGCTGCTTTGGTCAATGCTGCATGTTGCTCTGAATCTTCTTGCGCAGCTTTCCATTCTTCTACTGTCCAGCCGCTTGGCAGATAGCCATTAATCAAATCATGCGCCGAGGTTTGATCAGTGACTAAGTCAGGCTTCATGCCGCCAGCGTTCGCACGCTTGACCATTTCAGGCAATATATCTGCGGCATTACCAAGTAGGGCGATAGAAACGGCTTCACCCGCATCGGTATGTTGTTTGATTAACTCGTAAGCATGGTCAAGGTTATCTGCTTGTTTATCAACATAACCAGTGCGCAAACGGAAATCGATACTAGACTGTTGACACTCGATGTTTAATGAAGTTGCCCCTGCAAAAGTAGCCGCAAGTGGCTGCGCGCCGCCCATACCGCCAAGACCAGCGGTCAAAATCCAACGACCTGCCCAGCTGCCATCATAATGCTGACGACCTGCTTCAACGAAAGTCTCGTAAGTACCTTGAACGATGCCTTGGGTGCCGATATAGATCCAGCTACCAGCGGTCATTTGGCCATACATTATTAAGTCTTTGCGATCGAGCTCGTTGAAGTGTTCCCACGTGGCCCAACGCGGTACAAGGTTTGAATTGGCAATCAAAACGCGCGGTGCATTTTCATGCGTTTGAAACACGCCGACGGGTTTGCCAGACTGCACCAATAATGTCTCATCATCTTCTAATTCTTTTAGCGACTCTAGGATTTGATCATAGCTTTCCCAGTTACGGGCTGCGCGTCCGATACCACCGTATACGACTAGGCTTTTTGGGTTTTCCGCCACATCAGGATGCAGGTTGTTTTGCAGCATACGATAAGGGGCTTCGGTCAGCCAGCTTTTGCAATGTAGCGTAGAGCCAGTAGGCGCAGCGATATTACGGCTCTCATCGCGTCGAGTAGGTTTGTTGCTATTGCTATCAGTAGTCATCGTCAAATCCTTGTGAAATCTTTTAAGTCGATTGGGCAATTAAAGTGAGTGGTTTACGATCAGTCTAAGAGTGCACTTAACTGCTTGCTAAATTGGCTAGATTATCGATACTGTCGTAAAGTTGTATATACAAATTATCAAAGATATTTTTTTCATGCAAGGATTTTTTATGGATAGCCGCATTATTTTTGTTATTAACTCGATCAAGACTAAACGCTTAGACATTTTGACTAAGGCTTGCATGGCGGTCTCGTGATATTATGTGGCTACTATTTTTAGTAAAGCTGACGGTTAAAAACGGACATGACAAAGACGATTCCGGCGTATCAACGTATAAAAAACGCCATATTAGACAATATTCACTCTGGTAAGTGGCAAGCAGGTAATGCGATTTCGACAGAAATGGCAATGGCCGAAGAGTTTGGTGTGTCACGAATGACGGTCAATCGCGCGCTAAAAGAGCTGAGCGAGGAGCGGGTATTAGAGCGTCGGCAAGGGTCGGGGACGTTTGTCGCGCAACAGCAGTTCAACCATACGTTTGTAGAAGTGCGCAATATTGCACAGGATTTGAAGTCGGCCAATCGCGATTATGAAGCGAAGGTCGTCAGTAAGCGTGCCATTACGGCTGACATGCTCGACGACGAGTTACGTCGTAAGTTTGGCATTGATGACGCGGCTGTGCTTGTTCACACAAACGCTAGTGATGCGCCTGTGTTATACGAGGTAAAAATCATTCACTTTGCGGATGGTCAGCCCATACAGTTCGAAGAGCGCTGGGTGGATGCAAACAAAGTACCAGCGTTCATTGAGCAAGATTTTAGTGTGGTCAATACCAGTGATTATTTGATTGCCAAAAGCCCACTGGAGCGCGGTAGTTATACCATTCGAGCGTTGGCTGCCCCTGATGAGATTGCTGATTTTTTACAAATTATAGCGCAGTCACCAACGCTGGTATTGTGTCGCCAAACCTATTCGGCTGGTCAAGTCGTCACCTTTGTCAAAATGTGGCATGCTGGCGATCGCTACCAGTTTTCGGGTGATTTATAGGTGTTACCTTTCGCATGCTCACGGATTTTGTACGTTTTTTATGTCTAAATTGAGATACTATGTTCGTAAGCTGCTATTTCATGAACAGCAATGATATTTAGATACGCGTTAAAAATTCAAAAATAAACCAGAAACAGTATTGAAAAATAGGCTAAATAACCTCAAATCGGGCAACCAACACCGAATATTGCAGCGCATTTTATACTGCGCTCTTGTCTCGGTTTTCCCTATTGATTGGCTTTAATTATTTTAACTTTATTCATTCACTCTTATAAGGACGTCTTATGAAACGTCGTACTCTCTTAGCCCTTGCCGCCAGCACCATGTTCCTTGCCGCTTGTGGTCAATCTACTACCAATGAAGCCGATGCGGGTGCGACAGACAGCGCTGCAACAGGCGGTTCTGATTTGCTACAGCGTATCAATAATGGCGGCACCATCAACGTCGGTACAGAGGGTACTTATCCTCCGTTCACGTATCATGATGAGAGCGGCAAACTGACGGGTTATGATGTCGAAGTGACACGTGCCGTTGCGGAAAAACTGGGCGTAGAAGTCGACTTTAAAGAGACCCAGTGGGATGCAATGCTGGCAGGTTTGGATTCAAAACGTTTTGATATGGTGGCCAACCAAGTCAGTTTGACCACGCCTGAACGTCTTGCTAAGTATGACAAAGCCAGTCCTTATAGCTGGTCAGGTGCAGTGGTATTGGCACCGACTGATGACGATCGCTATAGCTCGTGGGAAGGCTTAAAAGGTCTACGTACCGCACAATCACTTAGCAGTAACTATGGTGAGCTGGCAGAACGTTATGAGGCAGAAATCGTTCCTGTCGATGGTATGGCGCAAGCGATTCAATTGGTTAAGCAAGACCGTGCTGATTTTACGATGAATGACAATCTCGCGGTATTGGACTATCTCAAAAAATTCCCAGATGCCAAACTTGAGATTAAACTGACAGCGCCTGCTAGCGAGCAAACAGGCTCAGGCCTAGTGCTTATCAAAGGCGATGATGAAGTCGTGGCAAAACTGGATGAAGCGATGGCGGCATTGGCTGCTGAGGGCACCCTCACCAAGCTTAGCGAAGAGTTCTTTGGTGCTGATATAAGTCAACAAAAATAATGTCAGTTTCTATCATGTCAGCTTCTGTAATGTCTACATCATGGTTCGCGGACTTATTGGCAGTATTGCCATTTATGAGTCCTGATCGAGCGCAGATTGTCATCTCATCGTTTTGGCCAATGCTCAAAGGCGGTATCTATTATTCGATACCGCTGGCGTTGATCTCATTTGCGATTGGTATGGCCATTGCACTGACAGTGGCATTGATTCGTATCGTTCCGCGTGCCACTTGGTTCCATGAAGTAATCTATCGGCTGGCTCGTGTTTATGTGTCCGCGATTCGCGGTACACCGATGTTGGTTCAGCTATTCATTATTTTCTATGGTCTGCCAAGTATCGGGGTGAAGCTTGATCCCTTTCCTTCAGCGATTATTGCGTTCTCTTTGAATATCGGTGCTTATGCATCGGAGACGGTGCGTGCCTCGATTTTGTCGATTCCAAAAGGACAGTGGGAAGCAGGCTCAACGGTTGGCTTGACATATCTACAAACTTTTCGCCATGTGATTTTACCGCAGGCGCTTCGGGTGTCAGTTCCGCCGTTGTCTAATACCTTTATCAGTCTAGTAAAAGATACCTCACTTGCTTCATTGGTACTGGTCACTGAGCTATTCAAACAAGCGCAGATCATCACGGCTCGTAACTATGAGTTTATGCTGGTGTATACAGAAGCGGCGATTATTTACTGGGGTATCTGTCTGTTCTTGACCTTTATCCAAGGCAAGCTTGAAACTAGGCTCGATCGTTACGTGGCAAAATAAGTGGTGGTTAATCAGTGATGATTGCGTAATTGTTAGCCGCACAGCCATTAGTTAGATAGCCATTAGTAATATAAGCCCTTTAGAATAAACAGTCGCAAATAGAGACCAGTACAACAGGAATTTTTATGATCAAAGTCACTAATATTCACAAAGCTTTCGGTGGCAATCAGGTGCTCAAAGGCATCGACTTGACCATCAATAAAGGCAAAGTAGTCGTAATATTAGGGCCTTCAGGATCGGGTAAAACCACCTTTTTGCGTTGTCTCAATGCGCTGGAGATTCCTGATCAAGGCGTGATTGCTTTTGATGATGGTAGCTTGACAGTTGACTTTGCGACCAAGCCTAAGAAAAAAACCTTGCTGGCGTTGCAACGTAAATCAGGCATGGTGTTTCAGTCTTATAACTTGTTTCCGCACAAGACAGCGATTGAAAACTTGATGCTTGGGCCTACGGTCGTACAGGGGCAAAGTAAAGCTCAGGCACGCGAGCAGGCCTTGGCACTACTGGAGAAAGTGGGGCTGTCGGACAAAGCCGATCTCTATCCTTTTCAGCTATCTGGTGGTCAGCAGCAGCGTATTGGTATTGCCCGTGCGCTGGCTATCGAACCGTCATTGCTACTGTTTGATGAGCCAACATCCGCGCTTGACCCAGAGCTGGTGCAAGATGTATTGGGCACTATGAAACAACTGGCATCTGAAGGTTGGACGATGGTCGTCGTCACTCATGAGATTAAATTTGCTCGTGACGTGGCGGATCATGTGGTCTTAATCGAAGATGGTCATGTGGTCGAAGAAGGCAGCCCTAAGCAAATGTTCGAACTATCAGAGCATCCGCGTACACAGGCATTTTTGCAACGTATTGAGCAGTAAAAACGTCTGTTTTTGCGTAAGCGATGATAAAAAAAAGCCCCAATCATGCGGTCATGGTTGGGGCTTTTTTTATAAGCGTAGATAGCAGGTGATGTTAAATAATGAGACAGAGCACTTAAACTTTTTGTCGTTTTTTTAACCTTAACCAACGTGGCACACGAGTGGCAGTACCATTTAGCACAGCATTAAACAAAGCTGCCAGTAAAATCAGCACCACACCCACATACTGAATCAGGGATAGTGACTGATGTAGCAATAGTATGGCAAGGGCAATGGCTGTCAGAGGCTCAAAAATCGTAAACACTGATGCGCGACTGGCAGGGAGCTTCTCTAACGCTTTCATGTACAACCCAAAAGGCACCACAGTTCCGAGTAAAGATAGCCCTAAGACATAACCCCAAGTCAGCAGAGGCAGACTAAATAGTTGCTCATAAGTATTGTAAGTCTCTGGCAATAGCAGCAGTACACCTGCACTGATGATGATGGACGTGAAAAATACTAGCGGAGCAGGGTGAGCATAATGCATAGCACGCTTGCCGAGTACGCCATATAAGGAGTAGCACACGCCTGCTGACAAGCCCAATAAAATACCCCAGTTGACTTGTGCTTGCTCGCCTAGCATCGTCAAGCCCACGCCAAACACAGCCATTAGTGACAGCAGTGCTGATTTTCGCGTAATAGACTCATTGAGCAAAAAGGCTGAAAACAGTAAACTAAACACGGGCGCAGTGTACAGCAGCGCGACAGCAGGACCTGCGCCAACATAGCTGACGGCAAAAAAATAGCAGATGGACATGCTAAGCACACCTATTAGTGACTGAAGTGCCAGTCCTAACCAGTGTTTTGGGCGCAGCTTAATCAGATCAGGCCATAATTTTGGGAGCATGGCCAATATAATAAAAGCGGCCGTGACAATCCGTAGTATGGTCACTTGCCAGCCACTAAAGCCGATTTGATTAAGGTAGGTAGAAAATATACCCAGTGTTCCCCAGCAAATAGCTGCCGTGATAATTTGAATGATGCCTATCCATGATTTTGGTGATGGCACTGCTGTATCCATGTTCGCCATATCGTTCTCTTTTTTATTTGAGTGTCGCAAGATTTACAAGTTATAGGCTGTCCAAGCCTCTTGGGTAACTACAATCTAATCACTATAAAACTGCTAGGGTAGCAACTTCGTTAACCATACCAACGTATGGCTAATAAGGTTTTCTTATATCGATATTGCGTGCTGACGATATACCAAACTCAAAAAATACAGTCAGCTGTGCCAACTCGTTTAGCCTACCAAAAGTAGCGTTTGAACTCGCTTTCTTCACTGCTCAAATTTTGTGAATGGTCTGACGCAATACAATACTGAAATAAGAAAAGACAACCCGATTGAGGGCTGTCTTTTGTTTGTTCGTTATTTTAGTCTATCACGAAAATATTATGGGGTCGCTTAGAAATGTTATCGATATAAATATAATCACCCTAATATGACCGGTTTATACCTGCATCAAAAAGTTACTGAGCAAACGCTTGGCGCCTTCGGTAGCAAATGACTCTGGATGAAACTGTACGCCTTGAATCGGGTAGTCTTTGTGCTGTAGTCCCATGATTTCATCGCCTGCTAGCGCGGATTTCGTTAGGCTATGCTCACTATGTTGCTCGTTATCCACGACGGCAGTGACAGCCAAGCAATCAGGTAGGGTCTCAGCTTTCACCATCAATGAGTGATAGCGCATGATTTCAAGGGCTTGCGGCAATCCTTGATAGACACCCGCACCATCGTGACGAATCGCTGAGACTTTGCCATGCATTGGAACATTGGCACGTATCACATCACCGCCAAACACATGAGCGATGCCTTGCATGCCGAGGCACACACCCAATAGCGGCGTCGTCTTGCCCATTACTTCGATGACCTCTGCACAAATACCGAAGTAGGCAGGATCATCAGGTGCACCAGGGCCTGGTGAGATAATGATTCGGTCAAGATTCATCGCTTGCACGTCAGCCAGTGTAATTTCATTGTTGCGTTTAACGATGACGCTTGCTTCTTCATCGCCATCCATGTTTTGTAAAATCTCACCAATATATTGGTAAAGATTGAAAGTAAACGAGTCGTAGTTATCGATAATTAAAACATTCATGGGTCATAAACTCTTTTGTAAAAATATAGCTAGGTAAAATGTGGTCAATTTACGAATTGTGGCTGGTACAAATGACAGCTACATAAAGCTGTCTAGTACTACTTTCATCGCAGACAGTTTGCGCTGAATTTCCAAGTATTCATCGGCAGGATTGGAGTCGTAAACGTTACCGCCACAGGTCTGTGCATAGGCAGATTCGCCACTGATAAAGAGGCTGCGAATAGGAATAGCAAAGATACAATCGCCATTGAAATTGAATGACCCAAGCGCACCACCATAGGCACCGCGACCATCAGGCTCTAGTTCATTGATGACTTTGATGGCTTCAACTTTTGGTGCACCAGACAATGTGCCTGCTGGGAAGTTGCTGGCAAGTGCGCTAAACATGTCTTCGTTGGGATGTAGGATACCGACGATTTCAGAGGAGATATGCTGCACGTGTGAGAATCGCTTGATATCCATCAAGCTACGGACCTTTACGGTGCCAAATCGTGCCACACGGCCAATATCGTTACGATGTAAGTCGACCAACATATTATGTTCGGCAATCTCTTTGTCATCGTTGAGCAATGCGCGGGCGAGCTTACGGTCTTCTATCACATCGACGCCGCGCTTGGCTGTCCCTGCAAGTGGATAGGTTTCCATCTCACCTTGACGTAAGCGAAATAGCAGTTCAGGTGAGGCACCGATGATGCACTGCTGAGCAAATTTCATAAAGTACATGTGTGGTGAAGGATTAACAGCGCGCAGTTTTTCGTAAATTGGCATTTTATCGCCTGCGATACGATACTTAGACTTGAACCCAACCTCACACTGAAAGATACGCCCAGAGATAATGTCTTCTTTGACCTTCATTACTACTTTGGCATGCTCATCTTGGCTCATACCATCGCCCAAAAACTCAACCGTAGGCTTTTCATAGCTTGGAATATCGATATCAAATAAGGCTTTGATTTGCTCGATGCGATTCTCTTGCTGAGCGGTTGGATAATAGAAATAGAAAATTTCACCAGTCATCTTATCGAGCGTCAAGCCATCTAAATACACACCAAACTTAAATGGTTCAAAGTCGTCGCTAGATTTGGCATTTAGGCTAGGCTCAAAGAAATTCACACTGTCATAGCCTAAATAGCCGACCAGACCACCGCTTTGATCGCGAGCGATAACATGCTGAGGGGTAATCTGACGTAATAGCTGATATGGGTTTTCAGTTTGGTAATGGCTTGTTTGGGCAGTTTTGTTGTCCGTAATCGCAAGGGTAGTGCGGTCTAATG
The DNA here is from genome assembly GCF_015864605.1 of Psychrobacter sp. SCQQ22. Taxonomy (NCBI): domain Bacteria; kingdom Pseudomonadati; phylum Pseudomonadota; class Gammaproteobacteria; order Moraxellales; family Moraxellaceae; genus Psychrobacter; species Psychrobacter sp. SCQQ22. Next base: position 172,412 of record NZ_JADYWZ010000003.1, read on the forward strand.
CTGCGATGGTCATAATTGGGTCAAAACCAATGGCATGATGACGTGAGATATGGCTATCTTCGCCCAAGGATTCGAGCAAGTAGCAGGTGTCAAAAGTGCTTTCGATGCGTTTGAATAATGCAAAAAAATCAATATCTTGAGTGAGCTTGATACGCTGCGGTTTGCTAGGAATATCAATCGCCGTAGGTTGGCTATGCTGTAATGTAGGAGATGTCATAACAAAGTCCGAAATAGTTCAAATATGTGTCAGCTAAAAATAGGAGGAATTCAAATAATATGGTGTTAGGTATAGTGGATTGACTGTATTAAGAGTCTTGTCTGTGCGTCGCTAATAGGGCGCTGACATCATGACTTTGCATGACTTTGGCACCGCGCGAGACCGTTGCGATACCGACGCCTAGTTTCTCAGAGATTTCACGTTGGGTAATGTTGTGTTTTAACAAGTCAAAAATACGGATACGGTTGGCAATTTCGCGTTGTTCTTTGTCGGTCAATAGCGCACTAAACAGTACTTCGATATCAGCACTGTCATGACAATCCGCTAGATGCTTTAATAAACTGCGATAAGGATCGGTACTCATAATGTTCAATCTTAATGAAAGGATAGATGACTATCTTGCTTGCTTTAGCCTTGTTTCAGTATTCTAGTACAGTAGTACGTAAAAGACAAGTAAAGTCATAAAATGCTTCCTTCTTTTCACTAAACCTTTCCATAAAACTGAACTTGTCTAAAGTAAAAAACCAGCTAATGGTGATTAGCTGGCCTGTCTATCATTTGTTATTAATACTGTTTTAACCTACTCTGAGGCAAGCTCAATTTGTACCTGCCAACCGTCTATATCAAGCTCATAGCAATTTTTGCCTTCACCATTGATACGGTCAATCACTAAAAAGTCAGAGTCATGGCCCAGTGCGAGTAGGGGGTGATGCCAAACATTGGCGTCATATTGTACCCCTTGATGAGATTTGGCATAAAACACGGTCAAATCATCAGCAGATTGAGGCGGTGTACCTGCGGGAGCAACGACAACGATATAGTCCTGAGCATTCATTGAAAAAAACGCTTGCGTGCCAAATGGATGGTATTCCATCACCGATAAGCAGATAGGGAAATCACGTTTTTTGGCACGGAAGATACTCATGCCCACATTACCACCATCGAGCTTAGCCTCGGCAATGGCATGATGGCGACATGCGTAGCCTTTATTGATATGGTAGCTGTTTTCAGGCGTTTGCTCATCCTTGTTATAGGGTTCGATAACGGTGCCGTAGGGCGCAAAATCAGCTTTGGTTAAAGGTTTTGCAACGATCGTAGTCTTCATAAGAGTACTCATGATTTGCCTTACTTTTGGCGATTACTATTTATAATCACTGTTTATACTTATTATGAGCTAATTTATCATAAACCAGTACGCGACCTAAATCACCACTTGAGAATAAATGACATACTCAAATAAACGATGATGCGTCTATATTGTTTATTTATAGTCAGGTTAATACAAAAAAGAGACGACTTATCGCTCTGGGCGAATAAATGGCATATGTCTATTCACGTCTTTATAGAGCAAGTATCTAAATGGACCAGGTCCACCGGCATAACAAGACTGCGGGCAAAATGCGCGTAGCCACATAAAATCACCGGCCTCCACTTCGACCCATTCACCGTTTAAGTGATAAACGGCTTTACCTTCTAGTACATACAAGCCATGTTCCATCACATGCGTTTCATCAAATGGAATCACGCCACCCGGTTGGAAAGTGACGATATTTACATGCATGTCGTGACGCATATCAGACTGCTCTGTAAACCGAGTGGTTGCCCATACGCCGTCTGTGCCCAGCATCTCAATAGCAGCAACTTCGTGATCGCTGGTGACAAAAGGCTCAGGCGCATCAATACCGTCTACAAACTGATAGGCTTTGCGGATCCAATGAAATTTAACGTGCTTATCGCTGTTGTTTTTCACCGTCCACTTACATTCAGGCGGTAAGAAAGCATAGCCACCCGCTTCCAGATGATGCGCTTCGCCCTCAATGGTAATATCCATTTCACCTTCAACGACAAATAATACCCCTTCAGCTTTAGCGTCCAGTTCAGGCTTTTGTGAGCCTCCGTTTGGCGCTACTTCAACGATGTATTGTGAGAAGGTCTCTGAAAAGCCAGTTAAAGGACGTGCAATCACCCACATTCGCATGCCTTCCCAAAATGGTAGGTAGCTAATAACAATGTCGGTTAGTACACGTTTAGGAATAATTGCATAAGCTTCGGTGAAGATAGCACGATCGGACAGTAGCTGTGTTTGCGGAGGTAAGCCGCCAGTTGGTGCGTAATAAGTGCTTTTTTTTGACATTATTAATATTCCTTAATGGTGTTGTGCCGCGATAATAATGGTGTGCTGCGATAAATGGGTATCTAAACGTAGGGTTACAGCCAGTTTGCCGTGTTGTCCGCAGTGGCTGGATGGTTTTTATACCAGTGTTTGGCAATGTCATCGCGGCGGCATACCCACACGTCAGGTTTGCTAGTGATGTATTGCAAAAACTTTTTGAGGGCAGTGATGCGACCAGCGCGGCCAATAATGCGGCAATGCAAACCGATAGTCAGCATTTTAGGTGTATGTTCGCCTTCCTCGTATAAGGTGTCGAAGCTGTCTTTTAAGTACTGATAAAAAGGTTCAGCGTTGGTAAATCCGGGGCTAGAAGCGAAACGCATATCATTGGTTTCTAGCGTGTACGGAATGACCAGATGCGGTTTGCGTGCGATTTTGTTACCGTCTTCTACTTTGACATTGAGCCAGTATGGTAGCTCGTCAGCATAAGAGTCAGAGTCATAAATATAGCCACCTTGCTCGGCGACCAGTTCACGAGTGTTGGGGCTATCGCGACCAGTGTACCAACCAAGCGGCTGACAACCAATCATGCTCTCGAATATCTCAGTTGCACGGCGCACATGCTCGCGCTCGGTTTCGCGGTACATATTTTGATAAGTAATCCAGCGTAGACCATGACTGGCAATTTCGTGTCCATCTTCTAATACGCGTTCGATGATATGCGGTGTTTTTTCGGCAGCGGCAGCACAAGTAAAAGTGGTAATAGGTAAACCATACTCTTTAAAGGTATCCAATACTCGCCACACACCGACACGGCTACCGTACTCAAATGCTGACTCAATCGACTGGTGACGATTGTTAAACTCAGGCGTGCCCAAAACATCCGATAAAAATCGCTCTGACTGACTATCACCATGAATGACGCTGTTCTCTGCGCCTTCTTCAATATTGAGAACGAACTGAACAGCGATTTTGGCACCGCCTGGCCAGTTGGCTTTTGGCGGGTTATCGCCATAGCCTTTTAGGTCACGAGGGTAGGCATCTTGATTGAAATCACTGGTTATTTTTTTACTCATTGTAAATCTATCCTCAATATCTTAAATGCCTTAAATAAACTAAAGCAACTACAGCAAAGTAAGGCGTAACTTTGGATTTATACGATCTTTATCTATCGACTGTGATCTATAACCCTGACGCATAGGCAACCATCTGCTGACGTTCTTCATCCGTCAACTGAGTGAGGTTGGCTAATGGCATATAGCCTGTTTGTACGGCAGTGATTATTTTGGCTTTATGCATTTTTATGTCTGCTGGCGTTTGCAAGATGATACCTGCGGGCGGCGCGGCAAATCCCTGCTGAGTAGGCTGTGCTGCATGGCAAGTGCTACAGCGCGTGTGCACGACATTCATCATGGCATCGTCAGCAGAAGCAGTTACTGGCACGACATCGGCGGTGACACTTTCATTGGAGACAGCTTCATCCGAAACGGCATCAGTACTCACAGCAGAACTGGCGACGGCACTCTCAGTAGTTGGTGGCACATTATCGGGCGGTACGCTATCTAGTGTTGTTTCCGCAGCGACTGCAGCAGTAGCAACAGGCAACGGTTCAATTGGCTCAGGACGCATCCAAATAATTAATAAAACCGTTAATACCGCAGGGATAACCAAATAGCGGGGCTTATGATTGTCCAAATGCTTTTGGTTAAAGTAATGACGTACGATTGCAGTGATAATACAGACAAAGACTAAAACCAACCAACCGTGCGCATGAGCGTACATCATCGGATAGTGATTGCTAATCATGATAAAAATAAGCGGTAGAGTGAAGTAGTTATTCATCAACGAGCGGTTTTTGGCTTGTAGTGCCAAATCGGCTACTTCCTTGCCCGGTTTCTCTCCACGCCTCACGCAATCGACTAGCGCTCGTTGGGCGGGCATGATACCAAAGAAGACGTTACCCGCCATGACCGTACCTAAAATGGCACCGATATGGATAAACGACGCACGGTCACTGAATAACTGGTACGAACCCCAGCAAGCGATAATCAATAGGATAAAAATAATGCTACTAAAGATGAGTGAGTTTTTGCCCAAGTGACTACGGACAATCACTTCATAGATAAAGTAGCTACCAAATAAGAACAACAAGCTGGTCGAGATAGCACCAACACTGCTACCAAAGGCAACTTTGCTTGGGTCAATCAGATACGCCGTAGCATTGGCATAGTAGACGATAGACAGCATGGCCATACCCGTCAGCCAAGTGGTATAAGCCTCCCATTTGAACCAATGTAGCGTTTTGGGCATCTGTTCAGGTTCGAGCTTATATTTGGCAATTTCATAAAAGCCACCGCCATGTACCGCCCATAGGTCACCGGAAATACCTTTGTCCGTTTTCCACTGTGGAGGCTTACGTAGACTGAGATCTAACCAAACAAAATAAAATGAAGCTCCAATCCATGCTACGCCAGCGATGACGTGGAACCAGCGGAAAAATAAATTTAACCAGTCGAGATAATAAGCGCCCATGTGGCAAATGTCCTTTTTTACAATGTTCTGTCGTCAGCGTTTTTTTGTTCGATATGCTTTGTTATTTAATATACCGTTGTACTGGGATGTATTGTGATGTGCTCTTGCACCATCATTTCGTCGTCATGACCTCAAATCAAATGCCATTAAATCAAATGCCATTAAATACAGTCACGAGCCACGATAAGTGCTATAGCCATGTGCGCTAAGCAATAATGGTATGTGGTAATGATTGGCATCATGCACCATAAAATCGATGATGACTTGCGGATAAAATGCGGTGAGCTGCTGCGCATCAAAGTAAGACTGCGTATCAAAAGTCAGCGTATAACGGCCATGACTCAAATCAGATTCGCTACTATCAATTTCTGAGCCAAACTGCCAGCTATCAGGAGCCACGCGGCCATCGGCATTGGTGATACCGTTTGCTAATAGAGTAGCTTCGCCGCTATCGGTAATACGATGTAGGGTCACGGCGACATCAGCCGCTGGTTTGCCAAGATGAGTGTCTAAAATATGTGATGAGAGAGTGGCTGACATAATAACTCCGTTTATATATGTGGGGCAGATAAGATTTACGCGGCGCTCAGCAGTTTCTGTAACCGTAAACGCGTGATTTTATTTTGCTCGGCAGCGGCATTGACGAGTTCAGTATCGCGATCATTTGGTAGCCGTGCTAACAGTAGATCCAGCATTTGCTGAGCGCTCTTACCGGTGGCAAATACAATAAAGATAAAACCAAATTTATCGAGATAATCTTGATTGCCTTGTGCCAATGCTGCAATGACATCGTCTTCAGCATCATTGGCACCTGATTGCTCGTGTGCTGCACTGTCTTGAGTGTTGCGATATTTTGCTTTTAGCGAATCGACATTACCAATTTGTGGATGCCCATCAAACGCCTCTAGTAGATTTTTCTCATCCGTTTGAGCTTGTACCCAAGCGTCATCACTATGAGCGATTAAGGCGTGCATGTCGATGAAAGGACGTTTATTTACTAAAGTCTGCGCCCAGTGAGTGCTAGTACAACAGGTCAATAGATGTGAGGTTGCGTCAGCTGGCGAGAGTTCGTTAAATTGCTGTAAAGATAATTTCACAGTAATATCCTTTTCATTTAACAGTGATGGATTAGAATGGGCGGGCATTGGGTTTATGGTGATACGCTCATGCTGCTAGATACAAAATCACATACTGAAATAGTATTTATCGAATAATAATTGGTTTAATATTACTATTCTGCTCAAACCTGACCATTTGGTCAACTACTTTATCAGGATATTTTATTTAAGTGGCTTATATTTCATAAAAATTAGAAATTAAATAGAGCTACTTACTCGAATCCTGCTATCTATTCATCATAATAACGACAGGTATAACTCATATGGCCCAAGAGACCGACATAAACATACAAGAGACGTTTGAGGCGGCGACACCGCACAACCAGCAAGGCATTCGTGCGCATAATCAGGCTGTCATTCTAGCGGCAGCTGAAGAAGAGTTTGTGCTGCAAGGATTTGGTGGTGCGACGATGCAAAGTATCGCTGATAGAGCCAAGCTGCCAAAAGCCAATATTCATTATTATTTTAAAAATAAAAAGAATCTATATCAGATGGTGCTGCACTCTATTATTCAAGAGTGGAATGATGGTTTAGTGACTATGACAGTTGATAGTGACCCTAAAGTGGTCATCGAAAAATTTGTTCGTACCAAATTGCATCAAGCCTTTGCTAATCCAAACCGACATAAACTGTTTGCGCTTGAAGTCATCGGCGGCGCACCACATTTGAATAATTTTATGTCGACGACGATGAAAGAGTGGGCGATTGATAAAGCGAAGGTCATGAAAGTCTGGCATGAGCAAGGCAAAATTGGTATTGCTGACCCATTACAGTTATTGATTTTAATTTGGGCAACAACGCAACGCTATGCTGAATTTGAAACAGAAATCGTTGGCTTGATGGAAAAGACTGATTATGACCAGCAGGACGAAACACGTGCCGCTGATTTCTTGGTGCCGTTTATCTTACGCGGCTGTGGTCTTGAATAACGATTGTTTCTTGCCATTTTTTACGCACAAATTATAAAAAATAACGCTAGTACATTATCAATGCGCTAGCGTTATTTTCATTAGGAAAGGTTAAATTTTTTGTCTAAGCGGTTTTAGACCGTCATCCAAATGCTGCTCTGCTGTATCAAATTCGACACCGTAATTCTTGGGTAAAATCATATCAAGTGCAATGGCGACGATACCCGACATGGTCACCGCTGAACCAAAGATATTACGGAATAGCTGCGGTGCTTGTGCGAATACATCAGGTACAAAAGCCACACCCATTGATAGACCTAGAGAGGTTGCAATAATCAAGATATTGCGATGGGTAAAGTTCACCGTTGATAGGATGCGAATACCAGCAGTCGCTACCGTTGCAAACATCAGCAATGTCACACCGCCAACGACCGGCTTGGGTAACTGAGTAAAGATAGCGCCAAGGATAGGGAACATGCCCATGGTGAATAAGATAGCGCCAACATAAAAGCCAATATAGCGGCTGGCAATACCCGTCATTTGAATAACACCATTATTCTGACTAAAAGTCGTCACTGGGAACGTGTTGAATACCGCTGCAATCAATGAGTTGACACCGTCACCTAGTACACCGCCTTTGATACGTTTCTCGTATATTGGGCCTTTGATTGGCTCGCCTGAGATCATCGAAGTCGCCGTCAAATCACCTGACGTTTCAATACTGGTAATGACATACATAAAGGCGATAGGGATAAAAGCCTGCCAGTCAAAACCAAAACCGAATTTAAAAGGTACAGGCATTGTAAATAGAGGGGCTTCAGAGACCAAAGAAAAATCTATACGTCCCATAAAGACAGCAGCTATCAGCCCAAGCATCAACCCAATAAAGATCGCACTTGAGCGAATAACCTTATTATTGACGATGCTAATTAATACCACACTGACCAATACACCGCCACCTAATAGTAAGTTCTGCATACTACCAAAGTCTTCTGCACCGACACCGCCTGCCAAATCTGTCAAACCAACCTTAGTTAGTGATAGACCGATAGTTACGATCACACAACCTGTCACGATTGGACTCATCAATGATTTGAGTTTGGTGATGAACTGACTCAAGAAAATTTCGACAAAGGCACCAAGAAATGACACCCCAAAGATGACAGAGAGAATTTCCTCTGGACTACCGCCCCTGTTTTTTACCACAAAGCCTGCTGCTAGTACGGCGGCTAAGAAGCCAAAACTGGTGCCTTGTAATGCCATTAAACCTGAACCCACTGGCCCAACTTTACGTGTTTGGATAAAGGTTGCAATACCTGAAACCATCAATGACATGCTGATGAGATAGGGGATATGTTCCCCCAAACCCAAGACCCCGCCTATGATTAATGATGGAGTGATGATACCAACGAAGCTGGCAAGTACGTGTTGTACTGCCCCTAAAAATGCTTTTGCAGGAGCAGGACGGTCATGCAGTCCATACAATAAATCGGGGTTCCCTTGAGTGTGCTCACTCATCTTGGCTTCCTCCTAAGGTGACTTTCAGTCCCAGCTCTATGGAGATTATTAAGCAATGCGATGATACATAGTGTCAATGCACTATAAATGCGTTACAGCGTCAGCCTCACTTGAAGTATTCAATATACCTCTACACTCGGTTGCCCTGTCATACTTTCCAACTGAATTGATTCTAGTTTAGAGAAGCAGTCGTATTGTTTAGCCATCTCACAAAGAGTCGCACTTATTTTTATGTGAATACATAAAAGTAGGTAGCTATTAGTTATTTATGAGTCTAGCAAATAGCCACTATTACAAACCTGACTAATTGGTCAACTACCTAAGGGTATAGGGAAAGGGTTAGTTATTGCAACATTTTTCTAACATTAGCATGTTTATTTCTAAAATAATGGTTATTTATTACAAGAATGTGGATATGGACTTTACGGTAGAGGCATTGTTATATAAGGCTTTGATTAATAAGTAATCAGAATGTTTTGATGAAAGGTTAAGCCTTCAAACCTGCCTAAATATGAAATTAATCATAGTAATTATTGCTAAATTGTTAATATTTAGTTAGGATACCTATCTTTAATAAATGCTAACAATTATCATTAGCATTTTTATTTATGAGATAGATTTGGCATGGTAAAAATGGCTATTCATCTGAACGCCTATCATGCAAAAAGCAGTTGTTAATCATTAATAGAAGCGATTATTCAAAACAATCAACGTTTGAATAAATCGTCTTAAAACTCCTAATTCTTAATAGTAAATAAAGTGAGTAAGTTCGTTATGCGTGAAGTAAAATCATCAAAGCTCTCTAGCCCATTAACGGTATTGTCTATGGGTGTTGCTGCGGTATTGTGGTCGCAAGCGGCTAGTGCAGCTCCTGTAGAAGAGGTGCCAAACGTCACGTTACAGACCATCACAGTGACAGCCAATAGCTCTGTACGTGATGATTTGCAAAAGAATTCTGTTGATTCAGCTCAGTATATACCTGCGGGGCAAGCGAGTCTTTTGAGTGACTTTTTAGATGGCGTACCAGGCGCTTCGGTAGGCGGTACATCGGCTGTCAATCAACGTGTTCGTATTCGCGGATTAGATGATACGAATCTAAAAGTGACTGTTGATGGTGCTCGTCAAGAAGGCTATGCATTTCACCATGCTGGAGATTTGGTCATTGATCCAGACTTGTTGAAGCGCTCTGAGGTTTCAGTTGGTAATAACTCAGTCACTTTAGGCAATAATGCAATTGGTGGTGCAGTCGCTTTCGAAACAGTCGATGCAGCAGATTTGCTTGATGTTGATCAAAAGGTAGGCGCAAAAGTCCATACAGGCTACGCCAGTAACAATGACGAGCTGTTGACCTCAGCGACCGTATTTGCCGCACCAACTGAAAACGTTGATTTGTTGGCTTATTATGGCAAGCGTACTGCTGGGGCAGGTGAAGATGGTGCTGGCCGTGATATTCAAACGGAAGACAGTGACACAGAAAGCATTTTGCTAAAGGCAGGCACCTATTTAGGTGACAACCATCATGTCAGCGGTAGCTTTAGCCGTACAGAAAATGAAGGTATGTACCCAAACCGAGCAGATTTTCCGCTGACTGATGAAAATGGCTGGAACCCTGCTGTACCTTGGATACAAAACCGTGATACCTACACATTAGAATATGCTTACCAACCTGCAAACGACTTAATTGATATCAAAGCCAACATTTATCAGTCTGAAATGGAACTCGATAAAGACAATGGATATATTGAAGTAGATTTGGTAACAAAAGGCGGCAAGATAGAAAACACCAGTCGCATAGCAAGTAAGCTTGGCTCACATAAGCTGATTACTGGTGTTGAGTATTACACAAAAGAGTCTGATACTACCTTTTCAGGTGTGTTTGCAGGAAATGATGAAGCAAAAAATACGTCTGTATATTTAGAAGATCAGTGGCAGATGGGTAAACTAACGCTAACACCTGGTGTTCGATATGATCGATATGAAGCGCCAGGCGAAGTAACAAATGATGAGACATACGACAATGTCGTGGGTGCCTTTGCTGCTAACTATCAAGTGTTGCCAAGCACTAATGTGTTTGCAAGTTATACCCAGTTGTTCAATGGTCCTGACTTACAGGAAGCCATCCGTAATACAGATGGTGCAGATAAATATATTTCTTCTGATTTAGAGCCTGAAACTGGCAGTAATACTGAAGTTGGTGTATCAACTATTTTCCGTAATTTAACCATCGCGGATGATTCGCTACAGCTATCTGGTAAGTACTTTGTGACAGATTTGGAAAACTGGATTTCTTACGAAAGCGGCCTTGATTGCACCACAGGGTTGGCCTCTGATACGGGCACATGCGCAGGCTCATTTAATGCAGATGAAGATTATGAAATCAAAGGGGTAGAGCTCTCAGCTGATTACCGTACCAATAACTTCAATATGGGATTGAGCTATGCGCGTGCGCGTAGCGAAGGTAAAGAGACTGGCTATAGTCTGTCTCAAGGCACTGGTGATGAGAATGACTCTGGTGATAAGTATATGATTAACTTGGGATATGCCCCAACTGACACGCTTGATCTAGGCTGGCGTAGTACGTATGTGACCTCTATTAACCCTAATACAGGTGATGATACAGATACCGAAAAAGAAGGCTATGACGTACATGATATATTCATGACCTACACGCCTCAGCAGTTAGCGGGCGTGAAAGCGACGCTAGGGGTATATAACATGTTTGATGAAACATATGCAAATCATTCATCGCGCTACTCAGATGATGCGGACTATACGGATTATGCGGCTGGTAGAAATGTGAAAGCCTCTCTAACCTATCAATTTTAATAGCTAGATTTGATAGCTAGACAACGGGCATTTGATCATTCATGTTTAACACGTCAATTTGACAGCTAATAGCAGCCAGTTACCTTTTTGAGGTGGCTGGCTTTTTAATGTTTATATGAGATTGACTGTTCTATTTTTACCCCTGTTAAAGAACTATTGATTGAGTTGTTGTCAGACACTAAACGTTAGAGATAACTTTATAGAAAAAGGATGCAAAAATGGCCAAACCAACTCCTAGAATTTTAGAGGTTAAAAGTATTGTCGATATCACGCCCAACATGCGCCGTATTACGTTAGGCGGAGAGGCATTTGACGGTTTTCCCGCCGATCAGGAAAGCGGCTATATCAAGCTGATGTTTCCACAGGGTGAAGGGCGTAAACCGATTATGCGCACTTACACCATTGTCCAACAGCGTTACAGTGAGATCGATGTCGATTTTGTATTACATGGTCTTAATCATCAAGGTACCGAAGGACTGGCATCGCACTGGGCAAAAACAACTGCCATAGGAGATGAGATTTTGATTGGCGGCCCTGGTGAAAAAAAGCTGATCAATCATCAGGCAGACTGGTTTTTGTTAGTAGGCGATATGACGGCACTGCCAGCTATCACGGTGAATTTAGCACAGCTACCTGATGACGCAGTCGGTTATGCCGTCATAGAAGTGCTAAGCGACGCTGATATTCAGTCTGTTAAAAAACCACAAAATCTAGAGGTTCATTGGGTTATCAATCCAGCGGCAAGTGATAGCCACTATCCTTTACTAGAGCAAGTCAAAGCACTGACTTGGTTAGAGGGCGAGGCTGCCGTATGGACAGCGTGTGAGTTCAATAGTATGCGAGCACTGCGCCAGTACTTCAAACATGACCGAAATGTGGCCAAAACCCATTTGTATATTTCGAGTTATTGGAAACTGGACAATAGCGAAGATGAGCATAAAGTGATCAAGCGTCAAGATGCAGAATCTGATTCATAGCGTTTATAACGGTGTAAGTTGTCACTGAAGGTTTTGTGGGTTCTGATATATCTTGAAGATACCGATAGAGTTTGGATGGGCTTATACAAATGGCATTATGAGGCGTTTCTATAGGTATATTGAGCACTGATTTCGCATTTAAAACAGCTATTAGGTGGTGTGTGCAAACATTAATGAGAATAATTATCATTAATGTTTGCATTATCTTTTCTATCTTGCTAAAGTGTGTTCCGTTCATTACAGAATAGTTAAAGATTCTTTGCTGTACCTATTCTAGAGAACTTATCGTGATTCATATTTTAAGCAGTTGGTCTATGCCAGTTGTCGCGTTACCAAACTTTTAACCCTACTCAGTACCTACCTTTACTAATTTGTCTTACATCGATATTTAAGCCACTTGACCATGCTTTAGTCACACTTTGCATACGCATACTTCATGACATGTTTGTTACGGAGTGGCTAAAAATATTCGCTGTCGGTGCAATTGAAAGGTACTAATGAGCCTAAGTGCTTCAAGGAACGTTATTTATGTTAAACCAATCAGGTCGCTCTGATCATTCATACCTCACTTCTCCAAAGAACTCTCAACGCTTAGTGACGGGCAAAGTTTTGCTCAGTATCGCTGTGGCCTCTATTCTTAGTAGCACGGCTGTTGCAGCAGAAAGCGATGAGATGGTGACGCAAGCAGCGACTGAGCAGGAAGCAGTGCCTACAGCCACACTAGACACGATTGTGGTACGAGCGGCTAGAGAGGAGTTAGAGCAGGCGGCAGGGTTGTCTATCATTAGCGAAGAGGCCATCGAAAAAGCATCGCTTTCTAATGATATCTCAGAGATTGTACGTAAAATGCCAGGTGTGAATCTATCGGGTTCATCGACTTCGGGTCAACGTGGTAACCAGCGTCAAATTGATTTGCGTGGGATGGGTCCAAACAACACGCTTATCTTAATCGACGGTCGTCCTGTGACCTCTCGCAATGCCGTACGCCCTGGCCGTGCTAGTGAGCAAGACACGCGTGGTGACTCACAATGGGTACCACCAAGCGCTATTGAGAGTATCGAAGTACTGCGTGGACCAGCAGCAGCCCGTTATGGCTCTGGTAGCATGGGCGGTGTCGTAAACATCATTACCAAGCGCCCAACAGAAACGGAGTTTTCTGTCAGTGGACATTACGAAGCACCAGAAAGCGATCTAGAAGGCAGTAGCTGGCGTACCAATGTCAATATGTCTGGTGCATTGACTGACAAGCTGTCCTCGCGTACCACTCTTGGTTACCACGATAGTGAAGCGGATGACCCTTCTATTAATGCAGCAGAAGCGCAAGACGATTCTATTGCAGCAGGCACTGAAGGTGTCGAAAATATCGATGTGCGTCAGCTGTTCGAATATGCAATGGATGCGATGAATACCGTCGGTTTTGAAGTGAACTATAGCCGCCAAGAGAATCGCTGGGCAGGTGACTCACAGTTCCAATCCATCAATGAGACTCTAGTGGATGAGTTAGAAGGCGAAACAACCAATAAAATGCAGCGCTATGGCGCGGCAATCACGCACCGCGGTGAGTACGATAACGCCAGCAGTAACAGCTTCATAGAATATACTAAGACAGTTAATGAGCGCTTGGGTGAAGGTAGTGCTGGTGGTGGTGAGGGTCAGATTGTCATACCTGACGATGGAGAAACGTTTGAATGGGTAGAGGCAACCTATGACACGCTCAATGCCAAATCAGAGTGGGATATGTATTTTGACCGTCATACTTTAACAGCCGGTGCCGAGTTCCGTGGTGAAAAGCTGGATAACCCTGTCGTTTCTACTCTAGAGTTCGACGATGGTTTTGAGTTTGGTGATGTAGAGACTGACCCTGAAAAGCGTGATCCAATATCTGATGCCTATCTTGTCGGTGCTTACTTAGAAGACAATTACGAGATTACACCTGATTGGTATATCACTCCAGGTCTACGCTTTGACTATCATAGCGAGGCGGGTAGTAACTGGTCGCCCAGTATCAACAGCACTTGGCACTTTAGTCCTGATTGGTCAGTGAAGGGTGGTGTCAGTCGTGCATTTAAAGCACCTTCGCTGTATCAGCTTGATCCAAATTATATCTACTATACCCGTGGTAATGGTTGTCCACAATATGTGAAAGATGAAGGCAGAGCCGGCGGCTGTCAGGTTTTGGGCAATTCTGATCTAGAAAGTGAGACTTCTTGGAACAAAGAGATAACCTTTACCTATGATGATGGCACTGGGTTGTCCGCTGGCTTAACCTACTATCATAATGCCTATGATAATCGCATCGGTGCTGGTGTCGACCGTGTGGCGGTAGATACAGCGACAGATCGTTCTATATTTTTATGGGAAAATCAAGGCGAGGCTGTTATCGAAGGTTTAGAGGGGTTTGTAAAAGTCCCTGTTACCGATACGGTGTCATGGTCTTCTAACGTAACAGGCATTCTCCGCTCAGAGCGAAAAGACAATGGCGAGCCGCTATCATTGATTCCTAAATTTACTGTAAACACGGGTGTCGATTGGGATATTACGCCTCGCTGGAATGCTAACGCTGATGTGAGCTACTATGGCACGATTGAAGCGCCTAATGTTTCGGTGACAACAGGTGACGATCTTGATACCTTGTCGCTCGACCGTGATCCGTACGCCATTGCTAATGTGAGCACTCGCTATGATCTGACGGATGGTATTACCGTTGGTGCGGGTGTCAAAAACTTGTTTGATACGGGTGTTTATCGCGAAGGCACTAGCACCAATGCTGGGGCACGTACCTTCAACGAACCTGGTCGTACTTATGTGTTTGACGTTAGCGTTGACTTTTAATAGGTAGATACAGGGTTTGTTCGATTAAAAAAGGTCTGAGCTATTGGTTCAGACCTTTTGTGCTGTCAGTAACTTTTTTTAAATGGCTTTTTTTAATTAAAATTCTCTAATCAATAACTATCACAATATAACAGCAGATTTATTTATGTCATTCAATCTTAGCCTCAGCTGTCTTTGGATTCACCGTTATACGGGGCTTGCCATGGCAGCTTTTTTAATTATCGCTGGTATTACTGGCACATTATTGGCATTTCATGACGAGCTGGACGATGTGTTCAATCATAAACTGGCTCAGGTAGATGTCCAAGACACGCCGCATCTTCCTATTGCGGTGCTTCATGATAGGGTTCTTAGTGCCTATCCAGAACATAATTTTTCTAGTATGCCAACGTCGATAGCGGCAGACAGGTCGGCAGTATTTTCGGTAGATAGAGCCAGAGGCAAGGCTGCCCAAAATCAACCAAAAGCACCGTTTCAAGAAGTTTATGTGAATCCCTATGACGGTAATATCATTGGAACTCGTGATAAAGACCAATGGGCATTGCACAATACCATGTGGAAAGTTTTCTGGTTGCACCGCGATTTATTGCTTGGCGATATCGGCAAATGGGTATTAGGTATCGTGTCTGTCGTTTGGACCATTAACTGTTTTATCGGCTTTTATTTAACGTTTCCGAGAGCGGTTAAAAAGAAAAACGCGCAGAAAAAATCCTCATCTAAAAAACGTGCGTCATTTCTCAAGCGTTGGTTACCAGCGTGGAAAATTCGTACCAAGAGCAATCTGTTTAAACTGAATTATGACTTGCACCATGCCTTTGGATTGTGGCTCTGGGGCATGTTATTTGTCATCGCTTGGTCGAGTGTTGGCTTTAATTTACAGCAAGTCTATCGACCTGTCATGCAGGCAGTCGTTGGGCTCGAAGGCAGAGGCGAAAAACAAGAAAAATCAAAAAAACCACGTGAAAAAGTTGGGCAGGCTGCTAATGCAGACAGGGGTGCGAGGATTGACGCTGCAAAGGGTGAGGCTTTGAGTAACGAGGCTAGTAATGTCGATACTATTGATGTCGTCAATAAAGCCAATAGCATTGCTTATCTAAGTGAGCATGCGGATATCGCTGCCAAAAGTAAGGGCATGACAGTACAGCAGCTATTGGGCATACGCTGGGTAGAGGATGAAGGTCAATGGCAACTGCGCTTTAAAACGGATAGAGATATCGGTAAAAAAGGCGGCGCTTCGTCTATTACTGTCAATGCAAGGACGGGTAGCGTTGAGCGTGTAAATTTTGGCTATCAAAGCTCATCATTTGGCAGCAAAACTGATCAATGGCTATCGACGCTACATATGGGGCATATCAGTCAAGGTATGGGTCATGTACTTTATCAAATATTTTTAGCATTGATAGGTTTGGCCGTGACTATTTTGTCTATTACTGGCGTTTATCTGTGGTGGAAAGGTCGTCAACAGCGATTAAAGGCGCTGCAAAAGGGTAGGTAATAGAGCTAAGTTTCTAAGGTAGGCTTTTAATTCAGTAAATAGCTATCTACTGAATTAAAGGCATACCCTAGTTATCACTTGAATTGCAAAAATATTGTGTATGCTATCAAGACAGTAAAAATACAGGAAGAAAATCTCTCACCTAGCATCACCCATTTATGCCATGTATTATTTTCATCGTAGTTCTTTGTGTAGTCTACTGAAGAGATGTTTTGAGTAAAATCCATAGGAATAACCACCAATCTTAGAGCATATAAAGTTATTCCTAACCAAAAAAAGGTATTTGATATCTCTTTATTTAAAGCATTAAAAATGAACAAGCAAAAGCTAATCACTAAAATTAATATAGATAGATTTTTATAGTTTATCCATCGATTATTCAATAAAGCTTTATGCATCGACAATTCCTTTTTTCGTTTGCAAAGTTCGGTCCTTAAACCGCATCAACAATCACTGGGCGACCTTGATGGTTTAGCACGGTTACATCGACATTGTATAACTGTTTCATCGTTTCTCGCGTGATGACATCGACAGGCTGACCAACAGCCATCACTTGGCCTTCTTTCATCGTGACCACGGTATCAGCGAATTGTGCGGCTTGATTGATATCATGTAAGACGATGACGACGGTCTTCTGCTGACTGTGGCTCAGCTCTCGTAGTTCACGCATCAGGCGACCAGCGTGATACATGTCCAAATTATTCAGCGGCTCATCAAGCAATAGATAGGGCGTATCTTGGCAAACAATCATGGCAATCAGTACGCGCTGGCGTTGACCACCGGACAATGTCGACAAGAAGCGGTCGGCCAATAGCTCCAGCTCAAATCGCTCAATAATTTTTAGTACTTTCTGATGATCATCTGCGGTTGGCTGCCCTTGATGATAGGGATAGCGCCCAAACATCAGCAGCTCATGCACGCGCAGTCGCCCTTGCACTTGATTGTCTTGGCCGAGCATCGCCACTGTCTTAGACAACGTCCGAGCATGACAACTGACGATATCATGCTCACCAAAACACACTTGCCCTGACTGTAGCGGCTGCAAGCGTGCCATGACAGAAAACAAGGTGGATTTACCAGCACCGTTTGGACCGATCAAAGCAATGACTTGTTCGCTTGGCAGAGACAGCGTAATGTCATGTAGAATTTGCTGTTTGCCAATATGGTATGAGATATTATTTAGTTTAATCATAGTGCTTCTTGTCTTTATAGAGTGCTAATTTTTATTGGTATTATCGACGGCGACGTTGTGTCGTAAAGATTAATAATAAGAATACCAAGCCGCCCGCGAGTTCAATCACGACCGATAATACGCCTGCCATACCCAGTACTTGCTCAAAGATGGTCTGACCGAGTACCAAGCAAATCATGGCGACCAGACTGACCAATATCAGTCGCTCGCTGTGGTACATATGACGGGCGATACGATTGGTCAATGCACATACCAATAAGCCAAAGAAAGTCACAGGGCCAACCAAAGCCGTAGCAGTGGCGACTAATATGGCGATGACGGTCAATAGGCCAAATGCGAGACGTTGATAATGAATACCAAGGTTGATGGCTTGTGATTTACCGAGCATCAATACATCGCACTGATAGCGCCAGCGCCAGATAAATACCGCACTCATGAGGCAAATAACTAGGCTGATGCCAAGCAGTTGTGGATTGACCGTATTGAACTGCGCATAACTGCTAGATTGCACGATAACAAAATCATCAGGATTAATTAGCCTAGCAATCAAGGTTGATAAACTGCGAAACAGCACGCCAAAAATAACGCCTACCAATATTAGCCGTGTCAAATCCTGACTGCTTTTTGAAAATAGCAGCTTGAATAACAATAATGACGCACCAAACATCAAGACAATTTCAAGTGTGAATTTGGCAAGAGGGTCGATACTGGTAAAGCTAATCGCACCCAAAAAGAACACCAGTAGGCTTTGCAGTAAGATATATAGTGAGTCAAAGCCCAACAAGGAAGGCGTGAGAATAGGGTTGTGCGTTAAGGTTTGAAACAGTAGTGTCGATACCCCGATAGCATAGCCGACCACCATTAATGCCAGCAGTTTTTTGCCACGTAATGGTAGGGCAAAGTCCCAATGTCTATTAACGTTGAGTGTCAAAAATAGCAGCATCGAGATGACCAAGATAGCGGTGGCAATCGACTTTGGATGATTGACGATCCATGCCCAAAGTTGTGATAGACGACTTTGCCAAGCCGTGGCAGTAGCACTGTTTTTCAAAGTGCTATCTTCCAAGGCACCGCTTTCTATCGAGCTGTATTTTGTTGTATTGGTTTTAGCCATGGTCGTTTTTTCAGAGCGAGGCGTAGACGGTGAAAACATACGCGAATCCTGTAGTATCAAGCATAAATATCAGGCTTATCGATCAGCCGGAGCGCGCAATAGTAGCCACAAAAACAGCACGGTACCAACCACGCCAAATACCGTCGCAACGGGCACTTCAAATGGATAGCGGATAGAGCGACCAATGATATCGCAGAGTAGGACAGCGGATGCACCGAGCAATGCGACTGCTGGCAAGCTACGACGTAACTTATCTCCCATCAATCGGCTGACAATATTGGGCACGACTAAACCGATGAAAGGAATCATCCCAACCGTGACCACGACGACAGCACTCATCATCGCGACCATGCCGACGCCAAGCCATGTGACCTGCCGTTTACTAATACCCAAGTTCAGTGCGATATTATCGCCCAATCCTACGATGGTGAGCTTATCAGCGATGATATAAGCTAACACACACAGACCTCCGGTCAGCCATAGCAACTCATACCGACCAGCCAATACGCCAGAAAAATCACCAAACTGCCAAACGCTGAGCATCTGCAATGACTCAGTCTGATAAGCGATAAAGGTCGTTACTGCTTCGAGAATGCCACCAAAGACAATACCAATCAGTGGAATCATCAAAAAGTCTGTCGGTGGAATCCGATGAATAAGCAGCATAAACAGCATCATGCCAAGTACTGCTGCGACGGTCGCCACACCCATTTTGATAATGAGTGCGCTGGCTGGAAACAGTAGACTGACTACCAATAATCCAAGCGCTGCGCTCTGAGTGGCACCAACCATTGAGGGTTCTACAAAGCGGTTTTTTAGCACTACTTGGATAATCATCCCTGCAACTGCCATCGAGATACCGGTCAAGATAATCGCAATAGTGCGAGGTAGTCGGCTGACTAAAAAAAGCGAGCTATCAGAGTTGGCGCTATGATTGATAAGGCTGCGTAGAAAACCGGACCACGAAAAATCTGCGACACCAATAGATAAGCTCAATAACACCAAAAGCCCCATAATAATGAGGCTTCCCGTGTTGATTAACCATGGTGGCATGGCGGCACGGCGATGTTTAGCATTTAGACTGTTACCAGTACTTCCTTTCCAACTCGCTGATGCGGCTGGTGAAGAAGTACTGGCTTTAACGCTGGGCTGTGCACGATGTGAAAATAATGACATAACGGCTACTGGCATACAGATGAGGTATAAAAACGGTCATTAAAAACGGCCATCAACAACAGTTAATTAAGCAATGATGGCGTTTACTTAGCGTTAGTAAAGGCATCTTTGATGGTCGTCAAATCTTGCATCCACTGATAATAGCCGCCAAATGCAAGGTAAGAATCTGGGCTTAGATAAACCACTTGGTCTTTTTTCCATGCAGTGGTTTGTGCCACTAGTGGATTGTCTAATACCGCTTTTGCACCGACACTGTCTTCGCCGATAGCCGCACTACGATCCACTACAAATAACCAGTCTGGATTTGTCTTTTGTAAGTACTCAAAAGAGATTGGCTGACCATGACGCCCTTCTTTGATTTGATCATCAGCGATGGGTACGTTTACGACATTATGAATAAAGCCATAGCGTGATTCAGCACCATAGACAGACATTTTATTACCATTGACCATGACCACTAGGCCAGTACCGCTGTCTTTGGTGACGGCTTTGGTTTCTTCAATCAAACCATCAATGTCTTGTTGTAATTTAGCGGCTTGTTCACTTTTGCCAAACAATGCGCCTAAATCGGCCAAGCGGCGTTTACTTGACTCATAAATATTGGCCGTATCGATAGACATGTCTAACGTCGGGGCAATGCTAGAGAGCTCATCATATTTTTCAGCCATACGTGAGCCAACTAAGATGGCTTGCGGCTGCATAGCATTCAATGCCTCAAGATCTGGCTCAAATACCGTACCGACGCCTGCAGGTGCTGGTTGGTTTTTGGCTTGTAAGTTATCTAGAGGTGTTGTGGCTGGCGCGCCATCAATCGCCACATCAAGCGCTGCCAAATCCTGCATCAATGTCATGTCATACACCACGATTGGCGATGGGTTTACCGCTAACTCGACGTCTCCTTTTACGGTATCCACTGTTATAGTGCTAGCAGCGCTGTTATCGGCAGTTTGATTTTCAGTCGTGATATCTGTTGGCTCAGAGTCCGTTGATTCTGGTGAGCTACAGCCTGCCACACTGATACTAGCAACGAGTGCGGTCGTCATAGCAGTCAGTAATGGGCGTTTAAAAAAGGCACTAGGAGAGCGGTTAGACAATAAAGCGATAGACATAAATAACTCGGTATATTAGCAGTTTGGGCAAATTGTTAAAAAAATGATTACCCATATAAAAATGAAATGAGTTTGTCCAATGTGATGTATATACCAGACAATGCTCGGCGGTATTTATTTAACTGTTATAGTTTTTATGAGGTGGTTGTGCACTTATAACTTAAATTTTTTAATTATCTTATGGTGTAAAATAAGAGATAGTATTCGATAAGCAATCTTCGATAAACAACTCAAGAACCGCAATGATAAGGCAATTGAGATTCATTATCAATATAAATGATAATGATTTTTATTAACAAGGTAGATTCGGTTTGTTATAATTGTATTAATAAAAGAGCAATTATCTCAATTTATTATTGATAATAATTATCGTTTGCATTATTATCTACGCCATTCTATCTCAGTTAATTAATATTAGGGTGTTATGAGTTCAACGAATTTAGACGCGCCATCACCTAAGTTGACGCTTGCGACTATTGCGGTAGTTGTGGGATTGCATGTGCTGACGGCAGTAGCATTAGCGGCGGTCAAAACGCCTGAGATGAAAGTAGAACCAGAAAAAGTGACGCCATCTATTGAAATAGAGCTGATTACGCCTCCACCACCTCCGCCACCTGTGGAGATTGAAGAAATAAAAATTGAAGAAAAGCCGAAATCAGTCAGAGAGGTTAAGCCTAAGCCAAAAGCAAAGCCAGTTGCTGCGCCCAAGCCTAAAGTTGTGCAGAAGAAGCAACCAGTAGATAAGCCGAAAGCGAAACAAGCTGAAAAGCCTAAGCCTGCTGAGTTCACGCCACCACCTGCTAAACAAAAAACTGCCCCTCAAAAAAGCACTACGACGCAAGTGGCTGATAATCAGCAGAAGCTTTTGGCAGCGCAAGCAGCGCAAGCGAAAAGAGATGCATTATTAGCTGAAAAACAGCAAGCACAAGCCGATGCCGATGCCATAGCAGCACAGGTAGCTGCTGATGCGAAGAGAGCTCAAGAAATAGCTGATGCTAAAACCGCTGCCGATGCAGCTGCGGCACAAAAAGCAAAGGACGCAGCAGCAGAAGCTGCTAATAATCAACCGGTACCATTTACTGCCAATAGTGCCAGCTGGGCATCTCCGCCAAACTTCGAATTTCCTAAACGTGCTGCATCTAGTGCTCGTCCAGGCGAGACTTTTAATGTTGTATTGAAAATGACTGTCAATAAACAAGGCGCTATCAGCAATGTAAGAGTGGCAAGGTCGTCAGAGAATCGAATAGTTGATAATGCAGCTAAACAACAAGTTACATCTGGTAGATTTAAACCTTTTACTCAAAATGGTGTTCCAAGAGTAGGAAATGTCACATTTACTGTTTCTTATCAAGTGCCAGAGTAATACCAAGTTTTTTATAGATTGTGATATCAATATTAATAATTCTAAATAACATTGTCATAATGAAAGCAACTGTGCTATCTGCAATGATATCAAGCCATAACACAAAAGACGAAGGAGTCTGACATGGACTTTATGCAATACTGGCAATATAGTGACATGGTGACCAAAACCTTGTTCTTTGTACTATTCGCTTTATCCCTTATCTCTTGGGTGACGGGTATCATTCGTGTACTACAAAGCCGCAAGTTGGCGGCGACGGTTGCCGATGATTTAACTCATCAAGTTCAAGCCAAACAGACTGGGTTGAGAGAAGTAGATGCGCCCACTCGTCGCTTGGTGATAGAGCAGGCGTTGCTCAAGCATATTGGACGCTATCGCTTTTCTAGTGAGCGTGGTCTGCCTATCCTTGGTACGACGGCAGCGATTGCACCGTTTATTGGTTTGTTTGGTACCGTATGGGGTATTTTTCATGCGCTGCATAATATTGGTACGAGCGGACAAGCAGGCTTGGGGCAAGTAGCAGGGCCAGTCGGTGAGGCTCTTATCATGACAGGCTTGGGTATTGCTGTGGCTATTCCAGCGGTGGTCTTTTATAACCTCGCTGTGCGTATCAATCGCCGTGTGATGTATCACGCAAATGATAGAGCACATGACTTACTGGCGGATTCTGCGAATATAAAAGCAGTAGCGAACACGCAGCCTACCGAGCAAGTAACTTCAGTGAAAAGCTCAGCTGACACCCAAACGAGCAATACTAATAAACAGTATCGTAATGTGTCTACTTCGCAGTTATAGACGGTATCATGGGATAGCGACGGTTACCTTTAGCGGGTAACAGTGCTTCCTATCATCGTATAAGTAACGATGAGATAAACAGTGAAGACAAGTACTGACTAAGCACACATAGTAAGCATATATTGAGAGTAATTATGGCATTTCAGTTAGGTGATGATGACGTCCAAGGCATGAATGAGATGAACCTCATTCCGCTTATCGATGTCATGCTGGTTTTGATGATTATCTTTTTGTTGACTGCGACCGTTCTTAATCCGACTGTTCCGCTTAACCTGCCGGAGACGAGTGCACAAGTCAACGAACCACCACCAGAAGCGATTCAGATCAGTATCGATCAGGATGCAGGCGTGTTTTGGGACAGTGATCCTATCACGATAGAAGAGTTGGATAAGCGCTTGCAACAAGAAAGTGCGCAAGGCAAAAACCCTTCTATTCAGCTGCGTGCGGATAAAGAAAGCAAATATGATACGGTCGCACAAGTACTGGCATCTGCCAGCGAAGCAGGACTGACCAAGATAGCCTTTGTTAATGAGTAAGGTAAGTATAAAAGGTGGGTTGGGATTGTCATGTGACGATTGTTAGATAGCCAACCATTAGATAGGTAGAAAGATAGGTAGCTAGTATAATAATAAAATAAAAATAATAAACTTTTCTCCAACCTCACTGAGTACTTAAACCTCAAATTAAGTACTCGGTGAGGTTTTCTTTTTTACCAACGATGCTTTATTTTTACTAATAATGTCTAATTTTTACCAGCGATGGCCTAGTGGGCGATATCTGCGATCAAAGTGACCATATCCGAAAGGATAAGGTGAGCGTAAATAGTCCAAATCTTGCTGGCGGATATAGTAGTAGCGCCCTTGTGAGTAGGCTTCTTCCAACTTCTCGATACCTTCTAGTGGACATACCGCTTGCCACTCGTAACCTTCGCGGCCGAGTTTGTAAGCCGTGAGCTCGGTGCAGTAGTTTTTGAGCCCTTGCTGACGCCCCTGTTCCCACTGTATCCGATTGGGTGTCGCACCGCCTATACTTGCACAGCTACCTGCATAGTGGCCGAAATAAGCACCTGAGCGGCCACGGCTGCCATCTGTATAACCGACTTCTTGCCAGTTACTGGCTTGGCATTGCTGCGGTGTGAGGCTTTGAGTGGTTGCACAGCCTGACAATGTCAGTAATGCAGCACCGACCAGTGATATAGAGATACCTGATTTGCTCATGACTTTATTGACCAAATGGTGAGAAATATCGGTAGTCGATGAGTTTCGCTTAATAAGATAATTCATAATAAACCTGCGCGCGTTTAAAATTATGGTTTATCATAGCACTTTTTGCGGCTGACCACTTTTTCTATCTTATTATTAGGCTGGCTTTCAGTGCCTCTAAGTAGTTGATATGTCAATATATATAGCGATGGTATGGTGGTCTAAATGAGTCGTTGTTGAATGGCTGCTAGCTCATCATGCTTGATTTTTCGTGGTTCGTGCTCATTATAAGCATCTATATAGTATTACTTTAATTCAGTCAAAAGGTCAGACCATCATGGGCATATTTATTGGCGTTATCATTGTACTATTTGTATTAGGGAGTATGATGGCGCTCAAACCGAACGGTATCGATCAGCGCTTGGATAAACTGCGCATGACGGCGCGTCGGTTACAGCTTAATCCAAAGCTGGTTGCTTGTCCTGATTGGATTAAAGGCAAAGACAACGAGTATGGCCGTGGCATGATGGGTCAATACTGCTTGGTGCTAGATGACACGCAATTACCGCATACCCGTTATCAAGTGATTGATGGTCAGTGGCGTCCAGACAGTAGTTTTGTCGATATGACGAGAGATACGACCAAACTCACTATCCCGAGTGCCATTCGTTCCAATTATGGTCATGCGGATACCACGGTCAAAAAAACCAATTTTAGCTTGGATAAAGTACCGCTCGATTTGCCAGTCAGTATTGAGCCGTTTATAAAAGGCTTATGGACCAAAGCCAATAGCATTATTATTTATTGGGAAGACATCGCTTATGTACGTCCATTAAGTAACCCTGCTTATCATCACTCATTGATTGAAAAAGACCTGCTAGCGTTAAAAGAAAATTTGGAAAAATGGGCAATAGAAGTACAGAAAACCTAAGCAGGGTAGTAAATGATTTTTTAATCTCCATTAATAACCAATATGCAAGCGCTTTTGATAGACTCCCAGTCATTTTCAGTTGACAGTTTAGCGCTTAGCAGTGTAACGTCTTTATAACTATATCTTTATATTATGGTTATTGTTTGTTTTATAACTGTTTTTATGAGCAACTATCAGCGCCATGGTCGAATGTTTAATGCGCCTCAATACAATAATTCGCTGAGCTATTATAACCAATTATTATAAATTGCCATGCCGCTGAATTTATTCTTACTTTTAATTTACTTATATTATGGTGTCGTAAAATATGGCAAAAACCGCAGCCAAAAAAAGTACAGCAATTACTGCTGACAGCCCAAAGGGTAAGTCTTTGGTGATCGTAGAATCACCAGCCAAGGCAAAAACCATTAATAAATACCTTGGCGATGACTTTATTGTACGCTCAAGTATTGGTCACGTTCGTGATTTACCAGTTGGTGCGAGCAAGAGCGCCAAAAAAGCAGCAACGACCAAAAAAGATGAGAGCCTAAGCAAAGAAGAAAAAACCCAGCAAGCCCTAGTAAGGCGTATGGGTGTAGACCCAGAACACGACTGGGCTGCAGTCTATGAAGTACTGCCAAACAAAACCAAAGTCATCAAAGAGCTAAAAGCCCTAGCCAAAGACGCTGACAAAATCTATCTCGCAACGGATATGGATAGAGAAGGGGAAGCAATCGCTTGGCATCTAAAAGAAGTCATTGGCGGTGCTGATAGTAAATATGAGCGCGTGGTCTTCAACGAGATTACCAAATCTGCTATCCAAAATGCCTTCAAACAACCATCCAAGCTCGATATTGACCGTGTCAATGCTCAACAAGCACGTCGCTTTCTAGATCGTGTCGTTGGTTTTATGGTATCGCCACTATTGTGGCAAAAAATTGCGCGCGGTCTGTCAGCAGGTCGTGTACAGTCAGTCGCCATGCGTTTGGTGGTTGAGCGTGAGCATGAGATTCGAGCTTTTATTCCAGAAGAGTACTGGCAGATTCATGCAGACACGCATATTGCCAATAGTAAAAAAGACGCTGAGCAAATTGGTATACGCCTAGAAGCGACCAAGCAAGGTGGCAAGACGCTTAAGCTGGTGAATAAAGAACAGACTGATAAAGTACTAGCCATCCTTAATGCAAATGACTTTATCGTCAAAGACCGTGAAGAAAAACCAACACAGTCACGTCCTAGTGCGCCATTTATCACCTCAACATTGCAACAAGCTGCCAGTACGCGATTGGGATTTTCTGTTAAGAAAACCATGATTTTGGCACAGCGCTTATATGAAGCTGGCCATATCACCTATATGCGTACCGATTCGACATTCTTGTCGGGTGATGCACTGGCGGCGGTACGTGGTTATATCGAAGACAGCTATGGCGCAAAGTATGTGCCAGAAAAACCAAACTTTTATGGTAATAAACAAGGCGCACAAGAGGCGCATGAGGCCGTTCGACCTTCTAACGTCAATATGAAGTCTATTCAGCTTAAAGGGGTTGAGCGTGATGCAATACGCCTATATGAGCTGATTTGGCGTCAGTTTGTGGCCTGCCAGATGCTACCAGCAAAATACCTATCAGTGAATTTGTTTGTTGGTGCTGATGATGTTGAGCTAAAAGCCCGTGGTCGTACTATGGTGTTTGACGGCTATACCAAAGTATTGCCACCAGCCAAGACCGATGACACGTTATTACCTGATGTCAAAAAAGGCGATAAGCTAACGCTAGATAAGCTAGATCCGAGTCAGCACTTTACCAAGCCTGCACCTCGTTTCACCGAAGCCAGTCTTGTCAAAGAGCTTGAGAAAAAAGGTATCGGTCGTCCATCGACGTATGCTTCTATCATCTCGACCATTCAAGATCGCGGTTATGTGAAACTTGAGAATAAGCGTTTATTTGCTGAAAAAATGGGTGATATCGTTACTGATAGACTGACAGAAAGTTTTCCAGATTTGATGGATTATACGTTTACTGCCGCATTAGAAGACAAGCTTGATCACGTGGCAGAAGGTGAGCAAGACTGGAAAGACGTGCTCGATAACTTCTACGGCGAGTTCAAAACGACTCTGGATCGCGCTAAAGAAAAAGACGGCATGCGTCCAAATGATCCGACCGACGTACCAGACGTCCATTGCGATATTTGTGACCGTCCAATGCAGCTGCGTACTGGCTCTACAGGTGTATTCTTAGGGTGTACTGGTTATAATTTGCCACCGAAAGAGCGCTGTAAAGGCACTAAAAACTTAATGCCAGTCGAAGCTTTCGCCAATCTCGATGATGCCGAAGGTGAAGAAGACGAAGCGGCCGAAGTCAAAGATTTGATGGAGAAAAAACGCTGTCCAAAATGTGGTACAGCGATGAATGGCTATATCGTGGATGGTGGTCTGAAGCTGCACATCTGCGGTAACAACCCTGACTGCGACGGCTATATTCTAGAAGAAGGTAAGTTCGAAGTACCGGGTTCAGATGCCCCTACCATTGATTGTAATAAGTGTGATGGGCAGATGGAGCTGAAGACGGGGCGTTTCGGTCCTTACTTCGCTTGTCAAAAATGTGACAACACTCGTAAAGTACTAAAAACAGGCGAAGCAGCACCACCGCGCATGGATCCTATTCACTTGCCAGAGCTAAAATCGGTCAAGCATGAAGACTATTTCATCTTGCGTGAAGGCGCAGCTGGGATGTTCTTAGCGGCATCCAAGTTCCCGAAAGTGCGCGAGACACGTGCACCTAAGCTCGCTGAACTAAGAGAAATAAAAGATAAGATGGAAGACAAGTTCCAGTATCTATTCGAAGGCCCAGACGAAGATCCTGAGGGTAACGCAACGATTTTGCGTTGGTCGCGTAAGAAAAAAGAGCAGTATATCGGCTCTGAGAAAAATGGCAAAGCCACGCGTTGGGGTGTGTACTGGCGTAAAGGCGAGTGGGTAGAGGAGTAGTATTCAATATTAAATTAACTATCGTGCTATTGCAGCGTCAGATTCATTTCATGTAATAGCACTATATTTGCTTCAATATCTATTATTAATAAAAAGCCCCTCTTGGATTATCCAAGAGGGGCTTTTTTATGGTGCTAATGAATCTTTATCAAATGTTATTACATCGTTTCGATAATACCGCAAGCAACACGGTCGCCTGCATTGCCCGCTGGCTGACTGGTGTAGTCATCAGTACCACCATGAACGATAAAGGCTAGGCGGTTAACACTATATTTACCTGCTTCATTAGCAGATATTTTCTTATTTACATAGTTGATGGTCGCAACGCCGTTTTCATTGGCCGTTAGGTTAGGTAGGTCGCCAGCATGACCATTCATATCGTCTGGGTTAGAGTGTGGCTTATTGTCTGGATTGAAGTGACCGCCTGCTGCTTTGCCCATATCGGCACAGCTACCCGTTTCATGGATATGTAGCGCCACTGTCTGACCTGGCTTTAGATTCATCAGCTTACCGTATACTTGTACGCCGTCATCAACTGGGCGTAAGAATATTTGACCAACTTCTTTTTTGTCACCACTTACAGTGTGTATGGTTGATTTTAGGGTAGGTTGGCTCAGAGGGTTGCCTGTTTGCATTTGGCCTTCGACTGTTTGGCAACCAGTCATTGCTAAAGCTGAACCACATAATAGAGTACTTGCAAGCATCATTTTATTCATTATTTTCTCCAATTGTTTTAGTCATTATTTTTAGTCGTCATTAAATTTCGAATATCTATGGTTATTGTTCTATTAAGACTCGTATCAATATTCGTTAACATCGGAGTTAGTATAGCCAAGGTAACCCTATAGTTATTCATCAAATGCGCAACAATCAGTTAATAAATGTAAGTATCGTATGGGTTTGAAAAATAGACTTAGCTAAATATTTTTTGAGATTAAACGAATTTAGATATATAAGCAGTATATCTTGAATAATAGTTGAATGTTCCAAGAATAAATAATGAACATGCATAAAAAAGCCGCCCATCATATGATGAGCGGCTTTTTAGAATCTGTCAGATTGAGCTAATAACAGAACACTTATTAACTGTGCAATGCTTTACCTTTAGTTTTATCGACCGTTACTTTAGCAGGCTTGATTGGAACTGGCATGCTCACCAAAGCAACCTTTAAGATTTCTTCAATCGTGGCTACTGGTTGAATGGTCAAACCTGCTTTAACGTTATCAGGGATATCAGCCAAATCACGCTCATTGGTCGCTGGAATCAACACATGCTTGATACCACCGCGATGTGCCGCGAGCAGCTTCTCTTTGAGACCACCGATACGCAGGATTTTACCGCGTAAAGTGATTTCACCTGTCATCGCAATATCTGGGCGAATGGCAATGCCAGTTAACGCAGAGACTAGTGCTGTCGTCAGTGCACCACCAGCTGATGGGCCATCTTTCGGTGTGGCACCTTCAGGCATATGCACATGGACGTCAGTGGTTTTAAACGTCTCATAGTCAATGCCCAAGCTTTCACCGCGAGCACGAACCACACTCATCGCTGCACGAATCGATTCTTTCATGACATCGCCGAGCGAACCCGTAAAGCTAAGCTCGCCTTTACCTTTCATAGCAACTGCTTCGATAGTGAGTAGCTCACCACCGACTTGTGTCCACGCCAGACCAGTAATACGGCCAATCTCAGGCTCTTCTTCAGCCAGACCATAGTCATATTGATGGACACCGAGATAGTCATCGATGTTTTTGTCATCAACCACGATTAGCTCACGTTCTGCTTTTTTCGGAGCACGGGCACCATGGGTTTCAACCGAACCACGAACTACTTTACGGCAGATTTTATTGACTTCACGCTCAAGGTTACGGACACCTGCTTCACGCGTATAGCTACGAACGATACTGTGCAGCGCCGCTGAAACAATCTCAATCTCGCCATCTTTGAGACCGTTATTCTTAATCGCTTTTGGCACGAGATACTTCTGCGCGATATTAACTTTTTCTTCTTCGGTATAACCCGGTAAGCGAATAACTTCCATCCGATCAAGCAGTGCCGCTGGAATATCCATGCTGTTTGCCGTACAGATAAACATCACTTGTGATAAGTCTAAGTCCATATCTAAATAATGGTCATTAAATGTATCGTTCTGTGAGGGATCCAAGACTTCAAGCAATGCTGATGCTGGATCACCGCGGAAGTCTTGCGCCATCTTATCGATTTCATCCAATAAGAATAGCGGATTTTTGACTTCGACTTTGGCCAGTGACTGAACGATTTTACCTGGCATTGCACCGATATAGGTACGGCGATGACCACGAATTTCCGCTTCATCACGCACGCCGCCAAGCGCCATACGTACGAACTTACGACCAGTGGCACGTGCAATCGATTCACCCAATGAGGTTTTACCGACACCTGGAGGACCGACGAGACATAGAATCGGGCCACGAAGTTTTTTCACACGTGATTGCACGGCGAGATATTCCAAGATGCGGTCTTTTACATCTTGTAATCCGTAATGGTCTTCGTCTAATACGGTTTTAGCTTTGTCTAAATTGATCGAAACTTTGGTCGTCGCGTTCCACGGCGTGTCCAAAATCCATTCAATATAGTTGCGTACGACTGACGATTCACTCGATGCAGGTGGCATCATCTTGAGCTTCTTAAACTCTTGCTCCGCTTTTTTGCGGACATCTTCTGGCAAGTCAGCATCTTCTAAACGCTGTTCAAGCTCGGCGACATCATCATCACCATCGAACGCGCCGTCATTCATATCTGACAGCTCATTTTTGATGGCTTTCATTTTTTCGTTTAAGAAGTACTCGCGCTGATTCTCTTCCATTTGCTGACGGACAGCTTCTTGGATATCTTGCTCGATATTTTGCTCAGCACTTTGTTTGACCAAGTATTCAGTCAAGGTATTGATATGCGTTTTGATATCGTCTTTTTCTAAGAACGATTGCTTGATATCCAGATCCATCGACACACGAGTTGAGATGAAGTACACCAGCTCAAGTAAGTCGTCGATACGTTTGGCCACGCGCGTTAGCTCGCGAGCATTACGCAGACGTGCATCAGCATAGCTTTCAAAGAGCGTAGTCAGCGCTTGAATGGTGTTCTTTTGCTGACTCTCATCCATACTGACATCGAGGTCAGCACGCTCAAATCTTGCCATCAATAACGTGTCGTGATCTTCTATATTGTCAACGCGCGCACGATACTGACCTTCGATTAATACCTTGATGCAATTTTCATCGCTATCATGCGGCATGGTGCTGACGATGCGGCACACCGTACCGTATTGATATAAGTTGTCTTGATCAATGTCTTCGGTCAGCGAGTCTTTTTGCGCCACCACCAGTACTTTATTACCGTACTCAGCCTGTGCCAGCTCAACGGCTTTGACCGATGGCGCACGGCCTACGAACAAGGCAATTTGCATATGTGGATAGACGACCACATCTCTCAATGCCAATAACGGTAAGTAGGTGTCGTCTTCAACGCTGTCTTTAGCATCGTCGTCTTCACTATCGTCATCTTTGACAGTATCTTCATCTTTTGTAATATCTTCGATACTGTCAGACGCGGTCTCTAACTCGCTTTCTGACGCATGACTAGACAAGGTGTCTGGCTGGTTATCATCAGCAATAGTAGATGAAACGTCGACATCTATGTCGATATTGTCTTGGGCTATTTTATGTTCACTCATATATTTTTCCTCGTTCACCAGACTTGTAAAGTCAAGTTCGTGGTTCATGTTTAGATAAATGGTGCTCACAGATAAAATTGCAAGGCTTGTATTCATACTCACCTGCTTAACTTTGCAAAATATTTATATCTGGCTGAGTATAGAGCGTCATATGGTTATGAGCTTAATGCGTCACTGGTGAGAGTCAGTATATCGGAAGTAGCCATACAAGAGTCATAGAAAGCAGTCATAACAGATGCTTAGAGAACACTTATAAATAGCATCTATCAAATATCTATTGGGTTCTTCGCATAGGTTTTATAGGCAAAATAAGGTAAACTGTCGCGCGTCTTAAACGGTGTGTTTTAGAGTAGAACGCTTTAGAGACACATTCGAGAAAAAGCATTTTTGAGACGACGGCGATATCCATACATTATGAGATATCAATAAGTTTAAATTGAACCAAAGCAAATAGAATACGAGGCAACACATGGCAATCAATGCGGTACTGCTGGCAGTCATCATCATGTTGGGGCTGTCACTTGCGCGAGTGCACGTGGTGCTCAGTTTATTAATTGGTGCGCTGGCTGGTGGACTAATAGCGGGTCTCGGTATCACTGAGACTCTAGAGGCGTTTCAAGAAGGTATCCGCAATGGTGCAGAAATTGCACTGTCATATGCGTTACTTGGAGCGTTTGCGGTCGCCATTGCTCATTCGGGATTGCCGCAATCATTGGCAGGATCCGTCATCAAGCGCATTGATGCAGGCGGCACTAGTGGCATGATTAAGTACATGCTGTTTGCAGGCCTCATTACCATGAGCTGCTTTAGCCAAAACTTAATCCCTATTCATATCGCCTTTATTCCTTTATTGGTACCGCCACTGTTACTAGCATTCAATCGCATGCATATTGACAGACGTCTGATTGCTTGTTTGATTACCTTTGGTCTGGTCACTACCTATATGTTTATCCCATATGGTTTTGGTGATATCTACCTCAATCAAATCATGCTCAAAAACGTGGGTGAGGCGGGCATTGATGTTAGTGATATCTCTGTCACTAAAGCGATGGCGATACCAGCCTTAGGCATGTTTATTGGTTTGCTGATTGCTGTCTTTATCAGTTATCGCAAGCCACGCGCTTATCAACAAGTTGCCATAGATAAAGAGGCACATGATGCGGTCGTAGAGGGTGATACCTTGAGCAAAACGGCGGCTGATGCACAGTCCCAAAGCAAGCTCAAAACACTGGTTGCACTGGCAGCGATTGTGACTGCTTTTGTCGTACAGCTTTATACTGATTCGCTGTTGCTGGGTTCGATGTTTGGTTTTGGTGTCTTTATGGCCACTGGTGTGGTCAAGTGGCGTGAAGCCGATTCGGTCTTTAATGATGGTATCAAATTGATGGCGATGATTGGCTTTATTATGATTACGGCACAAGGGTTTGCGGAAGTCATGAAAGTAACTGATCAGATTCAGCCGCTGGTCGATGGTGCGGCGTCATTATTTGCAGGTAATAAAGCAATTGCTGCGTTTATTATGCTATTGGTTGGTCTGATTGTGACCATGGGTATTGGTTCGTCATTTTCGACGATTCCTATTTTGGCTGCGATTTATGTACCACTATGTATCTCGTTAGGATTCTCTCCATTGGCAACCGTTGCGATTATCGGTACGGCTGGCGCGTTGGGTGATGCGGGTTCGCCTGCGTCAGACTCGACTCTAGGGCCAACGTCTGGTCTAAATATTGACGGTCAGCATGACCATATCAAAGACAGTGTGGTGCCGACCTTTATTCACTATAATATTCCGTTATTGTTATTTGGTTGGATAGCAGCGATGGTGCTGTAATACAATTATTGAGATTGTTTACAAATCATATCGTTTCAAGTAGATATGACAGATCAAAACGAAAAAAACTCTCTGATATTTTTATATCAGAGAGTTTTTTTATTTTGATAAGACGACTTGTTTTTAAACGTTTAAATGGTGTTTTGGACTATGTACTGAGTATTCGTTGTCTGGTTAGTTGTATATCTTTAAAGATATAGCTCATAAGAAATAGCCCAAAAACGAGAAAAAGGAAACCATCGTATTCTTCTATACCATTAACCATATTATAAGCGAATAAGATGGCTGACGGAATTAAGAGCATTGATATAGCCCAAAAAGTAAAAGTCGATAACTTTAAGAATTTCTTATCAGAAGCTAGTAGCGAGCTATTATTCTCTATCTGAAACGATGAGCGGGTGACTAATAGTAATTTTTTATCGTAGATACGCTTTTTCGCTTGTTGTACTTCTCTATAAGTAACGATAATCATTGAAACCATGAAAGAGACATAATAAACGAACCCTACTAAGCTGCTAGTTCCATCATATTCCCAAAAGTAGACACCAAATAGTAATAGAGCTACCCAAAAAAATAGTAAGAACATTAGTAAGTATGGCGATATAAATTTATTTGCAAAGTAACCAGACACTAGAATACCTATTCGGTAATGATAATTATTTCCAATAATTATAGTTTATACATAATTTATAAACAATAGTTTGATATAAAAATAAGTATTTACCCGTCAAAGTACTTTATTATTGATATTTGGTTGGATAGCGGCACTGGTGTTGTAGATTGCTTTAGCTAAAACGTAGTTCTATAAAAAGCCATCGTATAGATGGCTTTTTTGTTTTAAGGCGGGAATAGAAAATAGTGCATAAAAAAGGATGGATTTATGAAAGTTAAAGAACACATGAGTGCAACTCAGCTTAAAAATATAATTAATGACAGAAAGCATCTGAATGAGAGCAAAGTAAGATATTTATTAATTTTCCTTGAAAAGTACTTAGAAAACATTACGCCACCCGAAACCTTTGAAAAATCACGCTACATATATCATACCGATGACGCCGTCTTTTATGCGATTGCTTATGGTCGTCCTGACCCTTATCAGCGTTTCGCGTTTTTAAATGACAAATTTATCGTAGGTGTAGGAGTTGGCTACTATTATCTTGAATTAGACTTTGGAGGTAATATTAATAAACCAACAGAGCAAGATCAGAGGGAAGTCATTAATCAGTTGTTCGACATCGTCGAAAATGCAGACATTTTTTTACTTGAATGTATGACTAGAGACAACACAACCATTGAATTTGTAGGGGTATAACATGAATATTGACAATGTAGGTATCTCAGTCTGAGTGTAATTAAAATCTAGCGAACCAAAAAAAATTGATGATAGTTATTGGTGCGCTGGGCACGCACCCTACTCAAATCAGAGGCCATCTTCATCAAAATCTCTAATCTCACCACTCAAACTACTCAAAAACTCATTGCTTTGCGCCAGCAGTTTATTTAGACGCTCTTCATTGACTAGCCTTGTCATTTCATTAGAGCTAAAAGGTTGCTCTTGACTGTAGTAACGTTGCTCTCTAGCGTCCTCGTTACCTAACGTCTGCAAATACTCATCCACATGCTCTGCGCTAGAGTCTTTTTCAAATTGTTTACCGTCTTTCATCAAAACCACCTTATGCCGCTTGGCGTAATTAAGCCATCTAATGGCACATCCCAAGGCTGCCGTTGTAATTGTTCAACTACCTGAAAGTCATAACACCAGCCAATTTTTAATGGCTTTTTAGCGCCCGACCGATAGCTTTTGCCAAGCGTCGTATCATAGAACCCACCACCCATGCCCATACGGTTGCCGTGTTTATCTACCGCCACCAGTGGGCAGATAATAACATCCAATTCTCGTGCCCAAAGTAGTCGACGATGATGGTTTTGCTTCATACCTAACCGATGTATACGTGTCGGTATGTTGAGTAGTTTTGAATGATAAATAGGTACGAAACGTAGATGTTTATCTTCAAATCCATTGCTAGTACGGCCAAGTGAGCCGACGACTGGTAAGTAAGGAAAATAGCCTAAGCGTTGACACCAGTCCAATATTGGCTGAGTAGGCAGTTCACCAAAGCCATCGTAATATAGTCCAATACGTGCATTCGTTGGCAAGCGCTGCTGTAGCTTAGATAGATGCAAGCTTGCAGACTGAGCAAATTGTCTCCGCGTGCCGTCGCTTAACTGGCGGCGCTGGCGAGTAAAGTGCCGTCTGGGCGGATTGCTAACTGCCGAATCCTCCGCCGCTACGTTTTTTGGTTCAGGATGCATAGTTATACTATCCGATAATTTATTGAGTTGATGGTGACTGGTGCTTTTAGACATTGCTCAAGGCTATTTGTGAATATTCAACACGCCCTAGTCATGCTATCATAACGCCACTTTATATCGTATTCTCCTTTATGTGCAGCAGCTGTTGCATTTTTTACGAAGCAGTCATAAAACAACAAACCATCAAAGAGGGTAGTTATGTCGACACAGAATCAGGCAACTCGTACCGAAAAAGACACCATGGGCAACGTGGAAGTCCCAGCTGACGCTTATTGGGGTGCGCAAACTCAGCGTAGCCGTGAGAACTTTAAAATCGGTGGCGAGACTTTGCCACGTCCGATGATTGAAGCAATGGCACTGGTCAAAAAAGCCGCTGCGATTACTAATGCAAGCCTAGAGCGTATCGAAGATGACAAGCGTGATCTCATCGTGCAAGCCGCTGACGAAATCATCAACGGTGGTCTAACGGATCAGTTCCCATTGGTTGTATGGCAGACGGGTTCTGGTACGCAGTCAAACATGAACATGAATGAAGTATTGGCCAACCGTGCCAATGAAATCGCTGGTTCTGAGCGCGGCAGCTACACGCCAATTCACCCAAATGACCATGTAAACCATGCACAGTCTACCAACGACAGCTTCCCAACGGCGATTCGTGTGGCGGCTGCTCGTCAGATCAATAGCTTATTGATCCCTGCGGTAAAAGCATTGCGTGATACGCTAGCTGCAAAAGCCAAAGAATTCGATAGCATCGTAAAAATCGGTCGTACGCATTTACAAGACGCCACGCCTTTGACGTTAGGTCAAGAGTTCAGCGGCTATGTTAGCCAACTTGATCACTCATTGGTACGTATTGATAATGCGTTGCAAGGTCTATATGAATTGCCATTAGGTGGTACTGCAGTTGGTACGGGTCTAAACGCCCATCCTGATTATGCAGTAAAATCAGCTGAGCAACTAGCGACTTTGACTGGCTTGCCATTCGTTACCTCACCGAACAAATTTGAAGCACTAGCGGCTCGTGATGCAGAAGTGTTTGCGTCAGGCGCACTAAAAACGCTAGCAGCTAGCTTGAACAAAATCGCTAACGATGTACGTTGGTTGGCATCTGGTCCTCGTTGTGGTCTAGGTGAATTGACGATTCCTGAGAACGAGCCAGGCTCTTCTATCATGCCGGGTAAAGTAAACCCAACTCAGTCAGAAGCATTGACGATGGTTGTTGCTCAAGTCATGGGTAACGATGTGACGATCAGCATGGCTGGCGCATCAGGTAACTTTGAGCTAAACGTGTATAAGCCAGTTATCGCGTTTAACTTATTGCAATCTATCAAACTATTGGGTGATGGCTGCAACAGCTTCAATGAAAACTGTGCCGTTGGTATTGAGCCAGTAAAAGATAAAATCGATGACTTCTTGCACAACTCATTGATGCTAGTGACTGCATTGAACCGTCATGTAGGTTATGAGAATGCTGCGAAAATCGCTAAAACTGCTTATAAAGAAAACAAAACGTTGAAGCAAGTTGCGGTTGAGCTAGAGCTATTAACTGAAGCTCAGTTTGATGAGTGGGTAATTCCTACTGATATGGTGAACCCTAAGTAAGCAGTAGACCAAGCAGTAGATCAAGTAGTGACCTGCTACGGCGTCAGACATTGCTTAATGTACGATAAGTACCATTTGCATTCGTTTTTCTGGTAGCAGCGTCATATTTGTTCGACTGAGAATTTAGAAATAAAAAAGACAATAACCTAAATCGGAGTAAACAATGATTACCCATGTACCTGATATGACTTTTAAAACTCGTGTTCGTGATGACTCTATTGGAGGAGACAACCCATTCACATGGTATGATCTAACCACAGATGAGTTATTTGCCAATAAAAAAGTGGTTGTGTTTTCTCTACCAGGTGCGTTTACGCCAACTTGTTCAACCAGCCATCTCCCCCGTTATGAAGCGCTCTATAATGAGTTTAAGGCATTAGGCATAGATGAAATAGTTTGTATTTCTGTCAATGATGCGTTCGTCATGTACCAATGGGGTCTAAAGCAAAACCGTGAAAACGTTTTCTTACTTCCTGATGGTAATGGTGAGTTCACTCGTAAAATGGGCATGCTTGTTGATAAGAGTAATGTTGGCTTTGGTATGCGCTCATGGCGTTATTCGATGGTTGTCGACAATAAAGAAGTTAAAAAAGTGTTTAAGGAAGCTGATTTTGGCGACAACTGCCCAATAGACCCATTTGAAGTATCAGATGCAGACACTATGTTAGCGTATTTAAAAAGTAATGCTTAGATTCCATTGAGAAGTTAGAAATAAAAAAGACCTTGTCACGCTATGTGGCAAGGTCTTTTTTTGCTTTCTGATTTGGCTGTGTTCTTTATTCATCTAAACCAGTAGGATACCACTGCAGTTAGAGCTATATTAGACCCCTTTTATATTTAATAAACTAGACAAGACAACAGTGAATATAATATACAAGTTACGATGACATATTTTTGAGCGAATATAAAATGATAGTAAATCTGCGTGACTATATAAAGCAATACACCAAATCTCAACAAGTTGGCATCTATATAATATTTTTTTAATTTATCTGGGTTTGTTTATGAAAATTTGGGGATTTAATATGATAGCTGATAAGTTAGCGGAAGATCCAAGTAATTTCAAACAAGGATGTATGTATTATGAAAGTACGTTTATAGATAAAAAAATAAATATGAAGATTTTGACTGTATCTATAGATGGCTATAAAAGTGAACACATTCATATTTTTGCGAATAGCTTTCCTAGTAATAAAAACTGGAAAGGGAAAACGTATAAGAGGTTTATTGATTATGCAGAAGCACATCGACGAGACTGCCACCCTGTAGAATACATAGAATTCCCTTTATTGATAGGACGCGAGATTTATATCTACAATTATTTAGGTGATTTTGGTGACACCATGAGTCCCTCCAATATCACCAAAGACTGATACTATGACGATTGTTAAAAATAGAGTATTAAAAAAAAGACCTTGCATAAGTAATCGCTACCCTCTAAAAGTATATTGGGGGAAGTCAGTGAAACGGTACTTTTGCAAGAGGTCTACTAGACAAGATGCCAGTGAATATAGTGTACGAATTACAGCAACATATTTTTAAGCGAATATAAAATGATAGTAAATCTACGTAACTATATAAAGCAATACACCAAATCTCAACAAGTTGGCATCTATATAATATTTTTTTTAATTTATCTGGGTTTGTTTATGAAAATTTGGGGATATCGCTTGATAGCCGACAAGTTAGCGGAGGACCCAAGTAACTTCAAACAAGGATGTATGTATTATGAAAGTACGTTTATTGATAAAAAAATAAATATGAAGATTTTGACTGTATCTATAGATGGCTATAAAGATAAACATATTTCAATCTTTGCGAGAAGTTTTCGTCGAAATCAAAACTGGGAAGGGAAGACATATAAGGGGTTTATTGATTATATGGAAGCACATCGACGAGACTGCCATCCCGTAAAATATATAGAATCTCCTTTACTGATAGGACGCGAGATTTATATTTACAACTATTTAGGTGATTTTGGCAATACCATCCGCTTCTCTAATACCACTAACTCTACTTCCAATATCACTAAGGACTAATACCATGACGATTGTCAAAAATAAAGTATTATAAAAAAAGACCTTACCACATCACGCGACAAGGTTTTTTTATGCTTATGAATTTTTGATGAAGAGGATGCGACAAAAACATAGCTTTTACGCAAAGTAAGGAGTGTTAGATAGGTATATTAGGAGCTATTAGATCAAACAACCATTGCTCCAGTAGAATAGGTAAGGATAACTCATGAGCCTTGATCATACTTGTCCCAACCCTCCAACACTGTCTAAAATAGCTCTGTACGTGTGGCTACTATCTCTATGTTTACCTGCGCTACATTACGATGGTGAAACCTATTTTGGTTATGAGACTTTAGTAATGGGTATTCTATTTGGTTGGGTCGGTTTAGTATTCCAAGCTTATAGTAACCTCACTTTTTTGCTAGCTATATACCTGACGTTTCGCCATAAAAACCCGATTAACCTTGCCGCTTTTACTTTTATGCTTGGGTTATCTACTTTTTTTATCACAACCATAGTAGCAACAGGCGATAAAGGAATTCATGATTCAGAAATCGAACTGAAAGTTTGGGGATTCGGGTGTTGGATTGGCTCATACATATTATTATTCATAAGTACGGTTTGGCGCTTCTATTTAGAGCAAAACTTAAATAAAGTACGATAAAAAAGCCAGCAGAGCGTTTGAGTTTATAACAGCTTGACTTAAACCAAAAAAAGCCGAGCAAAATGCTCAGCTTTTTCACATCAAATCAAATATCTAACCCTAACTAGAACTTATAAAGCAAACCAAGCGTTGTCGCCGCTTCAGTACGTGAGTCGACCATTGGACTATCGTACTGCTCATTTGGGACATAGCTCACGCTTTGATTGGCAAACCCTGCCCAACGATCATTGAAGTCATAGTTGGCACTAATATTAATATACGGGTTCACACTCGAATTAGATTTATAAGCGTCAACGCCTGTTTCCGCTGATTCTTCATCACTGACGCCATAATAGTATTCATTGTAGTCAGCATCATGATACTCAAAACCAATGCTCGGATAGACCGTCAGCTTGCCTTTAGTGATTCTAGCAAGATACGTCAAGCGAGCCGTGTTGCCGCCACTACGATCTAACACATCAGTCCCTATCTGAGCACGGATGCCGCCAACAGACGTACGACGCTGATAGCTCAGACCCGCTTCTGCTGATGATTTGCGTTTATCCAGACCTTGAAGCGCACCATTGGCATCATCAGGATCAAACTCAGAACCAGCGAGTTTGGCATAGGCAGACAACTGATTGACACCATCATTGATCGCGTAGACACCCGCTTGCGCGCCGCGTATATAAAATCTGTTATTGTCATAAAATGCGCCTGGTAACACATTTACCTCGGTATCATCTTCCAGATCATAAGCTGATTTGACCGCCATGACGTTGACGCCGACGCTTAGTACAGCATCTTTGTCAGTCGGTAAGTTGTCATTAAAAATCGCAGCGTTAGACAGGCTAGCCACACTGAGTAGCGCAGTAGCGGTTAACGCATTGAACATAGTACGCGTAGAGATATGAGGTAGCGCTGCAAGTGTAAACATAAGAGAATCTCGTAAAGGAGTGGTCGTCATAAGATAAAACAATTAGGTAGCAATAAGCGAGTAGGGAAAACCAAACTAAGAAGCCGTTGAGCCATGATAGATAAGTATGGACGTTTACTCAATAGCTTTTAATATTTGTAGTATCTGATAGTGAATATCTTGCCACCACCAGACAAAGCCAATACTGATCAATAACATCGCTAGCCATGGCAATAACTGCCAGATAAACGAGGGTTTGATAGGTGTTTTTGATGGGATGCTGCTGGTATGAGCAGTGTTGATATCTGACCCTGCATCCGTTCCAGTATTACTTTGAGCATAAGTATCATCGCTACGTGAATCGGTCGTATCTAAATCAGTAGCCTGACGAGCTGAGTAACTATCGATGCTAGGCGGTTGATTGATGTAGGTCGTTTGATAACGGTGTAAATTTTGGTTTTGATAGATAGCCGCGTTTTGTAGCGTAACAGCCAAACGCTGACGGTAAGCAATCGCGAAAGACAGTGCGATGATTAGTCCGGTAATAGCACCACCGATATGACCCGCGTTATCTATACCCGGTACGGCAAAACCATAAACCAAGTTAATGCCCATGATAAATATCAAGCTTTTGAGATTGAGCACCATGCCATTCACTGATATTTTAAACAGTGCAGCGATTAATAATGCCGCGCCAATACCCATAATACCACCAGAGGCACCAGCCGACAGTCCAGGCTGTCCCGTACCATCCAAAAGACTCTGCCATGTCACATAACTATTGAGTAAATTGCCACCGATTGCGGACAATAAAAACAATGCCAAAAACTTGGCTGAACCAAACATCGGCTCGGCAACTTGCCCAAAGAAATACATGGCAAAGCCATTAAACAACAAATGCATCAAGCCAATATGCAAAAATGCACTGCTCACCAGCCGCCATGGTTGTTCTTGCATGGTGTAAGGCAACGCATTCGCGCCCCATTTTAGCAAGGCCTCAGTGGAGGGATTATTGGCATCGACGCCTGTCAGCACTTGCACAATAAATAAGCCAATAAAGCTGACTAACAATAACGTGGTGACGGGCGCTGTTTTGAATAACTGTTGAATGGTCATAAAAGCTAACTATTAATGAAAGGT
The DNA here is from genome assembly GCF_015864605.1 of Psychrobacter sp. SCQQ22. Lineage (NCBI taxonomy): Bacteria > Pseudomonadati > Pseudomonadota > Gammaproteobacteria > Moraxellales > Moraxellaceae > Psychrobacter > Psychrobacter sp. SCQQ22. The sequence goes on from NZ_JADYWZ010000003.1 coordinate 214,971, forward strand.
TGTGAGTAGAGTATAAAGGGTATGGTCAGATAATGTTATGCATCAACCTGCCAGCGCGTTTTAAAGCTTGGCAATTTTTATGATTAGCGACTCATACATTGCCATTTCAAAAGTGGCTGGTTTTAAAAATGGCTAGATTTAAACACCAGCAACTTTGAGGTTTTCATAAGTGCCTTTCACTAAAATATTATCCGTGACGTTATTGATATCGGTATGACCACAAAATGCCATTGAGAGATCACATTCTTTATAAATGATTTCAAGCGCACGGCGTACGCCATCTTCACCATAAGCGCCAAGCCCATACAAGAAAGCCCGTCCAATCATAGTGCCTTTTGCACCCAGCGATATAGCCTTTAATACATCTTGACCAGAACGAATACCGCTGTCTAGCCAGACCTCTATATCGCTATCCTCAGCATGCACAGCCTGCACGATGTCAGAAAGCGCAGAAATAGAGGACAGCGCCCCATCTAATTGACGGCCACCATGGTTTGAGACGACCAGAGCATCAGCGCCACTACGGGCAGCCATGATGGCATCTTCTGGTTCCATGATGCCTTTTATAATGAGTTTACCACCCCACATGTCTTTTATCCGTGCGACATCGTCCCAGCTTAAACGCGGGTCGAACTGCTCTTCTGTCCAAGCGGTTAGTGAGGACAGATCGTCTACGCCTTTTGCATGACCAACGATATTGCCAAAGCTGTGACGTTTGGTGCCGAGCATATTTTTACACCATTGCGGTTTGGTCATGAGATTGACGATATTGGCAAAAGTTGGTCTAGGCGGTGCGGACAAACCGTTTTTAATATCTTTATGACGTTGTCCAAGTACTTGTAAATCAGCAGTCAGAATCAGTGCTGAGCAGTTAGCATCTTTCGCCCGTTGAATCAGATTAGCGACGTAGTCTTGATCGCGCATTACATATAACTGAAACCAAAACGGCGCACTGGTGTTTTCAGCGACGTCCTCGATTGAGCAGATACTCATGGTTGAGAGTGAGAAGGGCACGCCGAATTTTTCAGCAGCCTGTGCGGCCTTAATTTCACCGTCTGCCCACATCATACCGGTAAACCCTGTTGGAGCAATGGCGACTGGCATCTTGACGGATTCGCCAATCATTTGTGTGGCCAGACTGCGGTTGTCCATATCGACCAAGACCCGCTGGCGTAACTTGATACGGTCAAAGTCGGTTTCATTACTACGATAAGTGGTTTCGGTCCATGAGCCTGAATCGACATAATCATAAAACATACGTGGTACTTTGCGTTCGGCGATTCGGCGCAAGTCTTCGATTTCAGTAATCTTTTTTAAAATAGGCTTTAGATCTTTCATGGCGTTCCCACTATCTGGTTTTTATGACTGTTTTAATATTATTGACTGAGTAGTTGCTGTAAGTCCAGTACCGAAAACGGATAATTTAATCGCTTTGACGGCGTCAAGATAACAGGAATCGTGGTGGCAAATTCCATCATCAGGGATTCATCAAAATCAGCGATATCGACATCATGATAGGTAACGGGCTGTACTGCTTGAAACTGTGTCAGCAGTTGCGCGGCGACATCACATAGATGACAGCCAGACGTGCCTAGCAACCACCATTTATCCTGATAGGCATTAAGGCTAGGGGACTTTTCAATGATCCGTGCTCGTAGTTCTTTTATATTATTATCATCGTACATAGTTGTTCTCTTGTTTTAATACTTGTCACAAAAAGCTTGTCTTAGAATTTTAGTCAAAAATTAACATAGTGTTTCACTGTTATGACATGATAAAGAAGTAGGGTAAATAATGACAGCGATTGTGAGATTAGGTAAGATGACCTGCTGCTTTTCATTACTGACTTATTACTTCATCTTATTACCTTTTTTAACATTTGGATATCGCGCATGGCAAGTTTTGGCAAATTTCTCAAACGACTATTATTGGTATTGATACTGTTAGTCGTGGCATTTCACGTGCTAGTCGCTGGACTGCTGTTAATTTGGAAAACGCAGCCGATCAATAACAGTATGTTTATGTTGTCGCATCGCCTAACGGGTGGCACGGTCACTCAGACGTGGGCTAATTATGATGCCATTGCAAAATCTGCCAAACAAGCGGCGATAGTAAGTGAGGACTCGACGTTCAGCCAACATAGTGGTTTTGATTTCAAAGGTATTAAAGCTGCACGTAAGAAAAATGAAGAGACAGGTAAGGCGTCTGCTGGCGGCTCAACGATTACTCAGCAGCTCGCAAAAAACTTATTTTTGACCTCGCATCGCTCGTACGCGCGTAAAGGCGAAGAGGCCATAATTACCGTGATGATTGAGACGCTATGGGACAAGCAGCGTATCTTGGCTGCGTATCTCAATGTGGCAGAGTTTGGCAATGGTATTTATGGTATCGACGCAGCAGCGCATCATTATTTTGATAAGTCGGCTGCCAACCTCAACCGTGATGAGTCAGCTTTGCTTATTTCTATGTTGACCAATCCAAAATATTACGAAGACAATCAGGGCGATAGACGATTACGTAACAAACAAAGCATCGTTAAAAAGCGTATGAAAAACGCAGTATTGCCATAGTCACCCGAGTTTAATGACCCTATAACAGATGATGGTGTATCGATACAGTAAAAGGACTAATGACGTGTTAGATGTGAATAAAGAGCAAAGTAATGATAGCAATGTGAATGACGTTGTGGCTGTTGATAATAAAACCCATATAGAGGGTAATAATGAGAATTTGACCACAGTGGCATGGCAGCGCTCAGAAGACGGCAGCTATTCACCGAGCAGCTATATCAATCGTGACCTGTCTTTATTGCAGTTTCATTTACGTGTGTTAGCGCAGGCGGCCAGTCCTCGCCATCCGCTACTTGAGCGCCTGTTTTTCTTGATTATTTTCTCATCAAACATCGATGAGTTTTTTGAGATTCGGGTCGCAGGCCTGATGCAAAAGCTCAATATTGGTGATGTCTCGACCAGTGTCCACGGTATGCGCCCTAGTGAGGTGCTGAATGAGATATCCACGGTCATGCATGACGCTATCGATGAGCAATATCGCATTCTTAACGAAGATGTCTTGCCCGCGCTTGCTAAGGAAGACATCCGTTATCTGAAACGCGATGAGCTGAATGCAGAGCAGTCGGCTTGGATGAAGCGCTATTTCACTGAGCAAGTATCGCCAGTGTTGACCCCGATTAGTATCGATCCTGCGCATCCGTTCCCACGTTTGGTTAATAAAAGCTTAAATTTCATCGCTACCTTAGAAGGCAAAGATGCATTTGGTCGTGATATCAATCTTGCGATTGTGCCAGCGCCGCGCAGTCTGCCACGTGTGATTCGTCTACCTGATGAATTGACAGGCGGCAAAGAGCATCACGTCATGCTATCTGCCATCATTCATGAGCATATCGGTGAGCTATTCCCTGGTATGAATGTGACAGGGTGTCATCAATTCAGGCTGACTCGTAATGCCGATTTAGATCTGGCTGATGATGTCGAAGATATTGCCAAAGCGCTAGAGGGTGAGTTAGAAAACCGCCGTTTTGGTGACAAGGTTCGTTTGGAGGTCACCATGGACTGTCCGACGCATATCAGTGACTATCTGCTCAATGAGTTTGAGCTGCATGATAATCAGCTATACCGCGTCAATGGTCCGGTCAACTTAACACGGTTGCTGTTTGATTTTAATATTCCAGCGCTGCGCTATGAGCCGTTCACTCATGTGATACCGAAAGAATTCCGCCGTGAGATGGACAAACTGGACAAAGCGACCAGCATGTTTGCCGCTATGCGCAAAAAGGATGTGCTCGTACATCACCCTTTTCATGCGTTTTCGCCAATTATCAATTTATTATGGCAAGCTGCCAGTGATCCAAAAGTGCTAGCGATTAAGCAAACGCTGTATCGTTCAGGCACCAATTCCGAAATCGTCAAAGCGCTTGCCGCTGCTGCTCGTAATGGTAAAGAAGTGACCGCTGTCATCGAACTGCGTGCGCGTTTCGATGAAGCCTCTAATATTGCTGTTGCCAACTATTTGCAAGAAGCGGGCGCGGTCGTGGTCTATGGTATCGTCGGTTATAAGACCCACGCCAAGCTCATGCTCATCGTTCGCCGTGAGGATGACCGTATCCGCCGTTACGTGCATTTGGGTACGGGTAACTATCATGCTGCCAACGCAAAAGTCTATACTGACTATGGTTTGTTTAGCGCAGATCCTGACATCTCAGAAGACGTTCATAAAATATTCCAAGAGCTGACAGGGATGGGCAAACCTGCCAATCTCAAAAAGCTACTGCATGCCCCATTTACGTTACATGATAAATTAATACGCTTTATCGATGCTGAAATCGCACATGCAAAAGCAGGCAAGCAGGCTCATATTATCGTAAAAGTTAATGCCCTAACTGAGCGTCGACTGATTGCTAAGTTGTATGATGCCTCGCAAGTAGGCGTCAAAATCGAGCTGATTTTGCGCTCTATATGTTGCTTACGTCCACAAGTAAAAGGCCTGTCGGAAAATATTACCGTACGCTCTGTAATTGGCCGGTTTTTAGAACATACGCGTGTTTATTATTTTTATAACAATGGTGATGAGCGCCTATATTGTGGCAGTGCTGACTGGATGGATCGCAATCTATTTCATCGCGTAGAAGTGGCATTCCCTATTGAAGACAAAAAACTGTTTAAGCAAGTCTATCAAGATGGATTGCTCAGTTATCTAAAAGACAATACTCAAGCTTGGACGCTGGATGGCAATGGTGTGTGGACACATCTGCAACCAGTAGCGGGTGAAACGCCGTATATCGCCCAAGAACACCTATTAAAGGTCATCAATGGGGTGGGAGATTCAGTCTAGCTCACTCTGTAAATAATATCTTTGATGGTATTAGAAGTTGCAAATGAATTAACAAAACCAAGCACTGGTCAGTACTGGCGCTTGGTTTTTATTTGGGCAAATGATTTGTATAAGTTACAAACTGTCTTGTAACCTCACATTTATTCACATATTGATACGGCAGTACACTGGTGAGGTACGCAACGTTCTACTTATAATCAATGTCAGTCCTGCTAGATAGGCAGCTATATAAAAAACAAGTAAAACCAATGAATTATAAAAATAGGGGAATCATTATGAGTACGACAAACCACGACAGCTCAGATATCAAACAAGCAGCAGAAAACGCTGACAGCAAACAAATTGCACAAAATCTCAATAGTGATAAAAAAGTAGATGCGCCTGAATCATTGAGTGAAGAAGAGCAAACCTCTTTCATCGAAGATGAACTACGCACTGATAAATAGTCATGGTAATAAATGCTTTTATTTAACGTTTAACGAAATATAGTTGATTCAGTTTAAAAGAGAGACAAGGCAACCAAGTGTAGACGTACATCTGATACTTCAAGCGAGGTTAACGCTGTCACTATTTTATAGAGGATTGACTACAACTTGAGGGATAAGCTATGACAATTAATAGTCAGTCAAACAATGAAGAAAAAGTAGTAGTCAATGATTTGGCAGCATCACATCCAAATAATGCGCAGGACAGTTATGAAGGGCGCAAGCATGAGCCAGACATTGATGGTCCACAGCAAGACTCACAAGAAACAGATGAAATCTACGCCGATCCCCGCAAAGAAGAAGACTTACCAGCGGGTGGCAAAAATGTTGCGGATTTGAATGCCCAAGACTTGAGTCAAAAAGGTAACGAGTAAAGATTGGCTGATGTCGAATGAATTTGATAAACAGCTTTTAATGATAAATAACTTCTAACGATAATTGACATAGCCGTTAAAAAGAGACGAATAAAAATAATAAGGATATGACCATGGAAAACAAAAAATCAGTATTATTAGATGGCCAGATAGAAAAGAATATCACTGAGAACAAAGGAACGGACACGTTTGAAGAAGGGGTTGTTCGTTCGGAACACGTAAATGACAACGATAATCCTGCCCGTCAGCCTGATCGCCGTGACCAAGAGGGCAATGCTTTTGATGACGGTATCAATGAGCATACAGTTGGCAGTGAGCCTTCTAAAAGTGAAGGTATTAATAATCTAAACCGTTATGCAAACGCTGACAATGCGCAATTACGTGTGTTGAACCCTGATGAAAAAGACAGATAGTATTTACTTAGTAATTTATATGTAGATAAGACAATAATAATAACGACGAGAGTGAGGTGTCATTATGAGCATGCCAGACGATAAGGCAGTGAATGAGAGTCATAAATTAAAAGATGCAGATGATAACAATGGCATTGTCGCTGATAATGCCTTACAGAAAGCAAATCCTGCTGCTGCAGAAAGAGCGACGGACGATCACGACCCACATAATATTGCCAAAAACCATAAACAGTATGACAGTCCGCTAATGAAAGACGATAAATAGTGATTTATTGTGATGGTTCTAGGCTTAACAAAGAATGTCATAAGCGAAAAGGTCAATAGACAGATCTAATCAGAATCAGGAAAGGTACTACTAGAGTTCAAGCTAAATATCTTGAACTCTAGTAGTACCTTTTTTATTTGTCTAAACGATTACCAGTATCTAAATGACTAGCAACAATATCTAAGCAGGTGTACCGCTATGAAAGCGTAATTCAGCATCCGGACTAGATATCAGCTCTGATTCCACTTCTTTAAAGAAAGCCACTCTTTCATCGATATTGTCTTCAGATAGTGATTGAGCCAAGGCCAAGTAATCCTCAAAATGACGACTTTCTGACTTAAGTAAGTAACGATAGTACTTTGCCAAGCGCTCATCATTGATAACCTCAGCCAACGACGCAAATCGTTCGCAAGAGCGTGCTTCAATGAATGCCCCAATGATTAACACATCGACCATCGCTGCTGGCTCGTAAGTGCGCTTGTGTTTCAACATGCCTTTAGCATAACGTCCAGCACTGAGGTATTTCCACTCCAGACCACGGTCATTCATGATGCCTAATACCTGCTCGTAATGTAGCATCTCTTCACGTATCAACTGCGCCAGCTTACACTGCAAATCATAGGAAAACTCATAGCGGAATATGAGATTCATGGCGGTGCCCGCTGCTTTTTTTTCGCAATTGGCATGATCCTGAATGATTAATGGCAAGTTATTAATCGCAGCATCTACCCAAGCCTGTGTGGTTCGAGCACCCAAGAAATTATAGACAGGGGAGAGGTCTACCTTGATGGGCGTACGTAGCTGAGTGATATCAACACTGTCTGTTTCTATGCTGTCTTTTACCATCTCGTTGTCGTTCGTAAGTTCATCGTTTAAGGCGTTATCACTGCTGTTAATAGGTTTCATATTTTCTTTGTTCATAGTCTCTGTCATGGTTAAGTATTTGATACGTATTGGCTAAACATAAAAATGGGATAGATAACTAATAACTATAAGTCGATACAGTAATGATTACTTACTGTTTATCTAGGCCTAATTGTCTGTGCATATAAAAGCACTGAGAATAGGCTTTAGGGCCGACAGTTTATAGGTCATCATAATTATACAACCCCAACATTTACTTGGTGAATGGTGTTTTCTTGTTTATTTCTTTATTTGATAGTAGGATAAGATTTTGCTAAAGCAGAATCTTTCTTACTATTGACATATCAGTCATCGCTTAGTGATGGGTAGTGAGCATTATAGCTCATGCCAATACGACATAAAGCTATTGATACACAGGTATAGGCCGTTTGAAATAAATGGCTGTATTTATGACCTATATCGTTTTCTATAATGTTGTTAGCAAGCGTGATTCAATGCAGCAAAAAATGTATGCTAGTAGCATAGCACAAATGTTTAAAGTGCTATTCATGACAAGCTTATATGATAGAACAACAGATTTGATTCGTACTCATCTAAACTTGGAATAGATGTCTAAGACCGACAATGTCCAATCATTGCGGTAGCAACTTCGTATTTACACTCTCACGAACAGATAAGGATAACAACATGAGCCAGTCTTCTAACGCCAATCGTATTCAAAAAGGCATCCTTGCCATCGACCAGCAATTGTATGACTTTATTGAAAACGAAGTGCTACCGAAAGTCGGTGTTGACTCAGACAGTTATTGGTCAGGTTTCGAAAAAGTCATCAAAGAGTTTACCCCGCGCAACAAGGCACTGCTGGCGACTCGTGACAAAATTCAAGCACAGATTGATCAGTGGCATTTAGATAACCCTGCCAAAGATGGCGAAATCGATTACCCTATATATAAGGCATTTTTACAAGAGATTGGGTATCTATTACCAGAAGGCGATGACTTTAAAGTTAGCACACAAAACGTTGATGATGAGATTGCTCATATCGCAGGGCCACAGCTGGTCGTACCCGTACGCAATGCTCGTTACGCACTGAACGCAACCAATGCACGTTGGGGTAGTTTGTATGATGCCTTATATGGTACCGATGTCATCAGTAATGATAATGGTCAAGAAGCAACAGGTGGCTATAATCCGACTCGTGGTGCTGCCGTCGTCGCTTATGCAAAAGCATTCTTAGATGAAAACTTTGCGCTAGCATCAGGTTCATACAATGACGCGACAGGCTTTGCAGTGGTTGATGGCGCACTTGAAGTTATCCAAGGTGATAGCAGCACTTCGCTAAAAGACACTGAAAAATTTGTCGGTTTTGTGGGTGATGCCGCAGCACCAACAGGTATTTTATTAAAGAACAACAATCTGCATGCCGAAATCCAAATCGATGCCAACCATCCAGTCGGTAAAGATGACCCTGCAAATATCAAAGACGTCTTACTTGAGTCAGCGATTACAGCCATTCAGGATTGTGAAGATTCAGTCGCTGCGGTTGATGCTGAAGAAAAAGTTGAAGTCTATCGCAACTGGCTTGGTTTGATGAATGCTGACTTGCAAGAAACCTTTGAAAAAGGTGGCAAGACGCGTACTCGTCAACAAAACCCAGACCGCGAATACACCACGCCAGATGGCGGCAAGCTTATCCTACCGGGTCGTTCGTTGCTACTCATTCGTAACGTCGGTCATTTGATGCAAAACCCAGCAATCTTAGTAGATTTGGGTAATGGTCAAGAACAAATCTTTGAGGGATTGATGGATGGCTTAATCACGCCGTTATTGTCTTTGAATGATTTGAAAGGTAAAAACCCACTATCGAACTCACGTAAAGGCTCAATGTATATCGTTAAGCCAAAAATGCATGGCCCTGAAGAAGTCAAAATGGCCAATGACTTGTTTAACGCTTCAGAAGACTTGCTAGGTCTTGAGCGCAATAGCCTTAAAATCGGCATTATGGATGAAGAACGTCGCATGACGGTCAACTTAAAAGAAGCCATTCGCCAAGCCAAAGAGCGTGTGATCTTTATCAATACTGGTTTCCTCGACCGTACAGGTGATGAGATGCATACCAGTATGAATGCAGGCCCATTTGTACCAAAAGGTGAGATGAAGTCACAAGCATGGCAGCCAGCCTATGAGCAGTGGAACGTAGATGTTGGCCTTGAGACAGGTCTACAGGGTGTTGCTCAGATTGGTAAAGGCATGTGGGCGAAGCCTGATGAAATGAAAGAGATGATGGACACCAAGGCTGCGCATCCTAAGTCGGGTGCTAGTACGGCATGGGTACCGTCACCAACAGGGGCAACCTTGCACAGCATGCACTATCATCAAGTAAATGTGACAGAAGTACAAGACAGCCTAAAATCACGTGAGCGTGCCAGCTTGGACGATATCTTAACCATTCCATTAGCGAAAGACACCAACTGGTCTAAAGAAGAAAAGCAACAAGAATTAGAGAACAATGCGCAGGGTATCTTAGGTTACGTCGTACGCTGGGTAAACCAAGGCGTTGGTTGCTCTAAAGTACCTGATATCGATGATGTTGGTCTTATGGAAGATCGTGCCACGCTACGTATTTCCAGCCAACATATCGCTAACTGGTTGCATCATAATGTGATCAGTGAGGAGCAAGTATTAGAGACCATGAAGCGTATGGCAAAAGTTGTTGATGAGCAAAATGCTGGTGACAGCGATTATCAACCAATGGCCAGTGACTTCGAAAACTCTTATGCGTTTAAGGCAGCCTGTGATTTAGTGTTTAAAGGACGTGAGCAGCCTAGTGGCTACACTGAACCATTGTTGCATCAGGCACGTCTTGATCTAAAAGCAAACACCTAAAATGATAAATTAAGTATCATTTTTTAGGCAGGCTTAAGCGAATGAGCAGGATGGTATATTGTACTATCTTGCTCGTTTGTGACTGTCAAATGTGACAAAAATAAGACAAGCAGTATTTTAAAATAGCTATTTATTGTTAAATAAATAGCTATTTTTTTGGTTAAATACTTGATATTCATTACTGCTATTTAAGATTATCAGTAATGATATTAATCAATGTTTTCTGTATCTTATTGAGTCAATAGAATTTTTTTTAGTGATCGCTCAAATACAACCAAGCATTTTTTATTTGATAATGGATGTATCGAAAAAGCAAAAAAACATGTTGCAAATTATGTCAAAGTTGTTATGCTTGTACTCGAAGTATGAGTTTGGTAACGGATGTTACGCACGGAGCAATAAATACCAAAGGTTACATGGCAGTTACGTTGTTTAATCCCAGTCATGTGAGTCATGGTTTTTGATCTTACTGCAATAGCAATTCGCCACACTTGTTCCTGACTAATCTCGGTAGCCAGTTACACATTATATCTTTGAGGATTTGTGACGATACCATTATGAGCACCAGCTAATAATAGCTAGCTTATTACTAAAATTGTAAAGTGGAGATACACCCATGAAAAAACTACTTTTAGCTACAGCAGTTGCTGCTTTATCTGTATCTGCAGCCAATGCAGCCCCTACTATTTATGGTAAAGCATTCGTTACTGCTGACTATGTAAATGCTGAGCGTGACTCATCACTTCCAGAATATGATGTAGATAGCGATTCAGTACAAATCAACTCAAACATCTCACGTCTTGGTTTTAAAGGCTCTGAAGCAATGACTGCTAACACTGATGTTATCTATCAGTTAGAGTATGGCATTGCTATCGATGACAGTGGTGATGATAATGTTGCTTTAAGAAGCCGTGATACTTACCTTGGTCTAGACAACAAAACCTTAGGTCAGTTCCGTTTCGGTCGTAACTACTCAGTGACTGACTACATCAATAACGTAACTGTTACTGAAGGTTTTTGGGATAATCTAGGTGTTAGTAACCTTGACATGGAAGACGATATCCTTGATGCAGTAACCATGGCTGATGGTGGTCGTGTTAATAACTCAATCGTATGGATTGCACCTAAATACAATGGTTTACCATTAGAACTTGCACTTCAGTATGGTGCTGATGAATCTTTTGTATCTGATGATGATGACCGTGATAGTGGTTTTGGTGCATCGTTGATGTTTGACCAAGGTACTGGCTTCACTGCTGGTGTTGCTTATGATAAAGACATGAGCCAAGCAGGCGAGCTTTTACGTGGTAGTGCAACGGTTGATCTAGGCAAATACATGGCAGCGCCAGTTACTTTAGGTGCCATGTATCAAGTAGCTGATTTCGATGGCGGCGAAAAAGACGAAAAAGGCTTGGTTGTTAGTGCTGAAATGGGTCTAACTAACTTTGCTCGTCCAGCATCTGTCTATGTTCAATATAACGGCACTAAAAACCTAGCTGGTTTTGAAGACCGTGATTCAGACCAAGTTGTTCTAGGTGGTAAATACAACTTCAAAGACAACATGATTGCTCATGCTTATATTGGTGACAACTCTGCTGAAGATAAAGCTACTAATACTGATCTTGATGTATTCGCAATTGGTGGCGGTCTAGAATACTTATTCTAGTATCAGCTGCTAATAGCTAATATATAAAAACTCACCCTTCGAGGTGGGTTTTTTTATGATAAAAATAAAATATTAAATACAAAGAATAGTAATATTGAATAATCACAGTCATGTAAATTTTGTTTTTTCACCTTACTGTAATATTTGTTCGGTAAAGTAGTGTTTAAGCAGTTTTCATGACTCGTTATATATAGTGGTTTTGAGTATCTTTGGATACACCATTATATACATCAACTACTTAGCCAACTTATCACTCAAATCGTAAAGTGGAGATATCCTTTGAAAAAATTACTTTTAGCTACAGCAGTTGCCGCTTTATCTGTATCTGCAGCCAATGCAGCACCTACCTTATATGGTAAAGCATTCGTTACTACTGACTATGTAAATGCTGAACGTGATGGTACATTGTATGACGTCGACAGCGACTCAGTGCAAATCAACTCAAACAGTTCACGCCTTGGTTTCAAAGGCTCTGAAGCAATGACTGCTAACACTGATGTGATTTATCAATTAGAATATGGCATTGCTGTCGATGACAGTGGTGATGAGAATATTGCTTTAAAGAGCCGTGATACTTACCTTGGTCTGGATAACAAAAACTTAGGTCAGTTCCGTTTTGGCCGTAATTATTCAGTGACTGATTACATCAATAATGTAAGCGTTACTGAAGGCTTTTGGGATAACCTAGGCTCTAGTAATCTTGACATGGAAGGCGATGTTTTAGATGCGGTAACTATGGCTGATGGTGGTCGTGTTAATAATTCTATCGTATGGATTGCACCTAAATATAATGATCTACCACTAGAGCTCTCACTTCAGTATAGTGCTGATGAAGCTTTTGTATCTGATGATAATGACCGTGACAGTGGTTTTGGCGCTTCGTTGATGTTTGACCAAGGTACTGGCGTTACTGCTGGTGTTGCTTATGATAAAGACATGAGCCAAGCAGGCGAGCTTTTACGTGGTAGTGCAACGGTCGATCTAGGCAAATACATGGCAGCGCCAGTTACTTTAGGTGCAATGTATCAAGTAGCTGATTTTGACGAAGGTACTAAAGACGAAAAAGGTTTGGTCGTCAGTGCTGAGATGGGTCTAGCTAACTTTGCTCGTCCAGCTGCTGTTTACCTTCAATATAACGGTACTAGAAACTTAGCTGGTGTTGAAGATCGTGATTCAGACCAAGTCGTTCTAGGTGGTAAATACATGTATAAAGACAACATCATTGCTCACGCTTATGTTGGTAACAACTCTGCTGAAGATGGTGCTACTGGTGCTGATCTTGATGTATTCGCACTTGGTGGTGGTCTAGAGTACAAATTCTAATCTAAGCATTAGAATCTGATTATAAAAACTCATCCTTCGGGGTGGGTTTTTTGTTGGTTAGCATTTAAATTGCAGAAAAATGTTGATTACCAACACAAAAACAGAAGAGTTTCTGACAGTTTGCATTTTTGCCCTATATTTTATGGCGTATTTTTAGTAAAATCCTTCTTTACCAATTACCGAAAGAGTACTATGACCAAGTTTATATTTGTGACCGGTGGGGTAGTGTCCTCACTAGGAAAAGGTATCACCGCAGCATCTCTTGCCGCTATCTTAGAAGCACGTGGCGTAACAGTCACGATGACCAAGATGGATCCGTACATCAATGTCGATCCAGGTACGATGAGCCCATTCCAACATGGCGAAGTTTTCGTTACCGAAGACGGCGCAGAGACAGATTTAGATTTGGGCTACTACGAGCGCTTTTTACGTCATTCAAAAATGAGTAAAAGCAATAACTTCACCAGTGGTCGCATCTACCAAAACGTTTTAAACAAAGAGCGTCGTGGTGAGTATCTCGGCGGTACAGTACAGGTTATCCCGCACATCACTGATGAAATCAAGAGTAAAATCTTGGCCAGTGGTGAAGGCTATGATATCGCTATTATCGAGATTGGTGGTACAGTCGGTGACATCGAGTCACTGCCTTTCATGGAAGCCGTACGCCAAATGCAAGTAGAGCTTGGCCGTAACAGAGCCATGTTGATGCATTTAACGCTAGTACCTTATATTGCTAGTGCTGGTGAAACCAAAACCAAGCCTACCCAACATTCTGTAAAAGAGCTGCGTTCTATTGGTTTGCAGCCTGACATATTGATTTGCCGTTCTGAACATCATATCTCACAAGACAATCGCCGTAAGATTGCGCTATTCACTAATGTGGAAGAGCGTGCAGTCATTATGTGTGAAGATGCCCAAAGTATTTATCAAATACCGCGCACTTTGCATGAGCAAGACCTTGATGACTTGATTTGTGAGCGTTTCGGCATTGATGTACCTGAAGCAGACTTGAGCGATTGGGATAAAGTTGTTGAAGCGCAGCTCAATCCTGAGACGACTGTGACCGTAGCGATGGTTGGCAAGTATGTCGAACTGCCTGATGCGTATAAGTCTATCAATGAAGCATTGCTCCATGCTGGTATCACACATAAAGCAGACGTAAAGATTGATTATATCGATGCCGAGCGTTTGGAGAGTGATGATAGTTTATTCGCGCAGCTAAATAACGCTGATGCTATCTTAGTACCAGGCGGTTTCGGAGAGCGTGGTACTAATGGCAAAATGAAAGCCATTACTTATGCACGTGAAAACAGCGTACCTTATCTAGGTATCTGCCTCGGTATGCAGTTGGCAGTGATTGAGTATGCTCGTAATGTGCTTAATATTGATGCTAACTCTTCTGAGTTTGATCGCAAGACTGCTGAGCCGATCATCGGTCTCATCACTGAGTGGCTAGATGAGCGCGGTGAGCTACAGATTCGTAGTGATGATTCAGATCTTGGTGGCACTATGCGTCTAGGTGCACAGCAAGCCGAATTAGTTGCTGGCAGCAAATTAAGCCAAATCTATGGCGCGAGCAATATTACGGAGCGTCATCGTCATCGCTATGAGATGAATAACCGTTATATCGAGCCACTAGAGCAAGCAGGTATGACCATATCTGGTTATTCAGCCAAGCAGCATTTGGTTGAGTCAGTTGAGATTTCTGAGCATCCATGGTTCGTTGCTGTACAGTTCCATCCTGAATTTACTAGCTCGCCACGCGGTGGTCATCCACTGTTCAACAGCTTTGTAAAAGCGGCGAAAAACTATAACGAAGCCAGATAGTTCAAACCAAGTCGTTATAAACGCCTGACATATTTACATGTATAAAAAAGACTGATTTTCGAATCGGTCTTTTTTTGAGCCTATATTTTAGAATTAGAGAACATGGTTATCGCAATATAATTGTCCATTACACCTTAATTACGGATAACACCAAACCCAAAAAATATCATTAACCACGTGAAAAGTGATTAGTCTAATAAATGAGGCAGTTGCACTCATTTCTCGGACTATTCTGATTTTTAGGAATGGTATGATTACGCTTGGATACTTTTATTAATTGGGCTATCGGTTACAATATGCGATAGAACCACTGATAACAATAAAGAGGATAGTTGTTTAATGGAAAATTTATTAAAAGCACAATCACATATTCAGCTTAATACGCCTAACAATAACACTATTAATATTGGTAACGATCAGCCGTTTGTATTGTTCGGCGGTATGAATGTTTTGGAATCTAAAGAGTTAGCGTTTGAGATTGTTGAACAGTATATTGATATATGCCAACGTTTGGGCATCGATTATGTCTTCAAGGCCAGTTTTGACAAGGCCAACCGTTCAAGCCTGCACTCTTATCGAGGCCCAGGATTGGCGAAAGGCATTGACTGGCTTGGTCAAATCAAAGAGAAGTTCCAAGTACCTATCATTACTGACATTCATGAGCCTCATCAAGCAGCACCTGTCGCTGAAGTAGCTGACATCATCCAGTTGCCTGCATTTTTGTCACGTCAGACTGATTTGGTCCATGCAATGGCGAAGACAGATGCCATTATTAATATTAAAAAAGCCCAGTTTTTAGCCCCTCATGAGATGCGTCATATCGTCAATAAATGCTTGGAAGGTGGCAATGACAAACTGATATTGTGTGAGCGTGGCAGTGCTTTTGGTTATAACAATTTGGTCGTCGATATGCTTGGTTTTGATACGATGAAGCAGATGGATATTCCTGTATTTTTTGATGTGACACATAGTTTGCAACAGCCGGGTGGGCGTAGCGATAGTGCGGGTGGTCGCCGCGAGCAAATCACGACGCTTGCACGTTCAGGTATGGCAGCAGGGTTGGCAGGGTTGTTTTTAGAAGCACACCCAAGCCCAGAAACAGCCAAATGTGACGGTCCTTGTGCACTACGTATGAGCCAGTTAGAGCCGTTTTTACGCCAACTTAAGCAGATTGATGACTTGGTCAAAGGTTTCGAAACGTTAGACACTCATTAGTAGTACTAGCTAATAGGTCAAAGATAGGAGGATAATGTAATGGCGATTCAAACCGCACAAGTAAGTATCGAAAATATCGATGACGCGGCAGGACTAAATAGCGTGATGACGGCATTGAAGAATATCACTGGCGTAACAGCTATTGATTTAGATACCACTCGCCATGTTGCTAGTGTGCGTTATGAAGATACCGATACGAGTATCCATGCTCTGACGGCGGCAATCAGTATGGTTGATTATGTTACTCAGCCGTTTCCTATCGATGCACCACAAAACTCACATCATGATGATTAATCTTTGATATCGGGTATTATTCCTCGAATGATCCTCAGATAGTATCTGCGCATCATTTATTTAAAACAGTATTATATTAATAAATAAAAAAAAGGAGTCTCATATGACAGACCAAACTCGTGTTATAAAAATCGACGGCATGACTTGCGGTGGCTGCGTAGCCAGTATATATAACGCTACTACTGATATTGATGGCCTAGATGATATCAGTATCGAGCTGATAGACAATCAAGCAACCGTTACTTTTGACGATAGTAAAACGAATATAGAAGCCATTGTTTCAGCGATTGATGATGCTGGCTTTGATGCGACTGTCGCTAACTCATAAGTACCGTCTCTCATTTGAAAAAACCAGCTATTATGGCTGGTTTTTTAATGGTTGAAGAGTAGTGATATTAGGTTGCTTCCCAGATGGCTATAAATGAATTGAATTGATTTGAATGGATAGTAATCTGGAATGTTTTTTAATTTAGATTCATCCATCCACTGATATTTTTATGGCTCATCCAATTTTACAAACGCTATAACGAATAAATGCCATACCGAGTTTTCTTTATGAATGATATTACCCGCAGCACTAATGATAAATCCTACGATGTTGAAACTGACGTTCAGTCAAATACATCACTTACGCCGCAGCGTGCGCATCTACAACTGGCGATTGATGGTATGACATGTCAGGCTTGTGCCTCACGAATCGAAAAGGTACTTAACAAAAAGCCATCGGTATACGATGTGAGTGTGAATTTTGCAGGTGAGACTGCCAATGTCGATTATGATCCGACTCAGACCACACCAGAGCAGGTCACAGAATGGGTGAATAAAACTGGTTTTGTGGCTAATTTACAAGTAGGTGAGAGCTTATTTGAGAGAACGGACAAGGATACAGCAACTGAATACCCTTGGCGCTTGATTGGGCTATGGGTTTGCTTAATCCCATTTTTAGTCGGTATGGCAGGCATGCTGACGGGTTTTGGCATGGCGTGGATGCCACCGGTTTGGATACAGTTCCTCATAGCGACGATTGTGCAATTTGGACTGGCACTGCCATTTTATAAGAGTGCGTGGGCATCGATTAGAGGTGGTCTTGCCAATATGGACGTATTGGTCGTTATCGGTACGGTCACCATTTGGGCATACTCGACTTATCTGTGGCTCACGCATGGCGATGGCACTTTAAATAGTTTGCTGCAAGATGCTAACATGGGTGGTCATGGTGCAGGTAATAGCCCAGCCGTGTATTTTGAAGCAGGAGTGATGGTTATTGCTTTTGTTCGTACGGGTAAATACTTAGAGGAACGTACCAAAAAGCATAGTCTCAATAGTATTGATTTATTATTATCACTGACACCTGACCAAGTTGAGCAGCAGCAGTCAAATGGTGATTTTCATAATGTTGCACTCCAAGATGTACAGGTTGGTGATATTTTGCGCGCTAAGCAAGGTAGCCGAGTAGCCACCGATGGCATGGTTATAGGTGGTAGTGGCTGGTGTGTGGAGAGTCATTTAACTGGTGAGTCCGTACCGCTCAAAAAAGAAGAGGGCGATGGTCTATTGGCAGGTGCTCTAGTCGAAAATGGCAGTTTGCTATATCGAGTCAGTGCTAAAGGTAGTGATACCAAGCTAGGTGATATGGTACAAGCACTCAGTGATGCGCAAGGCTCAAAAGCCAATTTAGCGCGTCTTGCTGATAGAGTGACAGCTATTTTTGTTCCCATCGTTGTTACGATTGCATTGGTTACTTTTGTCGTCACGTGGTGGCTGACAGGTATGGTGGATACGGCACTAATGCACGCCGTATCGGTATTGGTCATTGCTTGCCCTTGTGCGCTTGGCTTGGCCACACCAGCGGCAATCATGGCGGGTATGGGTGTTGCTGCTCGTCATGGCGTTTGGTTTAAGGATGCACAAAGCCTTGAAGCAGCAGGCGACATCGATACCGTTGTCTTGGATAAGACGGGCACACTGACCATTGGCAAACCGACTATCGTTGACCATGTCATGGTGGACAAATCGCTTGCTGTTGATGACGTATTGCAGATTGCAGCGAGCGTTGAGGCACATGCTAGTCATCCATTAGCAACTGCTCTGGTCAACACTGCAAAAAACCGCAATTTGCCATTAATGAATGTTACTGATATCAGCGTGATAAAAGGCGCAGGTATACAAGCAAACATTGATGGACTTGGGCTTATTAAGGTTGGTACGGCAGAGTTTGCTAACTTGACGCTGCCAAAGTTTATGCCAAAAGCATGGCAAGTGGCCAGTACGGTTGCAGTTAGTATTAATGACGAACCTTTAGGCGCTTTTGCTTTAGCGGATGACCTAAAAGCGGATACTCCACAAGCGATTACTGCACTACAAAATGCTGGCATTAACGTGATTTTGATGAGTGGTGACAAGCAGTCTGTCGTCGATTATGTCGCAGGAAAGCTGGGTATCAAGGCGGCTTATGGCAAAATGAGCCCGAGAGACAAGGCGAGCCAGATTGCTAAATTACAAACAGCGGGTCATAAAGTTGCCATGGCAGGTGATGGTGTTAATGATGCACCAGCGATGGCAACTGCCGATGCCAGTTTTGCTATGTTTGAAGGGACAGATGTGGCCCAGCACAGTGCTTCTGCACGATTGATGGGTGAGTCATTAATGCATATCGATGCGGCACAAAAAATCGCTCAAGCAACACTGCGTAATATTAAGCAAAATTTGTTTTTTGCCTTCATTTACAATTGCATTGGCATTCCACTCGCTGCTTTTGGGTTTTTAAATCCTATGATTGCAGCTGCTGCCATGGCGCTTAGTTCCATCTCAGTATTAATGAATGCACTGCGATTGACACGATTTCAGACAGAAATTGAGCTGGATAATACAGTCTCAAACACCAATATTAAAGCAGAGCCGCTGTCTAAAGCATAGGCATTCATTCGCTTTTTACATCGTCACCGATAAAACGATTCGATAACGGCTGACATTGCTGCTCATATTTCATTTTATGGGCGCAAGTTGGTGTAAGATAAGGGAAGTTTGGCAAAATTTATGCTATGATGCCAAGCACTATAGCCAGCTATCGATACGCCAAATAAACCTTTAATCGTACTTAGAATTGACCGATTTTACAAATAGGCAAAGCTGTTTTAGGCGCACGTGCTATACGATAATTTGCTTTATCTTTTTTGTATTCTAGTTGCCGTTATTTACCCCATAAACTTGGCATGACCAAAGGAATTAACAGACATTATGTACGCTGAAGAAACCAACAACGTCACCGCAATTAAAGACATTCGCGCTCGTGAGATTTTAGACTCACGCGGTAACCCAACGATTGAAGCCGATGTTATCTTGGCTGATGGTACGATTGGCCGTGCTGCAGCACCAAGTGGCGCGTCGACTGGCTCACGTGAAGCGCTTGAGCTGCGTGATGGCGACAAAGATCGCTACATGGGTAAAGGCGTGAAAAAAGCCGTTGCCAATGTGAATAGCCAAATCCGTAGCGCTTTGATGGATAAAGACGTTACAGAGCAGCAAGGCATTGATGATGCAATGATTGCGCTAGACGGTACAGAAAACAAAGACAGCCTTGGTGCCAACGCTATGCTAGCGGTGTCACTTGCCACTGCTAAAGCGGCTGCCAAATCAAAGAACTTGCCATTACACCAGTATATTGCCAACTTGCGCAATCAGACGTCGCTCACGATGCCTGTGCCAATGATGAATATCTTAAACGGTGGCGAGCATGCGGATAATACTGTAGATATCCAAGAGTTCATGATTGAGCCAGTTGGGTTTACGAGCTTCTCAGAAGCATTGCGTGCTGGTACGGAGATTTTCCACAGCTTAAAATCTGTCCTAAAATCACAAGGCTTGAATACAGCGGTCGGTGATGAAGGTGGTTTTGCACCAAACCTACGTAGCAACGAAGAAGCCATCACTGTCATTATGCAAGCGATTGAGCAAGTCGGCTATAAAGCTGGTGAAGACATTCATCTTGCGTTAGATTGTGCAGCGAGCGAATTCTATAAAGATGGTCAGTATATCTTGGCAGGCGAAGGTAACAAATCTTTTGATAGCCAAGGTTTTTCAGACTATCTAGTTGGTTTGGCACGTCAATATCCTATTATCTCTATCGAAGATGGTCTTGATGAGTCAGATTGGGATGGTTGGAAGTATTTGACTGAGCAAATTGGCGATAAAGTACAATTGGTCGGTGATGATTTATTTGTAACCAATCCTGCTATCTTGCAAGAAGGTATTGATAAGAAAATTGCCAACGCAATTTTGATTAAGTTTAACCAGATTGGTACTTTATCAGAAACGCTAGATGCGATTTATCTGGCGAAGAAAAATGGTTATGCGACGATTATTTCGCATCGTTCAGGTGAAACTGAAGACAGTACTATTGCAGATTTAGCGGTTGGTACTGCTGCTGGTCAGATCAAGACTGGCTCGCTATGCCGCTCAGATCGCGTCGCAAAATACAATCAATTGCTTCGTATCGAGCAGCAAGTACGTGCAAGCTATCGTGGCCGTGAAGAGTTCATCGGTCTACGTGGTTAATAAGTCCAAGTTGATCAGGACTTAACGTTAAAGCTGGGCAGTATGTAATCATTGTTGTGTTTATATATTGCCTAGCTGCTTTAGCTAATTTTTACTATATCTCTGTCGTTTGGCGTTATCCTCTTATGAAATATTTTAGCCAATTTATGTTACTCGCGTTAGCCGTTGCTGTCCTGTTAGGGCTGCAATATCAGTATTGGCTAGGCGAAAATGGTCGTTTCGAGCACAACGAACTGATGACTCAGACAGAAGAGCAGCAGCGCTTGAATGAGAGCCAAGTAGCAGCAAATAATTTATTACGTACCGACGTATATGATTTAAAAAATGGTCTCGAAGCAGTAGAAGAGCATGCTCGTTTAGATTTGGGTTTGATTAAACCAAACGAGACATTTGTGCAAGTGTCCACTGCACCTACCACGCACAGCAGTCAGTAATCATTCTTAGTTTTCTAAAAAGTACTACCTGTTATTATCTAGAATAGATATTCTGTTCACCTCAATCTCTTTACCCCTCTTAGCACTTGCTTTTCCTTAGCCATATTGTCATGGGTCTCAACCATGAGGGCTGCTTGATGAGTATTATCTTATGAATACCACACCTCGTATACATGCCATGATCGTCGCTGCTGGTCGCGGTAGTCGTTTTGGTGCGTCTGTTGCCAAGCAATACACGATGCTACAAGGACGGACACTGCTACAGCATAGCGTGGCAAGGCTCGCCTGTAGTGATTATGTTGATAAGTGCTTGTTGGTCATTGCAGCAGATGACACCACTGCTCAAACACTCGATTTCGCACTTCCTATAGATTATGCCATTGGCGGCGCTGAGCGTTGGCAGTCAGTACAGGCAGGTGTAGGGGCAATCAGTCATTCAGGCGCTGACGATTCAGACTTAGTGTTGATTCATGATGCTGCGCGTCCTGCTGTACCCAGTAATGATATTGATCAAGTGATCGAAGCGGCGATGACAGAGCCTTATGGCGCTATCCTAGCAACACCTGTGGCTGATACACTAAAAGAGTCAAATGTCTATTCTACTGCTCAATCTGAGCTTACGAATGAGATTATTATTAGTAACCATAACCACGCACATTCTTATGCTAAATGCACTATCGACCGCAGTAACATGTGGCAAGCTCAAACCCCACAAGTATTTCGATTAGGTGAGTTGAAGAGGGTATTGGCTTATGTTCTTACCCATAACCTTTTTATCACGGATGAAGCCAGTGCCTTTGAATACTTAGATTTCCCTATTCGTCTAGTGATTGGCAGTCGCCAAAACATAAAGCTCACTTATCCAGACGATGCTATCTTACTTGCAGCTATTCTGACTGCACAATCGTAATTATCCTAAAGTATCTCCAATAGCTATTTCTTATTAGTTTGCTACTACCTGTATCGTATCGAATACGTCTATTTAATAGAGAGGTAGGTGTGCTTATATCTCACATATTTCAGCCAGCACCTATTTTAAAATAAAAACATAGGCTACTTCATTCGTTTAGAGTCTCCTCAATTATGAAGAACAAACAGTATTGTCAAACATAGATTGCTTTGATGACCAAACTAGCCTATGATGTAACCAACTTAATACAATTAATATAAACATTTATAAAATCAATAATATACCAGACCAATTTGATGCTTCTAAAAGTCTTGTCTCTATGTTTTTTCTAAAGTTAGTATGGTTGTTTTAGCTCCATTTATCTAAAAATAGGGAGAATCGAATTGTCAAAAATTAATGATTCGACAAATCCAGTCACAATAGATCTCTGCCAGCTTGTATATATCAGCCAAATCACTTCGACTGGTCTGTCAGGCTCTAGTACGCTTAACGACATTTCAGAGATTTCGATTGAGCAAAACCAAGCCGATAACGTCACAGGTATTCTTTGCTATGGCAATGGTTACTTCTTACAGTGTGTAGAAGGGTCAGAACAAGCGCTCACTAATTTAAAAAATCGATTACTAGTAGATGACCGTCATAAAGAACTAAAAATTCTAGATTTTTCACAAATCTCTCAACGCCGTTTTACGAATTGGTCTCTACGTTCTGTCACACTTGAACGTTGGATGACAAAAGAGCCTGAGCTGAAAAACTTTATGCCGTTCAAGCCTTACGATTGGGATTCTAGTGAATGGCCAAGGTTTGTAGATATCCTACAAGGGTATTATGAAGAACAGGCAAGAACAGGTAATATAGATACGCCACCTATTAAGTACAGTACATTAGGGGTGACCTTAAGTAAGGTGGTCGGTCAGCATCAAGCGTTCTTTTTGATTCAAACCGTACTTGGTGTGATGGTTATCATGACACTGTTATGGTTAATGTTATCAGATAAAATCTGGTAAATTTTATAAAGAAATCGTATTCGATCTAAAAAGCCAACATTCAATGTTGGCTTTTTTGTCAGTAAATTTTCGATAAAACTTTTAATATAGATGCAGCCGAAAATCAAGTTGCGTATTCATAGTACACATTACTAGCTGCATTAAATTAATAGTGATATACATTTGAAGATCTTAGGTATCGTCTTTGTGAGACAGTTAAATGCACGCATAAAAAAAAGCCCAATCACGATGTGATTGGGCTTTTCGATGGTACGCTTGTTAGTCTTAATAGATGCTTTGCGGCAAACTTGCTAACGAGTGACGCCAAATAGTGGCGTCCCCAGGGGGATTCGAACCCCCGTTACCGCCGTGAAAGGGCGGTGTCCTAGGCCTCTAGACGATGGGGACTAGTAACACAACACCTCAGCTGCTTTCACCATTTATGCCGAAGTGGTGCGTATTCTAATGGTGTCTGCGCTTGCTGTCAAGCCTTTTTCTTCGTCTTTTTAAAATTAAGTATCTTTTTTTGATTGCGCGGCGAGGATGTAAGTCTTTACGCTTTAAATGATAGCGAATCCACAAAGAAGTACAAGCGCTAATCGTCAAAGCTAGTAGCATATAGCCTATGATAGTTCCCCATAATTTGAGTTGTGGATCCATGATAAAGTCCCTCCTATCAAGCCTTATAGTATAAGCAATGTCATGCTACAAGGCAGTGTGGGCAACTTAAACCATCTATAGGATACGACAACACCGTTTTAAAGTGCATAATCATAGGTTGTCGACTCGTTTGTTAATTTTGAATGATGGCGATACCATATTCAATAATTAAACGAGAGGCTTGTTTATCATGATATCAATCATATCCCTATTGATTGTAAAATCAAGATGCCAAAGTCATCAAGTGTTAAAAGTAGCACTATTAGGAGACATGGGCAATATAGGATATGTGGCTTATTTATTATCGCCGTCAGGTAATTCATCTGTATTTGCTTCATTATGCATTGCATTAGCCAGCATGGGGTAATGGTTAAGAATATGACAAAACAGCTCGGCAGTCTTTTGCGTATCATATAGCGCTGAGTGAGCGTCTTTACCATCGAAATCTAGCCCTGCTGCCTTACAGGCACGTGCCAGCACCGTCTGACCAAATGCGAGTGCTGATAGCGTGACGGTATCAAAAACTGAAAAGTTATGGAACGGATTGTGGCTCTTGTTATTGGTACGTAGCACAGCTGCATTCAAAAACGCCAAGTCAAAATGGGCATTGTGTCCGATTAATACACATTGACGGCAGTCTTCCTCACGGCGTACTTCTTTTAGACCCTTAAAAATCCGGCGTAGGGCAGTTTTTTCGTCTTCGGCAATGGCTTTACGCAGTGGGTTTTTAGGATCAATCCCTGTAAAGGCGAGGGCACTTGGCTCTAAATTTGCCCCTTCAAAAGGTTCGATATGAGCATTGAAAGCCTCTCCAGGATAAAACACACCTTGTTCATTAAGTAGTACGGGAATACAGGCAATTTCTAGTAAAGCATCAGTTTGCGCATTAAAACCAGCTGTCTCAACATCGACGACCACAGGTAAAAACTTACGAAAGCGATCTTTTAAGCGTATTGGTGCTTGTTCATCTGTCACGGTATTGTCAGGCAAGGTGGCATCGTTTTGAGTGGTCATATCAGGTAAAATCGCTTTTATCAGTCGTAGTGTTATATTAAATGAAAAATAAGTATGTGATGAGATCTGTCACACCGCTTAAGATAGGGATATGACAGATATTATAGAATAAAATATAGAGGGCTTTATATCAGGCATGTCATCAATTGGTTCACTTAGCACTTAGTACCCTTAATTTTTACAATCTAAATGATGACATACCTTAGCGTGCTCTAGTCTCTAAGAGACCATGGTAGCGTCTCACCTGCCATAAGCGGGGTGAGAGAGCTACCATCGAAGTAAGGATAAGCGATAGGCACTTGCATAGGCGTATTGACAAGCGTAATCGTACTCTCATTTAATGGCATGCCGTAGAACTGGGCACCAAAACGACTGGCAAAACCTTCTAGCTTGTCTATTTTACCAACGCTATCAAAAGCCGTGGCATACAGTGGCAAGGCAGTCGCAGCGCTATAACACCCAGCACAGCCACAAGCGGCTTCTTTTTTATCTGTCGCATGTGGAGCAGAGTCAGTACCTAAGAAGAACTTTGGATTGCCGCTGGTCGCGACATCTAATAATACCTTTTGATGGCTTTCACGCTTCAGGATAGGCAAGCAATAAAAGTGCGGTTTGATACCACCGACCAATAGATGATTGCGGTTAAACATCAAATGCTGCGGTGTAATAGTGGCGGCAACGTGATTGCCTTGAGCCAATACAAAGTCTGCGGCGTCACTGGTAGTGATATGCTCGACTACGATTTTCAAGGTAGGGAACTTTACGATAATTTGTGCCAACACTTCATCTAAAAAGCGCTTTTCACGATCGAAAATATCAATATGATCTTGAGTGACTTCACCATGTATTAATAATGGCAAGTCGTATTTTTCTAGTGCTTCGAAGACATCAACACAAGCATTGATATTGGTGACGCCGTCAGCAGAGTTGGTGGTTGCTCCAGCAGGATATAGCTTAACGGCCTGTACGATACCTGATTTTGCTGCCATTTCGATGTCTTGTGCAGTCGTTTTATCCGTCAGGTATAAGGTCATACGGGGGTCGAACGCCGTTTTGCGCTCTGTGCTCAAGCTACTAGCTTCTAGATGTGACATGATACGCGCGCGGTAAGCACGTGCATCGTCGACATTTTTGACGGGCGGTACTAGGTTTGGCATGCAAATCACACGATTAAAGCTATTTGCGGCATGTGGTACTGTCGTACTCAATGCTGTGCTGTCACGTAAGTGGATATGCCAGTCGTCTGGTTGAAGGATGGTCAATTCTCTAATCGAATCAGTCATAATGTCGTAGCGCTCTGTGTCGTCATATATGGGAATAAAACGGAGTGGTGTTATGTGGCTATCATAACAGATTTGCCCACTTGACTAAATATGCGACTAACGCTCTGTACATAATTCATTGGTCGCACTGTAGAAGGTTTTGAGTATTCTGCTAGCATTCTATGGCGAATAATGATTTTTAAATGTATAAAATGGTCTGGTTTATCATGATTAGATAACAATCTCATAGAGATAGCATATATCCATTGGCTCACCATTCAACCAAAAGCTCACTCCTTATGGCCGTGGCACTTTTGCCTATAGTAAATATGATGTACACTGAGTAAGTAGTTTACCTTTCGATTGAATCTTAGCGCTTTTACCAAAATTAAATTCTCATAATAGGAGTTATTCATGGCTCAACTTGATCCGAAAAATATTAATAAAATCGTATTGGCATATTCAGGTGGTCTTGATACCTCAATCATCGCTAAATGGCTGCAAGAGACTTATGATGCAGAGGTTATTACCTTTACCGCAGATATTGGTCAAGGCGAAGAAGTTGAGCCAGCACGCGCTAAAGCAGAAGCCATGGGTATCAAACATATTCATATCGAAGACTTGCGCGAAGAGTTTGCCCGTGACTATGTGTTCCCAATGTTCCGTGCCAATGCTATCTATGAAGGCGAGTATTTGCTCGGTACTTCTATCGCACGCCCACTAATCGCGAAGCGTTTGGTTGAGATTGCTAAAGAACATAATGCTGATGCCATTAGCCATGGTGCTACGGGTAAAGGTAATGACCAAGTACGTTTTGAGCTGGGTGCTGTCGCCTTGTCACCAGATGTAGTCACCATTGCCCCTTGGCGTGAGTGGGACTTGTCTAGCCGTGAAAGCTTGATGGAATATGCGAAAGAGCACAACATTGCGATTGATTATGCGGGTAATAAGAAAAAATCTCCATACTCAATGGATGCTAACCTGCTACATATCTCTTATGAAGGCGGAATCCTAGAAGATCCATATGCTGAAGCAGAAGATGATATGTGGCGCTGGTCAGTCAGCCCAGAAGAAGCGCCTGACGAAGCACAGTATCTAGAGCTAGAGTATCAAAAAGGCGACATCGTTGCTATCGATGGCGAAGCACTTAAGCCTTTCGAAATCATGATCAAGCTCAATGAGATTGGCGGTAAGCATGGTATCGGACGTTTAGATATCGTAGAAAACCGTTATGTTGGCATGAAGTCACGCGGCTGCTATGAGACACCAGCGGGCACGATTATGCTAAAAGCGCATCGCGGTATTGAGTCATTGACCTTAGACCGTGAAGCCGCGCATTTAAAAGATGAGCTAATGCCACGCTATGCTAAAACTATTTACAACGGCTACTGGTTCAGTCCTGAGCGTATGATGTTGCAAGCGTTGATTGACAAATCACAAGAATATGTCAACGGCACGGTTCGCGTGAAGCTATATAAAGGTGCGGTGAGCGTTGTCGGACGTAAGTCTGATGATTCATTATTTGACGAAAAGATCGCAACTTTTGAAGATGACGCAGGCGCTTATGATCAAAAAGATGCAGAAGGCTTTATCCGTCTTAATGGTCTACGTCTAGCTATCGAAGCCAGCCGTGGTCGCGATTTATCTAAGTAAGATTGTCAGATTATTCGTAATCAATTAGAAAATTAAATCGCACAAAAAAGAGGCCTTAGATATAGGGCCTCTTTTTTATTGCTGATAGTTTGTGATTAAATACTTATGACAACAGCCACATTTAAATCACTGCTTTTTTCTACTCAGCTTCAGCTGTTTCTGCAACATCTTCATCGTCTACCATCACGATTGCGACATCCTGCTGCTGACGTTCTTCGAGAGTCTTTTGTTCTAATAGCACTTCTTCTGTTGCCAACATAGCACCGTCAGACTTTTGCATCTGATATTTGAGAGTTGCCAATCCACCCAGTATACTAATGACCAGAATGATAATGATAATGACGGGGTTTTTCCAAAGCGGCGTGGCGGCTTCGTATTCAATCGGTTTTTCACTGATCGTTGCGGGCGTGTTGTCGCTATTGCCACCGATGAGTCCCAAGCTAACCAAAGGTGGCTTGGGCGGGGTAGCAGGTTCAGAATTTACGCGCAGTCGATTGCGACTGAGATAGATGTCTGATATTTTCGCGAGTTGTAATAACCAACGTTGATGTGGCAATGCAATATCATGCATTTCTGCAAACACCAGCATGTCATTGTGGCGCCCTTGTTGCAAGTTATCAGGTGAGCGGCCAATGGCTTTTAGATAGTTACCTGTGGCCATCTGCATGTCTTGCACAGGTTCATAGTTTTCAGGTTTGAATGCCGTCAGTTCGTACCAGTAAGGATCGAAAGGTGGTGGGTTGCTTGATAGCTGTTCAGTACTTAATAAGCCAACCTCTGATGGGTTTTCAGCTCCCGTGTCCACTGTGCTTTCGGCTGCTTCGTTGTTATTAGCCAGTTTAGCAGATAGCGTTTCTGGTTCACTGGCTGCGAAACGCGCTAATGACAGAAACTGTGGTTGTAGCGCAAACCATTTATTAATTTCGTTATTATCAAGTTGACTGTATTCTGCCAATATAGCCAGCTCACGGAGCACAACCACACATAAAGAGGTCAGTAAAATTTGGACTTGTTGCGTCGTTGCGTCAATTTGACTGGCAATACGATCGCTCGCTTTTATGACCCGAGCATTATCAGAGAATATGGCATCTGCCGCATCGTGACGATGATATAACGTCGCACTAATGGTCGCAAAGTTCATAGAGTTGTATTGACGGAGTTCCTTGACAGCACCACGCCCAAACAGTTTTTTACTCACTGACTGACCATCGTAACGCTGTTGGTAAGCGAGAAGGGCACTAATAATTGCCTGCAAACTGGCATCCATTGCTAAGCGGGTTTGTGGTAATGAAAGCTTTGCGGCATCTGCCAATAATGACACCATCGGTATGGTATCTTGATATAGAAAATCATACATCGACACACGTGTCGGTGAAATAGTCGTCATAATCTGCTAGCATCAAAAAGTGTGCCCCTATATTACGGTGCCCAATGCCTTGATACAATCCCTTGATAATAGAAATTTTCAATCATTTTACGAGGACGTGTTGAATAATCCGAATATAGTCACTGTGAGTGACCTAGTTGGAAGTTTAATATGTCCTAATTGCCCTAACGGTATTTTTACGAATTACTGATAGTTGGAAGCATTTATGAAAAACAGCAACAATCTTGATATACAGATAGTTATTAACATCGCTCAGCAATATCTAACGGTACACCAGCAGAATAAAGAAATAGCACGATACTCGATATCGACTGCTAAAAATGGCATTGGCAGTCAGCAAGATAGTGGCTGTACACCGCTTGGCAAACATGTCATTGCCGAAAAAATAGGGGGTAGTGTACCTAGTAACGCTGTGTTTATAGGCCGTGTGCCCACAGGTGAGATATATGATGCGGAACTCGGTAAGTCTCATCCTGAGCGCGATTGGATATTGAGCCGTATCCTTTGGCTCAGCGGTCTGGAAGAAGGCGTGAACAAAGGAGCTAATAGCCAAGGTGGTTGCGATACTTACCAGCGTTATATCTATATACACGGCACATCAGATACCGAGCCAATGGGCGCACCATTTTCGCATGGCTGTATACGTATGCGTAATGCAGATATCATTCAGCTATTTGAACAAGTCAGCGAGGGTACGTTTGTGACTATTACGGCTGAATAGTATAAGTATAGTCAATCCTCTATAAATTGGATACGGTGTCAGTCTCGCTTAGTCTACTATTTGTAGTACTTTCACTCGTCTTCCTTGTATCCAAACTATATTGAACCGACTATGGTATAAGTGGATGAAACAGAATGATAGTACAACTACATTGATTAAATCATCTATCGTAACTTTCTTGAATCAGACATTATAAAAAAGACAGCCCTCATAGAGTGAGCTGTCTTTTTTATTTTACGTTTTTGCTATTTTACGATGAATATTTTACCAAAATATCGAACGATCTCTCACTTTGGCCAAGCATTTGTCGCTGTGTTTCGTGTCATTTTTGAGTACGGCTGCAAACCAGCCTGCACCATATAGTGCATTATTATCTACAGCTGATTTTAACTGATAACGCTGTTGATATTGTGCATAGCTATGATATTTCTCTAATGGTTTTTGCGCTTTGAGCAAACACTTTAGCTGGCGTTCGGTGCGTTTTTTAGACCCTTTCTTACTTAATAGAGGTGCACAAAACTCAGTGATGTAACGCAAATCTTTTAGCTGATGCAATTCAAAGTCTGCTTGGTCATCAGTATCAAGGTTTGAGTTCGTACTTTCTAAATCAACATCTTCTAAATCAATGTCTTCTAAATCCATACTCTCGCTTTCAACATTGTTTCCCTCACCAAGCTCTTCATCGGTATGGAGCAGCTTTTTATATTGTTTGGATAAGACTTTTACAATTTTATCGGTAGCAAGCTTGTTACTTTGAGGCTCAAGGGTTGGATCACTCATAGTAAAGGCAATGAGTTCTAATAAGGTCAGCTGAAAATCAGGGACGCTGATGGCATCAATAGGCTTAGTTTTGAGAGCGTCAATATCCATCGTCCAGTTAGTCTCAGGCGCGCCATATTTTTGCAGCTTAGGGTCGATATGATTTGCTAGGTAATCTAGCTCCTGATAATCGTCAATCAGGGTAGCCGTTTGCTTTAGTATTGGCTGCCAATCAGGATTGATTTCATCAGAGAAGCTCGCAAACGCATTTAGGGCAGCCAGTAAGCGGCGAATACCTATCTGTAACTGCAAGATGTGGTCACTGTCAGTGCTACCAGCCACGATAGCACTGCTGTTCGGTAGTATTTGCAGTAGACAGTTATGTACGGCAGCCCTGACAAAAGCAGGTATGCTAATTTTTTTATTGATGTTTAGCTGGCTAAGATCAGCACTAACTGCTGGGCTATGATTTTGTCCGTTGATGAGCAATCCACCACGTTCAGCTTTGGTCACAGTAGATAGGCACAGCTTATAGCGCTGACACCAATTTTTGGCTGTCATGAATAGAAAGTCTAAATCTCCTGATATCAGCTCGAATTCTATCTCTCGGATGACTTCTCGCTGAGCATCATCATTACCATGAATAATCTCTCCATAATCGTAGGCTATCTCGATGCTATTGTTTACTTGATTATCTATTTGATCGCTACTGTCTTCTACTAGCAATCGAGTGGTGCGCTGCACATCAGTGACATACAATCGTGTCAGTGTTTTTGCCAGTTTTTTGAGCTTAAATTCAGATAATGCAGGGGCGATTGGAGTGTCTTTATAAATGGTCAAATCAGGCATGAGGGAGTTGGCATCGAGCATTGCTTGTACTTGTTCGTTATCTAATACCGCATTGTGCTCTAAGCGCGCGGCAATACCATCGCCGCCAGCTTTGATTGTCTGTACCCACGACTCGCCTTCTTTACGAATACGCAAGCCGATACCTGCTTTCGCTAGTTGTTGGTCAGGCGTATCGTAATAATGGGCAGCCAGTTGCGTCAGCTGTGAGGATTTGACTTGAGCTTGCCGCATCAAGCCTTTTAGCCGTGATTCTGGCACCAAAAACTTCAGTTCTATCTCTTGCATGGTGGCTCCCAATTATTTTAATAAACGTTAAGTGAGTACTTTAGTCAATCTATAGTCGGCTCAATATAATTTGGATACAAGGAAGTCGAGTGAAAGTACTACACATCTGTACTCGGCTACTTGGTACTTTTTTAGATTGAATCAACTCTATCGTATGAAAGCTATCATCTAATAACAAGTAATATTCTATAGAACTGCCTAGAGCGTGTCATCAATTAGCACATTAATACATTTAGTGGCCTTAAAATGGCTAAATTTTGCTAAACATCGTCAGTAATTTTGTCAATATATTCATATTAACGGCAATCCCTTCCTTGTTTATCTACAATTTTTCTCATTTTAAGCCTCACAATCTAATTGATGACACACCCTAGGTGTTCTTTCTATAAAAAATACACTTTTGTTTTATTGTCGTTATAATTGAGAAAATATTGAACAAAAGTATATTTAATATGAGAGAAATCCAGATGATATCTGCAAGCAGTCTTTTGAAAAAACAGGTTGGTTTTGATAGGCAGCACGACTCTATGATGAGTAAGCTTAAAACATCATCACAACCCAATCGTTTGTCATTAGCTATAGCAGCGGCAATGCTCGGGTCTGTATTACTGATGAGTGGCTGTAGTCAATCTGAGGAATATGCAGAAAGTGCCTCAGAGGAGCCAAGTGACTATGCGAATGAACAAGACGTTAGTGCTGATATCAATACCGTGATGTCTGAACAATCAGTTGTTGCAGAGCCAGAGGCTGACAATCAAGCCAATGGACTGACGGTTGAGAGCTTATCAGAGAGTAGTGAGCAGACACTTGCTAGTCAGACCGCTAATATCCAGATACAAGGTAAAGAGCTGCTGATTAATGCCAGTGCAAACTTTACTGTCAAAGACGTGGTCAGGAGTAGTGCTGCCATTGAGACGTTGACACGGCAGCAGGGTGGCTATGTAGCGCTCAGTAATATTAGCAACTATCCACGTAGTGATAGAACCTTTGTCCAAGGTGATAAAAATATTACGATTACAACCTATAATCGCCAAGCTGAAATGACGGTTCGGGTTCCTCGTGTCAACGTCAATAAGTTCTTGGAGCAAATGCAGCAGCAAGTGGCTTTTTTGAATGGTCAGGAGTTCACTGCACAAGACGTTACTTTGGATATTTATCGTGAGCAGCTAGCAAGTCAGCTAAATAGCGATATGGCGGATGAGCTCAGTCAAGAGCGTCTCGATAGCAAAAATGATAAAGATCAGGGTAGTAATGTCGATGCTATCACCGCTACTTATGCAGCACGTCGCCAAAAAGAATTGGCAAAGCTTGAGCAAATGGATATCGCCGATAAAGTCAAATATAGCACCATCAATCTGAGTTTTATGCAGCCAGATGTCAGTTATAAAGAAACCACTCAAAACCTAGATGTTTTGATAGATGCTGAACGTCCGAGTTTTGGCACCGAAGTCAACAAATCATTCAAAGATGGTTGGAGTATGCTCAGGTCATTTGCACTTGGCATTATACAATTGTGGTGGCTAGTGGTGCTTGGTGGTGTTTTTTATCTCATTTATAGAATGATAAAAGCGATCTATCGTAAGTTTTTTAAACACAGCCCTCGTGTAGAACACTTACGACGTAATCTGATGGGTGAAAACCAAGACGTCCATCATTCAGAGGGTATAAAGAGCAATCAGGTAGGTGATAATACCGACAGTGCTAAAGAGACTGATAGCAAGGATGCTAAGCACTAGGGCGTGTTCTCAATTCAAACGAGTGTCCTCTAAAAGAGCTAAAAATAGCTAAATTTTGCCAAACATCGTCAAATAGTTGGTTAATATCCTGATATTATCTGCGCTATTTTCCTCGTTTGACGGCAATTTATCTCATTTTTATCATCATCTTTAAAATGAAGACAGGCCCTAGAATTGAAGCTTAAAAAGCTCACAATAACAGAGTGTCAATAAACAGCCATAAAAAAGCCGCCCTACATTATGTAGGGCGGCTTTTTTAGCAATTACCTATAGATGGTCGGTGATTAGAACTGGTTCATTGTGTTCTTGCCGCCGCCAGCTTTAAGTGCGTTGTCACCAGAGAAGATTTCTTTGTGATCATCGCCTAGGTCAGAACCGGCCATTGCTTGGTGCTTAACACAAGCGATGCCTTCGCGGATTTCTTTACGTTGTACACCAGCTGCATAAGCAAGCATGCCTTCTTCACCGAAGTAGCCTTTAGCAAGTTCATGAACGCTAAGAGCAGTCGTGTGGTAAGTCGGTAGCGTGATTAAGTGATGGAATACACCAGCTTCACGTGACGCATCACGTTGGAAGTTCTTAGCAGCGACATCAGCTGCTGCATCAAGCTCAGTACCGTCATAATCAGCACTCATCAAGTCATCTTTATTGTAGCTAGAGATGTCTTTGCCTTCTTCTTCCCACTGTGCAATGACTTGCTTACGGAAGTTAAGCGTCCAGTTGAATGATGGGCTATTGTTGTATACAAGCTTCGCTTTAGGCTGTTGCTCTTTAATACGGTCAACCATCATTTTGATGTGTTCTACATCTGGAGTTGGTGTTTCAATCCATAGTAGATCGGCACCGTTTTCTAGAGCGGTCACACAGTCAAGTACAACACGGTCAATGTTTGTGTCTTCACGGAACTGATATAGACCGTTTTGCAGACGAACTGGACGTACTAGTTTGCCGTTGTGCTTAAGTAAGCTATCGTTTTCTAGAGCATTTTCTAAAGTAACTTCTTCCATTTCGATGAAGTCGATGTATTTAGAAGCTAGATCGCCTGGCTCATTTGATACTGGAATTTTTTGTGTGAGTGATGCGCCTTCAGAGTCAGTACGAGCAACGATAACACCGTCTTCAACACCAAGCTCTAGGAATGCATAACGGATAGCGTTTAGCTTAGAGATGAAGTCTTCATGCGGTACAGTTACTTTACCAGCCTGGTGACCAC
The DNA here is from genome assembly GCF_015864605.1 of Psychrobacter sp. SCQQ22. Taxonomy (NCBI): domain Bacteria; kingdom Pseudomonadati; phylum Pseudomonadota; class Gammaproteobacteria; order Moraxellales; family Moraxellaceae; genus Psychrobacter; species Psychrobacter sp. SCQQ22. The sequence goes on from NZ_JADYWZ010000003.1 coordinate 249,854, forward strand.
ATTGCTTAGCATCAGATACTTGGTTTTCAACCTGAATGGCACAAGCACCTGCTTCGATCATTTGCTTAGTCAATAGGTAAGTGGCTTCTTCGTTACCGAAACCTGCATCGATATCAGCAATGATTGGCACAACATGTGAATCAAAGTTTTCGATTTTTTCTACGATAGCTGAAGTATCTTGACCAGCTTCTTCAGCAGCGTTTAGCTCACGGAAGTAATCGTTCAATACTTTAGCATCGGCTTGACGTAGGAACGTGTAGATTTCTTCGATTAGCTTAGGCACTGATGTTTTTTCATGCATAGATTGGTCAGGTAGTGGACCAAACTCAGAGCGTAGAGCTGCAACCATCCAACCTGATAAGTAGATGTAAGTTTTAGAAGTCGTGCCAAAATATTTCTTTTTAGCGTACATAGTTTGCTGTGCAACAAAACCATGCCATGCACCTAGAGACTGTGTGTACTGAGACGTATCATTGTCATAGTCTTCCATGTCTTGACGCATGATTTTTGCAGTATATTTTGCGATATCCAAGCCCGTTTTAAAACGGTTTTGTGACATCATACGTGCCGCATCGGTTTCGCTGATATTCTGCCAGTTACCGTGCTTTTGCTTCAATTCACGTACTAAGTCGATCGCTGATTTATATGCAGTTGACATCTATGTCTCCTTGGTGGGGTGTAAAAACAAATAAGTTAAGTGCTAAAATAATGACGATTGTGTATGACTGAAAAGGTATACATTTAGACTTTATATTAGTGCCATTGACATCTCATAAGGTCAGACAGAATTACAAGCTATCAGTTAAAGCCTTATTTACCCTAAACAAACTTAGTCACTAATACAAGAGAATTACTAGAACTTGGTAGTGAAAAAACAATGGGCAATGTATAAAAGGTTGCTGAGCTTATTCATATATTTCTAAAGCACTTGCGTTCTTTATTGAGTGGCGATGTCATTATCGGCAATAAGAAATGTTACAATAATAAACAGTTTGTGCGATAGATTTGGTCATTGTCTAATGACTATAGCGGTCTTTTAAGCAATCAATTCATCGTATGATGCTACCGATATAGACCATCAATATACTATATAATTGTGTCGGTCAAATGAATGTAGCCAGTCTATAAAACTAAGCTGTATCGTTTGCGTTACAAGTCATCCTATGAGACTTACTATAACTGCCTTACCAAGATTTATCTAATTTATGATTATTATCTTGGGTATTTTCTTAAGTTATAATTCATATATAACAGTACCTTACGTTAGACGGTTTGGGTTATACTTAGCAGATATCGCATAAAATCAGATAAAAAGTAGCAGAATTACACTGTTATAGACCATAAATTGTTAGAACAGCACCAAAAATGCCAAGCTTATAACGGCACTTATCCAAAGGCCAAGAGAACTATATATGAATTTGCAGCGGGTAGATTTAAACTTATTGGTACATCTAGATGTGTTGTTACGAGAGAAAAATGTCACTCGTGCAGCTGAGCAGCTTGGCATTACCCAACCTGCGATGAGCAACATTTTGCGCCGTCTGCGCAAGTTGTTTAACGATCCGTTACTGGTACGTTCTTCTGAGGGTATGACGCCAACGGAGCGGGCTTTAGAATTGCAACCTCGTATTCGTGAGATACTGGCAGATTTGACGCAAGTGTTAGAGCCACGTACTGAGTTCCGTCCTTATAGCACCTCTCGCGTCTTCCGTATCATGACGTCAGACTATGCGGAAGCGACGCTAGTTCCTAAACTGGTCAAAGCTTTACGCTCTGAAGCACCCAATGTTATCTTGGATTTCTTGACACCATCAGACGTCTCTTATCGGGATATGGAGCAGGGACGCGTTGATCTGGCAATTAACCGCTTTAACGAGATACCACAGAGCTTTCACCAAGTGTTGGTGTGGCGTGATACTTTTAGTTGTCTGTTGTCTTCTGACAGCCCTTATGCCAATCGTTTCAACTTAAAAAACTATCTGAAAGCACAGCATGTTTGGGTCTCTAAAACCGGCATGGGTGTCGGCTTTGGGGTAAATCCTGAAAAATCAGGTGGTTTGGGGTCTATCGATCAAGCGCTACAACGCCTCGGTCAAAAACGTCAAATCAGTGTTTTTACTCGTCATTATCAGATGCCAGCCATGCTTGCTGCTAATAAAGATTTGGTAGCAACTTTGCCAACTCGTGTGGCAAAAATGCAGGCAAATAACGACAGTATTAAAATGGAAGAGCCGCCATTCTTCATTCCTGAGTTTGAGCTAACGATGGCGTGGTCACCGTTATTGCAACATCATCCAGCTCATCGTTGGTTACGCCAACTTATCATGCATGTGGCGCGTCAAATCGTTGATGAGGAAGAAAACCCACCGCAGGAGATACCTGTGATGAACCATCTATTTTAAATTGATTGTTTTTTAAGACAGATAAATTTTTTATTAAACCAGCCGTAGGGCTGGTTTTTTACTGGTCTAATTTTACTCAAATACCTCATCTATAACTCAAACTGCTTACAACTTAAGCGTAATTAATAAGATAGCCACACTCTTAACATCTTATGCACACTTCTTCATATCTTGTAAACCTATCATCCAAATTACCTTGTTATGATGGCCACAGATAGAAAGCAGTGCACCAACAAGCTGATACCTATTTGAGTGATTGGTTGCTATAAGAGCTTATGACACAACAAGAACTTATTGCATAGCGTTTAGCGAGTATGCTGAGCCACAAAACAGTAACCAATGCTTATTCTATAAACTGAAAATACTAAACATAAAATAAAATATAACAAGGACAATAACATGTCAGATATCACTACTATCAACCCAACTACGGGTGAAGAGATTAAAAATTACGATTACATGAGCGTAGACGAAGTTAATAAAATTGTTGATACTTCACATGAAGCATTTTTAGCATGGCGCACTGTTAGTCACGAAGAACGTGGCCGAGCGATTAAATCTATTGGTGATAAGCTAATCGAGTACAAAGAAGAGTTGGCTAAACTGATGACAGAAGAGCGCGGTAAGCTATATAGCCAAAGCTTGCAAGAGATTGATCTGTGTAAGGCAATCTGTGATTATACTGCTGAAAACGGTGTTGAATCATTGGCTGACGATGTACGTGATATCGAAGGCATGAGAAAAGGATTGGTCAGCTATCAACCTATCGGTATCATTTATGGTATGCAGCCTTGGAACTTCCCAGCGTATCAGGTATTCCGTTATACCATTGCCAACTTGATGGCAGGTAATAGTATCCTGTTAAAACATGCTTCTAACGTAACAGGCTCTGGTTTATTAATTGAAAAAATACTTCATGAGTCTGAATTGCCAAATGATCTTTTCCGTACCATTATCATCGGTCACGACCAGTCAGAAGAATTAATCAACAACGACAAAGTACGCGGTGTGACGCTCACAGGTAGCGATAAAGCAGGTGTCATCGTTGGTCAACAAGCAGCAAAAGCTATCAAAAAAGCGGTATTAGAGCTTGGCTCAAACGATGCTTTCATCGTGTTAGAGGATGCTGATTTAGACATAGCAGTAGAAACTTGTACACAAGCACGCCTGATCAATAACGGTGAAACTTGTGTCGCCGCAAAACGCTTCATTGTAGTAGATAGCGTATACGACGAATTCCGCAAGCGTATTGTTGAGAAGTTTGAAGGTGCGAAATATGGCGATCCTATGGATGATAGCTCAGACATCGGACCATTGGCTCGCAAAGATCTACAAGAACAGTTACATGAGCAAGTAGAGCAAAGTGTGGCTAAAGGTGCAACGATTGCTGTTGGTGGTAAAGTTCCTGATAGCAAAGGCAGTTTTTATCCAGCCACTATCTTAGAAAACGTTGAAAAAGGTCAACCTGCCTATGATGATGAGTTGTTTGGCCCTGTGGCTTCGCTCATTCGCGCAAAAGACCAGGACGATGCCTTACGTATCGCTAACGACAGCCGTTATGGTTTAGGTGGTGCAATCTTCTCAAAAGATACAGACAAAGCAGTACGTCTAGCACGTGAGGAGTTTGATACGGGTATGGTCTATATCAATGGTTACGGTCTAGCCAACCCTGCATTACCATTTGGTGGTGTAAAAAATTCAGGTTATGGTCGTGAGCATGGTGGCTTTGGTATCAAAGAGTTCGTTAATATCAAAGCGGTTCATGTATTTTAAGAATCTAGATAGTTAAATAGCTAGACAGTTTCAGCAGATAACCATTTATGATTTCAAATTGTAGAGGGTTATTGAAATAAAAAAGCCCAGTCGCTCACTACGAGTTAACTGGGCTTTTTCATGTAAAAATGTTATACGTGCCAAAACTAGGTTCGAGCTAACTTATCATGCTCTAATGCCAATCTAAGCGTTCATAAAAAGCTGTAATGGCAAGGCTGGCAAGTAATTTGCCTTAGTTTTATTACAGGTTTCATTACTAGTATCAAGTGACAATACTTTATTTGCCAATAGCAAAATTGTCCAAGGTAGCAATTTATGCTCAAGTTCTTGTACACGTGCTTGTAGGCTATCAGCCGTCTCTGTTTGATTGACCTCTAACAGCGCTTGAGTCAAAACAGCGCCCGCATCGAGCTCAGCAGTGACGACATGAATACTACAACCATGGTGACGCTCACCTGCTTGTATAACTCGCTGATGGGTATCAAGCCCCTTGTAAACAGGCAATAGAGAAGGGTGCAAGTTAATCATAGGCGCTGGCGCATTATCGATAAATGAGCCACTTAATACACGCATAAAACCAGCTAACACTATTAAATCAGGTTGCCATTCAACAAGCTGTGCATTTGCATGAGTTTCAAAAGTTTTGATACCCATGCGTTTGCCGTTAGCAACGTGTGACAGTACCGCGACTGGAATGGCAGCATCATTGGCACGCGTGATGGCATAAGCGTCATCACGATTGCTGATGACACCTACTATTTCAATCGGTAGTGCGCCAGCTTGCATGGCATCGATCAATACTTGCAAATTGCTCCCACTGCCTGATACCAAAACGGCAATACGCAATGGCTTGTTGGCGTGACTGGTATTATTGGCTAGCATTAACGGTACACCACTGCATCCGCTTCACGACTGACCATTTCGCCTAACTGCCATGCCTTTTCGCCAGCGTCATTCAATATATTGATAGCCGCTTCAGCTTTATCTTTAGGCACGACAATTACAAAGCCAACACCGCAGTTAAAGGTGCGGTACATTTCACTCTGCTCGATGTTACCTTGGGTTTGTAACCAAGTGAATAGCTCTGAGAACTGCCAGCTATTGGTATCGATGCTAGCGGCTAGTGTTTCAGGCAATACACGCGGTAAGTTATCTGTTAAGCCACCACCTGTGATATGTGACATCGCATGAAGGGCTGAACTACCAAGAGTGTCTTGCAAAGCTTTGATAGCTTTAACATAGATACGAGTAGGGGCCATGAGTGCGTCTTGGATAGGCTGACCGTCTAATTGTGCATCGCTAGTAGTGACATCAACGCCACTTACTTCGATAACTTTACGAACCAATGAATAGCCGTTTGAATGCGCGCCACTTGAGCCAAGGGCTATCAATACATCACCTTCCGCGACATTTTCACCAGTGATTACTTCGGCTTCTTCAACCACACCCACACAGAATCCAGCTAGGTCGTAATCGTCATCTTGATACATGCCTGGCATTTCAGCTGTCTCGCCACCGATGAGCGCACAGTTTGATAATTTACAACCTTCGCCAATACCAGTGACGACAGTCGCTGCTACGTCAACATCGAGCTTGCCTGTTGCGTAGTAATCTAAGAAGAATAATGGCTCAGCACCGCAAACCAATAGGTCATTGACGCACATAGCGACCAAATCAATACCGATAGTGTCATGACGATTCAGTTGCAAGGCCAGTTTAAGCTTGGTGCCTACGCCGTCAGTGCCCGAAACCAATAAAGGTGAGGTGTAACCGGTCGGAATACGACAAAGCGCGCCAAAACCGCCAAGTCCGCCCACAACCTCAGGACGAGAGGTGGCTTTTGCCACTGATTTAATACGTTGAACCAACGCATCGCCTGCATCAATATCAACGCCGGCATCTTTGTAGCTTAAAGAAGGCTTGTTACTCATGGTCATCTCACAAATTTTATAGGGAATGAAGGTCTATCGGTAGAAAAGCGAGTTGGTCGTGTAAATTCTGAATATAGTGGGCGCATTATACCCAAAAACGACCCACACTCGCAAAGCAACTTGCCGATATTTGACTGATATTTAGTGAAGACTTGCTTTAAGTGGCAAATAAAGCATCAAGAAACAAAAAATGACTGATTTTTAACGGTACTCTGCGATAATGGGAATCTAAATCTACTGTCAATAACTGTTTGCTATTAAGATGTTGTTACTCAATAACACCTATTTAAAAGCAATCATATCGCAACCTTAAATCAGCCTAAGCCTAGGATAACTTGTTATGATGAACCAACCAATCGACCTCTTTTTTCGACGCTTATTTATCGTCGTTGCTATGGTGGTGGTTGTCTTTTTATTGTATTTAATGATGCCTGTCATTATACCGTTTGTCTTTGCTTTCGTACTCGCTTACTTATTCAATCCGCTGGTCAAACGCCTATCGAAATATATCAAACGCTGGATAGCGATTATCATTGTCTATTCGACCATTACGTTAGGAATGGTGCTGCTGCTATGGTGGTTGATACCGACACTTTGGAATCAGTTGCAAGCGGCGTGGGACTACTTACCCAAAGTGTTGAACTGGTATAACCAAGTGGTGCGAGAATGGTTTGTTAATAACAGCCGTATTAGTTTGCCAGAGCTGGAGTCAAAAGGGTTTTCTGAGACGTTGGTCGATTACATGCAAACGAATTATAAATTCGAAGATGCCAGCACGATGATGAGCCATATCATTGCCTCAAGTATGAGCTTTATTAATAATGCGGGACTCATCGTATTAGTGCCTATTCTGACATTTTATTTCTTATTTAATTGGGATCAGCGTTTGCATACGTGGAAAATGGCGGTTCCAGCGGCTTATAATGAAAAGTTTGTTCAGATTGCCAGAGAGTGTGATCGTGCATTGATGGCTTTTATTAAAGGTCAGTTATTGGTAATGGTGCTGTTGGGCATGATTTATGCGGTGCAGTTGCAGCTCATTGGTCTTGAACTTGGACTTATCATTGGTATGGTTGCGGGGGTTGCTAGCTTTGTTCCTTATTTGGGGTTTGGTATCGGTTTCATCGCTGCCATTACTGCATGCCTCTTCCAGTTTGGACTAGACTGGACTTATCTGTCATTAATCGCTGGTGCATTTTTGGTTGGGCAGGCCGCTGAGGGTTATGTACTGCAGCCGTTGCTATTAGGTGATAAGATTGGTCTGTCACCGCTATGGGTTATCTTTTCGGTATTGGCAGGAGCCAGCTTGTTAGGCTTCGTCGGTATGCTGATAGCCTTGCCTGTCTCAGCGGTGCTTAATGTATTGTTCCGCCATTTATACGCTTACTATCGTTCGACTGATTTTTATAAAGGCCGTAAGCAACTGGCTCTGTTTGAAAAGAATTAGATGGTTTACTGTCAAATTAACGTGTTTATCATAAATTGGCGGTAGAATTATGAGAGAGATAAAGGGCGGTTGATAAGGCTTAATAGGTAAAAGACTTGTCAGTCATTTTGCAAATATGTTATATATAGGCGCAGTGTTAGTAGTATCAGTGGTTATTCGTTGGCAAGAGCCATTTTTATAATGGTAGTCCTACGATATGTCCATAGCCAAGAACACGGCAGACCAACGCCACAAGTTTATATCAAGTCGTATTGAACACAGTAAAGTCAGTTCTACGACCGTTATGCCTCCTATTTTCCATTGTGTTACGTAAAACGAGTTGATGATTCATGGCAGAAGCACAGCTAAGTCTCAATCTGGACATTAAGCATGATGCAAGTCTAAGCGACTTTGCCGGTCCTGGTTGGATGTCGATTATTGATGCAGTGCGGCAGTTACATGTCGGCCTGATAGGACAGCTGTATCTATTTGGTAGTCCTGCTACTGGTAAGTCTCATTTGCTATCAGCAATCTGTGAGTCGTTTATTGAGATGGACAAATCTGCTATCTGTTTGTCACTCAACGAGTTGATTCATGCCGATGTCCACGTGCTTTCATCTTTAGAGAACTTTGATCTGATCGCAATCGACGATTTAGAAGTCCTTGAGCAAAGCAGTCAGTGGCAAGAAGCTTTATTCCATTTGATTAATCGTAGTCGGGAAGGTCAGCGTCAGTTATTGTTTGCAGCCAATAAACCTGCTGATGATTTACCTTTTCAGCTGAGAGATTTATTGACCCGTTTGGCACAAGCACCTACGTTTAAAGTACCGAATGGTCATGATCTGGCAGATCGTCAGGCATTATTGCAGTCTATCCTGCGTCGACGAGGCTGGCAGTTTGACGATAGGATTATTGACTATTTGCTTACGGAAGGCCCGCACCGTATCGGGGCGATGATGGACGTGCTCAACTATATTCAACCGATGTTTTCTAATCTTGGCCGCAACAATATATCCAAAGCAGTCATAAGTGATGCGTTACGTACTATTGATGAACAGACACTAGCGGCAGAGCTTGCTGATATTGCGCAAGAGACGCAAGTAGATCATGACTCTGCAGATCAAGATCAACATACTATGCCATTCGACTTTTAGCCCTAAAAATACGAATATTTTTATCCAAAACGTTTTTACTATTAATGGAATCACTTATGAAACTCAATGCTTCTTTGCTAAAAAAAATGACTATCGGTACGTTACTTATTGGTGCAAGCTCTGTCTCTATGTTGTCGCAAGCAGAGGTCACTCTGTTGGTTGATGACCATATCAAGGTCACTGCTATTAATGGGCAAGAACTTCAACAGAGTGCTTTTCAACCTCTAGTGAAAAAATTCACGCTTGAACCTGGACAACATGCCATCACTGCTAAGTATGACCGCTTGTATAACCTGCCTCGTGATGAGCATGATTACTTGCGTTCAGGTAACGTCAGTGTGACCGCACAATTGGCTGATAATCAAACCTATCGTTTGACTATGCCAAGTCAACCAGAAGAGTATAAAGCGGCTAGAGAATATGCCAAACGTCCAACGTTAGCTGTGCAGCAGGATAATACTGTGATCGCTAGCCAGCAAAGTATGGCGAATAACCAAGGCGGATTATTTTCAGGTTTGGGTAACGTAATAGGCGGTGTGTTTGGTGGCTCGGGTGATGCTGAGATGCAAAACCAACGTGTTATTGCATCATTAGACAAGCCAGCGGTTGCGAATCAAAACACTGTACAGCAAACGACAAGCGTTAATTCATCTAACAGTAATTTAGATCAGTTTATGCAAATCTGGCTACAAGCAACACCTGCTGAGCGTGAAAAAATGAGTCAATGGATTCAAAAATAAATTACCGTCTTTGTAAATATTTAACAATAAAAAAGCACCTATGTTAGGTGCTTTTTTTATTTGTACATTATAGCTTTTATCTCATTTTAGTCTGGCTACTATTAACCCAAAAAGGCGTTGTACATCCATACTAACTTTTCTTGCTCTTGTACATATGCATCGACAAGATCAGCTGACCCTTGGTCTTCGCTATCCGCTGCTAGAGTAGATACTTGACGCTGTTCTTCGATAAGCTCTTGTAAGCCTTTGACCACGCCTTTAACACAAGTCGTGCCGTCTTTAACGTTCTTATCTTCACTAATGCTTGTGTGCTGAGCAAAGTCGCTATAAGCATGGAGTGGTGTACCACCTAACGTTAGAATACGTTCAGCGATTTCATCAATTTGTATTTGTAGTGAGGTATACAGCTCTTCAAACTTTGGATGTAGAGTGAAGAAGTGCTCACCTTTAACGTTCCAGTGATAGCCACGTACATTAATATAAAACATATGGTAGCTTGATAATAGGCCATTTAACTTAGCAATGACTTCGCTCATGTCTGCTCTTTCTAGACCGATTTGGTTAGTCTCATTATTACTCATGATATTATCCTTATAGTGTGAGTGTTGATGTAAAAATTAAATGAAGAAAGTTATAACTTTAACTTATTTATATAATCCAGCGCTTCTACTACCTTTCTTCTGATGCCTATTATAATAACAAAGCATCATCGACAAGTTAAGTTTAATAAATACAATAATGCGATTGGTTTATCAAAAGAGCTAAACCCTTTATCGTTCAATGAATGAGCAATAAAGAGCTATCTAATGCTTTATGCTGGTGGTTGTAAGTTCTCAGGGTTTAATCCTTTAACAGCAATGAATTCCTCTAAATGCTGACGCACTGTGTCGATTGGGAATTTCTGTGCTTGCAGGCGTTTAGGTACAATTTGGCTGCCTTGCTGACCTTTCATCTCAAACATGATAAAAATGTAGTCATCAGTCTCATCCCAGCTTTTGACCGCAGACCATGGGATAACCGCTTGTTGAGTATTGCTCGCGCGCATTTGCATACCACGCATTTGCGAGTTTTTCATCAAATCAGGTTGATTGACGGGCATTGCCATCACTAAGCCATGCTTTTGTACACCCAGTTTCATCTGACGCATCTCATCTGGCATTTCTTGGTCGGCGACTTGTTTTTCGAATTCTCTTTTGACATACCATTTAAAACCAAGGGTACGAACCAGTAAGTAAACCACCACTGAAACCAACATCAACCAAAAAATAATGGTTGAGTAGCCTGTGACAAAGACCAACCCTGCAATCGCTAGTACCACGACTACTGCCATAATGATCCACTCTTTCATTTTGATGCTTTTTAGACCAAAAGAAGGGCTGGCACTAGAAAATAGCTCGTATTGTGCTTGGTGAAATTCTGCCTCAGTTAGGTTTAAGGCGACAGGTTGCAGCGTGTAGGGGTACAGGGCCATAAAGGTTTCTCAAATACTTGTGTTAAAAGTGTTGGGTTTAAATCACCAAAGTGAAGCAGCTACGCGGCACTTGGCTGAAAGTGAAAAAAGGTATGCACTTATCTTACCGAAAAGCGCTCTCAAATGAAACATATAAGCAGCACTGTTCACGGATAGACGCGATATTATAGCGATTAATTAATACGGATGATGATTATGGGGGCTTATGAATGCCCAAAGCATATTATCAAGTTAAAAATCGCATGCCATTAATCATCAAAGCGATGAATGAAAGTATCGCCAAAACATGGTCAAATGAGATGGGTCTTGGTATTATAGCGGCTACCACTTATTTTGATAAAATCAGCACCTTTAAAAACAGTACCTTTAAAAACAAAACCTTTAAACCTCTTATTCACTTCTAGCGTTACAGGCAACTATTATGATTGATCCGAAACTCTTACGCGGCGATTTAATCGACTTACAACAGCAGTTGGCCACTCGTGGTTATGCACTTGACATGGATTTTTGGCAAACAGTTGAGTCAGAACGTAAATCTTTGCAGATCAAAACTGAAGAGTTGCAGTCACGCCGTAATGCTGGTGCTAAGCAAGTAGGTGCGCTAAAAAAATCAGGCGAAGACGCCAGTGAGCTATTGGCTGAGATGCAAAGTGTCAGTGGTGAGATTAAAGCGGCTGAAGATGAATTGCGCACTTTGCAAGAGCGTATCACCAAAGCTGGCATGCAAATCCCTAATATTCCAGCAGCCGATGTGCCAGTGGGTACGTCAGAAGATGACAATGTAGAAGTACGCAAGTGGGGCACGCCGCGTACATTTGATTTTGAGATTCAAGATCACACTTATATTGGCGAGACACTTGGTATGTTAGACTTTGAAGCGGCGACCAAGCTGACTGGCAGTCGCTTTAATGTGCTAAAAGGACAATTGGCGCAGATGCATCGCGCACTGATTCAATTCATGCTCAATACCCATACTATGAAGTACGGCTATCTTGAGACCTATGTGCCTTATATTGTGAATTCAGACAGCCTCAAAGGTACAGGGCAGCTGCCAAAGTTTGAAGATGATTTATTTAAATTGAAAAATCATACTAATAACGAAGATATGGACTTTTATTTGATTCCAACCGCTGAAGTACCCATGACCAACTTGGTACGTGGTGAGCGTTTGGATATTAGCGAGCTGCCACTTAAGTTTACCGCGCATACGCCTTGTTTCCGTAGTGAAGCGGGCTCTCATGGTCGTGATACTCGTGGTCTGATCCGTCAGCATCAGTTTGAAAAAGTTGAGATGGTCAATATTGCCACGGCTGAGCAGTCTGATGAATTGTTAGAAGCAATGACAGGACAAGCTGAATATATCTTGCAGCAGTTGAACCTACCGTACCGCACTGTGCAGCTATGTACGAGTGATATGGGTTTCGCAGCGCAAAAGACTTATGACATCGAAGTATGGTTACCGAGCCAAGACACCTATCGTGAAATCTCAAGCTGCTCTAACTGCGGTGATTTCCAAGCGCGCCGTATGGGTACGCGTGTCAAAGATGGCAAACAAACCAGCTTGGCTCATACTTTGAATGGTTCAGGCTTGGCCGTTGGTCGTACGCTACTGGCAGTCATGGAAAATCATCAAAACGCTGATGGTAGCATCACTATTCCAGAAGTATTGCGTCCGTTTATGGGCGGTGCTGAGACGATTTCAGTTTAATATAGGATTCACTATATAGTTGAATAAGGATAAGTAGTGGCATTATACGCAGATGGTTCAGGTCAATATCAGAGTGAGTATGACGCTCTGTGGCAAAGCCTTGTGCCGAAAAGTGGTCGTGCCGCTACACTTCAAGGTGAGCTCGTTCGCTTGATCGGTCGGTTGGCTAGCGAGTATTACCGAAATGGTAATATGAATTGGAGTGATGATTTTAACGGCATGGCTAAGTGCCTTGAGGCTGAACTAAGACATCATTTCGATGAACCGTCAGACCAACAAGCCATTCAAGTGTATTTGTATCAGATAATTAAAAATGGCGAGACAGGTATCTGCTATTACCTAGATGGTGAAGATATATACGATAAAATAACGGATTATGTTGTGATGTTCTGCCGACAGAACAAGTCGGCTGTGCTTAATCACTGCCTAGAGACTTATCATTACTCGTACTAATTCAGGCGACTCTTCTATTAGGTGATACTTCTATGACGCAGTTTTATTTAAGAACCGCAAATGATGAGTTGGCAACATTCGATTGGGTATCCATAAAGCGTTATATTATGGACTTGCCTTATTCAAATGAAGAGCATATCGTCTTAGGTAGCTTGCTTGATGATAATAGTTATACCCAGACTCGTATTAATATAGAAACCTATCGTACAGATGGGCTGTATGATTTAGAAGTGCGAATTCCTATAGCGAGTGGGTTTAAGCACTATCAGCGCTATACTAACGATACGTGCCAAGTGATAGATAGTTTTTATCTGTTTTACACCAACCAGCCAGTAGATATCAGCTTGTATCAAGATATAACGGCTGAATTTGATTTGTATTGATTTAAAGCTCATGTCATAAATCCCAAATTACTGACCAGTATTATTCATGATATGTATGAAGTCTGAGCAGTAATAAACTTGGCTGTCATGCCATTTTTTGGCGTGACTTGCATCAAATATGTTAATATTGCACTTTGATTTTATAGCCAACACGGTAAGGGCGCATTTTGCGTCCTTATTTTATTACCCTTTGAGTAAACTCTCCTCTTATCAGCCATACCCCTCATTTGAATATTAGGACACTCTATGCCAGCTCCAATTAGCGAACGTAAATTAGCCAATGCCATTCGTGTACTGTCGTTTGACGCGGTACAAAAAGCCAACTCTGGTCATCCAGGTGCTCCGATGGGCATGGCTGATATTGCTGAAGTTCTGTGGCGCAAGTTTTTGAAGCACAACCCAACCGATCCACAGTGGCATAACCGTGACCGCTTTGTCTTATCGAACGGCCATGGCTCAATGCTTATTTACTCATTGCTGCATTTATCTGGTTATGATTTGAGCATCGATGATCTGAAAGGTTTCCGCCAATTGCATTCAAAAACGCCAGGTCACCCTGAGCTTGGCTACACACCAGGTGTTGAGACAACTACTGGTCCACTAGGTCAAGGTATTGCTAATGCCGTTGGTTTTGCTATCGCTGAAAAAACTTTAGCGGCACAGTTCAATCGTGATGGCCATAACATCGTTGACCATAACACCTACGCGTTTTTAGGTGATGGTTGCTTGATGGAAGGTATCAGTCATGAAGTGTGCTCACTGGCTGGCACGTTAGGTCTTGGCAAGCTGGTCTTCTTCTATGATGACAACGGTATCTCAATCGATGGTAATGTTGAAGGTTGGTTCACTGATGATACGCAAGCGCGTTTTGAGTCTTATGGTTGGCAAGTTATCAAGGTCGATGGTCATGATGCTGATGCTATTACTCAAGCCACTGAACAAGCGCTTAAAGAGACTGCTAAACCAAGTCTTCTGATTTGCAAAACCACGATCGGTGCTGGTAGCCCGAACAAACAAGGTCTAGCAGCCAGTCATGGCGCACCATTGGGTGATGACGAAATCGCCTTGACTCGTGATGCACTGTCTTGGAAGCATGCTCCATTTGAATTAGATGATGAAATCTATGAAGCGTGGGATGCTAAAGCCAAAGGTGACGTACAACAGAAAAACTGGGATGCGGACTTTGACGCTTATAAGAAAGCCTATCCTGAACTGGCATCTGAGTTGTTACGCCGTCTAAATGGTGATTTGCCTGCTGACTTTGATAGCCAAGCACAAGCCTATATTCAGCAAACGCAAGAAGCGGGCGGCGATGTTGCTAGCCGTAAAGCCAGTCAAAACGCTATCAATACCTTACAGCCATTATTACCAGAATTGCTAGGCGGCTCAGCGGATCTAGCTGGCTCGAACCTGACACTATTCAAAGGCGCTAAAGGCATCGAAAAAGACGCTGACGGCAACTATATCTATTATGGTGTACGTGAGTTCGGTATGACCGCGATTGCCAATGGTATCGCATTACATGGTGGCTTTATCCCTTACGTAGCGACGTTCCTGATGTTTATGGAATACGCACGTAACGCGGTACGCATGGGCGCATTGATGAAGCAGCGCGTCATCCATGTCTATACGCATGACTCTATCGGTCTGGGTGAAGATGGCCCAACGCATCAGCCAGTTGAGCAATTGACTAGCTTACGTACCACGCCAAATCTACGCACATGGCGCCCGTGTGATGCGACTGAATCTGCAAGTGCTTGGGTAGAAGCTATTAAGTCTGAAAACAACCCATCAGCATTGATCTTTAGTCGTCAAAGCTTGCCACATCAAGCACGTGACAGCGAGCAAGTAGCGAACATCACCAAAGGTGGTTATGTACTTGCGAAAGAGCAGGGTGAGCTACAAGCTATCATCATCGCCACTGGTTCAGAAGTTGGCCTAGCGATGGAAGCATATGAAGCGTTGAGCGCAAATGGCGTTGGCGTCCGTGTGGTGTCTATGCCATGTGCTGAGATTTTCGTTGAGCAAGATGCTAGCTATCGTGACGCTGTATTGCCTGCCAATATCCGTGCCCGCGTAGCAGTCGAAGCGGCGCATGTAGATTACTGGTATAAGTTCGTTGGTCTAGATGGCAAAGTCATTGGCATGACCACTTACGGCGAATCTGCTCCTGCTAGCGACTTGTATAAAGAGTTCGGTATTACAACTGACGCTGTGATTGAAGCGGTAAATAGTTTGGTGTAGTTAAGGCTTGATTTTTAAGTTTGCAAAAAAGCTGCTGGAATTATCTAGCAGCTTTTTTTTATGTCTGGTATATTTTTTTGGAGCTGATTCCTGCTTTACGCTATTATCTGCTTCGTCAATAACGTGCGGACTATCGTGTCTGAATGCGTTCCATCATCCGAGCGACCACCTCCAGCCACAGTCCGCAACGCCATTGTCATCAGCAGGATAACCGCTGCAATCAGGGCTAAAACGCTTTCCAGAGCTACCATTAATATCTTAGTCAAATTTGGTTATAGCATGAAATGTAGTGTAAGATTTATCTATAGACATTATAAATAATAATAAAACGAATGTTTTATATTGAAGGAAAAAGCTGATGTTAGTTAAGCCTGATTGGGACGTGTTTAAAGCTAAATTCCATAGTAATCCTCAAGAATATTTTGAGTGGTTTAGTTATCTACTATTCTGTAGAGAGTTTGACTTAGACAAAGGTTGGCATGGATATAAAGATCAACCTGCAGTTGAAAAAGAACCTATTAATGTGGGTAGTGAGGTTATAGGCTTTCAAGCTAAATTTTACCAAGCTGAATTAAGTAAGAAAAAGTCAGAAATAGTTAAAATGCTTGAAGATGCTAGACGTCATTACCCTCACTTAACTAAAATAGTACTTTATACTAACCAGACATGGACTTTGAATTATCCCGAAAAAGTCAAAAATATTACTCAAACTGAAAAGGATATTGAAGCTTTAGCATTGAGTTTAAATATAGAGATTGACTGGCGTACTAATGAATCCTTTTTTCACTCACCTTTTGTATGTGTAACTAACAATGATTTAGCTAGATATTTTTTCGATGATAACGATCATAAAGGTTGGAAACGATTTGGTGACTGGTCAAGTAAAAGTACTGACATAGAAGCAGAGTATTACATAGATAAAGATGTCAAAATAATCTCACCAAATCACAACAATATGAAATCAATAACTGTAGTCGAAGGCTTAAATGAGATTAGAGCTAAATTAGTTCAACCAAGTTCATCTGTCCGCTTGGTAGGCTTATCTGGGGTCGGCAAGACTCGCTTTGCCCAAGCTTTGTTTGATAAACGAATATGTGAAAGTGCACTTGATATTAGAAACGTCTGGTATTGTGACTTAGGTGATTCACCTGATCCAATTCCTCAGCACTTTATAGAACAATTAGAGAAGCAAAATAAATCCGCTATTGTTGTCGTCGATAATTGTGGTCAAGAGCTACATACTAGCTTGACCAAAGCTATAAATAATAGCCAGCATATATCGCTATTAACCGTTGAATACGATGTAAATCTTGGTTTGCCTGAAGAAACCAGCGTCTATAGGATGCAACCTACGACATCTGAAATCCTTAAGAAAGTCATAAATAAACACTACTCTAAGATAAGTAATATTAGTGTAGATAAAATTGCTGAATTTTCAGGAGGCAATTATCGTCTAGCATTAGCTATTGCCTCAAATATGGGCAAGGGAGATAATCTATCAGTTTTAACTGATGATGAACTGTTTAAACGTTTATTTTATCAGCAGGATCAGCAGGATCAGCAGGATCAGCAGGATCAGCAGGATCAGCAGGATCAGCTTGATGCCCAATCTTTGAGGGTTGGGCAAATATTTTCTCTAGTATTTTCATTTAACATTGAAGATGCTAAGAAAGTTAATTCTGAAATTGATATTTTAGCAGAATTAGCTGAAATATCATCAAAGCAAGCTTATAGAATAATTGAAAGCTTAAGAAACAAAGATATCGTACAGAAGCGTGGTGATTTTCGAGCTATCTTACCTCATGCTTTAGCTAATAATTTAGCAAAGCAAGCAATATCGGGTCTTTCAAACTCAGAACTCAACCAGCTATTAACAGATACACCTGAAAGGCTTCAAACATCGTTTCTAAAACGCCTTAGTTATTTGCATGATAATGATAAAGTTAAGAGCCTTGTTAAAGGCTGGCTAGCACCTGAGGGTTACTTTGGCTCAAAAATATTAGATGAGCAGTTAACAGAAATAGATTTAAGGAACATCTCTTTACTTACTTCAATATGCCCAGATGAATTACTCGACATCCTAAAATCAAAATATGAAAAAGACAGTAATTTTCTATCAGTCTCAAATCCGAGTCATTATAATTTAGCTAAATTACTGCGTAATCTAGCGTATTTTGATAGAAATTTTAAAAAGGCTTTTTGGTTACTGCTTGAAATAACTAATACTGACAGTAGCGAATTAGATGACACTTCTTCAAGCGACCGCTTAAGTTCTCTTTTCCATTATTACTTATCACGAACCGAAGCAACACTAGTTACTAAAAAAAGTGTTATTGAGAAGCTTTACGAGGTTGATGAGTATCACGAGTACCTTTTAAGCATTATAGATAATGGTCTAGGATCACGAAACCGTAATATCATCATATATGATATGGATGATAGTAACGGTCTAATTCAATCATATGGCTACCAACCCGAATCTTATTGCGAGATTTGGGACTGGTTTGAGTTTCTATTAAATAAATTATATTTGTTAGATGATGACTATCCAAAGCAATGCCGTAAAATACTTTCAAATAATATTGAAGATATTATTCGGACTTGTGGTAGAAACAATGAAGTAATCAAATATCTCAAGCTATTTCATAACAAGCAACCATATCCTTCGGCATTGTTGGCCATTAAAGAACTTACTACCTACCGAAAAGAGATGTTCGAAAAAGCTCCAGATAAACTAGCTGAGTTAATGGTTTTAAGTGATTATCTAGAGCCAAAAAAACAAGATATATCAGATCTCATTACTACTTATTTATTATCAAGCAACTCTTGGACATTCAAACGTAGAACGAGCCTCAATGAAGAATATGTATTAGGTTTAGGTGATTTCACTAACTACGAAGAGCTAATTGAGTTTATTTCTAATAATTTAGACAAAGTTATTATTAATAAATTTTTGAAAGATTTATTGATATCAAATAACTCCGAAGTTCGTCAGCTTGGTTATTCATTCATAAATAAATACCCTGATATTGATAACTTTGTTGCTGAATTAAATAAAATTCAGAGCATCACAGAAGTTAAGTACAATCGCTTTTTTCTCTCAGGAGTAGCAAAGAAATTAGTAGAATCGAATTGGGATAATTATCAAACACTTATTAATTACTTACTTTCTGACAAGGATTTTTCGAGTGTTGCTACTCAAGTTATAGCAGAAGTTAGTAGAACTCAAGAGGATTACGAATTTGCTATTGCAAAAATAATTGAGCATCCTAAGACAGATTTTACCTGTCTAGGTTTTGATTTAGTATTCAACAGACATCATAGCAATATAGATAATGAAATATTTGAAAATGTATTGGATAAATTAATAGATATTAGCCAAGACAAAATCGTCGATGAAATACTAGTAAAAGCATGTCTTTTTGATAAAGGTGTCAACCAAAAGTATCATGGCAAGCTTTTAGAATTACTACCTACAATACTGAACAATAAAAATTATCATGACTACACGCATGCCTTAAAATTTTTATTGAATCATTCTCAAGATAGTCGTCAAAAGGTTTTTGCTATAGTCGAACACGAAATTAGCAATACTAGCCTCCTTCTCAATTTATACAAGCGACCCGTTGTTGATATTTTAATAACTATGGTAAAAAGCAGCACAACTGATTTTATGAATTTGATTTACAACAATGCTATCTTTGAGCCTATGTATTACTATGAAGAGTTTCAAAATATTTTAACTAAGGCTGACGAATTAGAAGTATTAGCTTGGATTGATAATGATCAAGATAAGATGGACTTTTGGTTTGCTTACTCAAGTTTTTATCAAATTAATGAACAAGGTATTATTGAGTGGCGAAATATACTGCATGGACTCTTATCTACTAGTCAAAATGCTGATGCTAGCCTAGCAATACTTATTGATCAAAAAATATTTCAAGTCATGAGTTGGGAAGGCTCTTTATCACAAGAGATGAATAGACGGTTACTGATAGTTGAAAGTTTAAATCAGTTTCTTAGGCAACATAACCTTGAAGATTTTATTCCATTAATAGAACAGAAAAAGGCTGACTTTCAAGAGCGTATTAACAAAGTCCATGAGAATGAATCTAAAGAATCAAAAAAGCAACAGGGTTTTGATTGGTAAATAAATGAACGTAGGCTGAGTAGAACTTGTGACAGCCAAATAAACCAAGTAAGACTTTGACTATTTGTAATGTCTGGCTCTTGCCGAGGGACGAGGCGTGAGCAAAACCTTTAAAGAAAACCGACCCATGACTCGCATATTTCCCCACATTTAAAGCACTCATATCTAGAGGCTAATCTTCTTGTTTTTTGTCTTCTTATTTTTAATTTTTTTAAAACAACCAAACTCTAAAACAAAAAAAGAGCCACTGAATAATTCAGCAGATTTTCTACATTATTAAATACAACGATTATTTTAAACCTCTAAAATAGGTACGTTTTTTGCTACTGAAAATGTAACTCTTCCTTTTATAATTAAATAATTAGTAGTGAATTAACAATGTCCCTAAAATCCAGCTTTAAAGGTTTCCTAGGTGAAACCGTCATCAACGTCGTCATGTAGCTAAAGCTTGAAAAAGACACCTATAATCCGAAATCCGAAATTATAAAGGCTAGATGCGAAGATGAATATCGTGCATCAAAAAGTAGCTATCTATAACAATAAAATTAAAGAAAGTGCTGAGTTAATATTTGATGTGAGTGCCAATATCCGTGCTCGCGTAGCAGTCGAAGCCGCGCATGTAGATTACTGGTATAAGTTTGTTGGTCTAGATGGCAAAGTTATCGGTATGACCACTTATGGCGAATCTGCCCCTGCAGATCAGTTATACAAAGAGTTTGGTATTACGACTGATGCTGTGGTCGAAGCGGTAAATAGTTTGGTGTAATAAACCCTGACTTAGTTATTGTTAAAAAAAGAGCTGCTGGAGAAATCTGGTGGCTCTTTTTAGGACTTAATCTTTAGCTTGTCTTTTGATCTGCTTTCATCAATATAGTTATAGGTAAAATAACGGCTGCAATCAGTATTAAATTCTGTGCTTCAATATAATGATTTAGTGGTAAATTAGAATAGATTGATTGCTCACAAAGTTATATTCTACTTATTGTGCAGCTCTCATATAAAAATAAATTATATGACTATAGAATTGGAAAAATTAGATGGATAGTATCGAACTGGCAAATGTTATTACATGGCTAAAACAGATTGCACTAAGTGAAGGCTTGATAGCAGCCTGCATAATCGGAATATTTGGACTATGTGGTATTCTCATTACTCAGAAATCTAAACGCAAAAGGGAGTATGAAGCCTTTTTGAGAATGAAGTTTGAGGAAGTGGCTTTTAGACTGGTTGATTTTGCAGCCATTATTCAGGAAATTCAATCCAAAAGTTTTTCAAGCGATAACGATGAAGCTTTAGATGTGGATGAATTTTACAGAGAAGGTGGCAAGATAGAAATCTTGATAGCTTTATATTTTCCAGAGCTTGAGAAAAAATATGAGTTGTTTTTAAATACAGGTGGAAACCTGATAAATGCACAGCATGAATATGAAACCAATCCTAGCGATAGTACTTTAGAGGTACTTAAACAGTTTGATGAAGAGTATGATCGGGTCTATAAGAGTTTTTATAAACATATCAGATCATACTCTTCTCATTATGCTAAGTCTTTAAAGCGTCATAAGAGAGTGCTAATTAATTAAATTTAAAGAGTTTCGTTAGTACGCCTAGCACATTCTATAACCATTCTAAAGATCGCTATTATGTCTCTAAAATCCAGCTTTAAAGGTTTCCTAGGTGAAACCGTCATCAACGTCGCCATGTGGCTAAAATTAGAAAAAAACGTCTATCACCGATTAAACGGTATCACCTTGCCAAGAGCTAACGGTGGCAGTACGCAAATCGACCATATTATTGTCTCCGTATACGGTATCTTTGTCATTGAAACCAAAAATTATACAGGCTGGATATATGGTAGCGAAAAGCAAAAGCAGTGGACGAAAGTTTTCCCGAATGGCAGTAAATTCAAATTCCAGAACCCATTACATCAGAATTATCTGCACATCAAGACGCTCGCAGATTTATTGGGCTTGGAGCTGGGCTATTTTTATTCGATGATTGCTTTCATCGGTGAGTGTGAGTTAAAAACCCGTGATGAGCTACCCGAACACGTATTGACGAGTGGGATGGTGTCTTATGTAAAGAAAAAGCAGGATGAGATACTGACTGAAGACGAGGTTAAGTCCATCGTTGAGCAGATTAATAGCAACAGGTTTAGTAAGTCATGGCGCACCAACCGAGAGCATAAAGCCTATCTAAAAGACAAGCATAGCCCGTCAAAAAATCGGCTTAGCGGTAACGCCAATGATAAACCAGTTGCCAAAATATCTAATAAACCTACATCAGAGCCGATAGTAAAAGAAACCGCTAAACGAGTTACGCTGAAAAGTAGAGAAGTGCTGCGATGGTCGGGTCAGACTGAGATTGAATCTAGCGAGTTACTAATTGACAGTCTGAATACTCAGCAGACAAGTACACCATATGATATGGCTAACAAAGTGTTTCTTACACCGTTTGAAGTTGTAGAGCTTGAGCCAAAAGTGAATAAACCCGTTACAGTTGAGATGGCAAACAATACAGACAATCTCATTCAAACACCGAACTGCCCAAGATGCAACGGCGAGATGATCAAACGTGTTGCAAAAAAAGGCGTACATCTTGGTCAGACATTTTACGGTTGTAGTCAATTTCCTAAGTGCCGAGGTGTGGTCAATATCCATTAGCTACTTCATGATAAAAGCCACATCAAAATCATGGGTTGGCACAAAGTTACTTTCTTTAATCTCAAACGTCATTGTTCCAATCTTTTTGACTTTACCCTTACCTTTCCAGCAGAACGAGACCAGCTCGTTAGGGTCGCGTTTTACAGTCAGTTTAAAGTTGGTGATAGGTTTGGCCCAGTTTGCTCCCGTAGTCAGGATATAGCTTAAGGCATGATATGGACGACCACTATTCTTGTTAAACCCTTTCTGAGTTGAAGCATCTACGCAAAAATTGCCATATTGTCCACTGTCTAAATCTACAGAGCCACCCACTAACGGTTTATACGTGTGTTTGACCTTGGTGATAGTATTGGCTTTAAAGGTTTGCTCCCAACTATAAATCACTTGCGAGTCCCAAAAGATATCGAGATCTTCTCTATCATCGATAAACCTATCGAGTGCCTTGCTATTACAGTCCAAAAGCCGTTGATTGATATCATCGGTATCAAACTTATAGGTCCAAGGTGACATCATTTGAGCATCACTAATACCGCACGCCTTAAAAATATTGGTGGTATCAATAGCTTTTTCCACATAGTTTTTCTCACCATTTTTGATGATGATCGGGTACATAAAAGTGCGGACATGCTGATCAGGAGTGATAGGCTTGCCATTGGCCCAAACTTTAAAGTTACCATAAGTGGCACTGGTATCAGCGTAATCTGAGTCTATAAAGCTGGGCACAGCTGGCATCGGAAAAAGAACCGTCTCAGTAATGTCTTTATTACTGAGATTTTTGAACTCATAATTAACGCGCACTTCCTCTTTTGAGATGTATAAGTCTTCACTATGCATGCTTATGTTCTTATTTTTAAGATATTCAACACCGCCTGTGCCGACGTAGCCCGTAGAGTCGTTCGCTTGGGCAGCCGTCATCGCTAGCAGCACAGCGTAAGCTAATGTACCACTAAACACAAAATGTCGCTTATCCATATATTTCTTCTAAACGCAAACAAGCCACCAATCGACCATCCCATTCGCGCAGTTGTGGCTCTACTTCGCTGCATTGCTGCTTGGCGTATGGACAACGTTTATGTAGAGCGCAGCCACTTGGTGGATTAAGCGGGCTTGGTAGCTCACCTTGTAGGGTCAAATCGTTTTTATGGCCATTTACCGTTGGTGCAGCAGCCAGTAGCGCGATGGTATAAGGATGTTTTGGCGCGTTATAAATCGCTTCTTTGGGGCCGTGTTCGACGGCCTGACCTAAATACATGACCATCACATCATCAGCGACGTGGCGTACGACCGATAAGTTATGCGAGATAAAAACGTAAGCGGTACGATACTCATCCTGCAAATCCATAAATAGATTTAAGACTTGCGCCTGAATCGAGACATCAAGGGCGGAAGTCGGCTCATCAGCGACGACAATTTTAGGGTTGAGCATCATCGCGCGGGCGAGGGCAATCCGTTGGCGTTGACCACCCGAAAACATGTGTGGATAGCGGCCAGCATGTTCGGGACGTAGACCAACATTTCTCATCATCTCGTTGATTTTGTCACGCTTTTCTTCTTTAGAGAGTTTGGTATGGATATCCAATGGTTCCGTCAATTGATAGCCAATAGTATGGCGCGGGTTGAGGCTACCATAAGGGTTTTGGAAGACCATTTGAATTTCGGTACGCAACTCTTTCAGCGCTTTTCTGCTATAGCCAGTTGTTGCTTCATTGTTGATAAATAGCTCGCCATGAGTGGGCGCTTCGATCAGCGTCAGCTGGCGGGCAAGCGTGGATTTACCACAGCCTGACTCACCAACGACGGCCAGTGTCTTGCCAGCCTCAAGCTCGAACGAGATACCATTGAGTGCTTTGACATACGCTTTTGCTTTGCCCAGACCTTGTGATACGGGATAGTGCTTGTGTAGGTTGTCTGCTTTTAAGACCACTTTATTACTCATACTTGTGTCTCCAAAGTAGCAGCGTGAGAGGGGCGAGAGGTAATATTAGAGTCAATACAACGTACCTTGCCAGTAGGTGTATCTAAAATAGGTGGTGGAACTTCGCAAGCGGGCTCCTTATATGGGCAACGCGGAGACAATAGGCAGCCGCTTGGACGATCGTATTGACTGGGCACGATACCGGGTAAGCTGTTTAGACGGTCTTGACCGATAGCCAGCTCTGGGATGGCTTGCAGTAATGCTTCAGTATAAGGGTGTGCAGGATGTTGAAAAATCTCTGGCACCGTACTGGTTTCAACCACTTGTCCGGCATACATGACCGCGACATCACGTGAGTTCTGTGCGACCAGTCCCAAGTCATGAGTGATCAATACCATCGCCATTTGCTTTTCGCGTTGCAATCGGCTCAGCAAGTCCATGATTTGCGCTTGTACGGTGACATCCAGAGCCGTAGTCGGTTCATCGGCTATCAGTAGTTTTGGCTCACAAGCAATCGCCATCGCAATCATAACCCGTTGGCTCATACCACCTGATAGCTGATGCGGATATACCTTGAGACGATTCTTTGCATCGGGCATCTCGACCAATTCTAGCAGTTCTAATATGCGCGTCTGTACTGCGGCGCCTCGCAAACCAAGATGTTTACGTAGCACTTCGCCCAGTTGCATCTCAACGGTGAAGCTTGGATTTAGGCAAGACATCGCATTTTGAAAAATCATAGAGATGTCTTTGCCAATGATGCCGCGCTTCTCTTTGGCTGGCATGCTAAGCATGTCTTTATTGTCAAACACCACTCGCTGAGCGCGCACGGTTGCAGAGGGTGGCAACAGTCCCATTAGCGCCATCATAGTGACGGATTTGCCGGAGCCAGATTCACCGACGACGGCGATGACTTCACCTTGTGCGATTTTCAATGACACATCGTCTACCGCACGGAAAGCACGTATCCCTTGACCGAACGTAACCGAAAGATTTTCGATATCTAATAGTAATGGTGATTCTTTTGCTGATACATCATTCATAGAGGTATGGTTGGTTGGCGTTTTAATTAATGGTTCATTCATCTTAGGTTACCTGCTTCAATTTGGGATCTAGCGCATCGCGTAAGCCATCACCAGTCAAGTTAATCGACAGAGCAGCCAAGAAAATAGCGACACCCGGCCAAATAGCGAGCCAAACATTACTCTGAATATATTGACGTGCCGTACCTAGCATCGCGCCCCATTCTGCATCAGGTGGCTGTACGCCAAAGCCTAAGAAACCAATTGCACCTGCTTCTAAAATAGCAGAAGAGAAAATCATTGTTGCCTGTACGATAAGCGGTGCCATACAGTTGGGCAAAATAGTGATAAACAATAAGCGCAGCACGCCAGCCCCCATTACTTGTGAAGCGATAAAGTACTCACGTTGTAGCTCTACCATCGCCGTAGCACGAGTCAGACGAATGAAAGGCGGTGTACAGACCAGTGCTATGGTAATGATCGTATTGGTCATAGAAGGCCCTAAGATAGCGGCAATGATGATGGCCAATAGCAAGCTCGGATAGGACATCAAGATATCATTGACTAACATGACGGCCTTGCCCCAGACTTTTGGCCAAAACGCAGCACTCAGCCCTAACGAAATACCAACCAACATCGCAAGCGTCGTGGCGCTCAGACCGATAAATAGTGAATAACGCGCACCATACATCACCCGAGACAGCGTATCTCGACCCGCATCATCAGTGCCGAGCCAAAACATGGTGTTGCCGCCATCTAGAAAGGCCGGTGGTAACTGCTCTTGACCAGTAAACAACTCGTAAGGGTCATGGGGAGCAATAGTAGGCGCAAGTATGGCGATAAGCACCATCAAAGCCAGTACAATAAAACCAAGTACCGCGCCTTTATTGCGACAAAACGTCGATAAAAATAGCTGCCAAGACGAGGGCGGCGTGAGTGCCGCAAGCTTAAGATCAGAGGGAATAGCAGAAGGCTTCATGAGCATTTCCTATAGTGGCTAACGCGTTGCAAATATGTAGAGTCCCATTTCTAGCAATCATTCCTAGCAATCATTCAGGAATGTGCTGAAAACTACTCAAAACCATACAATCGCTATTCGTCACTACTTATAATATGAGTATTTATCAATGTTAGATTAAGAAGTATGTCGAATACGTGGGTTGATAAGACCATACAAAATATCAATAAATAAACTAACCAAAATCAAGGCAGTCGCGACCAGTAAGATACCGTTCTGTACAATCGGATAATCACGAGTGAAAAACCCATCAAGTAGCCAATTCCCAACGCCTGGCCAGCTAAAGATGGTCTCGGTAATAATCGCACCAGCCAATAATGTTGCCATCTGTAGACCAACGACAGTGACTACTGTAATTAAGGCATTACGCATCACGTGCACCATGATTACGCGGCTTGGTGATAGACCTTTGGCGCGCGCGGTACGCACGTAATCTTCATCCAGCACTTCTAGCATCGCCGAGCGCGTCATCCGTGCAATCATCGCTAGGGGAATGGTCGATAATGCAATAGAGGGCAAGATAAAGTGTTTGACCACATTCCAGAATGCGCCAGGTTCTCCCGATGTGAGAGAGCCGAGTAACCATGAGCCATATAACGGCTGTACATCTAAGAACTGCGCGACAGATATCACTCCGGCAACAGGTAGTAAGCCTAAGTAGTGAGCGAATATCCCTGTGAGGATAGGCCCCAATAAATAGATGGGCATAGAGTAACCTGCCAGCGCACCTGACATCAGCGTGTAGTCAATCCATGTACCACGTCGCAGCGCGGCAAAGATGCCCAAGCTCACGCCAATGACACTAGCAATGACAATGGCGCATAGAGCCAACTCTAAGGTGGGCACAAAATGGGCAAAGAAATCTTGTAATACGGGGGTACGAGTACGAAAAGACTCGCCAAAATCACCCGTCAAGATTCCAGTCAGATAATCCCAATATTGGGCTACAAGAGGTTTGTCTAACCCCAGTCGCTCTAGGGCGCGAGCGTGTAGCTCTGGATCGACCATACGCTCGCCCATCATAATCTCAACCGCATCTCCAGGGACGAGACGAATCAGAGTGAAGGTCGATAGGGTCAAGCCAAGGTAGACAGGAATGAGGATAGCGATTCGACGCAGAATATAAAGTAGCATGGGCTGCTCAATAGTTGTGATTCAATGATAAGAGTGTTTGCGATGGTAAGAGGGTCCGCGACAAAGCGTTTAATGCAGATGAATACGGCTGGTGCAGGAAGTCTGACTCAGCCGTATATAAATTAAACCATTATGTATGTCGTATCGGATCTAATCAGTGAAGATTATTCAACTTTCACACCATCAAAACGTATTGAGCCAAGTGGGCTGATTTTGTAATCGACCACATTTGGTGCGGTGAATACCGTCACAACAGAGTGTGCCATCGTTGTCCAAGGTAGTTGCTCTTTGAATATCTGCTGCGCTTGTACATATTCATTCACGCGCTCATCTTGATTATTAATCTGACGAGCATTGGTGACTAAATTATCGAAGTCTTTGTTACACCAGCGCGAGTAGTTATTTCCGCCGACAGCGTCACAAGACAATAACGAACCTAGCCAGTTATCTGGATCTCCATTGTCGCCAGTCCAACCCGCTAGAATGACATCAGGCTCACCTTTAGCTGCGCGTTTTAGGTACTCACCCCATTCGTAAGTTACAAGTTTGGTATCAACACCAATCTTGGCCCAATCTGCTTGTAGCATTTCAGCCATCAGTTTGGCGTTAGGGTTATATGGTCGTTGAACTGGCATATACCACAGGTTGATAGAAAGGTTGTCCGCACCCGCTTCTTTGATAAGGGCTTTTGCTTTCTCAACGTCATAAGGTGCATCTTTGAGAGATTCGTCATAACCCCACTGCGTTGGTGGCATTGGATTGGTCGCTTTTAATCCTTCGCTTTGATAAACCGCATTGATAATGGCATCTTTGTTGATGGCCATGTCCAATGCTTGACGCACTTTAAGGTCACCTAGCTTAGGCTTCTCAACGTTATAGCCGACATAGCCAACGTTGAAACCTGATTGGTCTAGTACCGTCGCCTTACCAGAGTTTTTGACTGCTTCAATCTCAGCAGGCTTTGGATAGGCGGATACATGACATTCGCCTGCTTGAACTTTTTGGGCACGAACGGCTGAATCTTTTGTGATGACAAAGACGAGATTGTCGATATAAATATCGTCTTTGTTCCAATAGTCTGGGTTTTTGGTATAACGAATTTGCGCGTCTTTTTGATAGGAGGTAAAGACGAAAGGTCCGGTACCCACTGGCTTGGTATTGATATCAGCGGCATTGCCATCAGCCATCAATTTGTTGGCGTATTCAGCAGAGTTGATATAAGCGAAAGGCATCGCTAGGTTTTGTAAAAACGGGGCGTTGGTCTCGCTGAGCGTGACTTTTACCGTATAGTCATCTACTTTTTCGATGTTAGAGATAATATCAGGTAATCCCATACCAACCGAATACGGGAATTCAGCAGGATAGGCTTTGTTAAATTCAAACTCTGGGTTGGTGATACGCTCTAGGGTAAAGAGAATGTCATCTGCGTTAAAATCTCGAGTCGCAGTAAAGTAATCAGTTGTACCGAATTTGACCCCTTTACGCAGATTAAAGGTATAAGTCTTACCATCTTCGCTCACATCCCAACTTTCGGCCAGTCCTGGTTGAATTTCGGTACCCGCTCTTTTGAATTCTACCAAGCCATTATAGATAGGGAAGGCGCTTGCATCAAAATCAGTACCCGAAGTGTATTGTGCTGGATCAAAACCTGCAGGGCTACCTTCTGAACAATAAAGCAATGTTTTAGCCGCTTTAGCATCTGAGCTAGCAGCAGAATCGTCGGTGGTCTTATTGTCGCCGCCACAGGCACTAATACCTAAGATAAGTGTCGTCAGCATGGTAAGTTTAAAGAGGGATTTTTGCATTATTACATCCTATGTAGTGATAGGTAGCTGCTCGTATATCTACATGTTCGTACTCGATCATGAATATAATGAGCAAGCATTTAATAACCTTGAAAATATCTATGTATGTGATTTTCCATATATACAAAAAGAAACATATTAAAGGTTGTTATAACTTTAATTTATATCTATAGAAACTATTAATATAAACAACTCGTTCGAATATACTCTCTTAATCTGCAATAACGCAAGATATAATTAAACTAATTTCGATAAAAAATACATTAATATGCCGATCACAGCACGAATTTAATGGAATGTGCGGAATTTTACTATTTTATCTATTTATTTAAGGTAGGAAGTTAGATGGTTACGAAATCACTTGAGTATGGTTTTATAACGAATTACAGACGAAAAGAAATAATCTGGTTACGTGTACTTGACGTAACCAGTTATAAAATGCTTTTATGATGGTTATTTATGTGACAGTGTTTTCGACATGGTTATGAGTTGCCTTGATAATATCTGCCAGTTTTTCAGCAATCATAATCGTCGGCGCATTAGTATTGGCGCTAATCAGCGTTGGCATGATTGACGCATCAATGACTCGCAGTCCGCTCACGCCGCGTACCTTTAACTCTAAATCCACTACAGAGCGTTCATCTGAACCCATGCGGCAAGTACCGACAGGATGATAGATGGTATCGGATTTATTGCGAATATAGCCGAGCATACCGTCTTTTTCTATGTAAGGGGCAGGGTAGTCTTCCGTAATGTATTCGGCGAGAGGAGATTCTTGCATGATAGCTCTGGTACGTTCGGCACCGGCCACCATGCACTCTACATCTTTTGGATGAGATAGGTAGTTTGGGTCAATCAAGACGGCATCAGAGGGGTCGGCTGAGTCCAGTCTAACGGTACCGCGACTCTCAGGACGCAGGTAGCAGCTATGGCAAGAGATGGCAAAGCCACGTCTGAGATCGCGACCGTGTTCGATTACACGAGATATGACGAAGTGTAGCTGCGTGTTTGGCCACTCTTTTGGGGCATCACCGACACTGAAGAACGCACCTGCTTCGGCATAGTTGGTAGACAGCAATCCCGTGCCATCCTTTCTCCATTGTCGAATGCTTTTGGTCAAACGGGAAATCGTTGCCATACCAATGCCAATGACATCAGTGGTATTTACTTCGTAATCAAAGACCACGTCTAGGTGATCTTGCAGGTTGCCACCGACATCAGGTGCATCTACCACGACCTCGATACCGTGAGATTGCAAGTGTTCTGCTGGGCCAATACCTGATAGCATCAACACTTTAGGCGAGCCAAAAGCACCACCTGATAGGATGACTTCACGATGTGCCATGACGGTATGTTTGACACCATCCTTTTCGTAGACCACGCCAGTCGCCTGTTTATCTTCAATGATAACGTGGTTGGCTTGCGCGTGAGTAATGACAGTTAGGTTTGGGCGGCTTTGGACAGGATGTAGATAGGCCGCAGCGGCAGAGCAACGTTGACCTTGTTTTTCCCCATGAAAATGGGTGACCTGATACAGCCCTGTACCGTCTTGCTTTTCGCTATTAAAGTCTGTGTTATGGTCGAGACCGTTGGCAATCGCGGCTTCTACGAAGGCTTTTGAGATATCGCGTGGACTGAGCAAATCGCTAACGTGCAGCGGTCCACTATCGCCATGTAGCTCACTACTGCCATGAACGTTGTTTTCAGCTTTGATAAAGTAGGGCAGAACATCGTCAAATCCCCAACCATCACAGCCTTCCTCTACCCAGCGCTCATAGTCTAGCGCACTGCCACGTGTATAAATCATGGCGTTGATAGCGGATGAGCCGCCTAAGCATTGCCCACGTGGTTGGAAGCCGCGTCGGTTATTTAAGTGTTTTTGCGGGGTAGTGTGAAAGCACCAGTTATTTAACTTTAGTGGTTTGCCGGGTACCATCAGAATCAGTCCGGCAGGTACACGAATGGCAAGGTCTTTGCCTTCGCCGCCAAACTCTAATAAGCAGACACTGATTTCTGGATTTTCGGTGAGGCGGCTAGCAAGTACACAGCCGGCAGAGCCGCCGCCCACGATGACGTAATCAAACGTTCTATCAAATTCCATTTTATCTTCCTTATAGCATCCATGCTAATCAAAACGAGCTTTTCAAAGTAAGCTACTCTTTACAATATCTATTATTTTGCCAGAATAATAAAATAAAAATGACTAGAGCGTGTAGATAGAGAAAATAGACTATCAATAGGCTCCTATTGATAGGTTTTTTGAGGATATTTAGCAGTATTTATCACCACTTAGAAATAAGGGCACGCTCTAACAGCCATTTATATTGAGCAAATTTCTGAACGTACAATAAAACGTTTGCCTTCAGGAATTTCTAGCGAAAAGCTGGCGCCACGCCCGTCAACCACATCAATGGTCAAATCCGTATTTTGCCATAATTTGTGCTGCGCTTTGCCCATATAGAATGGACAACCAGCAATCTCACCGACCAATACATCTTGGCCGCCTACCTTAAACTCACCTAGCGGATAACACATGGGGGAGCTACCATCACAGCAGCCACCAGACTGATGAAACATCAGCTCACCGTGCTTGGATTTAAGTAGTTCGATTAGGTCTATGCAGGACTCTGTCGCTTTGACTTTCATGATGATTTCCTTATCATAAGAATGTGATTGTAGAAAACGTCTCATTAGCTATGAGCGTCTTATTAAGTATAAGTGTCATACTGGATGAGAATATAAAAAGCCGTATCGTTTTCACTCACATCATTTATAGCATGTGAATGAAGACGATACGACTGATGGTTTGTGATTAAATGTGTGAAGCATTAAGACAATATCAAAATCTCACAAGCAATATAGTCAATCCTCTATAAAAGAGTTACAGCGTTAACCTCACTTGAGGTATCACATATACATCTGCGCTCGGTTGCCTTTTATCTCTTTTAAACTGAATCAACTATAACTACATACTGTAGTCAATCACAATGCGACCTTCGATTTTGCCGTTACGCATACGCTCAAAGATATCGTTAATGTTTTCCAACGGCTCAGCGCTAACAGTGGCTTTTACTTTACCTGCTGCTGCCATGTCCAACGACTCTTGTAAGTCGAGACGCGTACCGACGATAGAGCCGCGAATGGTAATACCGTTGAGCACCGTATCAAAAATAGAGACAGGGAAGTCACCGGTTGGTAAGCCGTTAAAGACCACCGTGCCACCACGTCGAACCATGCTTAACGCTTGATCGAACGCGATAGCAGATACGGCTGTTACTAGCACACCATGGGCACCGCCAATTTCTTCTTTTAGATACTCGCCAGGATCGGTGTTTTTTGCATTAACGGTAATGGTCGCGCCCAGTTTTTTGGCAAATGCGAGCTTTTCGTCATCGATATCGACTGCCGCAACGTTGAGTCCCATGGCAATGGCGTATTGTACCGCCATATGACCGAGACCACCGATACCAGAAATAACAACCCAATCGCCAGGCTTGGTGTCGGTCATTTTAAGACCTTTGTACACGGTGACGCCTGCGCATAGAACGGGTGCAATTTCAATCGAGTCAACACTTTCAGGGATGATACCGACGTAGTTGGCATTGGCCAGTACGTATTCTGAAAAGCTGCCATTGACTGAATAGCCTGCGTTTTGTTGACGCTCGCATAAGGTTTCCCAGCCGCCTAAACAATGGGTACAGTGACCACAAGCAGAGTAGAGCCAAGGCACACCAACGCGATCACCTTCCTTCACATGGGTCACACCTGCGCCAACGGCCGTAATCAGACCAACGCCTTCATGTCCAGGGATAAATGGCGGACTGGGTTTGACTGGCCAATCGCCTTCAATGGCATGCAAGTCGGTATGACAGACACCGGAGGCTTGCATTTTAACCACAATCTCACCCGCGCCTGGCGTTGGAATATCAACTTCTTCGATCTGTAATGGTTGATTAAACTCATGTAATACGGCGGCTTTCATCTTATTGCTCATATAGTTCTGCCTTGTTAGATTTTTTGCATAAAAATAATCTGTGAATATACCTAACACACTTTGCAACCTTGATTACAAAGTGCTTCGAACTTTGGCTTAAAAGAACCCCATTTTTTTAGGATCGTAAGACACCAGCATGTTTTTGGTTTGCTGATAATGATCCAGCATCATCAAATGGTTCTCACGGCCGATACCAGATTGCTTATAACCACCGAATGCAGAATGCGACGGATAGATGTGATAGCAGTTCGTCCATACGCGACCTGCCTGAATACCTCGTCCGAAGCGATACGCCTTATGCACACTACGCGTCCAAATACCAGCGCCTAAACCATATAACGTATCGTTGGCAATTCTCATCGCATCTTCGTCATCTTTAAAAGTCGTTACCGCAAGCACCGGTCCAAAGATTTCCTCTTGGAACACCCGCATATCGTTTGTGCCCTCAAAGATAGTCGGCTGCACATAGTAGCCATCACCAAGATCACCATCGTGTGTGGCTCTCTCGCCACCGACTAATACTTTAGCGCCTTCTTGCTTACCGATATCTAGATAAGACAGAATCTTCTCTAGCTGATCTGAGCTTGCTTGTGCCCCAATCATCGTCTCCGTATCTAATGGATTGCCCATTTTGATGGCTTCAACACGAGCGATGCAGCGTTTGATAAACTCATCATAGATACTCTCATGTACCAGTGCACGCGATGGGCAGGTACAGACTTCACCTTGGTTGAGTGCAAACATCACTAGACCTTCAACGGCTTTGTCTAAGAAGTCATCGTCTTCGTCCATGATATCGGCGAAGAAGATGTTTGGACTCTTACCGCCCAACTCCAAGGTCACAGGAATGATGTTTTCACTGGCATACTGCATGATGAGGCGACCGGTTGTGGTCTCACCTGTAAAGGCCACTTTATTAATACGAGGGTTAGAAGCTAACGGCTTACCCGCTTCGACACCAAAACCATTGACGACATTTAACACGCCTTTAGGTAACAGGTCAGCGGCACCGATAAGCTCTAGCATGTAGAGAATAGACGCAGGGGTTTGCTCAGCAGGTTTAAGAACGACACAGTTACCAGCGGCTAGTGCAGGTGCCAGCTTCCAGACAGCCATTAGGATAGGGAAGTTCCAAGGGATAATCTGACCGACCACACCCAGTGGCTCATGGAAGTGATAGGCAACGGTATCGTCATCAATCTGACTGATGCCGCCTTCTTGAGCGCGAATGGCACTGGCGAAATAACGGAAATGATCAACGGCTAGCGGGATGTCTGCTGCAAGTGTCTCACGCACTGGTTTGCCGTTTTCATAACATTCAGCAATGGCAATAGACTCAAGATTGGCTTCCATTTTGTCAGCGATTTTGAGGAGGATGTTGGCGCGTTCGGTTACACTGGTTTTGCCCCACGCATCTTTGGCAGCGTGAGCGGCATCTAGGGCTTTTTCGATATCAGCTTCTTTTGAGCGAGCAACTTGGCAGATGACTTTGCCATCTATCGGACTGGTGTTGTCAAAGTATTCACCATCAACGGGTGCAACCCACTCGCCATTGATAAAGTTGTCATATTTTTCTCGGAATTGGACTTGGCTTTTTTCTGTATTTGGATAGGGATATAACATTAACTACTCCTTGTTGTTTTATGTATGAGGCAAGTCATATATAAGCAATTATTTATTACATCATCGTGTAAAATAAATGCCTATCTCATCGCCTCCGAACCTTCCTGGTTGAGTTCTCACTTCATACTACTCAACTTTTGAGCAGAGTTATACTCACTTTTAATAATAACTAATCAATAGACTCATGAAATTTAGTTATGGAAAATGTGTCAGTTAAAAGGGTTCGTAAAGCTGATGTAGCTGTTATAATTATTGCCAATATTTTAAGCCACGGCATTTATAAAATTGCTGATGGCTGCTCTCTTTTCTTTTTCTTCTAAGTTATTGGTTGGTTTGAATATATGCGTCAATCTTCTGCTCTTGATATCCTAAAAACAGGTCAAAATGTCTTTTTGACTGGCTCAGCAGGTTCAGGTAAGACCTATACACTCAATCAATACATCGATTATCTACGCGCACGCCGTGTGCCAGTGGCGGTCACTGCCAGTACGGGAATTGCTGCCACGCATATGAATGGTACGACCATTCATAGCTGGTCGGGTATCGGTATCAAAGATGAGCTAAGTGACCGAGACCTCACCACGCTGTCACGCAAACAGTTTTTAGCAGATAGATTAAAGGACACGGCAGTACTCATCATTGATGAGATATCGATGCTGCATGCCAAGCAGATTAATTTGGTGAGTCAGGTACTCAAACATATTCGCAAAAACGACAAAGCATTTGGCGGTATTCAGGTCGTGGTGGCAGGGGACTTTTTTCAGTTACCGCCAATTGGTAGTAAGGGCGAAAGCAACCGTGAGAAGTTTGCTTTTATGTCTGAGGCGTGGCTTGATGCCAAGTTCCATATTTGCTACTTGTCTGAGCAGCATCGACAAGTGAGCGAGGCGGCCAACGGTGGTCTTGATTTGGACGATATTTTGAACCAAATTCGCCGTCAAGAAGTCACTTTTGATGCGATTGCTGCGCTAGAAGCTACCTTTGACCAAAACGTCGATATCAAGCGTACCCGTCTGTATACGCATAATCTCAACGTCAATAAAATCAATGATAAAGAATTGGCCGCATTATCTGGTGAGATGATGCGCTTTGAGGCAATGTCTACGGGTGATAGTAAGCTGGTTGAGACACTCAAAAAGACAGTACGTACTCAAGATGATTTAGTGCTCAAAGTTGGCTCAAAGGTGATGTTTATCAAAAACAACACCGAGCTTGGTGTCTCTAACGGTACGATGGGTGAGCTGATAGGTTTTGCTGCGGTGAAAATCGACGATAGCAAAGATACCAGTGAGGCTTTGATTGAAGATGTCGATGTCGATGTCGACAGTGATGAAGCGTCTGCCAAAAGTACAAAGAGTAAAACCAAAAAAGACAAAGAAAAACCAAAAGCTAAAAAACCAACGACACAGAAAATGCCAGTGGTTAGGCTTAACTCAGGGCGTGAAGTTATCGCTGAGCCCGAAGAGTGGATCATCGAAGATGAAACAGGTGAGGTGCTAGCGAGCTATGAGCAAGTGCCGCTTTGTCTGGCATGGGCAATTACTATTCACAAGTCACAAGGTATGACACTGGACGCTGCTGAGATAGATTTGTCGCGTACCTTTGAATTAGGACAAGGCTATGTAGCATTATCAAGGCTCAAGTCGCTAGCAGGGTTACAATTGCTAGGCATGAACGACATGAGCCTGCAGCTAGATCCATTAGCTCGTGGTGCAGACAAGCGCTTTTTAGTGCTATCTGAAGAAGCTGATGCCAACTATGCCATGCTCGATGAAGAGAGTATGACGCAGGCACATGAGAAGTTCGTTTTAAAATCAGGCGGCACACTGAGTAAGTCAGTGATTGATGGCTATGCCAATCTACAAAAGAAGCGCCGCGAGCAACAGCAGGCGCAGCTAGATAAAAAGCAAAAAATGGGCAATCAGGTGTCTGATAAGTCGGACAGTACATTGCTAGCGACCAGAATATTATTAGAAGAGAGCTTGTCTATTGCAGAAATCTCTCAAGCCCGTCAGCTGTCACAGTCCACCATCATGCGCCATATCGGCGAGTTAAAATCTCAAGACCCAAGTTTGGCTTGTGATCATCTGCGTCCAGAAGATGAGGTGATGACTGCCGTTGGTAATGCCTAT
This sequence comes from Psychrobacter sp. SCQQ22, assembly GCF_015864605.1. Taxonomy (NCBI): domain Bacteria; kingdom Pseudomonadati; phylum Pseudomonadota; class Gammaproteobacteria; order Moraxellales; family Moraxellaceae; genus Psychrobacter; species Psychrobacter sp. SCQQ22. Next base: position 286,992 of record NZ_JADYWZ010000003.1, read on the forward strand.
GTAGTGATTAAAGTTGCCAATAACCCAAACGATTTTAATGATGATGGTAGTATTAAGCTACGTCCGATATTTGACCATCTGAAGCAAAGCATTGACTACAATACCATTCGATTGGCACTTATCTTTATAACACCTTAGCGCTTGTTGGGCACTCGACTATGGCAATCAGCAGTGCCTAATTGTGTGACTACTTGTGTGACTACTTGTGTGCCTACTTGTGAATGGGCAACGTGCCCTAATATCCAACCTGTTGTTAAAACCATTAAAGCGCATGGTTTTTGTTCCATTGTAGTGCTGAAATTGCAGTGCTCAATTTTATATCTCTCTTTATAGCGATAACTTGTTATGCCTGATTTTTCTAGCACCACCTATCAATTAACATCTGACCCTGTAGCAGCAGCGCTTTATGCCACTGGTGAGCACACACAGCCACTGAGAGTAGCTATTAATGGTTTTGGACGTATAGGGCGCAATGTGTTGCGTGCATTGTTAGAGCGCTTTGAAGTGTTAGGTCGGGCGATTCATGTGGTGGCGATTAATGATTTAGCGCCAGCGGATATCTTGCTGCATTTATTGAAGTTTGATAGTACACATGGGCGTTTGAGCCGACTGGGCGTTAGTGCCGAGATTGTAGAGAGTGGTGCCGACGATACCAGCAAGACTCAGCTCTGTCTGACGAAGAGCAATCTAACCTACTGTATTAATATGCTGTCGGAGGCAGACCCGAAAAACCTACCTTGGGAGGCGCTGGGTATCGATGTGGTACTAGAATGTACAGGTCATTTCCGCTCTTATGAGCAATCTCAGCTGCATAGAGCGGCTGGCGCTCAGCAAGTGATTATTGGCGCGGCACCTTTTGATGATGTAGATGCCTGTATCGTTATGGGCGTCAACACGGATGAGTTAACGCGTGAGCTGCCGATTATCTCAAGTGTTTCTTGTACCACGCAAGCATTGGTACCCTTGATTGCGACCCTCGATACCGCATTTGGTGTTAAATCAGCCATGATGACGGAGATTCACGCAGTCACGGCCGACCAAACGGTACTCGATCAGGCGCATCGAGATCCGAGACGCGCGCGGGCTTCTGGTTATAATATTATCCCGACCACTTCTAGCAGTATCGCTGCGACAGAGCGGGTGCTACCAGCGATGATAGGCAAAATAAATGGGCACTCAATACGTGTACCAACTATCGATGTTGCCGCCATTGATGTGACTTTTGTGTTTGATGCGCCTAATGTGAGTGTCGATGATATTCGTGACGTGCTGAAATCGGCTAGTCAAGGTGGCTTAATTGATATTATGGCTTATACCGAGGAGCCATTGGTCTCCAGTGATTTTATTCATCAGACAGAGTCGCTTATCATCGATGGGCAGCAGTTGATGCAAGTGGGTGAGCAATATAAGGTTTTTGCTTGGTATGATAATGAGTGGGGCTATGCCAATAGGTTGCTAGATATGTGCCTACATCTGGCATCTAATAAAAAACCTATAGTCAATCCTTGATAAAAGAGTAACAGCATCAATCTTGCTTGAAGTATCACCTATACATCTATATTCAGTTGCCTTGACGCTCTTTTAAACGGAATTAATGATAGCAGCAAAATAATTTAAATTCGTTAAATTAATTGCTTGCATTCTCATGTTATATCGCTATAATAGTCCACCAATGGAGACGTGGCAGAGTGGTTGAATGCACCGGTCTTGAAAACCGACAAGGGTTTGTAGCCCTTCGAGAGTTCGAATCTCTCCGTCTCCTCCAAATTTGAAAGCCGCAATCATTATTAATGATTGCGGCTTTTTTTGTTGCATTTTTATTTTATATCGTTATAATGATGCACCTATGGAGACGTGGCAGAGTGGTTGAATGCACCGGTCTTGAAAACCGACAAGGGTTCGTAGCCCTTCGAGAGTTCGAATCTCTCCGTCTCCTCCAAATTCGAAAAAAGCCCCAATCACTAATGATTGGGGCTTTTTTTATATGCTTTTATAATGATTTTCTCAATGACGTTGTGTAATTTGCGAATTTATTCTGCACTAATTTGAATCTCATTCTGCACTAAGTTTTTGTAATTAATTTTGCACTAGATAACCTACTAAAAATTAATGCAATGACGTTAGGAATGCCCGCACCATTATTGAGTATTGCACTACTGCTCCGTTCTATTTATGCTACTTGTTTCCAACAGTCTAATGTTTTAAATGGCTGCATCTTGTTGTGCGGCTGACCGTCGCCATTACAACCTACATAACCTTCTTCGTCATCTGTGGTATCTACTGTCACTTGATACAGCATCTTGCGATATAGGCCATCATCCAGCCCAGTTTATTTTTTCCGATATGCACAAGCTGTATCATCTTCTTTTTTTGAGGAGATTGTTTATTAGGAGCAACCATAGCAGACCTCACATAACCATATGATTCAATAGATGTTTATTATTATATCTAAAATGCAGTGTTTAGAGTTATGAGCACAAATCTTTTAAACTTTGATTCTAAACACAAAGAACCCGCTATCAGATGCGTGATAGCGGGTTCTTATGTATTAGGTGGTAGGCTTAAGTTAAGGCTTTACATTCATTGTGGTATGGCATAAATTAAAAACAGCTTATAAGCTCCAGTTATCGGCATCTTGTTCATTAAACTATAAGGAAGCAAGTATGAGCGATCCAAAAAATAGTGGTACAAATTCAGAAGGTAGAATAGGACCTGGTGTCGAGTCAGACCAAGGCGGTAAAATTCGCGTTTCTATAGGTGATGCTGCAATAGGGCAAAGCCCAACCACAAATAGACCAGCACCACCAACACCAGATCACAACCCAAATAAATAAATTTTTTAAAACTAGTAGGGTAAAAATATGAGCAATCCAAATAGTGGCAATTCAGATGTAGGTCGTAAAATAAAGTCAGACCAAGGTGGTTCCATTGGCAAGCCTAGAGCTGACACTACAGTAGGTCAAAGTACCACATCAAACAGGCCGCCACCGCCACTGCCAGACCACAACCCAAACAAATAAGTCCTTTTGATATTTCCTTTTTTGCATCTCGTATATATCTTAATTCTAGAAGGTGTACATCAGCACGAGGGAAATAAGTAATCATATTTCCATACTCAGGACCACGCTTAACGTCAGTAACCTCTAGCCACTCTGTACCGCCTATGCTTTTAGTATGTGTAACATAAAAAGCTATACCGTCATCGTCCATGATGAAAGGTGCGAATACGTCTCCATAAAAATCACTAGTATGATTGCATATATACTGTTTACCGTCTTTGTGGATTACCTTTATTAGAGTTGCCTCTATGCCTTTATAAGAAGACAATGTTTTCCATACATCACCTGAACTGATTGTATGACTAACTTTGCTACGATGCAAAAAATCCGTCCAGCCAGCTTCGGCAAATTTTACCCAAATAAAAGCAATAATCGGTCCAGATAGTACTGCTAAATAAGCCCAGTTTGAGTCACACAGTTGTATGGTAAGCGCCGTTGGCAAACCTAAGAGTAATACCAACATCCAAACATCAGTAAGCTTTTCAGTATTTCTATAGTCGCGCTTTAGTACAATATAGCCCCAATAACCTGCCACTAATGTGGCTTGTATTTGCAGTGGCAACTGTAGTAATTCTTGCATAAGAATCCCCTAACATTTGACTAGGGCGTGTCCTCAATTCAATTGATAGTTATCTAAATGGGTTAAAAATGGCTAAATCTTGCCAAATGGCGTCAAATAGCTGACTAATATCTCGATATTAGTCAGCTATTTTCCTTGTTTGACTGCGATTTATCTCATTTTTATCACCATTTTTAAAATGAGGACACGCCCTAGTATTATTGCACATACCGAGAGTACAATTTAAAAATGATACGCAATAAAAAAACCCGCTAACGAGTAGCGGGTTTTTTATCTTGATCGCTCGTCGCAATATTATCATAATTGCCTTGCCTATCCTCAATGCTGTAGCGAAATTGGTTACCCATTTGCCGTGTAATCACGATTATGCTCACTTGCAACGACATCCTTTATTTCATTAGCGACTCATCAAACTCCACGGTTTGTCCGTCCTCTAACTTTAAAACACCTTCGCTAATCATGATGGTCAAGTCCTTGGTGTTTTTTATGGCACGCATAACGTTGATGTCTTCTATGCTACTCTCGATGATGATTTTGCCAGACTGCTCGGGTTGAATGGGCGGAGCAAACTGTGTCGAGGGCACATTGAATCTTTTGCCTTTCGTCAGCTTCGCATCTTGCATGATTAGCGTCCCTTTAAAGCTTTGAATAGCGACCTGACCGTGGTTTGATAGCATGAACTGTAGTTTTACTTGGTTTAGGCTATCGTCGTCGCTGGTCTTGACTGGCAGTAGGGCGATAGGGTAATTCTGTGCATTAGCGGTTGCTGCTTGCTGACCCTTGACGATAGGGCTTTTCTTACCCGTAGGATTGTTTGGATGTAAGCGCTCGTATTCACGCTGCTGTATGAGAGCCTGTTTGATAGTGGTACGTGGCATCGCGCCTGACTCATAAGCGCCGCTGAGCTTCATTCGCAACATATAGCGGCTAAGGACTTGCTGATCAGCCTTGGGTAGCTGCTCAAAGGTAGTACCGAGCTTTTTTTGCCACTGGTCAGAGTTGGTCGGTATTGTTTTTTTGTTTGGATCGGTTTGTGGCTGTGAGCACGCAGAAACGACTGGCAGCACTGCCAAAGCAACCGCTAGTAACAACGCTTTGTCTACACGCTGATATAAACCCATCATCGTACACCTCCTTGTAAATCCCTATGAAAAATAAAGAGCGATAATATAGTCACGTTTATATAAATCTGCTACATCGTCATCTTCGCTTGGTTTTTTGATATCGACATTATATTGAACCGACTATAGTGGTCTTTTTATTAATATACCTCGTTTGAAGATTGCTTGTGTTTAATTATCGCTAAAGAGAGTATGGAAATAAAACAGATATGTTCTTATGTTTGTGACAGCAGAAAGGGGTAGGAAGAGTGTTAGTCAAAGCGGATGATGTAAGGACTAGCAAAGGATATGTTTACGATGCTCATAAAAAAAGACCGAGTGCGATTAGGCGGACTCAGTCTTTTTTTATTAAAAGCCGTCAAAGCTGACGATTAATAGTGGTTTTGAATGGTTGTTATTATTCAATACCCATTGGCATGTTGCTTTTAATGTAGCTGGCTAGTTATTAGTTTGGTCATTAGCTTGATCATTTTCTTGTAGCTCAGATAATGAGTGCGTAATATTATTATTATGCGTCACAACAATAGCTTCATCAATAATATGCTGGCTAACACCGCGCTTACGTAGTGTTTCGATAAAAACTTCATCATGGGCTAACGTATAATCCTGATGATCACGATCAAGACCCTGACGAATATATAGGCGGATAAGACCTTGAATACGTTTGAAACCTAAATCCGACGAAGTCGCTTCTAGTAGCGAAATCATTTCTTCAGACAGGCGAATGCTGACTGGACGCATGATTTTTTGTGGATGATCAGAAAATCTATTTTTTACACGTACAGGTATCATAATAAACCATTACTTTTAGTGAGTAGGAGTAAAGCGCTCAGACAAAAATTAACCCAATCAATACTTCACTTACCATACAACAAAAATGCACAAAAGAACACAGTAGCCATGCGAATATTATGACCATCACATATATAAATGGCGACCATAAAAAAACCTTCATCAAGTAATGATGAAGGTTTTCAGTATATGGCTCTCCAACCTGGGCTCGAACCAGGGACACACGGATTAACAGTCCGTTGCTCTACCAACTGAGCTATTGGAGAATAAGTTGTCATAACAGTAAGTTTAGTAAGCATTATATAAGAACAATTGCTTATCTTGTTTGCGTTATGTGGGGCGTATTTTAGCCAAGTCATCATAGGCTGTCAACCTTATTACGCCATTAATTATCAATATTGTTGTAATTAATTCAAAATAGCTCGTTATCGCCTGTTAAATGGGCAGTTCTGGTAGATAGGTGAGTCTCAAGTTGTTATTTATTGGCTCGGTCATCGATAATTTTATTAAGTGCCTTGACCAAAGAGAAAGGTGGTTCTAATAGTAGTCGAAGTAACCTTGCATCCGTCTTTGCGCTTAGGTTTCAAGCCTATATTTGATTAGACAACTCGCCTATCTTTTTGAATATTAACGCAATACATACATCACTTGAAACAAAAAACTTATGAGTTAGCCCTTCACATTGCTAGAATATGTCTATAGAATACCGACCGTACGGTATCTTTAATACATGCTCAAACAATTTATTATGACCAATTGATATTGAATCGAGAAATATGCTTGATTCGAAAAAGGTATGTTAAATATGAGTCCTACCACTATTGCTTATGGTTATTTGGCCATTGCCATCATTTGTGAAGTGATCGGCACTACTTTTTTGATGAAGTCAGAGCAGTTCACGCGTTTGGTACCGACGCTCATTATGGGTTTGCTTTATGTCATCTCATTTTACTTGTTGACGCAGACCCTGAAGACCATACCGCTTGGTATTGCCTACGCGCTGTGGGGCGGACTCGGAATCGTACTAACCTCGCTTGTTGGCTTGGTGTTTTTTAAGCAAAGCCTTGATACAGCGGCAGTGGTTGGTATTTCTATGATTGTAGGCGGTGTGATGGTGATGAATTTACTCTCTAATTCTGTGGTGCACTGATATGGAAATTGAAAACGCTCATAAACGTAAAAAACAACCAGAAGTTATTCGTCGCGCGCTGCTCGATCAGGCCGCACGAATAACGCTAGAGCAAGGGTTGTCGAAAGTCACTTTCCAAGCCGTGGCAGATGCAGTTGGGGTGACCAAAGGCGGCATCATGCATCATTTCGCCACTAAAAACGCGCTCATTCTTGAAGTATTTCATGATGCGATGGCGAAGTTTGAGGCAGAGGTGGATAGCGCAATGGCGAAAGATCCAGTGCGCTATGGCTCTTTTACCCGTGCTTATATAGATGCCACGATCAGTCTAGGCGAGAAAGGGCAGGAAGAATTTGACAGTCAAGCGACGCTATACGTATTGATGCTAGGTGATAGTGAGCTGCGTGAATTGTGGGCCAAGTGGTCAAATGAGCAATTGAAGAAGCATGAAGCAACCGATAATACTGAGACACTATGTATGGTGCGTTTAGTCGCTGATGGGATTTGGCTTTCTGATTTTTCAGGTATCAATATCTCGGATAAGAAATCGCTACGTGAGCGTCTAATAAAAATGACGCAACGTGGCTTTGATTCATAAGCATGATGTAGCACGTTAATTAAAGTGCCGCACCCAAAAATTTATTAAAGAACAATTGATAATCACATAACGATTTTTAATCACGTAACGATTTTTAATCACGTAACGATTTTTAATCACGTAACGATTTTTAATCACGTAACGACTTTTAATCACATAACGACTTTTAATCACATAACGACTTTTAATCACATAACGACTTGTCATCATACAACGATGCAACTTTTATTTTTAAAACTGAAACCATGACGAAATTATTCGGTAGGCGTGATTTTATAGCGCTTGTACCAGTCGTCGTAAGGAGCACTCCATGACAGCTACTCATACAAACTCAAATAACTTAACAGACATTATCGACTTAGAACAAATACAAACCGCTTATATCAATGGTCGTTATCTGGCTGTCGATGAGTCTTTGGCTACTTTTGAAGACATCAACCCAGCGACAGGTGAGTTGTTGGCTACCGTTCAACAAACGACCAATGAGCAAATCGACGAGGCTGTGAAAGCAGCACAAAAAGGTCAAAAAGTTTGGGCGGCGATGACATCAGTTGAGCGTGGTCGCATTCTATTAAATGCAGTAGCCATACTGCGCGAACGCAACGATGTACTGGCATTGCTTGAAACCAAAGACACAGGTAAAGCGTATTCTGAAACCAAGTATGTCGATATCGTTACGGGTGCTGATGTCGTTGAGTATTATGCGGGTCTTGCACCAATGATAGAAGGTCGTCAGATTCCACTACGTGATACCAGCTTTGTTTATACTCGCCGTGAACCACTTGGCGTGGTTGCTGGTATTGGTGCATGGAACTATCCAATTCAAATCGCGATGTGGAAGGCAGCACCAGCACTAGCTGCTGGTAACGCGATGATCTTTAAGCCGTCAGAAGTGACACCGTTAACGGCATTGAAACTGGCAGAAATTTTGACAGAAGCAGGTTTACCAGATGGCGTATTCAACGTCGTGCAAGGCAATTATAAAGTGGGTGAGGCATTAACTCAGCATCCTGATATCGCTAAAGTCTCGTTTACCGGTGGCGTACCAACGGGTAAAAAAGTCATGTCGAGTGCGGCAAGCTCATCTCTTAAAGACGTGACATTAGAGCTGGGTGGTAAATCGCCATTGATCATCTTTGATGATGCAGACATCGATACGGCTGCGGACATCGCGATGATGGCGAACTTCTATAGCAGTGGTCAGGTATGTACCAATGGCACGCGTGTGTTTATTCCTAAAGCGATGCAAGCTAAGTTTGAGCAGGCTATTTCAACGCGTGTTGAGCGTATTAAGTTGGGTGATCCAATGGATGAAAACATCAACATGGGCCCACTAGTCAGCTTCCCGCATATGGAAAGAGTACTTGGCTATATTGAGCAAGGTAAAGCCAGTGGTGCACGACTGCTAACAGGTGGTGACCGTGTGACAACAGGCGAATTGGCAAATGGCGCATTCGTTGCCCCGACTGTATTCACTGACTGTACTGATGAAATGACTATCGTCCGTGAGGAAATATTTGGCCCAGTAATGTCGATATTGACTTATGAGACTGAAGAAGAAGTTATTCGCCGTGCCAATGATACCGAATATGGATTGGCAGCTGGCGTCGTGACTGATGACTTGACCCGAGCACATCGAGTCATCGCTCAAATTGAAGCAGGTATCTGCTGGTTAAATACATGGGGCGAGTCAGCCGCTCAAATGCCAGTCGGCGGTTACAAGCATTCAGGTGTTGGCCGAGAAAATGGCATTGAAGCCCTTGAGCATTATACTCAGACCAAATCTATCCAAGTAGAGTTGGGTGCGTTTGAATCTGTCTTTTAATTACTTTTATTGAGAAAGTTTTTGATCAGTTTTTTAATCAGTAAAGTAGTTCAGTAGAGATAATTTGTTTTTTATTCGACTTTACTGATAGTAAATGATTTATTTTTCAATATTATGGAGCGTTTTATGACATCAACCACACCTGAGTATGACTACATCATCGTTGGCGCAGGATCAGCAGGCAATGTGCTGGCCACGCGTTTGACCGAAGATGCCAACATTAAGGTGCTGCTACTAGAAGCGGGTCGTCCAGACCATCGCTTAGATTTTCGTACGCAGATGCCAGCAGCGCTCGCCATGCCGTTGCAAGGAACAACCTATAACTGGGGCTACAAGACAGATCCTGAACCGAATATGAATAATCGCGTCATGGACTGCGGTCGCGGTAAAGGACTTGGCGGCTCGTCACTGATTAACGGTATGTGTTATATCCGTGGTAACGCACTAGATTTTGATGATTGGTCTAAGATTAAAGGCCTAGAAGATTGGACGTATCTGGATTGCCTGCCTTATTTTAAAAAGTTAGAAAACCGTGATGCTGGCGAGAATGACTATCACGGTGTAGGTGGCCCTGTTGAGATGACCACTTCAAAACCTGGGGTCAACCCACTGTTTCAAGCAATGATTGAAGCAGGCGTGCAAGCTGGCTATCCAAGTACCGACGATTTAAATGGCTATCAGCAAGAAGGTTTTGGGCCAATGGATCGTTTCGTGACGCCTAATGGTCGCCGCGCTTCAACGGCTCGTGGTTATCTTGACCGTGCTAAGCCACGCAGTAATATCACGATTTTGACGGGTGCGCTAACCGATGTGATCTTGTTTGATGGCAAACGCGCTATCGGTGTCAAAGTCGAGCATCAAGGTCAAACCAAGAACTTTCATGCCTCTCGTGAGGTGATTGTCTCATCTGGTGCGATTGCTTCGCCACAATTATTGCAGCGTTCTGGTATTGGCCCCGGTCAATGGCTAAAAGATTTAGGTGTCAATGAGATTCTGGATTTGCCGGGTGTGGGTAATAACCTACAAGATCATTTAGAGCTGTACATGCAGTATGAATGTAAGCTGCCAGTGTCGATTGCACCTGCCAATAAATGGTGGAACAAGCCCGCCATCGGTGCAGAGTGGTTATTCAATGGTACGGGTCTGGGCGCGTCAAATCAGTTCGAAGGTGGTGGTTTTATTCGTACCGATGAAAAATTCACCCATCCTAATATTCAGTACCATTTTTTACCACTCGCGGTACGTTATGATGGTCGTAGTGCGGTTAAATCGCATAGCTTCCAAGCGCACGTGGGCTCATTACGCTCGCCAAGTCGTGGCCGTGTCAAGCTGACATCGAAAGATCCAAGCGCTCATCCAAGTATCTTGTTTAACTATATGTCTCATGATCAAGACTGGCAAGAGTTCCGTGCTGCCATGCGTATCACTCGTGAGATTATGCATCAGCCAGCGCTTGACCCTTATCGTGGTCGCTCGATTGCACCAACCGATGATCTAGTGACCGACGCGCAGTTGGATGAGTATGTCCGTAACCACAGCGAGACGGCTTATCATCCATCTTGTACCTGTGCGATGGGCGAAGACAATGATTCGGTCGTCAATGGCGAAGGTCTGGTACATGGTATCGATGGTTTGCGAGTCGTTGATGCCTCTATCATGCCCAACATCATCAGTGGTAATCTCAACGCGACCACGATTATGTTGGCAGAAAAAATTGCCGATAAGATGCGCGGTGTGCAGCTACCACGTTCGACGGTAGATTATTTTACTGCTAATGGTGCACTATTGAGAGCTGAGCCGATGCGTGCTTATGGTTCTGTTTAAATTAAATATTAATAAACAACTGTCTAGATATATGATATATAGTCGATTTAATTCAAAAGCAGTACAAGGCAGCCGAGTGTAGATGTATATTAAATACTTCAAGCGAGGTTAACGCAGTAATACTTTTATAGTGAAATGACTATAGTGTTTATGAATAATGTTGATAAGAAGGCCTTTTGATAAAGGTCTTTTTTATCCCCTCTACTGTTTTAGAAAATGAATACGATTAAGATTGGTTTTTTAATCACTTACCTTGTTGCTTAAGTGCTAATTATTGAAGTAGCAATTACTGAAATGATCATTACTTAAGTAGCAAATCTTTATTTATTGGTACTGCTTTGTCCGTCATAATCTTATGACTGATAGTCATAAGATTATGACGGACAAAGCAATATCAGACCCTGTTTAATTTACCTATTGAGGTCTTTTATGTACAGCTCGCCATCAAAGGATGCGGCAAAACCCCTGACTCTAAATAAGACGGTTTTTTTAGGCTCAGCTATTATTTCTATTTTATTGATAATTTGGACGATTGCGTTTCCAACTTATAGTGAGACATTGTTAAGTTCGAGTATGTCATGGATATCAGAGAGCTTTGGCTGGTATTACATGCTGGTGGTTGCCGCTTACAGTATATTTTCCTTGTTTGTTGGTTTCTCCAAGTACGGTGATATCAAGCTTGGGCAAGACCACGAAAAAGCACAGTTTCCTTTCCTAGCATGGGCGGCGATGCTGTTCTCCGCTGGTATCGGTATTGATTTATTGTTCTTTGGTGCCTCTGAGCCTTTGATGCATTATTTGACACCGCATACTGGTTTAGAACCTGCCAGTGCCGAGGCCATGCGCGAAGCACTTGCGCAGACCTTTTTACATTGGGGGCTACATGGCTGGGGTATCTATGCCTTGATCGGTATGGCATTGGCATACTTTGCTTATCGTAAAAACATGCCATTGGCGCTACGTTCGCCGTTGACGCCTATCTTTGGTGAACGACTCATCAAAGGCTGGCTTGGTGATGGTATTGATACCTTTGGTGTTGTTTGTACCTTGATGGGTATCGCCACCAGTTTAGGTATTGGGGTATTGCAGGCCAATGCTGGACTGACCCATGTCTTCGGTATCGAGTCTAGCAAAACGGTTCAGACAATTATTATCGTCTGTGTTGTTGCGGCGGCAGCTGTCTCTGCGATGACAGGTGTTGAGAAAGGCGTACGCCGTCTCTCTGAATTCAACATGCTATCGTCGATATTGCTATTGATTGCGATATTAGTAATGGGTAATACGGTCTATTTGCTCAATACCTTTACTCAAAATATTGGACAGTATTTCCAAACCATTATTTTCAAAACCTTTGATGTTTATGCTTATGACGGTCAAGCTGGTGCTGATTGGAAGTCAGGTTGGACGATATTTTTCTGGGCATGGTGGGTCGCTTGGGCACCGTTTGTAGGATTATTTATCGCACGTATTAGTCGTGGTCGTACCTTGCGTGAGTTTGTCTTTGGCGTGATGTTTATCCCGCTCGGTTTCATCTTTGCTTGGTTCTCTATCTTTGGTAATTCAGCGATAGACTTGGTTGCCAATGGTGCCACTGAGCTTGGCGAAATCGCTGTTAATGATGCAGCGATGGGTATGTTTGCTCTGTTTGAGCACTTTCCTTACAGCGATATTTTATCATTCGCTGGTGTGATTATTGGCCTTATCTTTTTTGTGACCTCAGCGGATTCAGGCGCGTTAGTATTAGCGAACTTGAGCTCAAGAGGCATGACCAATGACACAGATGCCCCTGTTTGGTTGCGCTTGTTTTGGGCAGCGGCAACAGGTTTTATCACTTTAGGACTATTATTTGCCGGTGGTTTCGCCTCATTACAGTCAGTATCTGTCATTGCAGGCTTGCCATTCTCGCTCATTCTCGTGCTCTATATGGTATCGATGTGGAGGTCATTAAAAGAAGAAGGCAATAAACGTAAGGCCAGTACGATTGGTACAGCTAATGTGCTAGATAGCGGTAAGAGCTGGAAAGCACGCTTGCAACGTATTGTCAGTTTCCCTAAACATGCACAAGTGGAACAGTTCTTACAAAATGTGGTCAGACCTGCCATGACGGAAGTTGAAAAAGAGTTTGCGGCAGGCGGTCTAAAAACATCTTTGGATATCCGTAACCCTGCACATATCGGACAAGATATAGACGAAGGCATGGATGAGAGTAGCGGTCAAATAGATGGTCTAAAATTGCGAGTTGGACATGGCGATGAAGATGACTTTATTTATGAAGTTAACTTGATTAAAGCGGAACGTCCTAACTTTACATTGAGCACCTCAACTAAGAATGCAGAGTACTATTATCGTGCAGAAGTGTTCTTAAGCGAAGGCTCGCAAGAGTATGACTTGGTTGGCTATTCCAAAGAGCAAGTATTGGTTGATATCCTAAATCAATACGAGCGTCATTTACAGTATCTACACTTAGAGCGTTAATTGATTTATCAACACGTTCTGAATATTTAAGTAAATATATCGTAAAAAATAACCCCATAAGTTGAATTCAGCTTATGGGGTTTGTTTATGCCTCACAACCTAAATGATGACACGCTCTAATAAAGCGCACCAATATAAGGTAAAATTCATTTAGACCGCGTCGATACGTGGTAACGCATCAGTAAAGGATAGGTTCGTGACCAAATTAAAATACATCGCTCATTATTCTGAGCAAGTTCAAACCCAAGCCGCGCTACTCATTAGCGATGGTAACTTGGGCGCCTATCTAGAAAAAAAGTATCCCACTCAGCACCAAATAAAAAGTGATAAGGCTCTTTATCAGTATATCAATGATATTAAAAACCAGTATATGCGCAAAGTGGGACAGCTATCGAATGTCAGCTATAGCAGCAAGTTAAAAGTTCTCAAACATGCGCTAGGTATTCATACCACCCAGTCTCGTATACAAGGCAGCAAGCTCAAATCGCACAACAGCATCACGGTGGCCAGCTTGTTTCAAGAAGCGCCGCCTGAGTTTTTGCGCATGATCGTCGTGCATGAGTTGGCACATTTTAAAGAGCATGAGCATAACAAAGCGTTTTATCAATTATGCTGCCATATGGAGCCTGAATATCACCAGTTTGAGCTAGATACGCGGCTTTGGTTACACTGGCGAGAGTTGTAACCTGAATAGCAACCTTAATAAGATTCATAGCAATGCTAATAACAGCCATATAAATATTGTGTCCTTTTCTGCAGCAATCATCTGAGCCGCTAGTGTAGGGCGTGTCCTCAATTCAATTGATCATATCTAAACGGGCTAAAAATGGCTAAATTTTGCCAAACATCGTTAAATAGCTGGTTAATATCCCGATATGACCTGCGCTATTTTCCTTGTTTGACTGCAATTCATCTCATTTTTATCACCATTTTTAAAATGAGGACACGCCCTAGAATTACGTTATAATCCTAACCAAATAATCTATACCCCAAGTCAATAAAAGGTTGTAAGCAATGATTAATACCAAAATATATAAATCTATTTATAAATTGGCAGAAGAATTACTAGAGGCTGACCGTATCGGTAATCAAGAAAAATTTGATGCGTTTTATGCTGAGTTAAAAGCCGTCTGTACGGATAACGAAAACACAGACAAAGATCATCCAGAGCAGTGGGAAACGCTTGCTGACTTTACAGAAGATTTGGACGAAGCACTGGTCATTTATGACAAAGCACTGGCCAAAGCCACGGCGATCAATTCAAAGGATCATCTGTCGTCGATTGCTTTTTCTATGGCGGTGTTACAGCTTGAGACAGGTAACAAAGAAGCGGCTATTCAAAGTCTACAAAATGCCAAAATCACGGCAAATAAGATTGAAGATAAAGAGTTTAAAGTTGAGATAGATGAGATGCTGACTAAGTTGTTGGGTGAGTAGTTTCACTCGAACAATTTTGATCGAGTAGTCCTGATTAAATGTACTTGATGAGATAGGACGTATTTGATATGCAAAACGTACCAGTGGTGATAGTCGGTGGCGGATTAAGCGGATTGTATGCCGCCTTTTTGTTAGAACAAAAAGGTATCGACTATATATTGATAGAGGCTCGTGATAGATTGGGCGGACGTATCACTGTTGCCAAATCATCAGTAGCTCAGAATGCTAGCAGTCAAAGTGGCGATCATGAAAAATCAAACGATGGCTTTGATTTAGGGCCGTCGTGGTTTTGGCCAGAGTATCAGCCGCAGCTGAGCAGTCTTATCGAAGCATTAGGTTTACCACGTTTCGCTCAGTTCGAAGAAGGCGATATGATGGTAGAACGTGGTGCTAGTGAGTTGCCTATTCGTGCGCAAGGTTATCAGAGTTCGCCACCATCTATGCGCCTCGTGGGTGGACTGACGGCGCTAACTGATGCTTTATACGCTCGCTTGGATGCCAAGCGTATCGTAACAGGACAGACAGTAAGACGCTTAACCAAGACTGGTCAGCATATTAAAATAGACAGCGAATATGATTCTGAACATATCAACGCTGGTCAAATAATCACTTATCAAGCGCAGCATGTATTACTTGCGCTACCACCGCGGTTGGCTGTTAGTAATATCGTATTTGAACCTGCTTTACCGCAAGATTTAGCGATAGAGTGGCAAGAGACCGACACTTGGATGGCACCACATGCCAAGTATGTGGCAGTCTATGATTCGCCCTTTTGGCGAGATAACGGTCTCTCGGGTGCAGCACGAAGTGCGATAGGGCCGCTTACTGAGATTCACGATGCCTCACTAGTGGAAGGCGAAGGCGCTGTGTTTGGTTTCTTTGGTGTTCCCGTTAAGGTACGCCAAAACGTTTCAGAGATGGCGCTAAAAGCACATTGCCGAGCGCAGATGGTACGTCTATTTGGTGTACAAGCAGACAAACCAAAGGCTGAATATATCAAAGACTGGTCTCAAGATGTATTTACCGCGACAGCTGCCGATGCGAGTGGCTCAGGGCAGCATGCTGTAGCCCCGCCATCAAAACCAAAGACAGGCGAGTGGCAGGATTGTCTAACAGGTTGCGGTAGTGAGTGGTCAGAGGCGTTCCCTGGCTATGTCGCTGGGGCTATCGACGCGGCAAGCAAAGCGGTACAAAGCTTATAGGATCGTTGATGAGTGAGCCTACGGAACAGCAAATATCTCGCAATAGAAACACATGGCTGATTCCTTTCGCTTGCTTGTTGACTGGCGGTGCACTCACCGGTATCTCAACCAATTTGGCGAAATATGCAGGCGACATTGGCCTTACGCCATTAGGGTTTTTGTTTTGGTCGATCACTGGTGCGGCCTTCATTTTATCAATTGTTGCACTAGTAAGGCATGAGCCACCGCCGTTTAGCAAGCGTAGCTTTGAGTACTATTTTATCGCTGCACTGGTCAGCGTTGCAGGGTCCAATTTACTGCTGTTTTCTGCTATCCCTCATGTCGGGGCAGGTTTCGTTGCGCTGACTATCTCGCTACCACCACTTCTTACCTACCTCGGGGCACTGGCTCTACGCATAGAAAAATTCAACATCATTCGTGCTACTGGCGTGGCTACCGCACTGATTGGGGCTGGAGTATTGGCTGTGTATAAATTCTCTGCACCAGATGCCAGTATTTTTTGGATATTAATAGCGCTTTGTGGCCCTGTCTTACTCGCCATTGGCAATATATATCGCACGCTACGCTGGCCTGATAAGGCATCTCCTAGCGCACTTGCTCCAGGTATGCTGATTGCGGCGGCATTCCTGCTAGGCTTATTCAGTATGATGTCTGATTTTTCTATCGATATACCACGAGAAGGGCTGTTGCCACTAGGTTTAATCGCTGTCCAATCTTGTGTGTTTGCTGGTCAGTTTTTGTTGTTATTTCTGCTGCAAAAAACAGGCGGGCCAGTGCTATTAAGTTTGTTAGGCTCGGTAGGGGCCATTGTCGGTGTACCTGTCGCTATATTTCTGCAAGGAGAGCAGCCACCAGAAGGCTTATTCTTAGGGGCTACATTAATAGCCATTGGCGTAGCTCTAGTGACATGGGGTGGGGTGAAAATGGCACGACCGTAACAGGAAATAAAATTAAATAAATGCGTATTCAGCGACAGAGCTATTAAAGCCTCTATGTGCTTGCGAGCATTCTTTCACCTGCTTTGATTATCAGTACCTGCTATGGTTCAATAATTGGTTACGATTAACTTAAATCACTTTTTGTAGATACGATGAAAAAGGAGTATAAGTATCGTGGTTATTGTTGTCATGGACTCAGGCTATGAATGCAGCCACACGTTATCGCTTATTGAACAATTTTACGATTCTCATTAGTGTCATCGGAGTAGCTATTGCTCTATTCGATAGTGGTTTCACACTACCGACGTGGCTACAGCAAGTGTTCCATATTTTTTATCTGGTGATTATATTTTTAAGTTTTATAGTGACTGCTGGTCGCTATATCTACACAAAAAAACCGCTAACCTTCAATAAAGTTGCTGTCTTTGACACATTGACCAGCATCGCAATTATCATTCTATTAACCGCGCATTTCACAGACCTAGTGCGCTCGGGATTGTCCGCTGCGGTTGATGGATTTGTTGCAATCAAAATAGCCGTGTTCGTCACCTTTATCCGCGAACTCTCTGATCATAACTTCAATCTCAATCGTACCTTTCTGCACCCCGCACAGTTTTTTATTCTGAGCTTTCTCGTAGTGATATTGGTTGGCGCGCTACTACTAATGATGCCTAATGCGACGACGCAGCCACTGTCTTTTATTGATGCGTTGTTTACTGCGACCAGTGCGGTTTGCGTGACAGGGCTTATCGTCGTCGATACGGCTACCTATTTTACGACTTTCGGGCAAGTTATCATCATGGGGCTGATACAAATCGGTGGCTTAGGTATCCTGACCTTTGTGACGTATTTTAGTTACTTTTTTAAGGGTGGTGTCAGCTATGAGACGCAAGCAAGTATCAGCGAGATGTCTTACATGCGCGGTATGGGTAATGTGGTCTCGACACTCAAGTCTATCTTGTACGTCACCTTTGCCGTCGAGGCAGTGGCGGCAGCGTTGATTTATATTAGCATCTACGACATCCCCGATATGAATTGGTCTGAACAGTTATTCTTTTCTGTCTTTCATGCGATTTCTGCCTTTTGTAATGCTGGGTTTTCTACCTTTAGCGCTGGCTTGTATGATGATTCACTACGCTTTAACTATCCACTACAGCTGATCCTTGCGATGACATTTATCTTTGGTGGCATGGGCTTTACCATCGTGGTCAATGTTTTACGGTATTTGCGTCATCGTGCTCAGCGGCTGATATATCGTCATGACCAGCGCTACATTTATCAGCCTTGGCTACTCAATATTAATAGCCGCATTACTTTGATTACGACAGGCGCGTTATTGCTGGTCGGTCTGATCGGCGTGATGATATTTGAATACAATAACGTGCTCGCTGAGCATAGCAGCTTCTTTGGTAAGCTAGTGACTGGCTTCTTTACGGCGGCTACTCCGCGTACGGCAGGGTTCAATGTCATTGATATGGGTGAGCTTACGTTTCCAACGGTGATGCTGACGATATTTCTGATGTGGATTGGTGCTTCGCCAAACTCGACAGGTGGTGGTATCAAGACCAGTACTTTTGCTATTGCGCTATTAAATACGTTGAGTCTGGCGCGTGGGCAGACCAAAATAGAGATATTTAAACGGGAAATTGCGGAGATTTCTGTACGCCGCGCATTTTCTATTATGTGGTTGTCGCTACTGGTCATCGGTACGGGCGTGACACTCATTAGCTATGATCAGCCAGAGCTTGACTTGATTAAAGTGGTGTTTGAGTGTTTCTCAGCTTACAGCACAGTGGGGCTCAGTTTGAACTTGACGGCAGACTTATCAGATTTCAGTAAAATCGTGGTTTCGGTCATTATGTTCGTTGGGCGTGTCAGTATGCTGACGATATTTATTGCGCTGCTCAAAAATATGCGCCAACGCAATTATCGCTATCCCACTGAAGAGATTACAATCAATTAAACCGTCACGAACTGGCTGTTTTATGCTCAAAAAATACTAAAGAAAGGTCATAAATATTATGAGATATATCATCGTAGGGCTAGGAAATTTTGGTGCATCGCTAGGCGCGGCGTTGACCAGTCAAGGCCATGAAGTGATTGCCATTGATAGTAGTATGCAAAGGGTAGAAGCCTATAAAGAAGTCATCTCTCATACCCTCTGTATGGATGCCACTGACGAGTATGCTGTTAGTGGATTACCCATCGTTGATACTGATATTGTCATCGTAGCGATTGGGGAAGACCAAGGTGCGAACGTCATGGCAACGGCACTGTTTAAAACCTTAAAAGCCAAACGTTTAATCAGCCGTAGTATCAACCCGTTGCACGAAAAAGTCCTACAAGCTATCGGTGTGGATGATTTGATTCACCCTGAAAAAGAAGCGGCCAATCGCTGGGCCAAACGACTATCGCTACGCTACTTTGTTGATTCGTTTGAGTTGAGCGATAACTTCAGTATGGTAGAGATTAAGATTCCAAACGTTCTAATCGGTAACACCGTTGACGAGTTACAGTTGGAGCAAAGGTTCAATATCCGATTGCTTAGTACCATGCGCTATGAGTATTATGAAGACAGCTTTGGTCGTACGCAGAGTAAGCCTAGTATTCAAGGTTTGGCGACGCCTGAGCAAGTATTGCAAGAGCGAGATGTATTGGTTATTTATGGTGCCAATAAACACATCAACCAGTTCTTACGTAGTGTGGGTGTAAAAATAAAGGTGTAAAAATCAAATAACGGTTTGCCAATCGCAGTGATGCTGAGGCCACAGGGAAATTATTATGAATAAGCGCAGAGTATCCGTTCTATTGATTGCTGTGATGGCACTACTGTCAGGCTGTGATGAGTCCGCACAAGACCCGAACGTCCTTCTGTCCGAGCATCAAAAAGATCCAATTGAAGCATTAGAGATTACCTCAGACGTGGATCACAGTCAGTTCGGTTATAAACAAACCTTTTATGTGCCGATTTATTCTGATATTTATACCGATAGAGACGCTCGCAAAGTGTTACTGTCGGCGACGCTGAGCGTGCGTAATACGACGTTCAAAAAATCGCTGTATATCAATAAAATTGATTATTACGATACAGATGGTGCACTGGTAAAGTCATATCTAGACAAACCCATTGAGCTACCAGCGATGGCCACGCTCAATTATATCGTCGAAAAAGAAGAAGATAGAGGTGGCTCAGGTGCCAACTTTATTATCGAAGTCGAAGGCATAGATGAAACGGTGAGACCAGTTATCGAAGCCGTCATGATTGGTAACTTTAGCAATAAAGGATTTGCCTTTAGTACGGAAGGCACGCCAGTGGTACATTAGTGGATAAAGTGGGCAGGTCATCATCTATAAAACTAAAAGCGCGCAGTAGCAAAAACTGATGGGCTCTTTTGGTAGTCAGCGATAACGATATAAAGCTATTCAGTCAAATCAAGGTATTAAGTGCAGTAACAAGGACCATTCAATTCAAGGAAGAATTATGTCTGCAACCAAAGAAGAAATCAGTGCCTTTATGGCATTGGAGTTTCCACAAACCAAATGTGTCGTCGAGGCAGTCAGTGAAAAAGGCGCGATCTTATCGCACGAAATTGGTGTAGATGAGCTGCGCCCTGGTGGCACAGTCTCTGGCCCCGTCATGATGGCCGTTGCTGATGTCGCCATCTATGTGGCGATACTCGGAAGAATCGGCATCGTCCCACTGACAGTAACGACAAGCCTGACCATCAACTTTTTGCGTAAACCATCAGCAGATGCTCGTATTATCGCCGAATGTACCTTGATGAA
This sequence comes from Psychrobacter sp. SCQQ22, assembly GCF_015864605.1. Classification (NCBI taxonomy): domain Bacteria; kingdom Pseudomonadati; phylum Pseudomonadota; class Gammaproteobacteria; order Moraxellales; family Moraxellaceae; genus Psychrobacter; species Psychrobacter sp. SCQQ22. Next base: position 307,758 of record NZ_JADYWZ010000003.1, read on the forward strand.
AGTAGGGCGTATGCTGATAGTAGGTGAGGTGTCTCTTTATTCAGAAGGCTCTGATGATGCCGTGGCTCACGTAGTCGGCACCTATTCTGTACCGCCCAAACGTATTTAGCTCTTTTCATAGCAACCTATCACTTAAGAAACCTATCACTTAAGAAACCTATCACTTAAGAAACCTATCACTTAAGAAACCTATCACTCAAAAAATAGGTGCTCTTCCAATATTTGGATACTAGGGCGTGTCCCCATTTTTAACCCACTTAGATCACTATTGATTGAAGTGAGGACACACCCTAACCACTTATGACTTCTAAGAGGTTTTTAGTCATGTAGTATATCGGTGTTGTGTTTTTCAAGATCTCTAAACTGCTTACTCTCTCTAATCAACGTTGAAAATTTCGACTTATTACTAAAAGCAGTGAGATGTTCGTTCTCTCTCTTCAAATTGCCTTCTTTGGATAACGCTTTTTTAATCAATGCTGTTTCAGTAGTAGACGTGGTTTCAGATAACTCTGTCTGAAAAAACTCTGAGCCCAGTGGCAATATAGCAACCGCAGAAGTCACCGGCATGATGGTCGATCCAAATACGGCTAAGCCCAGTAGTAACTGTTGATTGGTACGAGTCAGTTTGTATTTCATGATAAAACTCCTTTTACACAGAAAATAGGCTACTACGTTGCTAGCAGAATATAGCGTAACCAGTATTAGAGCGTGATATTGGATGTCTGTTAAAGATACCTGATATCACAGTCGAGATTTTTTGCTTAATTAAGATTTATGATTTTTGTCGTATTTACTGTCTGTCGATTTATGGTCAGATGTTACGTTTTTAGACTTGCTAGGTTGTTGTTGTGCTGTAGATTTTTTTGGCGTGACAGCTTTTGTGTTTACAGACTGCTTTTTATTATTGGTCTGGTCAGCCTTTTTGACGACTTTAGCCGCTGGTTGTTGTTTGACAGTCTTTTGATTTGTAGATTTATTTTTCTGTGCAGACGTGTCGTCTTTATGGTTTTGTACTTGGACGCTATGCTTTGATGAGTCGTGTAGCGCCGCATTGGCTGATCCCATCATTGCAACGCAAGTAGAAGTCGCTAGCATTAGGCTTATTATTATTTTTTTCATTATTTTTATTTCCTATTGAGGTAAAACATAGTGGCAACGCGTTACACGTTCGATAGAAGAGATGATAAACGATTGCAATGTTACGTATATTTATGAAACTTAAAGAAAGGTAACGATTGTCATTAAGTATTGTTCGAACATACCATGTGGCATTTATATGGACATGCACTAAAACCATTCTTTTTATATATAAAAGCACCTCACTGGAGCAGTAAGTTGTATCAAAACAGTGCTTTTTCTACTCAAATTAAGCGATAAGACGGATTTTTCTGTGGCATAAAACTTGCGCTACCCTAGATGTAAGACAATGTTGTTATGTTTCATTTATCAAGGGTATATTCTATGTTTAAAAATACAGTTCTTTCATTATTCGTTCTCAGTGCACTAGGCGTATCAGCCGCTCAGGCAGAAGACTTTACTGTGCTTAAGCAGATGTCAGATAAACCCACGCAGCTAACAAATGGCGAATACAAAGGGAATTATTACGTACCTTCGACTCTAGATACGATAACGTGGGGATATTTGCCGAATAGAGATGCCAAACCTATCATTTCTGTAGCCTCTGGTAGCGTGGTAACGTTTGATACAGTCTCACATGAAGGCTTACTCGAAGATCAGGGACGTGATGCCGCCAAGTACTTTAAGTCCAAAGGGGTCAAAGATGACTTTATCTTGGATGAAGCAAAGAAAATCACGCAATCCAAATTAGATCATGACTTTGATAAAGATGGTCCGCATATTGTGACAGGACCGATTGAAATTAAAGGCGCGCAACCGGGCGATATTTTAAAAGTAGACGTCATCAAAGTTGAGCCGCGAGTGCCTTATGGCGTTATCTCTAATCGCCATGGTAAAGGCGCATTAGCAGGAGAGTTCCCAAAGACCCCAAAACAAGCCAATGCTTCCGCTGCTCATCCTGAGCGTTATGGCAATGTGTCCGTGTTTACCCCGATAGAAAAAAATGCCAAAGGCGACTATGAGGGTGTGCTAAAGACCGACTCTGGCAAATCTATCCGTTTTCCGCTTGAGCCTTTTATGGGTTTGATGGGCGTCGCAGCCAATACCTCAGATAAAGTACACTCTGTGCCACCTGCTATGTATGGCGGCAACATCGATATCAATGAATTGGGTGCAGGTTCAACCGTTTACTATCCTGTGCAAGTTGCTGGCGCGTTGTTTTACACAGGTGACAGTCACTTTGCACAAGGCGATGGTGAGGTTGCGTTAACGGCGCTTGAAGCCTCTGCGCGTGCTACGTTCAAATTTACCTTGTTAAAAGCTGGCAAGGATAAAATCCCTGGTAAAGAAATTGTTCAACCTTTAGCCGAAAATGCGGAGTTTTGGATCACACCAGGGCTAGATGAAGATTTGGATGAAGCGATGAAAAAGTCGACTCGTGAAGCCATCCGCTTTTTAAATCAAGAGTACGATATTGATGAAGCGACCGCTTATGCTTACCTCAGTGCTGCTACAGATTTTGAAGTATCACAGGTCGTGGATAAAACCAAAGGCATCCACGCTAAAATTCGTAAAGCAGATTTTAAAGAGTTCGATAAGTAATTTGATAAATGACAGCAAGGTTATCATCAGCTAGTTAGAACTCTTCTAGTTAGAGCCCTTGAAGGCAGCATGATAGCTCTCAAGGGTTTCTAATTGAGTGATTAACAAGCAGTACAAAGTCCAAGTTACTGGTTATTTGTTGACTATAAATCAAGCTAATACATTCACAGACGGGCATTTCGTCCAAAGTTGTGACAGTTAGGTTTCTCAATACGTGTAGATAGGCTAATATACTGTCTTTAGAAAAACAACAAAGCCACATCTATATCTGGTTATACAAAATAAGCCACTTTGAGTGGCTTATTTGTTTTTCTAAAAACTACTATCAGTTCGCGTATTTTAGCGTGGCTACTGTGATGTGAAGACAGCAATCGCCTGCATCAGTTTTACATGGTTTTTATCAATAAATAATCTCAAAGGAGAGAATCAATGTCAGTTTCAATGTCGGTTAATGACGCATTGCTGGACGAAGTCAAACAATGGCGTAAACAGATTCATAGCCAACCTGAGCTAGGATTTAAAGAATTCAAAACCTCGTCATTTATCGTTGATAAGTTACAGTCTTTTGGGATTGAGGTTCATCAAGGATTGGGTGGTACTGGCGTTGTCGGCACATTAAAAAACGGCACAGGACCTACCATTGGTATAAGAGCCGATATCGACGCTTTGCCCATCGAAGAGCAAAATGACGTTGAGCATAAGTCTACGCATGCAAACTGTATGCATGCCTGTGGCCATGATGGTCACACTTCAGTCTTGCTAGGTACGGCTAAGTATCTGAGTGAAAATAAGAATTTTAGCGGTACTATTCACTTAATTTTCCAACCTGCTGAAGAAGTCTTGGGCGGTGCCAAAGCCATGATTGATGATGGCTTATTTGATAAGTTCCCAATGGATGCAGTCTACGGGCTGCATAACTGGCCGGGTCTGCCTGTGGGTCAAATCGCCGTAAATGATGGACCGATGATGGCGTCTTTTGATACGTTTGAAATTACTCTAACCGGTAAAGGCACGCATGCTGCCATGCCGCATTTAGGCGCTGATCCTATTGCAGCGGGTGCCGCGCTTATTACAAACATCCAGTCGATTATCTCGCGCCGCATATCACCATTGCAGTCAGGCGTCATCAGTGTCACGCAGATGAATAGTGGTGACACGACCAATGTCATTCCTGATGTTGCGATTTTGAAAGGTACGGTACGTAGTTTTGATATGGATGTACGCCAGTCGCTACAGAGTTTGCTCACAGAAATGGTGACGACGTTGCCACCGTTATATGGCGTCACAGGCGAGATGGATTATCATATCCGTTATCCAGTGACCACCAATGACAGTCAGGCTTATCTCGAAATAAAAAATGCAGCGACCAAAGCATTGGGTGCTGACAAGGTAAACACGGACGTAGAACCATCAATGGCTTCTGAAGATTTCTCATTCATGAGTCAAGTCGTAAAAGGCGCTTATTTTTGGTTAGGTGTTGATGGCAGTACGCCGTCTAAACCTTTGCACAATGCAGCCTATGACTTTAATGACGATGCTATTGAAACCGGTATAAAGGTTTGGGTGTCTCTAGTTGAGTCTGAATTACCGAAAACATCTGCATAAGAAAAACTTTATAAAAACTCTTGATGGACATTTGCTTCATAAAAAGCGTCTTCGTAAAAAGTTGCTTCGTAAAAAATTTCTTCATAAAAAATCGCTTCGAAAGTTGAACGATTAAAATATACAGTAATCATATACAAAGAGAATTGATATGAATAATAATAGCGTGTTGTCACCGACAATGACAAAGCACCTACTGGATTGGAAGCTGCATTTATTGGTCATTGCTGTGTCATTACTGGCAGAATGGATCGGTATTATCAAGATTCCTATCGGCATTGGTATTTTGGTATTACTGCCTCTACTTTATGCTTTTATCTTTGCAATTCTACTCAACCCAAACGTCATTCCTTCTATGAAGGCGGTCATAACCAAAAAACGCGCCAAGTTTGCCAGTTATGCCATTCTTTTAAGCATCATGCCTTTCATTGCAAAGTTCGGTGTGGGCGTTGGTCCTAATATCGAAGAAATCATCGCGGCAGGTCCTGCATTGCTATTACAAGAGCTGGGTAATGTAGCGACTGTACTGATTGCACTACCGGTTGCGGTATTGGTCTTTGGTATGGGAAGAGAGGCTATCGGTGCAACACACTCGGTTGCTCGTGAGCCTAACGTGGCATTGATTGCTGATAAATATGGTCTCCAAAGCGCCGAAGGTATCGGTGTGATGGGCGTCTATGTGATGGGTACTTTGTTTGGTGCCATTTACTTTTCATTGATGGCGGGCATCATTGCCTCTATGGATATCATGGATGTTCGAGCGCTCGCTATGGCTTGTGGTATTGGTAGTGGCAGTATGATGGGTGCGTGTTCTGCTGCGTTGGCAGAGACAGTGCCAGATCAAGCTGAGACCATTACAGCATTTGCAGCAACTTCTAACTTATTAACCTATGCTACCGGACTATTCGTTAGCTTATTTGTCGCGCTACCTTTTACAGAGTTTTTATATAAGGTCGTTAGCAAATTTAAAAAGAACACTGCAGACGCTACTACCGACACAGATTTCGGTGCGGTTATGGAAGAGCCTGCCGTATTGTCGATGGGACAGACATTCATCTTGCTAGCTGTGATATGTGTGGTGCTGCTACTCAGTAACTGGGTAGGGCAAGGCGTTGATCCAATCGATGGATTACCTGCCATGCTGATTCTGTTTGCTTGCTGTGTGGTCGGCATATTACTCAAACGAGTCATCCCTTTCAACGTGCCTGCTATCGCATGGATATCGATTGTGGCTATCCTTATATCCTTGCCACAGTTTCCGTTTAACGCCTATGTGTTGGAAGAAACTGCGAAAATGGGTGTATTACAATTACTGACACCTGTGCTTGCGTACGCTGGTTTTGCTATCTCGCAAATGGAAGTGGATTTATTCAAAAAATCTGGATTTAAGATTGCAGTGGTTGCGATACTGACCTTTACAGGCACGTTCATCGGTTCGGCTATGATTGCACAAGTGATGCTGTAGTAAGTACTCACTTTTAGATCTGATATTGAACCGACTGTAGATTAATCGTTCAAACTAAAAAAACCCGAGGATTTAATGAACTTAAATCTTCGGGTTTTTGTTAAATAGATAATGGAGGTGTTTTTGCAGTGATTTTGGTAGGAATGTAGGAGCCTTTTTCTAGAAAAAATTATTAAATCGTCTAGTCTTTAGTATTATCAGGACTCATCGTTGCCACCAAGTCTGTAAACTTCTCTCCCTGAACTGACACGTGCTCTTTAATCAAACGCTCAGCCAAATCTTCATCAGAATTGATAACGGCATCCACGATGCTTTGATGTTCCTCAAAAGAGTGCTGCATTCGATTGTTTACTCGCAACTGTAGTCGTCTATAAGGGTGCAGTCGGTTATGTAAGTTGCTGGCTTGCTCTATCAGAAAACTGTTATGACTGAGTTGATATAGAAAAAAATGGAACTTTCTATTTGCTTCATAATAGCTTTCTGTATTCCCTTCCATCAAATACGCTTTACATTCATTATGCAGCGCCAATAGCTCAACTTTCTCTTCCTCATTGATTCTTCGAGCAGCCAACCGTCCACACATACCTTCAAGATACGCCATCACCTCAAACATCTCAAACAGCGTCACGATATTTAGTGTAGGGATAATTGCGCCTCTACGAGGGCGGATTTCTACCAAACCTTCAGATGCTAAAAGCTTTAGAGCCTCACGGATAGGTGTTCTTGATACCTCATATTTTTCACAAAGTTTTGCCTCATCAAGTTTAGTACCAGGTGGAAGACGACCGTAAATAATTTCATCTTCTATCTTTTTACTAACTTGTACAGATAAAGGTAAGTCGTCAATTAAACTCATAAATACTCCATTTGTATACAATAAGTGATTTAATAAATACAATATGGTTGCACTTTCAAACCAACTGTATTAGATTATATCAAACAAGTGGGTGGTAGGTGGTAGATCCTTACAAAGGTTTTGAGCTTTATCAAGGCTGATATTCTTTGTGAAGGGGAGGGGGTAGATAGGGAAAGTCAAAGAACCTCAAAAAGTATTACCAAACGACAGTTACCCGTACTTGGTTCTCTATCTGGTTGTTATCAATTGAGGTTTTTATTTTATGCAGCCCGTGTATCAAGTTAAATACTACTAAAGCGGCTGTCATTCATATCCAAGGAAGGTTTTTATGATCATATATGGTACTGCTTTGCTAGCAGTTTGTTATCTACTCGGGGTGTTCCTCGGTGGGCTATTGGGACAAATACTAGGTGTCCAAGCCAACGTCGGCGGTGTAGCAATCGCAATGATTCTATTAATTATCGGTAAAGAGCTGCTTGCCAAAAAAGGTATGCTGCCGAAATCTACGCAGTTTGGAGTTTTGTATTGGGCAGGAATGTATATTCCTATTGTAGTTGCAATGGCGGCCAAGCAAAACGTAGTCGCTGCACTATCTGGTGGAATGGTAGCAGCCGTTGTTTCTGTTATTGCGCTGACTGCGACCGTGTTCGTTGTACGTTGGCTTAATAACATAGCCAACGATTACGACACATTCACATGGGACGATGATAAAGAGGTAGTTGTCGAATAACTCTTATCTATAAATGAGAACTATTAATAATATACGAAAATCTACGCAACTAATTAAAGCGCGAAATGGAGTAATTAAATGGACTTAATTATACAGACGCTCACTAAAAACGCCTTCGTCACTGCTATTGCAGTAACAGGTCTGGTGATGCTTTTCTCTCAAATATTATCTAAATATCTAACTAGAGGCAAACTACAGTCATCTGCTATTGCTATCACCCTCGGTTTGATTGCCGCTTACTTTGCAGGTCTATATACAACTGGTAGCAAAGGCATTTCTGATATTGAAATTTTCTCTGGATTCACCCTCTTAGGCGGAGCGATGCTTCGAGATCTTGCTATCTCATCCACTGCATTTGAGGTAGATGTCAAAGAACTAAAACGTGCTGGAAAAATTGGCGTGATTGCCTTGTTATTAGGCTGCGTTATCCCGTTCGTGGTAGGCGCTGGTGTTGCATGGACATTAGGTTATAGAGACGCTATTTCTATGACGACTATTGGGGCGGGTGCGATGACCTATATTGTGGGTCCAATTACAGGTACTGCTGTTGGTGCAAGCTCTGATGTGATTGCCTTGTCTATTGCGATTGGTTTAATCAAAGCCGTATTTTTTATGATTTCAACGCCATTGCTTGCTAAGTTCATGCAACTTAAAAGCCCTCGTTCAGCCATGATTTTTGGCGGCTTAGTGGGTACGACGAGTGGTGTGGCAGCTGGGCTGGCAGGTACAGATGTAAGATTAGTTCCCTATGGCGCATTAGTGGCTACGTTCTACACAGGGCTAGGGTGTTTATTAGGGCCATCTATATTTTTCCTAACTTTAAATGCCATATTTTAATAAGTAGATAAAGGAAGTCTTATGAAAACGAATATTAAAGAAAAAACATGGGATATACAAAAAAAGCGACGGGCTACAAAGCTGAATGAAGCGAAGCATAAAGGCTTGGAAAAACTGGTACCGAGTAATAGAACGATTGAATTACTGGAAACGGTACTGGTGCCTGAAGATAAGGTCTGTATAGAAGGTAACAACCAAAAACAAGCTGACTTCTTATCGGAGTGTTTGTCTCAGTGTAATAATGAAGTGCTGAATGATTTGCACATCTTACAGTCCGTTTTAGCACTTCCGAGTCATATCGATATCTTTGAAAAAGGTATTGCGAGTAAGGTCGACTTTTCCTTTTCTGGGCCACAAGCATTAAGACTGGCAAAGCTGGTTCAGCAACAAAAAATTCAAATTGGCTCTATCCATACCTATCTAGAGTTATATGGTAGATATTTCATCGATTTAATACCAAACGTGTGCTTGATCACGGCACATTCTGCAGATGCTGAAGGTAACCTATATACGGGCCCAAATACCGAAGATACGCCAGCAATTGTAGAAGCCACAGCATTCAAAAGTGGTATTGTCATTGCACAGGTAAATGAGCTAGTAGATAACGTACCACGCGTTGATATTCCTGCGGACTGGGTGGACTTTTTCATTGTGGCACCTAAGCCCAACTATATAGAGCCTTTGTTTACACGTGACCCTGCTCAAATTACGGAAGTACAGATACTGATGGCAATGATGGTCATAAAAGGTATCTATGCACCTTATCAAATTAAACGCCTGAATCATGGTATCGGCTTTAATACGGCTGCCATTGAGTTGCTGTTACCTACTTACGGGGCAGAATTGAACCTTAAAGGTAAAATTTGTACTAATTGGGCGCTCAATCCTCATCCTACTATGATTCCAGCGATAGAAAGCGGGTTTGTCGACAGCATTCATAGCTTTGGCTCAGAAGTAGGGATGGACGAATACATTCAAAGTCGCCCTGATGTGTTTTTTACGGGCAAAGACGGCAGTATGAGATCCAACCGTGCTTTTAGTCAAACAGCAGGTTTGTATGCTTGTGATTTATTTATAGGGGCAACTTTACAGATTGATTTACAAGGTAATAGCTCGACAGCGACGGTAGATCGCATTGCAGGTTTTGGCGGGGCTCCTAATATGGGGTCAGATCCACATGGACGTAGACATTCTAGCTATGCATATCTCAAAGCAGGTAAAGAAGCGACAGACGGACGCGTGGTAAAAGGTCGGAAGCTAGTGGTGCAAATGGTAGAAACTTACCGTGAGCATATGGATTCTGTCTTTGTTGAAGAGCTTGATGCATGGCAACTACAAGAAAAGATGGGAAGTGATTTTCCACCTATAATGATCTATGGCGATGATGTCACGCATATCGTGACCGAAGAAGGGATTGCAAACTTACTATTGTGCCGCACTCCAGAAGAGAGAGAGCAAGCGATTCGCGGCGTAGCGGGGTACACACCTATCGGTATGCAACGAGATCATGAAAAAGTCAAAGAGTTAAGGCAGCGTGGGATTATCCAGAGACCAGAAGATATTGGCGTAGATGCTTCAAAAGCGACGAGAGATCTATTGGCAGCCAAATCTGTCAAAGATTTAGTGAAGTGGTCCAATGGTACTTACTCTCCACCAAGTCGTTTCAGAAACTGGTAAAAATAATACTAAGGATATAACTATGAATGTACTTAATTTCGACTTCATTTCACAACCCATCGAAAACATCAAAAAAGAAGTTATTTGCGGTGTGGTTGGGTCAGGCAACTTAGAAGTATTAGTAACACCGCTAGCGAACAATGAAAGTAGCAAATTCATTATTGATACCTCAGTCGCAGGCTTTGATCATATTTGGGAGACTGTGTTACAGGATTTCTCTAGTCGTTATGCAGTAGGCGGATTGGAGTTTAAGGTCAATGATATGGGCGCGACTCCCGCAGTAGTGAGTCTACGCTTAAGCCAAGCGATTAATATCTTAGAGGAAGAATCACATGGATAATTCAAATATTCAACAAAGCTTTTATGAAAAGACGGCACGTAATCGAATCGCCAGTATTGTTGATAAGAACAGTTTTCAAGAAGTTCTTAAGCCCAGTAGCATCCCTGTGAGTCCTAATCTTGCCTCGTTAGATATCGTAGGCAGTTTCGATGATGGTGTCATTATTGGGCAGGCAAAAATTCAAGATGAGCCAATATACATGATTGCTCAAGAAGGCAAATTCATGGGTGGTGCTGTAGGGGAAATACATGGGGCAAAAATTGTCGGCATGTTACTCAAAGCTATTCAAGAAAAGCCTAAAGCCATCATATTTTTGGTTGATTCAGGTGGTGTTCGCCTTCACGAGGCAAATGCTGGTTTGATTACGATTTCTGAGATTATGCGTGCGATGTTAAAGGTTCGCAATGCGGGCATTCCTATTATTACCGTCATCGGTGGTACGAATGGTGCCTTCGGTGGTATGGGTATATGTGCGTGTCTAAGTACACATGTCATTATGACAGAGGAGGGGCGTCTGGCTCTTTCAGGCCCTGAAGTGATTGAAACCATTAAAGGTGTAGAAGAGTTTGATTCTAAAGACAGAGCTTTAGTATGGCGAGTGACAGGTGGTAAGACACGTTATTTGCTCAATCATGTCGAATTTTTGGTAGAAGATGATGTAACTGATATTACTCAAGGGATTGTTGAGGCTCTGCAGCAACCTGCTATTGATTTGGACTTAGCGTATTTACAGCAACAGCAAGCCTCATTGCAAAGCCAATATGATAAATGGTTTGGTGAAAAAGACAGCATACCAATTTGGCAGTCGATGAATATAGACAACCCTGAATCTATTTCCATGCTGAGCGCTCAACAGATTAGAGCTATTAAAAAAGGATAATATCATGCAAACGAAAACAATTTTAGAAGCGTTGTTTCCTAACGAGCTTGAGTATCACATTGAGCATTCAATGATACGAGGTAGTGCAGAAACCAAAATGGGCAAGGTTGAAATCATTGGTACCGTTGATTCCGCTGCTATGAACCAACTGATTGCAATGACGCTCGCCAATGAGATATTAGATGTCATAGCACAAGGCAAAAAAACGCCTATCGTATTTATCGTAGATACGATGGGGCAAGACTCATCGAGAGCTGACGAGCTGTTATGTCTCAATAGAACGTTTGCTCATCTGGCATCTTGTGTTGATCTGCTCAAACGCAGCGGTCATCCAAATTTAGCCATTGTTTTGGGTGAGGCGGTCAGTGGTGGATTCTTGTCTTATGGTCTCATGGCAAATCAAGTATTTGCCATGCAATCAAGCCAAGTGAAAGTGATGGATTTAAATGCGATGTCGAGGGTGACTAAGATACCGTTAGATAAGCTGAAGTCATTATCACAGACATCTGCCATTTTTGCCCCAGGTGTAGAGAACTACTATGCAATGGGCGCCGTTAATGATATCTGGAAAGCGCTTGATGAACATTTGGTCGAAAACGCTCTTGAATCCCAACTGACACATATTGATGATTTTCTTACAGATAATCGCCGGCAAGTGGCAGAAGAAAGAAAAGGGCGTTTGTTATGCAATGATATTGTTCAGTCAGTTTTGACCGCTTAATATTAAACAGGTCTTTATAGAGGTGAGATGTATGCAACGTCATGATTTAGTTTACTTACAGCGCCATGAGCCATATGGCTTTATGAATGCATCTCTACCTTTATCGGTGACCATGGCTGTTGGTAAGATGATTGAGTCTCAACAACCACTGACGGCTTGTAGACAAGATATAAGCGATGTGATCAAGGTTGCGACCAGTTATATAGAGGACGGTCGTAAATATCGATTGGCACTAACGCTATCTACAACTCCTAAAGTTATCAAGCCATCTTTAGCGCTTGAGGCTTTGATACCTCAGTTACCGAAAGCGATTCAAAGGTCTACTCAAAAATTTATTGAACGCTGTGCTGATTTAAATTGTGATGTGCGTGTCTATGGCTCCTTTGCCAATCAATATTTTACGGGTTTACCTTTTGTGAAACCAACATCAGATTTGGATATTTTAATCGTTGCACACAGCAATAATATTGCACAAATATTATTAGCAGTGGAAGCCTTTAACCTGCTTGCGCAATCTGCCGTGGGTTTAAAGATAGATGGGGAGATAAGGTTACATGGATGTAACGACGTATCTTTTAATGAGCTAATCTACGCCATTATGTTTGATGTCCCAACCGTTTTAGTAAAAACCCTTTGTGATATCAAACTTCAAAAAATAGACGTATTACTAGGATGGAATACTGATGAATTTGAACACTTTATTAGATCGAACAAACAAGCCTTTATTGCCCACACAGGCAGTCTGGCAGCAGATTGATGAATTAGCATGTGAAGCTTTATATGATGAATTAAGTCTGGAGAATAAACCAGGATTGGTCTGTCCTTCGGGTAACGGTAGCCATACAGATATGAACCACCTTACCTTTATTAATAGTATCAACTCTTTGAAAGGGTATTTTTCCACGTTGAGTCAGTTTGGCCATGATGACAGACCGTTTGATGATTTAAAAAATATGGGAATTTATCAAGAAGCAAAAATGAGAGAGGCGACCAAAAATATTAATACTCATAAGGGTGCAATATTTAATTTAGGTTTTGTCTGTGCAGCGATTGGTAGATGTATACAAGCAGAAATACCATTAACCGCTAAGAATATCTGTGAGCAACTTGTGGATCGGTGGCAGTTTGATTTAACGACTCGTCTACAGCGTGAGCCAGATAGCCACGGTCAAAAAATGTTTAAGAAGTACGGCATAACTGGTGCTATTGAGATGGTTTCTAATGGCTTTGAGATTATTTTAACTGACGTTTTGCCATGCTTCTATGACACTATCTATAGCACTCGAGATTTTGAAAAAGCCAGCATGCAGTCATTAATGACACTGATATCCGTATTGTCAGATACTAATATCGTGTGGCGAGGCGGGATAAAAGACTTAGAAAATGCGCAAGTGTTAGCGAAGCAGTTTTTGCAAGCAGGGGGCGTACATCAATCAGATTGGCGCCAAAAAGTAAGTAATATCAATCAGTATTTTATTCATAATAACCTCAGCCCAGGTGGCAGTGCTGATCTATTGGCTGTCACGATATTTTTTTATAAGGTGGAAAATGAATTTAATTATCCTATTTAGTGGGCAAGGTCTACAAAGCCAAAAGCACGTAGATGAAATACTGGCCTATGCCTCGGAGCATGAGCAATCCGTTCTAAGCGCTATAGCACCAGAGTTATTCGATGAAAATTCTGATAGTGATAAGTTGTTTGATAACAAAGTTGCACAACCGTTTATTTATGCTTTGCAATATTATCGATGGCATCAGCTACGTCAATTGATTGCAGCACCAACGGCTTTTGCTGGGTATTCTTTGGGAGAGGCAAGTGCCTTTTGTTGTAGTAGCCAACTCACATTTGAGGGTGGGTTAGATTTAGTTAGTCAAAGAGCCAACCTCATGCAGCAAGAAGTGACAGAGTCTAGCGGGTTATTAGCAATTAAAGGTGTGCCTGATAGTAAGCTGGATCAATTGCTTGAAGAAAGTAAAACCTATCTATCTATCAAGATTAATAGAGACCAATTCATTATAGGGGGTCACAAAAAAAATCTTGAACAGGCTACACAAATTGCCCAGACATTGGGTGCGCAAAATGTGCAACTGCTAAATGTGTCAGTGCCGTCGCACACGGTAATGATGCAGGGTGCGTCGGCGAAGTTCCGTAAATATACAGAGTCATTGGCTTTATCTGCTATGACAACACCGATTGTTAGTGCGACTGAAGGTATAAGGTACAGTGAGACAAATCAAGGTTTAGATATCTTGTCACGTCAAATCGATCATGCATTAGATTGGTACTGCTGTATGGAAAGTATTAAAGAATATCAGCCAAGCATGGTGATAGAGATAGGCCCGGGAAATGCTTTGTCCAGAATGGTAAATAACTTGCTACCGCATGTGCCTTGTAGGAGTTGGGACGACTTTCGTAATGTAGATGGTCTAAAAGACTGGATAGAAAGAAATCGTTAATGTGCTAGCCGTAAATTTTAGAATACAGAGCCAGATATCTGGTTTTTAGAATATTGTTAATAAAGCTATCAGGTCAAAGTAAATCTTAATGATTTACTTTGACCATAATCAAGAGGTAGGATCTAGATGTTATATGTGTGGTTTATTATTGCAGGGGCATTCGCAGGCGTTAGTGCTGGCTTGTTTGGTGTGGGCGGCGGCATGATTATTGTCCCAGTACTCGTATGGATTTTTACGGCGTATAATTTTCCTCCTGAAGTTATTACTCATCTAGCGATTGGTACTTCTCTTGCGACGATTGTTGTGACCTCTATCAGCTCACTAACGGCTCATAATAAACGTGGTGGTATACGCTGGGAGGTCTGGCGTCATATGGCCTTGGGTCTAGTTATTGGAAGTTTGGTTGGCGCAGGCATTGCTGATATGATTGAAGGTCAGATGCTACAAATTATTATTGGTATTGGTGCATTACTAATGGCGCTAAAAATGTTGTTCTTCTCTAATCAAGAGTCAGTAGAGAAGCCATTACCACCTGCTAGTGTACAGTTTGGGGCGGGTACGGGTATTGGTATGGCATCGTCTATTTTCGGTATTGGCGGTGGTAGTTTGACCGTTCCATTTTTAAATTGGGCAGGCCTGCCAATGAAGCAGTCAGTTGGGACTTCCGCTGCCTGTGGTTTACCGATTGCTTTAGCTGGTGCGGTAGGCTTTGCATGGTTTGGTCAAGACGTGGCGAACCTTCCTGAAGGTACGATAGGCTTTGTGCATATTAGTGGCTTCTTATGTATTTCGGTGGCGAGCTTTGCGATGGCAAAAGTTGGTGCCAAGCTTGCCCATGTATTACCGGCCTTAATGCTTAAGCGTGCCTTTGGCTTATTATTGTTAGTGGCTGGTGGACAGTTACTGTTAAGTGGTATTGGCGTATTGTAGGTGGTTTATAAGCCAGCTATTAATCCAATAAGAATCATAGCAATGGATTAAGCGTCTATGTAGGCTATCCATTAAAAGCCAATTTAATAAGTAAAAGTATAGTAGACAGCTCAATTAGGAAAACTGACAAGAATTTTTCTATTATTAAAAAAATGTGAATGGCGTTTCAATCACATAGACCAAAAAAGCCATTCACATCAATCAAGCAGAGATGAAATTATTACTAAGATACCTATTTGAGGCATTGCCAAAGCTCTTACCCTTGTTCAATACCCTAAAAACCTAGACCCACCCTCAATCCAATTATCTTACGGATACCGATAGCGTGCAGAACACGCATGCGCATCCAAATCCTCATGTTGAGCTAATATATCAGCAGTTTTGGCTAACGGCTTGCTACCGCTTTATACTGATTGAAGCTTATTCTTTAGCTTCATATTTGCCAATAACAAACCCGACAAGATCAATATCATCGCCAGCATCTTCCACCACGTCACTACTTCCCCTGTGAGTAACACGGACGTTGTCATACCAAATACGGGTACTAATAGAGCAAACGGCATCACCTTAGAGGCTGTGTTTTGGCTAAGTAGATGTGCCCACAGTCCAAAACCAATCAATGTTGAGACATACACGATAAACCCAAGCGATAACCATGACTTGAGCGATGCGTCTGTGAACGTCGCCAACTGCCATGCGTCAGTCTCAAATATGAGAGAAGACAGCGTCAAGATTACACAAGCAATTAGACCGCCCCACACCACTAGTGCTAGCGCAGATAATGCAGACGCTTTGTTTTTACCAGTGGTAGGCGAGATGTTAGACACGCTTGATTCATGCTGCGCGGACTTTAAGGTTGCTTGAGCCGATGCTTGCTTTGATGCGATATTGCCAAAACTCCAGCCTATGGCTGCAATCAATATACAGACAAATCCAGCCAATGGCATATCACCGCCAAGGTTTAGCGCAATCACGCCCAATCCTAGTAGGCCAACTATCATACCGATGATTTGCATGCGATTTACTGCCTCACCCAGCATGACATATGCTAGTAGCACGGTGATAAAAATCTGAATTTGTAGCAATAGCGCGGTCAAGCCTGCCGACGCACCCAAATGCATAGCAGTAAATACAAAGGCATATTGCATGACAAACGTACCGATGGCATAGATAAATAATGTACGGTTGAACTTGGGTGGCTTAAGAAAAAAAACCAGTGGTATAGCGGTAAAGAAAAAACGTAGGGCCGTGAGCATCAGTGGAGGAAAGCTGTCGAGCCCCCACGCAATAAAGGTAAAGTTCACACCCCAAATAAAGGTAACCAGTACAGCTAATGCAGTATATAAAGGGGTCATATAATTGGCCTAAAAAATGATGACTGGTTATTAGAATTATATTCGAGAACATATCATCAGCCATTCTATCACTAGGAACATTGGCAAATTAGCTAAGCGTAAAAATATAACGCATAGGCTTATTCTTAAATTTATTTATCTCTCATTTATTGAGGAATTGTCGTGTGCGCGACAAACTTCTAAGCGCTGTTATGAAATTATGGTCTGTAAGCAAGGAATGTCTTCGACGACAAGCCTTAACTTATCACTAAATAAATTAATCAGGGATGAATGATGAATAGTAATAAAAATGCTTATGGTACCGATACGCTTGATCCAAAAATCAGATCGCGTTTTATTGATAACAATAATGGTTTAAATGTTCATATTTTAGAAGCAGGGTTTGAAGAAACAGAGTCTGAGAAAGGAAGCCGACCAGTTGTGCTGCTTTTGCATGGTCATCCAGAGCTGGCCTATAGCTGGCGCAAGCAGCTGGTGCCTTTGGCTGACCAAGGCTTTCACGTAATTGCGCCTGACTTACGCGGTAGTGGCAGAACGACAGGGTGGGAGACAGGTTTCGACTGTAATCTTGACCAGTTTAGTTTATACAACAACGTACAAGACATGATTGGATTGGTATATGCATTAGGCTATAAATCAGTCGCCGCCGTTGCAGGTCATGACTTTGGTTCTCCTACGGCAGCACTATGTAGTTTTATACGTCCTGATATGTTCAAGTCTTTAATCATCATGAGTACGCCTTGGCCAGGCACGCCGCAATTTCCATTTAATTCAGCCAATCTACCAAAAGATGCCACAAACTATGATCCAACCTTGACCAAAAGTATGGAAGAGCAACTTGGCTCTTTAGTACCAGCTCGCAAACACTATCAAATGTACTTTGCCTCGCCTCATGCTAACGATGAGATTATGAATGCACCTCAGGGAATTCATGATTTTATGCGGGCATACAATCATGCCAAGAGTGGCGATTGGCAAGAGAACAATCCGCACAATCTACAAGCTAAAACGCTTGAGGAGTTTTCTAAAATTCCAAAATACTATGTGATGGATCTGGATAAAAGCATGCCTGAGCAAGTCATGGAGTTTATGCCAACCCAAGCGCAAATAGATGCCTGTGAATGGTTACCTGATAATGAGCTAAAAGTGTTCTCTGACGAATTCACCCGCACGCAATTCCAAGGCACTATGAATTCTTATCGCTGTGCCACCAATCCAAAATATTTCCATGCGATAAAAACCTTCAGCGGTAAATCTATCGATGTGCCCGTGGTATTTATAGCAGGCGAAAAAGACTGGGGGCCGTATCAAAGCTATGGCAACTTTGAAGCGATGAAGGCGAGTATCGCACAGCTAGAGATTCACTTTGTAAAAGGCGCAGGACACTGGGTGCAACAAGAGCAGCCTGAAGCAGTGAATGACATCATGATTGAGTTTCTCAAAGATAAAAAATAACAGCGCAAATACTTGGCATTGCGGTTCATTATTTGAATCTGCAATGCTCACTACGTGGCTGATTTTAAATATGGCTGGCTTTAAAGGTAGCAGGCTTTAGAAGTAGCTGACCTTAGAAGTGGCTTGGGAGAAAAACAATGAGTAAATATGATGTCGTGGCTATTACGACCAATGATTATAAAAGACAGGCCAAACAACGCTTGCCCAATTTTTTGTTCGATTACATAGAGGGCGGCGCAAATGCTGAGCAAACATTGCAAGCGAATACAGCAGACTTTAAAAGGTATACGCTAAGACAGCGAGTCATGCGAGACGTGTCTGCCGTTGATACGTCGACTTCTCTTTTTGGAGAGTCTCTGTCTATGCCGTTAGCACTAGCCCCTGTCGGCATGGCTGGACTGTTTGCAAGGCGTGGAGAAGTACAAGCGGCGAGGGCAGCAGAAAAGAATGGCATACCATTTACGCTGTCTACCGTGGCGATATGTTCTTCTGAAGAAGTGCAAAGTGCGACCAATCAGCCTTTTTGGTTTCAGCTGTATATGCTGCGTGATAGGGCACTTGTGCTAGATATGCTGCACCGTGCTGCTGCATCAGGTTGTAAAACGCTGGTATTTACGGTTGATTTGGCGCTGCCTGGTATGCGATTAAGAGACTATCGAAATGGTATGTTAGGTGGTTCTACAAAAGGAAAAATCTCTTACCTAACGCAGTTATTTACGCGGCCAGGATGGTTGCTCGATATTGGCATTTTGGGAAAACCACATAGTTTAGGCAACCTGAAACACAAGGTTGAGAGTGCAAGTGACCTTGATCGATACAAAGCGTTTGTAGAGAGTCACTTTGATCCAAGCGCCACATGGAAGGATATTGCATGGCTTCGTAATAATTGGAGTGGCAATATTATTATCAAAGGTATCATGGATGCAGATGATGCGAAAGCAGCGGTCGATGCAGGTGCAGATGGCATTGTTGTCTCCAATCATGGCGGCCGTCAGCTAGATGGTGTCTCGTCTACCATTGATAAGTTGCCGAGCATAGCGAACAGCGTCGGGCAGCAAACCAAAGTTTTATTGGATGGTGGCATACACAATGGTGTCGATGTCGTGAAGGCCATAGCACTTGGGGCAGACAGTGTCTTGATAGGACGCTCTTGGGTATATGCGATGGCAGCGCAAGGAGAGGCTGGCGTGAACAAGCTATTGGCTCTCTATCAGCAGGAGATAGCTGCGATGATGGGATTGATGGGGGTAAACCGTATCGAAGAGCTCAATAGCGATGTCATCGAGCGATTCAATCAATCAACCAACCACTTAATAATTCGCTCAGTTAAACACCCTCTATTTGGAGAAGCCATATGACTTGCATGACCACTAAGACCATGACACATGGCGTATATCCCGTTGTTCATACGCCATTACATGGAGATGAAAGCATTGATTTTGACGGTTTAAAAGCGTGTTTAGAGTATTACAATCAAACAGATTTACCGGGCGTTACTTTGCTTGGAAGCGGTGGAGAGTTGCCTTATTTTTCAGACAGTGAGCAATATGACATTATTAAGGCAGCTTTTAATTATCTAAACGGTAGCAAGGTGATTATTGCTGGTGTCCATGCATATAGCAGTATGCAGGCGATAGACAAAATAGCCTCATATAGCGCTTACGTTGACTACATATTGCTATTGGTTCCTGATTATTATCAAAGCACTTTTGAAGATTATCTACAAACATTGGAATGCATTGCGCAACACTCTGCAAAACCTATCTTGTTTTACTATTTCCCGCAAATCACCCAAAAGTCATTTACGTCAGAACAGCTAATTACCATTCTTTCAATCGACAATATTATTGGTATCAAGGACAGCTCTGTACATATTCCGACGGCCAAACGCATCTTGTCTAATGTACCTGACACACTATATTTTAGCGGGCTTAGCTTGTTATTAGAGCCCATGATAAAGCTGGGCGCAGTAGGTGCAATTTGTCCTATTGCCTCGGTACTGCCACAGCAAGCACATGAGTATTTTTGTGCCATTAAAAACAGCGATAAAAATCTCACAAAATATAGAGCACCATTAAAGCGTATGTTGCCGATTGTGAATGCATTAAATCTATCGGAAAAAACCCAGTATCTGGCGTTAAGTCTGCTTAGTGCTAGCCCCGTCAAGTTAATAAAAAATGTGACCAGCTCTCACGCTAAAATCAAAGAAGCTCTGAGATTTAAGGGCTTGCCTATTCAAAGAACGGTTAGAGCGCCTTTACCCAGTCTATCTGACACAGAAGCTGAAAAAATTGCGCTAATTATGGATGATTTGGCATCGCTTTGATCGCTTGTTTAATTAGCATCGTGATAGGCTTTTGAGAGTGCATCCATATTGTTGATAACGATTTTTCCGTATTGAATACAGATAAGCTTGTCCCTCTCCATTTGTTTGAGCTCTTTACTAACGCTCTGCCGAGAGACACCTACCATCCTTGCCAAATCTGCGTGTGAGATAGTGATTTCTAGCTCATTGTTTTGTGCTATTTTTGAGCTTTGATTGAGCACAATTCTGTATATGCACCGTGCTAGCCTTTGATGCAAAGGGAGCGTTAGGTTGTCAGTATTAACCTCAAAGGCCACTCGCATTCGGTGAGAAAACATGATTAGGAGCTGAGTATTTATCTCAGGGTGCTTATGGTTAAGTCGAAAAAAATGCCTCTTGCTCAATACATTGACGACAGAATCACCTACTGAATAGGTATTGGTCGCTCTAGGCAACTCATCTATCAGTCCCTGCTCACCAAATGTTTCTCCTGACAACAGCGTACCGATGACAACTTCTGTGCCATCTTGGCTATATATATTACATTTTATTTTACCCGATACTACTTGGTACAGCTCGTTCGATGCCTCCTGTATACGGAATAATGCCTCGCCGTCAGATAGCGTTCGTTGAGTCATCGCTGAACGAATATCCTCTTGAATATCTGCATGGAGTTTTTCAAACCAGTTATAAAATATTAGCGTATTCAGAAGAACGCCCTCATGTGAGTTGAGACTATTAATCTAACATGTTTTGGTTTAAACCGTTTTATACGTTTATAAATGATGAAACAGGGAAATAATGATTAGCCAAATTTCTAATGACTTAAAAATGGAGGTAGAGTTCAAAGAAAGGCTCTTAATTTTAATTATTTTTATGAGCAGGTCATAATAAATACAATCACTTTGAAAGTCTGTTTGCAGCAGCAATGGACAAGTTTAGCTGCGTTAAGGCGAGATAGTGGGTGATCACATACCTACAAGCATAAGACTACGAAGAATTACCCAACCTAGCACTTATGGAGGGAATGATATGCTAAGTCCTTTAAATCAAAGGGACCGCAGTAGGGTAGGTATTACTATACATAATCTGAGAGATTGTGTGGTTATTGACATACTTATTATAAAACCATTCTAATAACGATCTGAGTTAGTTGTCTAATGCACTTTAATAGAGCTAGAATAAATGGCTAGGTTTTGCTCGAAGATAAACGATGCTTGCTTGATGAGATAAATGGAATTGGCTTTGTAAAAAATAATATCAAGGGATGTTTATATGTTATTGAAAATTGTATTAGGGCTATGTGTGATATGGATAGCAATCTCATTTGGAAAAAAGCTGATCCTACGCAATAAAATACAGAGAAAAGAAAAGGAAGAACGGCTGCTATCTACTTTGAAGCAACACCTAGATAGCGATACTATTGAGTCTAAAAAAGAAATTTTAGAATTTGATGCGTTATGGAAAGAGAGGCTTAGCTCTTTGCTTATTATAGATTCTAATATTTGGATGAATGAAGAGCATGAAGCATTATTTGAAGAGTTAGAGTGGGTCATGGAAAGGTATCTAAACACTATCAAAATGTCATCCATCCAATTTGACCATATCGTAAACTTAAAGCATTTATCTGACAATAATCCCCAAAGTACGCTTGGCCAGTATGCATTTGCAAGAATTGAAAAACTTCAAACAAAGGGCTTAATCGACATTATTCCTATGCAAGTCGCAGCAAGTGAGCACGTGGATTCTGACGTTATCCCATTCTTAGTAGAGGTTT
Organism: Psychrobacter sp. SCQQ22; assembly: GCF_015864605.1. Lineage (NCBI taxonomy): Bacteria > Pseudomonadati > Pseudomonadota > Gammaproteobacteria > Moraxellales > Moraxellaceae > Psychrobacter > Psychrobacter sp. SCQQ22. The sequence goes on from NZ_JADYWZ010000003.1 coordinate 329,824, forward strand.
CAAAAATATATCCTACTACAACACTACTAAGTGATGATAAAGCGCTAGTAGTTCGAGCGAGTCAAATCATGAATGACCAAAGTGCATCTGATTTTATGTCAATCATAGGGGCCGATTTGTATTCCTCAATCAATAACTATCGTGAAAACTTGGAATTTATTGAATTAGGTTTGTAGTACAGTCAAATCCATATAAATCCGCTACATCGTCATCCTTGCTAACCATACTAATATATAACTTGCACTCGGTTTCCTTGTGTTGAACTTATTTGAATTCACCTACATTCAAGATGTTTTTTAGTTAGAAGTTACTACAAATTCGAATTGTCTTCTTTAAGTTTATTGAGCTTCTTGTGCTTTAACTTGATGAACTGGAAAGGCTAGCACTCATCCCAATAGGGGTTATCACCGAAACGCTCAGCAATAAAATCAATAAAATAGCGGCATCGCTGAGATAAAAATCTATTCTTTGGATAGACTGCATAGGCAGTTAGCGTGGGCAGTTGATATTGCTGCAAGATGGGCATTAGCTCGCCACTAGCTATGGCTTGGTAAGCAATAAAAGTAGGTAAAAAGGTAATGCCATGGCCTTTCACTGCCATTTCACGCATAAAATCACCATTATTTATTTTTATTTTTGAGTTAATTTCCACTTGATGTTTTTTGCCTTGTTCATCTATCAATTCTATCGTGCTAGATTTGCTCAGACTGTATTGCAAAAATTCATGATCCGCTAAATCTTCTACCGTTTTAGGTGTGCCCATTTTATCTAGATATTCAGGACTGGCACATAGGGTATGACGAATTAACGATAGGCGTTTGGCCTGATAGCTGGAATCTTGCATCTCTCCAATACGAATGGCCAGTTCAAACCCTTCTTCAACTAAATCCGTATGCCGATCAGAAAAATCCAATTCAAAATTGAGATTGGGATGTTGATTGGCGTATTCATCAATGACATCCTTTAGATGAAGCAAGCCAAATGATAACGGTGCGGTCATCTTTAATGTGCCTTCGATACGAGTCGGCGCACCACTGGCCGCTTCATTCAGTGCATCAACCTCATTCAGTATATTACTCACTCTTTGGTAATACTGCTCACCTGCTTGCGTCAATTTCGATTGGCGTGTGGTTCGGCTGATTAACTGACTGCCCAAGCGCGTCTCTAACTCCTTGAGACGGCGGCTGACAGCGGACTTGGCGATATTTAACTGCTCTGCGGCTTTGGTAATGCTGCCTGCTTCGACAATGCGCACAAACATGGCCATGTCTTCTAGTTGTCCCATTTTAGCCACTCCTTGATTGTTCTTTAAATAAGAACTGATATTTGCAATTATTGATGTTTATCTATAGTTAGACAACAATTATAATATATCCATCACTCAAACAAGTTAACTACTCAATATTTATCATTATTTAACTTCTGAATAACTAAGTTAATCAATAAGTTAATAACTAGGGATAAATGATGCAAACGATCTATCATGCGGCAGACTCTCGTGGCAGGGCCAATCATGGCTGGCTAAAAAGCAACTATACCTTTAGCTTTGCTAATTATTACAATCCAGAACGTATGGGCTTTGGCGCGCTACGTGTCATTAATGATGACTTTGTGACTGGTGGCCAAGGTTTTGGTAAGCACTCACACCGCGATATGGAAATTATTACTATTCCCTTATCAGGCAAGCTCAGTCATAGCGATAACATCGGTAATGAAGGTATTATTGCAACGGGTGAAATACAAGTCATGTCAGCCGGCACAGGCATTACTCATAGTGAGATGAATGACAGTGTGGATGAGGCTGTGCAGTTTTTGCAAATATGGGTGCTCCCTAATAAAATTAACGTCACCCCTCGTTATCAGCAAATGCGCATGGGTGATATCATGCAGCCGAATATGTTCAATCAAGTACTATCGCCAAACGCTGACGATGCAGGTGTCTGGATTCATCAAAATGCATGGTTCAGTATGGGTGGTTTTGATAAAGGCGTGACAGCGTCTTATCAGCTAAAAGATGCTAATAATGGTGTTTATCTCTTTGTCATTAGTGGAAAAGCCACTGTAAATGGTAAGACGTTAGAGACTAGAGATGCGCTTGGTATTTGGGATGCTCCGCAATTCACTGTGGATATTGAAGAAGACGCCAAAGTGTTACTCATGGAAGTACCGATAACTGCTTAATACTTTTCTACTCTCATTATTTGTAATACACAAAATGTTAAATGGCGAGATTGAATCTAGCACCAGACTTTGAGTACGGTATCTTGGTTTCAAAGGCTAATGGCCACTTATCCTAATGCACCAATACTTTATCCCAACGCATCAATATTTAATTTTAATTCATAAAAACTACTGGAGAAAACCATGTCAAATTTACAAGATTTACAGCAATTAGCAGAAAAACGCCGTTCAATCTACGCGCTAAGCAATCAATTGCCAGTATCGAATGATGAAGTAGTAAGATTGGTTGAGCATGCTATTCTGCACACGCCATCAGCGTTCAATTCACAGTCAACGCGCATTATCGTGTTGTTCGGTGAGGAGCATCAAAAGCTATGGCAAATGACGGAAGATACCTTACGTGATATCGTCAATGACGATGAGAAGTTTGTGTCAACCAAGCAAAAAATTGATAGCTTTAAATCGGGTGCAGGTACTATATTGTTCTTTGAAGATCATGCAGTGGTGACAGGTTTACAAGAAGCGGCACCGTTATATGCTGACAAATTCCCAGTGTGGTCTGAACATACCAGTGCCATGCATCAGTATATGATCTGGATGGCATTATCCAGTTTAGATATCGGTGCAAACTTACAGCATTACAATCCTATCATCGATAGTCAAGTTGCCGACGCTTGGAATGTGGATAAGGACTGGGAATTGGTTGCACAGATGGTATTTGGTGCGATCGAGCAGCCTGCAGGTGACAAAGCGTTTAAGCCTGTAGACAGTCGCTTAAAAGTGTTTGGCTAATAAATCTTAGCTTTGAAGACCGTAAAGATAATGAACCCGCTATGATATCTATTCATAGCGGGTTCATTGGTTTTTATAAGTGATAAGCAATCAGAAGATTACTGTCATTTTAAATACAGACATTTTAAATACAGACATTTTAAATATGGGTCTGAATGATGTTCAGGGCATACTTCAGTTAGATTGCAATCGAAGCTCCGAATCTAACACTTATGTTCTATAAAGCACTTTAACCACGTGCCAGCCAAATTTGGTTTTTACTAAATGTGGGGTGTAGAGTTCACTGCTGAAGCAGACTTTATCAAATGCCGGCACCATGTCGCCTTTTTGAAATTCGCCTAAGCTGCCACCTTTCTTGCCTGATGGGCAGTTTGAGTGCTTTTTAGCCAGCACATCAAATTTAGTGCCCTTTTTAAGCTTGACAATAATGTCCTCAGCCACTTCTTTGTGTTTTACTAAAATGTGTAATGCGCTAGCGGTACGAGCCATAATGTAAACCTTTCATAAAATATCGATTATCAAGATATTATATCACGGCTCATCTTGGTTGCTCATTTCAACTGTCGGCTCTACTTTATCAAAAGTAATGGAGCGACAAGTTATGCAGCCAAAATGGAAAGTCCGTATGTAGCTCACTGAGTTGGAAGGTACTACAAAGCAAATAAAGTCATTGGATTATGTCTTTTGGGTTTGAAGTTCCGCATATATTACAGACAAAAAAAAGCCCCAATCGTGAGATTGGGGCTTTCTAAATTTGGTAGGCATAAGCAGACTCGAACTGCTGACCTCTACCATGTCAAGGTAGCGCTCTAACCAACTGAGCTATACGCCTATTTAGGTCATGCATTTTAGCAAGTTTTTCAAACTTTGCAAGCCTTTTCTATCAGAATATCGCCTTATTATTATTATATTTAGAAATGAGACATAGATTGACTAACTTAAAATGATTTTTATGTATTTTTACTAAATATTTAATTAAATTGGTTTAGTTTTTATTGTTAATTAAAGTGCGAAATCAAATGAAGAAGCATCTATAACTGCTATGATATCTCTGGAAACGAAGTGATTATCATCATGATTATAAGTTGAAACCAATCATATTTCACAAAAGTTAAATAAAAGTCAGAGAAACCGGAGAATAAGATGGGTCTATTGGTAGATGGGCAATGGCAAGACAAATGGTATGACACAGAATCTAGCGGTGGGCGTTTTGAGCGTGAAGATGCAGGCTTTAGAAACTGGGTCACAGTAGATGGCAGCGCAGGACCATCAGGGGTAGGCGGTTTTAAAGCTGAGCCTAAGCGCTATCATTTATATGTGTCTTTGGCCTGTCCTTGGGCGCACCGTACTTTGATTTATCGTAAGCTCAAAGGCTTAGAGGATATGATTTCACTGTCTGTCGTTCATCCGTTTATGGGTGAGAATGGTTGGACGTTTGCAGCAGGAGAAGGGGTTATTGCTGATCCATTGAACCATGCATCGAATGCCTATGAGATTTATATCGCGGCAAAACCAGACTATACAGGGCGCGTCACGGTACCTATCTTATGGGATAAGAAAACCAATACCATCGTTAGCAATGAGTCGTCAGAAATTATCCGTATGTTTAATTCAGCTTTCGACGAAGTTGGTGCTGTAGCGGGTGATTTTTTACCGACCGACTTATTAACAGAAATAGATGAGATTAATGACTTTGTCTATTCTGCGATAAATAATGGAGTATATAAAGCAGGGTTTTCGACTACACAAGAGGCTTATGAAGAAGCCGTGACCGCACTATTCGACGCACTAGATACGTTAGAGGTACGCCTGTCAGGTCAGCGCTATTTGGTAGGCAATACCATAACAGAGGCCGATTGGAGACTGTTTACGACTTTGGTGCGTTTTGATGCTGTGTATGTCGGGCATTTTAAATGTAATCTGCGTCGTATCGTGGATTACCCAAATCTGTGGGGATATCTGCGTGATTTATACCAAGTGCCAGGTATTGCAGAGACAGTGAATATGGTGCATATCAAGCAGCATTACTACACCAGTCATGCCAATATCAATCCCACGCGTATCGTTCCTATTGGCCCAGTGATTGATTTTAATGAGCCACATGACCGTGCACGTCTATAGTTTTATTTATTAAAAAATATTCAAAAAAAGCCCCAACTGCTTAATAGTAGTTGGGGCTTTTTTTGTGAGATTAAATGTAGTTTAACTATTATTAAGCATTGTTTAGCTGACGTGCTGCTTCTAGGGCAAAGTAAGTCAAGATACCATCAGCACCGGCGCGGCGGAAGCCAATTAATGATTCTAGAATTACCGCGTCGCTCAACCAACCGTTTTGAATGGCTGCCATGTGCATCGCGTATTCACCAGAGACTTGATAAGCAAAGGTTGGTACGCCGAAAGTATTTTTAACTTCGCGAATCAAATCTAAGTATGGCTGACCAGGTTTAATCATCACCATATCAGCACCTTCATTGATGTCCATGGCCACTTCATGCAACGCTTCTGCACGATTGCCAAAATCCATCTGATACTGTTTCTTATGACCGCCTTTTAGGTTGCCCGCACTGCCGACGGCATCACGGAATGGGCCGTAATAAGAAGAGGCGTATTTAGCCGAGTAGGCCATGATAGCGGTATTGACAAAGCCTTCAGATTCTAGGGCATCACGCATGGCTTTGATACGGCCATCCATCATATCGCTCGGTGAGATAATATCCGCACCTGCGCGCGCATGTACCAATACTTGCTTCACCAATACTTCGACGGTTGCATCATTGACCACATAACCGCTGTCATCGAGCAGACCATCTTGACCATGTGAGGTGTAAGGGTCTAAAGCAACGTCTGTCATGACCACCATTTCTGGTACGGCATCTTTCACCGCTTTTACCGTACGTGCTGTCAGGGCATTTTCGTCATATGCTGATCTGCCATCTGGTGTCTTTAGTGAGTTATCAATCACAGGGAAGATATCGATGGTCGTAACACCTTCTGCTAATAGCTCTTTGGCATATTTAATCAGTAGGTCAATGGATAGGCGCTCGACACCTGGCATACTCGCAATCGTTTCGCGCTGGTTTTCGCCTTCTAATACAAAGACGGGAGCGATGAAATGCTTAGGATGTAGTTCAACTTCACGAATCATCGCTCGCACGTTATCGTTATAACGTAGACGGCGCAGGCGAGTAGCAGGGTATTGGCGATTAAAAGTGTAAGTCATCATAATTCCTTATTTTAATTACAATCAGGGTTATTCGGATGTTAACTGCGTCAGGCTCTGTTAGATCTGCTTTATAAAGCAGTCTAATTTTTTATAGAATTCATGTAGGCAACAGTGTGTTCGATAAAATGTCACTATAGTCATATCATTATATAAGTATTACTGCATTAACCTCGCTTGAAGTATTTAATATACATCTACACTCGGTTGCCTTGTACTACTTTCAAATTGAATCGAACATACTATAACCAATAGTCGCTACCGAAAGCAAAAAGCCCCACCAAGTCGGTAGGGCTGATTGTACGTATCGACTGTCAATGTGATGATATCGTTACGTCACAAGATGATGATTGTATGATTTAAGGCCTAACAATCTTTGTAACGTGAGCCGACTCTACATTATTTGTTAATTAAGCGTGTTTCTTCAGTGATCACACCTACGGCAGTATCTTTTTTGCCATCATCGTTAACATCGACAACAGCAGTAGGGGTAAAGGTAGTCGTTTCTACAGGTTGTGCTTGTTTGATAGCCACGGCTTCTTGCTGAGAAGCAACACGTGCCGAACCAGCCGCATCGATAGCCTTGGTCGCTTTTGCCTTATTGGTATTGGCAGCTACATTGGCGATTTGCGCTAAATTAGTATGTTGCGGCACAGGGATAGCAGTCGGGATGTCTAGATTTGAACCACCACCAAGTACTTGATATAACTCAATCTGGCTAATGATTTTTTGTAGCTCTAAATTCAAGATACCTTGCTGAGTTGAGAACAACGAGCGCTGTGCGTCGAGAACGTCTAGATAGTTAGAGATACCAGCTTTGTAGCGAGCATTGGCAATCTGATACGTCTGGTCAAAGTTATCCTGCAAGCGATACTGTGCGTCGAGCTGATCACCCAATGTGGCACGTGTCGCTAGTACATCTGATACTTCGCGGAATGCCGTTTGGATAGAGTTCTCGTAGCTAGTCAGCGTTTGCTCACGTTCAATCTGCGCCACATCGTAGTTGGCATCCAAGCGACCAGCATCAAAGATAGGCACGCTAATGCTAGGGCCAAATGACCAGCCAACTGAGCCAGTGTTAAATAAGTCGTTCAAGCTACCACTACTGACACCAATGCTACTGGCTAGACTGATAGACGGGAAGTAAGACGCACGCGCCACTTCGATATTGGCACCAGCGGCTTTTAGATTGTATTCCGCTTGCAGTACATCTGGGCGATAGCGTAGCAGCTCACTAGGTAGTCCAGCATTAAATATCTGCTGGTTAGTGATGTTGGTAACAGACGCGTTCGGAATAAGATTGCTAGGTATAGGCGCGCCGACTAAGTACTGCAAAGCATTACGGGCTGTTAACACACTGCTTTGTGCACTCAACATCGCAAGATTGGCGTCTTCTAATGAGGCACTGGCTTGCAAGGAAGCAAGCTTGTCATCGATACCAGCTTCAAAGCGCTTGGTAGTAATAAACAGCGACTCTTTACGACTTTCATAAGTTTTAGAAGCCAGTTCAAGCTGTGCTAGGCTATAGCTTAAGTTAGCGTAGCTTTGAGCAATATTACTGATTAGACTGATTTGAGTGGTATCTTTTGCGGCAGTGGTGGCCAAAAAGTTCTGTAAAGCCTGATCTTTTAGGCTTGAGATTTTACCCCAAAAATCCAGCTCGTAGTTTGCTAAGCCTAGATTGACGTTGTAGCTGCTACTAGGGTTACGATCCACGCTGTTTTGAGCGCTGCGAGAGTAACCACCACTACCATCAATCGTTGGCAAATCACTAATATCAGTGATTCGATATTGCGCACGTGCTTTTTCGATGGCTAGGCGTGCATTCTCAAAGTCTTTATTGTTTTGAAGACCGAGCGCAATCAAACTCTTTAAACGCTCATCGCTATAGAAGTTCTGCCAGCGTTGACTGGCGATACTTGCCTGATCAGCACTACTGACAGTTTCTTTGTCATATGCGCCATAGGCTTGCTGAACCGGAATATTAGGTTCAGCAAGTACAGGCCGCATATCCGCTTTTGGGATAGTGTTACAGGCAGCCATGCTTATTGCTAAAGCGGTTAGGCCTATTAGACGACTGCCATTTCTGCGGGCGCTAGATAGTGATAAAGGGGTAGAGGTCATGGGGCGCTCATCTGTCGTTGCGCACGCGCTGGCAGTAATACTGACTGCCGCGTGTGCTGAGTTTGAGGTAAAAAGAGAACGAAAACTCATTGTGTATTATCTCCTAAGTTCACAGGCTGATAACTCTTAGAGAGAGTCGGGCTTTGTGGATCACCGTTTGGTGTATGCGGCGTATTACCACCATCATCTCTGTCATTTGGCTTATTATTCTCATACTTATGAGGGAAGATGCTACGTATCCAAATATAGAACATTGGAATAAAGAATACACCTAATAATGTCGCACTGACGACCCCACCAACCACACTGGTACCGATCGCACTTTGACTGCCAGAGCCAGCGCCAGTGGCTAAGAATAATGGTATAACACCAAGACCAAAGGCAAGCGACGTCATAATAATTGGACGTAAACGTTGACGTGCGGCTGTCATCACGGACTCTTTGAGACTATAACCAGCCTCTTGATAATCTCTCGCAAATTCGATAATTAGAATAGCATTCTTAGCAGACAGTCCGACTACGGTGAGCAGACCTACCTGCAAATAAACGTCGTTGGCGAAGCCACGCATCCATGTAAATACCACCGCTCCTAAAACACCAAGCGGAACGACCAATAGGACAGAGAACGGAATAGACCAGCTCTCATACAAGGCGGCTAGACATAAGAATACCACTAAGAGCGAGATTGCATATAGCAATGGAGCCTGAGCACCTGATTTTTGCTCTTCAAGTGACGTGCCTGTCCACTCATAACCGACGCCTTCCGGCAGATTGGTTATCATCGTCTCTACCGCAGCCATTGCTTCACCCGTACTGAGTCCAGCAGCAGCAGCACCCTGAATGTTCATAGAAGGGAAACTGTTGTAACGGGTCAGACGCGGAGAGCCTGACTGCCATTCACTGCTAGAGAACGCATCGAATGAAATCATATCGTTATTGTCATTACGTACGTACCACTTACCAAGATCGTCAGGGTTGGTACGACTACTCGGCTCGCCTTGTACATAAACGCTCTTAATACGACCACGATCAACGAAGTCATTGATATAACTTGAGCCCCATGCGGTCGAGATAACGCTATTGATACTGGACATCGACAAGCCATAAGCAGCGGCCTGTTCTTGATTGACATTGACCTTGAGCTGCTGTGCATCTTCTTGACCGTTAGGACGTACACCAGAGACTTGGTCGTTTTGAGCGGCCATGCCCAACAACATATTGCGGGCTTCGAGCAGCCCTTCATGACCGACGTTTCCGGTATCCTGTAGCATCAAGTCAAAACCACTGGCATTACCAAGTTCAGTAATAGCAGGCGGTACAATCGGGAATACTTGTGCCTCATTAATCTGAGTAAAGAAATAACCCATTGCCCGGCCAGCCACAGCTTGCGCGGTATTTTCATCACCTGGGCGGTCATCCCAATCTGACAAGCGTACAAACGCCAGACCCATGTTTTGGCCTGATCCGGCAAAACTAAAGCCTGCAACGGTAAAGACAGAAGCAATATTATCGGTTTCTTGAGTATCGTAATAGTTTCTAACTTTATCTAGTACGTCTTGTGTTTGATCGAGTGTAGAGCCAGATGGGAGCTGAACTAAGGTAAACATAATACCTTGATCTTCTTCTGGCAAAAACGAGCTAGGAATGCGTAAAAAGACCACCGTCATAATACCAATAATGGCAGCATAGCCAATTAAATATAACCATTTACGACCGAAGCTTTTACCCACAAAGCGCTCATAAGAGATGCTTGCTTTAGAGAAGCTACGGTTAAACCAACCGAAGAAACCTTTTTGAGTGGCCATATTACTCTTGTCATGGCTCTTGCTACGTTTAAGCAAGGTCACACACAGGGCAGGGGTAAAGATAAGGGCAACTAAAGCCGATAGTACCATGCTGGTAATTAAGGTAATGGAGAACTGACGATAGATAGCACCAGTTGAACCGCTAAAGAACGCCATAGGTACAAATACTGCTGATAGAATCAGAGCAATACCGACAACAATCTTACTAATTTCACCCATCGATTGAATGGTAGCATCTTTGACAGAAATGTCAGGATCTTCTTCCATAATCCGTTCGACGTTCTCTACGACTACGATGGCATCATCGACCAGTAGTCCGATAGACAGTACCATCGCAAACATGGTCAGAACGTTGATACTAAAACCTGCGATATACAGCACACACAAGGTACCGAGAAGTACCACAGGTACAGCCAGTGTCGGGATAATCGTTGCACGCCAGTTCTGTAAGAAAATGAACATGACGATAAATACAAGCACAATAGCTTCGATGAGCGTATGTACTACTTGTTCAATAGACAACCGAACGAATGGTGTCGTGTCATAAGGAGTAACCGTGGTTAGGCCAGCAGGAAAGCTTTGTTCCAACTCAGCCATACGAGCACCAAGTGCTTCGCGCGTATCAAGTGCGTTAGCGCCACCTGCCAAGGATATACCCATACCAGCGGCTTCTTGACCGTTAAATAGTGAGTCAACACTGTAGTCTTGACTTCCAATCTCAACATCTGCCACATCGCTTAAGCGTACTTGCGCGCCTGAGGCATCCGTTTTCAATAGTATGTCTCTAAATTCATCAGGTGTTTGTAGGTAGCTTTGTACTGTTACAGTTGCGTTGATAACCTGTTGTTCAGTGTCAGCGGGCGCTTGACCTAACTGGCCTGCAGAGACTTGCGCGTTTTGTGCACTGACGGCAGTAATGACATCAGAAGGCATCAAGTTATAGCTACGTAAGCGTGCAGGGTCTAGCCAGATACGCATCGCGTAGGTAGAACCAAACACACGAACTTCACCAACACCTTCGACACGGCTGATCTGATCAACGATGTTTGAGTTAATGTAATCGGCGATATCACGGCGATCCATACTGCCATCTTCAGAGATGAATGCTTGCACCATCAAAAAGCTGCTAGAGGATTTGTTGACCGTGACACCTTGACGCTGAACGGATTCAGGTAGTGAGCTTGTTGCCGCTTGAAGCTTGTTCTGTACCTGTACCTGAGCGGTATCAGAGTCAGTACCAGTCTCAAAGGTTAGCGTCACTGATGCGCTACCGTTTGACGAGCTGGTTGATGACATATACATCAAACCATCAAGACCTTTCATTTTTTGTTCAATGATCTGAACCACTGAGTCTTCGACGGTTTGCGCACTGGCACCAGGGTAATTTGTGCTAACTGTAACAGTCGGCGGTGCAATACGTGGGTACTGTTCGATCGGTAGATTAATGACCGATATCACCCCGATGAGCATGACTAAGATAGCCAATACCCATGCAAAAATAGGGCGATTAATAAAAAAACGTGACATAGTATATCCCTAAGTCTTCCTATCTTTGAATGGAATTAGTTAGCTGCATCTTCCGCAGGTTTCTTGGCCGTGTTGCTCTCAGCAGGTTTCTTGGCCGTGTTGCTCTCAGCAGGTTTCTTAGTTTCTGTTGCTGCTTGCTGCGGTGTTTTGGCCGAAGTACTAGCAGGCGCGCTATTTCCAGTTGATGCTGGTGTAGCGTTTTCTACAGGTTTGGCAACGACTTCTTGATCAGGCTTAACTTTTGAGCCACCTATGACGACCAGTTTTTCACCTTCTTTGAGACCGTCAGTTACTACCCAATTACCGTTATAAGTACCATTCACTGTGACAGGGCGTACTTTGATTTTATTGCTTTCATCAACGATATAAACCTGAGTCTCACCTTTGACAGAGCGTGTGACCGCACTTTGTGGTACCAGTACCGCATTGTTGATCACACTTTGGGTCAAGCGTGCGCTGACATACATACCTGGTAGTAGAATACTGTCACTATTTGGGAAGATTGCACGTAAGGTGACAGCACCTGTTGACTCATCAACCTTTGCTTCAGACAGGGCCAGTTCGCCACTGACAGGATAAACCGTACCATCTTCTAATACCAACTCAACGGTATTCAAGCCCGCTTGAGCCTTGCCAGCAGAAATCTGTTGACGCAGTTTAAGTAGCTCGGATGAAGACTGGCTGATATCGACATAGATAGGATCTAGGCGTGAGACAGTCACTAGTGGATCAGCTTGACTTGCGCTAACCAATGCACCAGCAGTAAAGCTCGAACGATCGCTACGACCTGATATTGGGGCACGTACTATAGTGCGGTTTAGATCTAATGAGCTGGCTTGCAAACCAGCTTTTGCGCTTTCAATACCTGCTTTTGCACTTTCAATACCTGCTTTTGCTTGACCAATAGAAGCATTGGCACTTTGTACAGCAGCTTGAGCCGTACGGACAGTGGTTACCGCTTGTTCATATTGTTGTTTAGAGATGGCATTGATTTCGACCAATCCGCTCAAGCGCTGCAAGTCGTTTTGAGCTTGAGACAGTGTGGCTTGTTGGCTAACCAGATCAGCTTGTGCATTGACACTATTGGCCACTGCTGTCTGATAGTTGGCCTCTGCCTGTTGTACGGCTGCTCGACCACTCGTCACAGAAGACGCATAGTTGTCTGTATTAATACGATAAAGTGGTTGACCTTTTTTGACTGTACTTCCCTCACGGAACAGTATTTCGTCAATGACGCCATTAACCTGTGGGCGGACATCTGCAGTCTGATAGGCTGAGGTACGACCAGAAAAGGTTTGTACTTGTGGTACGGTTTCAAAGGTTACGGTCTGTACGTTGACGACGGAGGGTGGCATTTGCTGCTGTGCGGCATCCCCAGCGGCATCTTCGTTACTGTCACAGCCCACCAGTACAGCTCCAGATAGTACAGCTGCTATTACAAGCGCAAGATAAGAGTGCTTCATCAATGTCCTCGTCAATAATATAATTGCGGTATAAATAAAAGAGTAATAATCATTAGTAGCGTTCGAGATATTGTTATTTGTTCTATGACAATCAATGCTAAGCGTTATGAATAATATACATAGGCGTTATAATATTGATTGTTTAATAAATATAAAGATGGCTATTGGTACTAAATATATAATTAAATAGTTAGATTTAGCCAATAAACATAGTCCGCTATTATAAACTAAAGGGTTAACCCCACAGTCAAGCTAATAAAAACAGATATTCTGAAAAAGAAAGCCACATTTGTTCTCATGAACTGTACAAACATTGAAGGGGTAAGCATCACAAGAGATAACGTTTACCAAAGCGTAACGTTGTGACAGCGCAATATAGTGTTGTTTTTTTGTTATATAGTCTATTTTTATATACATATCTGAGATTGTGCTTAAGAAATGTTGCGCAGACAGCAAAAATGTGATTTTAGCAATACCTAAAAACATCTTTAACCTGAGCGAACGTACATGGTGTATCAATCAAAGCCTCTTGATCAAACATTATCCGACCGTCAAAACAATTCTTACACGATTATAGTACTGCGAGGATTTATAAAACTTAAAGAAAGGTAACGATTCAGCTAACATACCGGTTCTTAAAAGTATGAATTGTTAGCTTTCCATGCATTAGTCACTAAAAATGCTACCCAAAAAGGAGCCGTCTTAATCAATCAATAATAAAGACGACTCACATTTAATTATACTAATCGAGCGCTAGCAAGTTCAGTCAATTGATATAAGCCTGTGCGATAGCGGTTGTCAGGTAAAGTACTAAGGGCGTCTTGAGCCAGCTTGGTTTCTTCCAACGCGCGCTGTTTGCAATAGTCTAGAGCGCCTGAACGACGTACCAAGTCAATAAGTTGTTCAGCGTTTGGTGTCTTGCCTGTCTGCACAGCAATACGTAGCTGCTCATAGCCTTCGGTGTCGCTGTTTTTTAGCAGCTCAAGTGCTTTGATGGTTGGTAGCGTAGGTTTGCCTTCAGCAAGATCATCGCCTAGGTTTTTTCCCATCACTTCACTATCGCCACTATAGTCGAGCACATCATCGATAATCTGAAAGGCGTTGCCAAAGTGTTGACCAAAATCACCCAATGCCGCCATGTGCTCTGTTTTATCTTGCAAGATAGCCGCCCCTTGTGTGGCCATCATAAACAGACGCGAGGTTTTGCCATCGATAATGCGCAAATAGTCATCTTCTGTGGCAGTAGGATTATGCTGATGCTGTAGCTGCAACACTTCACCTTCAGCAATATCACAGGTGCCATCTGAAAAAACTTGCAACAATGGTAAGCTTTGAAAGCCGACCAACAGATTGAAGGCTCGGGCAATCAAATAGTCACCGACCAGTACGGCTGTGGCATTATCCCATGTGGCATTGGCGGTTGGCTTGCCACGACGCTGACCTGACTCATCAATGACATCATCATGAACGAGCGTAGCGGTGTGCAGCATCTCGGTGATTGCTGCTAAATGCATGGCTTTTTCTGATGGATTGTCATTGAACATGCGTGCACACAACAACGTAATCAGCGGGCGCATACGTTTACCGCCAGCATTAATCACATGTTGCGAGACGCTCATTACCAATTGAACTTTGGAATTAAGACTACCGAATACTTGCTTGTCCATGATTTCAAAATCATCAGCCACGATACTTTGGATATCAGCATAGTTAGGTGTTGATTGAGTCATTGAATCTGTATTATTTGAAGGGGTACTGGTCATAATAAATAGTCATATTAATAAGAGTAGAAAGAGTTTTTAACCTTGACGCTTTTTAAACTTGAGGCTATGGCAGGTAAGGCGTTTTTCTATAATAGCATAGCTCTGTCTCTAAATTGTTGGTTAAAGTATTTAGAGAGCAGCGCGATTATCCTTTATACCATACCTATAATACATAGTTATTGGCATAACACATTAAAATCAATTTAAATGATAACTATGTAAATCTAGCTATCTCTGTTGTGTTTTTATAGGCAGGCATGAGTGATAAAGGGCTATAAGTAACTGATTATATAAGTTATAATAACGGCTGTTAGGCATAAACTGTTATTCATTATTTTTATGCTGGCTGTTTTTTATTGAGTAGTATCTTAGATACGTTCACAATCAACAGCTTATATAGTAATAACGGATACGGTTATTAGGGTCTGTTGAACATTCAAATGTGGTGCTGGCGGTCACTATTTTTTAGACAATATGCAGTGAAATTTTTGATGCCTAGTCATTCTAGGTTAGACAATTTCGCCATATATTGGCAAAAAATAGTACTGCCCCAAAGGGCTGATGCTAAAATCCCCCCAAACGTTGTTACAAGCCTAGCTAAGGTCTCGACATTATCGTCGACTTGCGCCTAGTTTGGTGAAATTTTAGCGATCAGCAGCCCTAATATTTGAATGTTCAACAGACCCTAGTGTAACCACCTTACAAAAACAAGATGCGCGGCTTGCTTTTATGAGCAAAAAGCCGTAAAATCTTGCCTTTAATTTTTCCCTGTCGTGTTCGTCGTAAAAGCGTTGGTATAACATCAGCCACGGCACACGGGTTAAACGGAGTCATACAATGTACGCAGTAATCAAAACTGGTGGTAAACAGCACCGTGTAGTCGTCGATGAATTGCTTAAAGTTGAACTACTAAAAGCAGAAAAAGGCGAAACAATCAAATTTGAAGACGTGTTAATGGTTGTTGACGGCGATAACGTCAAAATCGGTCAACCTGTCGTTGAAGGCGCTAGCGTAGAAGTTGAAGTTGTTGAGCATGGTCGCGGTGAAAAAATCCGTATCATCAAGCACAACCGTCGTAAGCATTATCACAAAGAACAAGGTCACCGCCAATGGTACACCTTGTTAAAAATCAAAGCCATTAATGCCTAATTACCCATTTAGCAATTATTGCTAAACAGGGCACTAAATGCTTAAGAGTTATCGCATCAGCGGTAAGTCAAATTAACAAGGAGATTTTCTCATGGCACATAAAAAAGCTGCCGGTTCGAGCCGTAACGGTCGTGATTCAAACCCAAAAATGCTAGGCGTAAAAATCTTTGGTGGCCAAGCTATCACAGCTGGTAACATCATCGTTCGTCAACGTGGTACAGAATTCCACGCAGGCGAAGGCGTTGGCATGGGTCGTGACCATACTTTATTTGCACTGAATGACGGTGTTGTAAAGTTTGCGACCAAAGGCAAATTTAATCGTCGTTATGTGACGGTTGAAAACGCATAATTATCTATTTAGGTCGTTTTATTCTTTGAATGAAATGATCAGATAATTAAAAAAGCTCCTATTGCCTTATGGTAGTAGGGGCTTTTTTTACGTGTATTCATTCTTATTGAAGCTTGCCAGAAGTAGTGAAAAATAATAAGAAAAACGGCTCATACCACTTAATAGTGTGTAACCAATGCGGTTACAAGCGTGTATGGCAGGCGTAGTAATGATTGCAAATCATGACTAGGCGCGCAATAAAAAAACTGGCACACTGTTGTCATTGTTTATGGGCACCAGTTTTATATTGGTCAGATAAGCACTTATAGAAAACAAAAAATTTAATGAGATGTTTTACTTTTAAGCGACTATTTTTTAAAAGCTACTAGGCTTTTTTAGAGAGGATTTATAATGACTTTATCAATGAACAAATCAATCAAACAAAAGATGATGAACGGTGCTCTAGCGGGTGTATTAATGACATCACTTGGCGTGGCAGCTCCTATGATTGCGATGACGCAATCGGCAACGGCAGCCCCTGCAGATAACTTGACCGCTGCGAAGCGTTTGAACACACTTTTGACCAACACTAAGAGTATGACAGCCAACTTTACCCAAACGACTAAAGGGGCAAACAGTGGTACGTTCAGTGGCTCTATGAGCGTTCAACGTCCGAACAATTTCCGCTGGGAAACGAAGTCGCCATCACAGCAGATAATTGTTGCTAATGGTAGCTCAATGTGGGTTTATGACAAAGACTTGGAGCAAGCGACCAAGCAAAACGTCGATAGCCAAGTGGGTAACACACCAGCACTATTGCTATCAGGTGATCCGAGCAAAATTGATCAGAACTTCAAAATCACTCAGCCATATTCTAATAAAAACTACTATGTGCTCTATCCAAAATCAGACAGTGCTAGCTTTAAGAGCTTATCAATGAGCTTTAGCGGTGGTAAGCCAGTAATGATGGTATTAAATGACAGCCTTGGCCAGACCACATCGATTAAGTTCAGTAATATCAAACTGAATCCAAGCATCAGTAGCAGTCAGTTCAAATTCACACCACCAGCAGGTGTTGATGTTATCAATCAGTAAAAATCAATCACGACGTTATAGTTAGTGATTTAGTAAAAAAGGACAAATCTTAAATGATTTGTCCTTTTTTTGGCAGTAAGTAGGGCTGTAAGATTATATCTTTACAACGATATTGTGCGTTGAGTATATTCAAAGATTTAAGACATTGCTTTGATAGCATTCATATCTGGCATCGGTGGTAATGCATCCAAATCACTCAATCCAAAGGCGTCCAAAAATTGCGGTGTGGTGTGTAGCAATGCAGGACGACCTAACGTATCTTTATAACCGTCTTCCTTGACCCAACCCTTATCAAAGAGCTGCCTGAGTATGTTGCTTGATAGCGTCACACCGCGTACATACTCTATGTCACTACGGGTGACGGGTTGTTTGTAAGCAATGACACTTAACGTCTCCAGTAACGCTTGGCTGAGGCGTTCCTGACGTTGTGGAAAGACGGTCTGAATGAGGGCGCTGTAGTTATCTGCTATTTGTAATCGATAGCCACTAGCGGTCTCGTGTAAGCTGAGTACACCCGTTTCCAATCGTGTTTTTAATAATGCGAGCGCTTGTTTTAGCTCTTTGGTAGACAAAGCCAGATGCTTCTTTAATACAGTGGCAGTTAGTGGCGTTTCTGAAGCATGTAATAGTACTTCGATATCTCTGCTGATACTTTCAAATCTTTGTAGCTGATCATCAGGTAGTGATGAGCGTTCGGCTGCTGATATCGATTGTTGTGTCTTGTCGTTTAATGCCATGTCGTTTGGTGTTATGTAGTTTGGTACTGTGTCATTTAGTGTCATGTCGTCAATATCTACCATCGAGAGTACGCTCTTTTATAAGTATTGTATTTTTAATATAGGGCAGGTTAAACATAGTCGGTTCAATAGCATCTAGATACAAGGAAAGCGAGTGAAAGTACGACAAGTAGCAGACTAACACCGTATCCAGTTTACAGAGGATCGATTATATGGCTAAGCTAGCCACTGCA
This sequence comes from Psychrobacter sp. SCQQ22, assembly GCF_015864605.1. Classification (NCBI taxonomy): domain Bacteria; kingdom Pseudomonadati; phylum Pseudomonadota; class Gammaproteobacteria; order Moraxellales; family Moraxellaceae; genus Psychrobacter; species Psychrobacter sp. SCQQ22. Next base: position 348,241 of record NZ_JADYWZ010000003.1, read on the forward strand.
AGGTCAATGGCCCAATGTGTGAGTCGTTTTCGGAATCATTATCAGCAGTGGGGCTGCTTGCTACATCAGCATGCACCACACCGACCAACTGCCGTTTTATTAGCTCTAATACCGCGACGAAACTGACCACCACACCTATCTTACCTTGTGCTTTGTCCAGTAACTCATAAAAAGAGCGTGCACCATCAGTACTGAGCTGCCGACTGATACTTGCGATACGATCAGCAAGTGGTACAGCATCGACTTTAATATTGTGCATCTGATAGTCGGGCTGTAGTTGCATCTTAAACAAACTATCAATCAATAAATTTGGTGAGTAGTTTGGCAGTTCGGTATTCATGATTTCTTGACTGGGCATACTCACCATGGCCAAAAACACATCGCGCTCAAGACGAACCAAATTGTCTAGGCGTTGACTGGCTACCTTAATCTGAGCGTAGGCTTCAAGACGTTCAATCAACTCTGCCTTTGGGTCGCGCTCATCGGTAGGTGCTTCTGGTTTAGGCAGTAATAGCTCTGTTTTGATGGCGATTAACGTCGATGCCATCAATAGGTAGTCACCTGCCAATTCAAAATGCTCAGTATCTAACTCACCAATGTATGCCAAATACTGCTCAGTGATGGGCAATATTGGCATTTGGGTCAGGTCAACATTGTTCTTTTTGACCAAATACAACAGAAAATCCAATGGACCCGCAAACTGTTCTAACCAAATCGCAAAGGCTTGCGGGGGCACATATAAATCTTCTGGCAAATGTTGTACTGGCGTCTGATAAATACGCAACGACATATCATGAGCGTTGGTAGAGGATACCGGTATCATTTCTGGTACATGGTCTGTCTTCAATGGATTACTTAAGCTTGGCAAGTGGACGAATACCAATGGCACGGCGAGTCTTGTCTAATTGCTTACGGCTATGACGACGGGCTTTTTCTGCGCCCATTTGCAATATTTCTTCTAGCTCTTTTGGATTGGCCATTAGCTCTTGATAACGTTCGCGGAATGGTGCGATTTCGTCATTGATTTTGTCAAATAGAGCTTTTTTTGCATCTCCCCAACCAATGCCAGCTGCAAACTTCTCACGCATGTCAGCAATTTCTTCAGGCGTCGCAAAGGCTTTATAAATCTCAAAAATAGCAGAGTCATCAGGATCTTTTGGCTCTTCAGGCAGCTGCGAGTTGGTGACGATTTTCATGATGGCTTTATGCATCTGTTTCTCGGCGCTGACTTGCGGATTAGCATCACCGAACAGAGGAATGGTATTGCCATAGCTCTTGCTCATTTTACGGCCATCAAGACCCGTCAATAACGGGATATCATCATCGACGACAGCTGATGGTAGCGTAAATAGGGGTTTATAACGATGGTTAAAAGTACCAGCGATATCACGTGCCATTTCGATATGCTGTACTTGGTCGCGGCCAACAGGCACATGAGTAGCATTGAACATTAATATATCGGCTGCCATGAGCACAGGATAGCCGAATAGCCCCATATTGATACCTTGATCAGGATCGACGTCTTCTTTGTCCATATTGATATCGACCGCTGCTTTATAAGCGTGAGCACGGTTCATTAGCCCTTTGGCACATGAGCAGTTCAATACCCAAGCCAGCTCTGGAATTTCAGGCACGTCTGACTGACGATAGAAGGTCACACGCTCTGGGTCCAGACCACAGGCAATCCAAGTCGCGGCAATCGCTTTGGTTGACTCATGAATGATAGTGGGATCGTAACAGCCAATAATGCCATGGTAATCTGCCAAAAAGAAAAATGCTTCATCGTCACTGTTTTGAATAGCTTGGATGGCTGGGCGAATCGCACCAACGTAGTTACCCAAATGTAGAGTGCCAGTCGGTTTAATACCAGTCAATACGCGCTTTACAGCTGCTGTTTCGGTAGAGGTTTGGTTGTTAGATGTACCATTACTAGTCATAGGAAATCCGTTATTTCGTTTATCAAATTATTATAAATGCGTTGTTATTTATGAGTCGATCATAGTGAAAATATTGACCACAAAGTATAACAAACTTTTCGACCATTTTTCTTTGGAATAACGGTTACTTGTAGATATCCGTGCGACCTGCCGGACCGTGTTTAAAGCGCCGATGAAACCACATCCATTGGGTGGGATCGATACGAATGAGTCCTTCTAAGACTTCATTAACCTGAGTGGCGTCAGCAACTTCATCATTACTCGGATAGTTACTTAACTCAGGCGTAATCGTCAGGTGATAATGCGGACGTTTGCCCCTTGGTAAATTGTCCGGCGTTTGACGATAGGTATGTAGTGCCATGAACACTGGGGGATGGGTCTTATCGCCCAATTTAGCCATACGGCGTGAGGCAGTAATAGTGGCTGCTGGCACACCGAAAAATGGTGCCATCACACCTTGTTTAAGACCGTAATCTTGATCAGGAGAGTACCAGATAACGTGTTTTTCCTTGATGGAGGTGACCAAACTGCGCATATCTCTACTGGAGATTTGCTTACCAAATATATTGGTACGACCGTTATAAATGAGCCAATCTAATAAAGGATTATTTTGCGTACGATACATACAGTCTAAGGCAAAGAACTGAGCACAAAATAAGCCACCCAAATCAAGCATCGTATAGTGGGCACCGAGTAAGATAACTGGACGGCCCTCATTTTGCGCATTGACCAGATGCTGTAAGCCTGAAATAGAAACCGTGCGAGTAAAGACATTGGGACGAAACCAAGCGCATAGGGTTTCAAATACTCCAATACCTTGATTGACAAAGACTTGCTTGGCCATCAGTTCACGTTCAACTTCTGGCTTTTTTGGAAAAGCCAGCTTGAGGTTAATCAACGTATCACGTCTGCGTGAGCCTGCTATTTTATAGAGCAAAACACCCAGTTTACGACCTAGCCAAAATTGATAGCGCAATGGTAAGTAAATCAGTGGCAATACCAAAGCGAGCAATAACCAGATACCCCAGTACTTAGGCGATAAAAACTGCCATTGAAAGGGTTTCTTATCGGCTTGCGCTGTACGCTTATGGGTTTGCGTAATCGTGGGCGTACCAGCAGGGAGTGTTGGTGACTTAGCCGACGGCTGTATGCTCGGTGAGGGCATACTGTCTTTTGAAGGTTGTTTACTGGGATCGTATTGTTCAGGCGCTTTCATAATATCCTTTTGCAGCACTTTTATGGCATCGGGTTATAGCATCTTATAGCATTGTCGCTATTGATGAAAAGTTATTATGATAATGGGGTAGTGGCTACGGGTTTACAAGTTGGTCTTTGGCAAAGTAGGTCTATAAAGATGCGATGGATTGGCATATCTATAAAATATGAAAGATAACGCTCTATCTAATCAATAGCCATAAAAAAACCTTACAAGCTGCGAACAGCTTGTAAGGTTTTGCAAATCTACTCTTTCATTTAATGCGAATACTGCCGCTCTGAGATAAAGACAACAGTCGCAAAAAGATAAGAGATAGCTTTGATTAACGTTTCGAGAATTGTGGACGTTTACGTGCTTTACGTAGACCCAATTTCTTACGTTCAACTTGACGTGAGTCACGAGTAACAAAGCCAGCTGCTTTTAGAGCAGGTTTCAAAGCTTCGTCAGCTTCGATTAGTGCACGAGTGATGCCGTGGCGGATTGCGCCAGCTTGACCACTAATACCACCGCCTGCAACAGTTACATATAAGTCATATGCGTTAGCAGAGTCTAGTAGTTCTAATGGTTGACGTACTACCATGCGTGAAGTTTCACGGCTGAAGTATTCGTCAAGTGGCTTGCCGTTAACGACAATGCTACCAGTACCTTTTGATAAAAAGACACGAGCAGTAGAAGTCTTACGACGACCAGTTCCGTAATTGCGTTCCATAAGTGTATCCTTAGATGTCTAGTGCTTTAGGTTGCTGTGCTTCATGTGGATGTTCAGTACCCGCATATAGTTTCAGCTTCTTGATCATCGCATAGCCAAGAGGGCCTTTTGGAAGCATACCCTTAACTGCTTTGTGTAGAACATCTTCAGGCTTATGTGCAAGCAATTTACTGAAGTTAGTTTCTTTGATACCACCTGGGTAGCCACTGTGACGATAGTATTTTTTGTCTTGCGCTTTTTTACCCGTTACCGTGATTTTGTCAGCATTGATGACAACAATAAAGTCACCAGTATCAACGTGCGGCGTAAAAGAAGGCTTATGCTTGCCACGTAAGCGAGTAGCAATTTGAGTGGCTAAGCGACCAAGGGTTTTGCCGTCAGCATCTACGACATACCAGTCATGGGTCACTTCAGCTGGTTTTGCACTAAGTGTTTTCATGATAAAACCTTAAAATTAGAATTCGTTGAGAGTTTAGCTGGGAACGGGGCTCTCAAAAAACAGACTGCACATTATAAGCAGTAGAGCCTACGCTTGCAAGCTGCATTAGGGTTTATTTTTGCCTTATATACATTTAACTGCAGCGTTTGGCCAGTTTTAAGCGGTTTTAGACATTTTTAGTGGGTATTAAGTGATTTATCAAACATGACAAATGACATAACCGTCAATGTTACGTTTGGTAATCACCGTGCAATTATGACGATGATAGCCGATAAAGTCCAGCGACAACTTGTCCAACTTTGGTTTGTTTCAAACATTCAAACGCCACAACCTTTAGGGTTGTCTGCTCTTGAGCAGTTAAATTATTATTCAAAGTATTTGCCAATTGCTGTAGTTGACTCTCTAAATCTTTGTCAGCTTCCAAATAAATGAGCGTGTCAGTATCGATTAATGATTGAGTAATTAGGACTGTCAAAATTGGTTGCCACAGATCCTGAGCGTAAGGTGGGTCAATGAACACGATATCAAAAGTTTGCGGGACGATTTGCTGTTGTATTAAGACTTTTTCTGCTGTACCAGTGATGATTTTGTGGCTGTCAGCATCAATACGTAGCTGTAAAGCGCTTTGGCGTAGCATATCGCTTTGCGCATTATTTATTTCAATGAAAGTGCAATGTGCAGCGCCACGAGACAGCGCTTCAAACCCCAGTACGCCACTTCCAGCACAGCTATCGAGTACATAAGCCCCATGAATATCAGCCAGTAGCCAGTTAAACAGTGTCTCTCGCAGACGGTCTGGGGTCGGGCGTAAACCTTCTGCGTCGATAAAGCTCACGGTGCGGCGTTTAAATTGGCCACCAATGATACGTACATCGCCACCAGCAGATGCCTTTTTTGTCTTGTGGTTTTTCTTAGTATCGCGGCTACTCATAGACTTTTTCATGATATTTTCTCGCTGACCGTTTTTTTATTCAGGCGTTGCTGCTTCTGTTACAGTTTCAGTTTGCTCTTTTAGGGCTTGCTCTTCTTTATCACGCAGCGCATCACGTAGTGCTTTATCAAATGCCTTTTGACGTTTGATGGCTTTTAACTCATCAGCTGTTGGCGGCAGTATAGGATTGGTTTTGCGTTGTAATACCCAGTAATCGAATAAGGCGCGACCGATAGGTGCAGCGACTTTACTACCGCCACCACCATTTTCGACCAATACGGCAAGGGCAATCTGAGGATCTTCTACTGGCGCAAAGCCATTAAACCAAGCATGATCCCAATAGCGTTTGTCTATGGCGGACTTGTCATAACGTTTACCTTGCGCAATCGATTTTACCTGCGCCGTACCCGTTTTACCTGCAATGCGATAGCGCGGTGTGTAGATACCTCGCCCAGTACCGCTTTTGATCGTGGCTTCCATCGCGTCATGCATGCGTAACCAGTCAGAGGGCTTGCCATTATAGTCAATCTTACCATCTGGTTTGGTGATAACTTTGACCTCTGCTGCACCATCGCTATTTTTTAATAAGTGCGGCGTAATATGATAGCCCTTATTCGCCGTCATGGCTGTGGCGTTGGCAACTTGTAGAGGGGTGGCTAGGAAATACCCTTGACCGATACTGACTGAAATGGTCTCACCTGGTAACCAACGTCTATCATAAGTGTCTTTTTTCCATTTTGGCGATGGCATGATGCCTGCTCTTTCATTAGGCAAGTCAATGCCTGTTTGCTGACCAAACCCAAAGCGTGTCATCCAATCGTGTAGGCGCTGAATACCCATTTCATAGGCCAGTTTGTAGTAATACGTATCCACCGACATCATGATTGATTTTTTGAGATCTACTGACCCGTGGCCACCGCGCTTCCAGTCGCGGAATCGATGTGAGTCTCCCGGTAGGCTAAAATAACCGGGGTCATAAATAGTGGTTTCCCAATTACGCAAGCCATAATGGATACCGCCCAGCCCTTCAAAGGGCTTAATAGTCGAAGCAGGCGGGTACATACCTTGTAACGCACGATTGTACAATGGCTGATCAAGGTCATCGCGCAAATCACCGTAGTCTCTAAAGGAGATACCCGAGATAAAAGGGTTGGGGTCATAGCTTGGGTTACTGACAAAAGCCAATACGTCGCCATTTTTTGGATCGATTGCGACAATGGCACCGCGACGACCATCCAGCTGCTGTTGGGCGATCGTTTGTAAGCCATAGTCCAAGCTCAACGTAATGTCGTTACCCGCTATAGGTGGCTTGGTATCTAGCTGACGGACAATATTGCCAAGGGCATCCGTTTCGACCGATTGATAGCCCGGCTGCCCAAGCAAGATGTCTTCATAGTAATCTTCGATGCCAATCTTACCGATGAGGTCAGTACCAGCATAGCGTTCTTTATCAATACGTTTGCTTTCTTTGTCATTGATACGACCGACATAGCCAATGACGTGTGCAAATAGTTTGTCATAAGGATAAGAGCGCGTTAGCTTACTCTGAATGCTGACACCACGAAAAAAGGGCTTACGTTCACTAAACTGTGCCAGTTGTGCATCAGTCACGTCGATTTTGATCGTGACAGGGTCATTTTTGCTTTTGCTCAGGCGCGCCAAAATATCAGTAATGTCTTTTTCTGTCAGATCAAAAATAGGTGCGAGTAGCTGTAATGTACGCTCTGGATTTTCAACTTCGTTGGGGCTTAACATCGCCGTAAATACGGGTTGATTGTCCGCGAGTATGACCCCGTTACGATCATAAATGTAGCCACGGCTAGGCGGTGCAGATATCAGCTTGATTCGATTGTTATCAGCTTGTGTGGTGTACTTGTCATGGGCGTAGACTTGTAGGTAGCCATAACGCGTTATCAGGCCGCCTAAGCCAATGAATATTAAAAACCCAAAGACAATGATACGGTTGGTAAAAATTCGATTGACCTGATCGGTGTTGGGAGTTATCGGTTTATTCATATAAAGTCAGAGCCCAAACGGTCAGTAAGTCAATTAAAGAGAAATAAGATAGGCGGGGTCGTTAACCAAAGTGCGGTGAGCAAAAAGGACAATACAAAGGATTTCAAACACATAAGCGATATGGTTGGAAATGATGACATATACAATCTGTCTATAGATATTCGTTGTCACTTAATCACAAATTATAACAGAACAAACGCGAGGACGCAGTACTTCACTGTCTGTTTTGTCTTTATTATTGGCACATCAATGATAGCTTATATTTCTGCGTTTGCCGTCTGAGGTGAACGATAAAACGTGTCATGTCTGGTCACAACTTGGCTAGGGTCTACGTGTGCTAATGGATAGCAAGTATGCTAAAATCAGGCGGTTTATTTTATAGTCATTATTATGGGTAGAGCGTGTGTTTGTGCAGCGTTCTAATGTGCTAACGGTATGTTATTAGCAACGACAATCAACCTGTCAGGGACAAGATAAGTCATGGACACAACTTCATTGTGGCAGGCGATAGCTGAGCACCCAGAGTTCTTTGCCATGCTAACCATTCCGCCGGTAACGGCATTCGTTACTTGGATACATGTGTGGATGGCGCTCAAAATGCTGTTTTATCCGGTTAAGTTTTGGGGTATTCGTATTCCTAACTTTCCGTTTTTTGGGTTGCCGGGTATTGGCTGGCAAGGTATCGTACCGCGAAAAGCTGGCAAGATATCAGGTGTCATCGTTGATCAGACGCTGTCAAAACTGGGCTCGCTTGATGAGTTCTTTCAGGCGATGGAACCTGAGCAGATGGCCGTCTTTATCACTGATACAGTCGATAAAAACCTTGAGGCACTGATTGATGAAATTATGCTGGATCATTCGCCTGCGCTGTGGGGCAATCTGCCTTATGCGTTAAAGCGTCGTGTCTATGCCCAAGCACACCAAGAGCTGCCCAATATTATGCAGTCGTTGGTGACAGACTTGACCCATAATGTCGAAGACTTGGTTGATATGCGTAAGATGATCGTCAACACGATGGAGGGTGATCGTCGGTTGATGGTTAATATGTTTTTAAAGGTAGGCCAAAAAGAGATCGATTTTATTTGGCATATCAGTGCCTTGATTGGTTTGATTTTCGGTCTTATCCAAATGTTCATATTTTTGGTAGTACCGCAGCATTGGACAGTGCCGTTTTTTGCAGCAATTTGGGGCTTTCTCACCAATTGGATCGCTATTTGGATGGTTTTCAATCCGGTCGAGCCACACTTTATCCCCTATGTTAAGTTTTTTACTGTACAGAGCCATTTCCCATTTATAAAACCACAGATACCGCGTATTGATCGATACCGTCTACAAGGTGGCTTTATGAAACGTCAGGAGGAAGTCTCTGAAGTTTTTGCTGAGATTGTGGTAAAGGATTTGGTCACGCTTGAAAACATCATGAATGAGATGATGTATGGTGACCGTGCTGTGCAAACACGTGAGCTGATGAAGTCACATTTATATAAAGTATTAGAGTCGCCGGTGATTAGTACGACGTTGCGCGTGGGATTGGGTCGCCGTGAGTATGGTCAATTAAAAAACACGATTATAGATAAATCCATTGTCGCAACGATGGTGCCACTGCGTGATCCTGAGCTGAATGAGAGCCGAGCGAGTAAGATATTTGGGCTATTTCGTGATCGTATCCGTGCATTGACGCCAAATGAGTTTCAAAATTTATTGCGTCCCGCTTTTCGTGAAGACGAGATGACGCTGATTGTATTGGGTGGTCTGACAGGGTTTTTGGCTGGTTGGCTGCACCTTATTTTGGTCTTTTTTCCATCGACTTAACCAGATATTAAATTTTATGCGCTTTATACACATCGCATACAGAGTGGATACAAAAACGTGACAAGTTGGCGCTAATGTACCATGCTGTAAGCGTCTCAAGCTGCAAGGGCTAGTGACGCTCACCATCGCACTCATAAATATAGCAGTCACAAATACTGGATGCTTATAACGTCTTAACATTCTAATCCCTCAAATAAACTATGACCGTATCAAGGTAAACAAGGTTAGACCGTATGTTAATCACAGAATTGGGTTATTTTGCCTTGCTCGCCGCCTTTATGTTGGCGATTTTGCAGGTAGTATTACCGACCATCGGTATTATGCGCGACCACGTTGCATGGCAGCGTCTAGCGCCAAGTTTGGCATGGGCACAGTTTGCCGCAATGATTACCTCATTTGCCGCGCTGATGGCAGGCTTTTATTACAATGACTTTAGCCTCGTCTATGTCACTCAGCATTCCAATACTCTGTTGCCTTGGTACTATAAGTTATCAGCAACGTGGGGCGGACACGAGGGTTCATTGCTGCTTTGGATGACCATTATGGCCACTTGGTGTGCGCTGGTCTCTTATTTCAGCCGTGGTCTACCATTGTCTATGCGTGCGCGAGTATTGGTGATATTAGCTGGCGTGCAGATGATGATGCTAGCGATGCTTATCTTTACCTCATCGCCGTTTGACCGTACATTGCCTAATTTACCTGTTGATGGTGCGGATCTAAATCCTGTACTACAAGATTTTGGTTTGATTATTCATCCACCGATGCTTTATATGGGCTATGTGGGCTTAGTCGTGCCATTTGCTTTTTGTATGGCTGCATTGTGGGAAGGTCGTTTAGATGCGGTATGGACACGCTGGTCGCGTCCATGGGCGCTAGCTGCTTGGGGCTTTTTGACCGTGGGTATCGCACTAGGCTCATGGTGGGCTTATTATGAGCTTGGCTGGGGTGGTTGGTGGTTCTGGGATCCAGTAGAGAATGCATCACTGATGCCATGGTTGGCAGGTACGGCATTGCTACATTCGCTTGCTGTTACCGAAAAGCGCGGTGTGTTCAAAGCATGGACTATTATGCTAGCGATTTTTGCCTTTGCACTCAGCTTGCTGGGCACATTCCTTGTGCGCTCAGGCGTTATTACCTCTGTGCATTCGTTTGCCGCTGATCCAACTCGTGGTCTTGTCATCTTGGTGATTCTTGGTGTGATTATCGGTGGTGGCCTGTTGATGTTTGCTGTACGCGGCTGGCGCTTGACGGTCGAAAGTCAGTATCAGTTAATTTCACGTGAGTCGTTCTTAGTTATTAATAACGTCATTCTTTTGATTTCGACGTTGGTCGTATTGCTCGGCACGCTATATCCTATTATTGCTGATTCCTTCAATTTAGGACAAGTCTCTGTCGGCCCTCCGTATTTTAATGCGCTATTTGTCCCATTAACTTGGTTGATATTAGTTGCGATGGGTATGGGCTCTAATATTCGCTGGAAAAAAGACAGCCGTCCGCTATTGGGCGCCGGCATGGTGATTGCGGCAAGTAGTGTTGTATTGGCAGCAGTTATCACGTATTTCACTAGCCCGTCTGCGATGCTCAACATTGGCGTCACGTTGGCAGTCAGTTTTTGGGTGCTGTTCTGGATGGTGGTGGATTTCAAAGATAAAACCAAAAATGCCCCGAGTTTCTTTAAGGGATTACGTCAATTACGTCTGAGCTATTGGGGTCAACAGACCGCTCACGTTGGTGTGATTGTGGCGGTTATTGGTATTGCCTTTACCAGCACGTTGAGTATCGAGCGGGATGTCGCGCTTGGACCAAATGACAGCGTTCATGTCCAAGGCTATGACTTTACCGTTAAAGGCTTTAGTGAAGTAAAAGGCAGTAACTTTGATGCGACACAAGCTGAAGTTGAGATTACCAAAGACGGTCAGGCGGTGACGACACTGTACCCTGATAAACGTAATTACATCATCAGCATGATGCCAATGACAGAAGCGGCTATTGATGCGAGTCTAATGCGTGATGTCTACGTGGCACTTGGTGAACCTATCGCAGAAGATAGTAATGAATGGGCCTTCCGTATCTACGTCAAACCGCTTATCCGTTGGATATGGCTTGGTGCTTTAATCATGGCCTTTGGTGCGCTGCTCAGCATGTTAGATCAGCGTTATCGTATTAAGAAAACCAAAACGCCTGCGCAAATTGCGGCAAACAAATCAGGCTTTACGACAGTGGCCGATTTGGATTCGCCAGTAATAAAGATGGGGGATAAGTAATGAGTACATCAAATCATTCTTCTGACCCAAGTCCGAAAAAAGACAAGGCAAGCAACACAAAAACCATGAACAAAAAACAGTTTAAGTTATGGTTTGTTATTCCGTTAATTGTATTCCTTGGTTTTGTCGTCATGTTATATATGCGTTTGGGTAAACCAACGGATATCGTTACCAATACGGCACTTGAGCGCCCAGTACCAACATTTGAGCTGCCACTGTTATCAGACACTAGCCGCATCATGACCAATGAGAATTTGCCTGATAAGCCCTTTCTAATGAATATTTGGGGCTCTTGGTGTCCAACCTGTATCATTGAACACCCGTTTTTAATGCAATTAGAAGAGCGCGGTGTCAATCTGGTCGGTGTCAATTATAAAGACGATATTGGCGATGCGTTAGGGTACTTAAACCGAGGTGGTGATCCGTTCTCGATGTCCATTCAGGATCTGTCTGGTCAGTTTGCATTAGACTTGGGTTTGACGGGTGCGCCTGAGACTTTCATCGTCGATGGTGAGGGTATTATTCGTCAGCATATTATCGGTGAGATCAATGAAAGCAATTGGCAAAGTCGTATCACGCCTTGCTTGATGGTACTCAATGAAGCCAATGATAAAAACATCAGTCCAGAGCTGAGTCAGGTTCAGGAGGCGTGTCAATGATCGCTTACCAAGTAAAGAAGGTGACGCTACAGTTAGCAGGCTTTATCATTGCTTGTCTCTTAAGTATGAGCAGTTATGCTGCAATTGAGGTCTATGACTTCGATTCTCCGCAGCAAGAAGCTCAGTATCGTGGTCTCATTGAAGAGTTTCGTTGCCCCAAATGTCAAAACCAGAATCTTGCAGGTTCTGATGCACCGATTGCTCAGGATTTGAAGCAAAAAACCTATGATTTGATAAAAGACGGTCGTAGTGATGGTGAAATTCGCGCTTATATGCAGGAACGTTATGGCGACTTTATTAGTTATAAGCCGCCCGTACGTCCATCAACGTGGATTTTATGGTTTTTTCCGCCATTATTGCTCATCATTTTGGTCGCAGGCTGGTTCTGGCAAAGCAAACGGCGCCAGCTTGTGGCTAGCGGAGAGAGTGGGGTGACAGTAAATAATACTGCTACGGCGCTATCTGCTGCCGAAAAAGCTGAACTTGATCGCTTGTTATCACGTGCTGATAGCGATGATAAGAAAGATCATGACATCACAAGTCTCGAGGACAAAAAATGACCATATTCTCTACTGTGGGCTTATTTATTGCTCTAAGCTTACTTACAGCCTTAATACTTGCTGTGATTACTATCATACCGTGGTTAAGATCGCCTCGTTCACAAGAAAAACAAGTAGACAATCAGCTATTAGATATCAACGTTGCGGTGTTCCGCGAGCGTTTAGCAGAATTAAAAACCGATAAAGATAGTGGCACTATTGACGACAGTCACTATGAGAATCAAAAGCTTGAGCTTGAGCGTCAGCTGTTAGATGCTCAGCGTGAAGTCACACCGATGGTCACACCTGGCGTTAAGAGCCGCCTGATTATTATCGTTTGGGTACCTGTATTGTCGGCTCTGGCGTATGTTATGGTCGGTGATCGTACCCCTGTGTTTGAGCTGTGGGCAGCCGAAGACAAAGTCAGCCAAGTTGCTGATGATTTACTGACTGGTAAGATTGATCAGCCACCATCTTGGGCGATCGAAGATGGTCAGCAGCTCATTAGTGCTATGCAGACCAATGTCTATCGTCATGCCGATGATCCTAATCGTTGGATGCGCCTATCGGAGCTTTTCTTATCATTAGAAGCGACCGATTCGGCACTAGAGGCATTGTCACGTGCTTACCGCTTAACGCCCGACAACGAAGAAATCGCGACTACCTACGCACAGATTAGCTTTTTTGCTAATAAAGGCCAGTTAGATTCTAATACTCGCCGAGTGTTAGAGGGCGTATTGGCTAAAAATCCTGCGCATGAAGGCGCGCAAATGCTCATGGCAATGGGTGAGGCACGCAGTAGTAATTTTGACCAAGCACAAGGCTGGATTAGACGTCTACGCGAGAGTATTTCTGCCAAGCCTGGCGACCATACCCAAGCGCTATCGAGTTTGGATGAGTTAAGTGCCAGTGTGAGTGCTCAGAAGCAGCAAGCATCTGAAGGCGTCGAAGTCACCGTGAAAGTGAATGCAAGTCTATTGCCGTTGGTTAAGGCTGACGATGTACTGTTTGTGGCGATACGTGATGTGAAAGGTGGTCCACCATTTGCAGCCAAGCGGTTACCAATTAGCGTCATTAAACAAGGTGAAGCCAATATTAGCCTAAGTGATTTGGATGCTATGATGCCTGAACGTACTTTGAAGTCTGCTCGAGACGAGAAGGTTCAGTTAGCAGTCATCGCACGCATCAGTCATAGCGGTACTGCTAGTGCTGAGTCAGGTGACTTGTCAGGCAATCCAGTCGTGATTGGCCCTGAACAAACTGAGGTCAACGTAGACATCAATCAGCAAATCCCTTAGCTGACTATCTGTTGCTGTCAGCCCCTATGACACAAGCGCTGTTGTCCAACACAGCAGCGCGCAACAGCGTTATATGAACAGGTAAGTCATCGCAACTTATCACCCCAAATAATTAAAATACTTGAGCTTTGCAGGGCCACGAGGTAAGGTAGCCTTGCAAACAACCAATCCCAACGTTGTATTAGTCCCAAAATCCTATTTATTAAGGAGAAACGTGTAATGATGCGTATTATTTTGCTAGGTCCACCAGGCGCCGGTAAAGGTACCCAAGCCCAGTTCATTTCGAAAGAATATGATATCCCGCAAATCTCAACTGGCGATATGCTGCGTGCAGCAATCAAAGAGGGTAGCGAACTTGGCAAAAAAGCCAAAGACATCATGAATGCGGGTGGCTTGGTTTCTGATGACCTTATCATTAACCTAGTGAAAGAACGTATCGCTAAGCCTGATTGTGTCAACGGTTGTATCTTTGATGGTTTCCCACGTACGATTCCACAAGCTCAAGCGCTTGCAGATGCTGACGTTGCGATCAACCATGTGGTTGAAATCAGCGTTCCTGATGATGAAATCGTCAACCGTCTGTCTGGTCGCCGCCAGCATCCAGGCTCAGGTCGCGTTTATCACGTCCATCACAATCCACCTAAGCAAGACGGTCTTGATGATGTGACTGGCGAAGCGTTAATCCAGCGCGAAGATGATAAAGAATCTACGATTCGTGATCGCCTAGCGACTTATCATGAGCAGACATCTGCACTTGTTGGTTTTTATCAAGACAAAGCCAGCAAAGGTGCTGATGCGCCTAAGTATGATAAGTTCGATGGTACTCAAGGTATCGATGACGTTAAGCAGCAGATTTTGTCTGCGCTAAAAGGCTAATTATCAATTTTAGCTAATTGATATAGTCATTAAAGACCCTGTTTAATAGCAGGGTTTTTTTATGGCTAATGATCTTGTATCTGATGGTTTTATATCTCACGAATCTATTTTTCGTAATGGCCTGTTCATTTAGAATTAAAAAGCACCCACAAAAAAACCGCTCACTCATCATAAGTAAACGGCCTTTTTATCAAAATATGTGACTGATAAAGCTCGCATATTTCTGATTAAAGCTTAGGCATTACCTTCAGCACCAACTTGTGCTTGCTGCTGGCTTTGTGCGTAAGCTTGATCAAAGTTTACTGGTGCTAGCAATAACTGCGGGAAACTACCACGTGTCACGATGTCACTGATGACTTCACGAGCGTATGGGAATAGCACATTAGGGCAGTATGCACCCAGGATTTGACCGATTTGGTCTTCTGGAATATCTTTTAATAAGAAAATACCCGCTTGATGAACTTCAGCGATAAAAGCTGCTTCATCAGCATTTTTAGCCGTAACGCTCACAGTCAAGATGATTTGATAATGATCATCATCAAGTTTTTCAGCATTGCTAGATAGGTTGATATCAAGCTCTGGGTTCCACTCTTTGGTGAATACACCAGCGCCTGGCACTTCAAGTGACATGTCTTTTACATAGATGCGTTCTAGTGCCAATTGCGGTTGTGCTTGTTCGTCAGCCATGGTAATTCCTCTAAAATTGAATCAAATAATTGGGAAAATGGTCATTTTAATCAAAGTTCATTGTAATATAAATCGAGACTGAATCTCGACATTTTTATCAATACTTTTTATTGCTAGTCTTGAACCTACCTCTTTCTCTCTATCTTTGTATAAGTAGAGGTGGGTTCAAAAACAGACAGCAGATTAACCCGCTAATAGCTCGTCAAGTTTGCCTTGTTGGTTCATCTGATTGAGCTCATCGAAACCACCGACAAAGGTATCACCAACGAAGATTTGTGGCACAGTGCGATAGTTATTGGTTTTTTTCATCAGTGCTTGGCGCTCTTCGCTACTCATGTCATGCATGCCAATTTCTTCATATGCAACGCCTTTTGTTTTTAGCAGTTGCTTGGCGTTTGAGCAGTATGGGCAGATAGGGGTCGTGTAGACTTTCACAGATACGGTCATGATGAATCCTTATTTATTTAGAAGGTAAACGTTTTATTGTAATCCGATACCAGTACATAAATTGATATTAAAAATATATTTGGTGATGCTCATTATTAAAGTGGGGATGAGCATATCAAATTCAAGATGCTGGCGCATAAAAGCGCTGAGGGTAGCATAAATGCCACAAACAAAAAAACACCTATCGATAAGGTGTCTTTTTTTAAGCGTATCAATCAGATATCAATTGATGCCCACTGAGCATTTTTCTAAATAGTCATAAGATTTGCTATTTATGCAAACTCGGCTTGGCTTTGCCTTTGTTCTTTGGCTTGACATCTTTTACACCAACCAACGGCATGCCAGCACCTTGCCAACCACCAACACCACCTTCTAAGCGGTAGACGTCATCTTTACCGATCATCTGAATCGCAGCGCCTGCTTGCACACCCATATCACAGATAATAATGACGGGTTGCTCAATGGCACGAATTTCTTCTATGCGGTCTTTGAGATCAGTGAAAGGTATGTTGCGGCTGCCTTGGATATAACCTGACTCAAACTTCTTTTTGGCACGAATATCGATCAGCTGCGCATTTTGCGAGTTAACCATCATACCAAGGGTATTAGGCGATATTTTTCTGCCGCTACGTTTGTTTTCAATAGCAAAAAACAGCACGGCAAGTACGGCCAATATACCAAATAAAAACGGGTGGTTGCCCACAAAATCCAGCGCACGATCCAAACCATACCTCCAAAAAATAAGTGTTCTGTTAAGCCGAGAAGCCAGCCCAACGATATTGAACAAGGCGCTATTATACCGATTAGACCATCCATAGTAAACGTGTGATGGTCAACCTAGTGATGAACGATTAGTAAGGCCGCGATTAATAAGGTTTAGTATCGGCCTCTTCTCTAAGGGTCACGAGGTTTTCGACACGGCGCTGCAATACTTCACCATCAGCCACGGCTTGCCATAATGCGCAGCCTTTGCTGTTGTGAGTGTGACGACAGTCACGGAACTGACAGTAGCCTGCTAGTGGTGCAAGCTCAACGAAGCCCGAGATGATGTCATCTGGACTCAAATGCCAAATACCGTATTCACGGATACCGGGCGTGTCAACGATGCCACCTTGGGTTAAGTCATCTGGATTAAACGGTAATAAGCGGCTGGTGGTGGTGGTATGTTGACCGAGCTTCGAGTTTTCAGAGATGATGTTTACCACTTGACCAGATTCTGGCAGTAGCGCATTGATTAAACTGCTTTTACCAACACCAGACTGTCCGGCAAAGATAACCAGTTTTTTATCTATGTAGCGTTTTAGCTCGTCCAGTCCTTCTTGCTCATCACTATCAGCGACGTTTTCAGGGCAGTCGACTGAGGTTAAGACGCTCTCATAACCAAGTGCTGCATATTGTGCCAATAGCTCATTGGTATCGACACCGTTCTCTTGCGCCAGTAAATCGGCTTTGTTCAGCACCAATAATGGCTTTACGTCAGCAAGATGACAAACCACTAGGTAGCGATCAATCAGTGTGGGTGCAGCAGCAGGCAGAGGTGCGAAGACAATGGCCAAAATATCGACGTTGGCAGCGACAGGTTTAAGCTTATGATAGCGGTCAGGTCGAGAGACTAGCGAGGTGCGTGGTTTGACGGACTCGATACGTCCAAAGCCTGTATTGGAGTCGGCATTCCAGCGTACTTGGTCACCAGCCGCTAGCATCGGCAAATTGGTACGCACATGGCAGCGCCAGATATCACCCAACTCAAGCGTTTGCCAAAACGGCTCAGGATCATCAGGCCCAATCTCTGGCTGCTCAGGTATCACAGCAGGCAAACTGGTGACTTGTACTTCTAGTTGCTTACCGTAATGCGCCATGACCACGCCATCCATCAAACTGTCATCGATGCTGTCTTGACTTAACAATTGCTGCTTGTCGATGCGACGAATCTGCTGTTTGGTCAGTTTGCGTTGCCGGATTAATGCCATGGGTTTGAACCTATTAAAAAAATATTGCTAAGTGTAGCGTGAAAATTTGCTAACATACAGCCTAAAGCGCCTATACCAGACGGTGGTTTTGTAATGTTTTAAGTTTTTGAGGCGTTATGAATCCGTCAGCGCAACATAATATCATTTGAGCATGACCATTTATATGTGGTTTATTTAGTTCAAATTGCCCCAAAGTTGTTCCAAGCTTGATTGACCATAGGACAAAATATGAGTACCGATGACCATCCCAATAAAATCAAAATCAGAAACCAAGGCAAAAAAGGGCTGGTATGGATTGACCTAGAAATGACAGGTCTTGATACCGTCAATGACGAGATTATCGAGATTGCCACTGTCGTCACTGACGAAGATTTGAATGTATTGGCAGAAGGCCCTGTGTTTGCCATTAAGGTATCTGATCAAGTCTTAAATAAGATGGATGACTGGAATACCAAGCAACATGGTCAGTCAGGATTGGTCGACCGTGTGCGTCGCAGTACGGTGACATTGGCAGAAGCTGAAGCTGAGACCATTAAGTTTTTAAATAAATGGGTCGATAGTGGCAAGTCGCCAATGTGTGGCAACTCAATCTGTCAAGACCGTCGCTTTATGGCACGCCAAATGCCAGAGCTTGAGCGCTTCTTCCACTATCGCAATCTAGATGTGTCGTCTATCAAAGAGCTTTGTTTCCGCTGGCGTCCTGATATCTTAAGAAACTTTGAAAAAGGCGGCAGTCATTTAGCCCTAGATGATATACGTGACTCTATCCGTGAGCTAAAGCACTATCGTCAGCATTTCTTTAAGTTAATTCCTTAAAGCGGAAAGTGCTCTAGATACAAGCGAGCAGTTGCGAAATAGTAAAAAGGGTCTGTTGATAGTTCAACAGACCCTTTTTGTTTTCAAAATATATTCAAAAATCACATCAAACGAGTGCTTTAAACTCAAATAATCCAAACTCAGTATCATTATTACTAAAGCTGTCATTTGTATATTCGGTGCTTGTCACTGCACCAATAACGGCACTGACTTTCGGCTGGCGTGTTTCTTTATCTAGTAGTCGCCAATCACCTAAGACATAACGCATTTTATCATTGGCAGTTTGATGAATATCTGGACGATGAGTGTGCCCGTGTAATAAGGCATCACTATCAGCCATCACTGTACTGACTGCGTCTGCATTGACATCCATGATATGGGTGGCTTTATTAGCGTTATTTCTTTGACTTTTTTGCCGCATGTTATCTGCAATCGCCAAGCGCTTTTCTAATGATTTATTTAGCAAATACCATTGAGTCAATCGGTTGCGCATTATCTTGCGAAAGAACTGATATTTTTTATCATCGGTACAAAGCGCATCGCCATGCTCTAATCGGTATTTTTGCTGTCCGACAGGTAAGGTGTATGGCTCATAAATGAGCTCACCACCGAATAAATTACAGAATGGTTGATCTAATAGAAAATCACGATTGCCATGCATCACCAAAATCTCACAGCCAGCCACTCGCAGTGCTTTTAACTTTACGATAAGCGGGGTGAGCCAATGGGTTTGGCGTTCATCCTCTGACAACGATAGATAAACATCATCACCCAGCCATACTTCGAACCAATCACCCAAGATGAATAGACGCTTGAGAGCAGGCAAGGCAAGGCAATCATCAAGCAGTGCCAAAAAAGCCTGCACTAAGGCAGGCTCTTCAGGCGATAAATGCAAATCGCTAATCAAAACTTGCCGCACCTCATGAGGGCGGGTCGTGATTAAATGATTAAAAGTTTGCATTTATCTTTATCCTCGTGACTTAGCAGAATGCTTTCTTAAAAAGTTATTCTAATAAGTGCTTATTGAGTAAATATGACTACTTAGACTGCTAATGAGAAACAATTACTGAGTAATGATGGTCGCTGAGTTGATAACGACTGGCTCTTTTGGTACATCAGCATGCATACCGAAACGACCTGTTGGTACGCCGCGCATTTTTTCGATGACATCCATACCGCTTGTGACTTTACCAAATACAGTATAGCCCCAACCTTGCATATTTTTGCCAGTGTGGTTTAGGAAATCGTTGTCTTTTACGTTTACGAAGAACTGGCTGGTTGCTGAATGCGGATCTTGCGTACGTGCCATCGCAATCGTACCTTTGTCATTCTTTAGACCATTATCTGCTTCGTTTTCAACGGGAGCATTGGTTGGTTTTTCATTCATTTCAGCGTCCATTCCGCCGCCTTGAATCATGAAACCATCAATGATGCGATGAAAAATCGTACCGTCATATTGACCAGATTTTACATAGTTCAAAAAGTTTTCTACGGTTTTTGGTGCTTTTTCTTCATTGAGTTCGATAACGATCGCACCCATACTGGTGTCAAGTTCTACTACTGGTGGCATGTCTACCATGTGATATTCCTCTTTGATTGCAGCGCCTTAAATGATGCTGTCAAGTGGTGGGTAAAAAGCTGGTTAATAAAAAGTCATGGGTAGTCTAACGGCTTTTTTAGTCTGTGTCATGTATCAGGCTGTTAATGCGTTCGCAAAAGCTGATAGAATAACGCAACTTTAACTTTTTATTATCATTTTTGATAACCTGTTTTTAATAGTTTGGTTTGAATTTTCCATGATGTGTGATGGCATGCATCATGAACTGACAATTTGCGTTAGGAGCAATACCCGATGAGTGAGAACTCAAGCAATAATGCACAAAAAGACGAACACAAAAACGACTTTATTCGTAATATTATTCGTGACGATATCAAAGCGCAAAAACAGCAACAGATTGTGACGCGTTTTCCGCCTGAGCCAAACGGTTACCTACATTTGGGTCATGTAAAATCTATCTGTTTAAACTTTGGCGTGGCTAAAGAATTCGACGGTGTGTGTAACCTGCGTTTTGATGACACCAACCCAACGGCAGAAAAGCAAGACTTCATCGACAATATCGAAAACGATGTGAAATGGCTAGGATTTGAGTGGTCAGGTGAAGCGCACCATGCATCAGGCTACTTTGACCAGTTGCATGCATGGGCAGTACAGTTGATTGAACAAGGTGATGCGTATGTTGACTTACAATCGCCTGAACAGATGAAAGAGAACCGTGGCTCATTCAATGAGGCAGGCACGCCGTCTCCGCAGCGTGATGCCAGTGTTGAAGAAAACCTAGCGCTCTTTAATGATATGAAAGAGGGCAAGTATACTGAAGGTAAAGCCGTGTTGCGCGCCAAGATTGATATGGCAAGCCCAAACATGAACATGCGTGACCCTGTCATCTACCGTGTCATGCATCAAGCGCATCATCAAACAGGGGATAAATGGTGCATCTATCCTATGTATGATTTTGCCCATCCGCTCTCTGATGCGCTCGAAGGGATTACTCACTCACTATGTACGCTAGAGTTTGAAGACCATCGCCCGTTCTATGATTGGGTCATCGAAAAAGTTGGCTTTGCCACGCCGCCGCGCCAGTACGAGTTTAGCCGCTTGAATGTGGACCATACGTTGACCAGTAAACGCAAACTTAAGCAGTTGGTTGATGAAAACATCGTTAGTGGCTGGGATGATCCACGTATGCCAACCGTCGCTGGTATGCGTCGCCGTGGTTATACGCCAGAGGGTTTACGTGACTTCTGTGAACGTGTGGGCGTGACGAAAGTAGATAGCGTGGTTGATTTTCGCTTATTAGAGTTTAGTATTCGTCAGTCGTTAGAGACGACGACTGCCCGTGGTATGGCAGTACTCAAGCCATTAAAAGTGACCATCACTAACTTTGCAGAAGCGGTTAGCAGCTGGGACTCTCTAAAAGCGGATAGCGTCAACGCGCGTTTTGATGATGCCGCACAAACCTTATGGTTGACTCAGCCGAACCATCCCAATGTCGATATGGGCGAACGTGAAATCCCATTCACTGAGACGATATATATCGATCAAGGCGATTACGAGATTGAACCGCCAGCAGGCTATAAGCGCTTGTCACCAGAAAAGCCAGAAATTCGTCTGCGTAATACCTATGTATTGGCAGTGACTGAGCATATTACGGATGAAGCGGGCAATGTGGTTGAGCTAAAAGCCACCATTGATCCGACTACGTTGGGTCAAAATCCTGAAGGCCGTAAGGTCAAGGGTGTCATCCACTGGGTATCGGCCAGTCAAGGTGTTCCAGCAACCGTGCGTATGTATGAGCAGCTATTTAGTGTTGAAGACCCAAGCAGCGTTGCTGATGTCCATCAAGCATTGAATACCAACTCGTTGACTGAACTTAATGCCGTGGTTGAACCATCACTTGCCAATGCTGACGCTGGCACGCGTTTTCAGTTTGAGCGTGAAGGTTACTTTATCTCTGATAGCGAAGACCACAGCACGGATAAACCAGTCTTTAACCAAATCGTTAGCTTGCGTGATAGCTATAAACCTGCTTAATGCATAACGAGCGATGCAAAATGTGTTCGTTTTGAGACAATACTGAACAATAGTAGTTTGCAAGCCTGCCCATTTCTAGTACGCTAGGGATGGGCTTTTTTGTGCATCTGTAAAGTTGAGTATCGTAATATTTAAGGAAATGAGAATGGCAAAGTTTTTGAACAGTAGTGGTACGACTTATCATTTAGAAGAGTTGATTAAAAATGCCTCTGATAGGCTGATTATTATTAGTCCGTATTTAAAGCTTAATGAGCGCATTAAAGAATTATTAGAAGACCGTAATCGTCTCAAAATTGATATCAGAATCGTTTATGGTAAAAATGACCTACACCCTGAAGAAATAAATTGGCTCAAAAACTTAACCTTTATTCGTACCAGTTTTTGCAAAAATCTGCATGCTAAATGCTATCTGAATGAAAATGAGTGCATTATTACCAGTCTGAACCTTTATGAGTTTAGCCAAGTCAATAATAATGAAATGGGCGTGCTGATTTATCGTAATGAAGACAGTAAGCTTTATGCTGATACTTATGAAGAAGCCCAACGCATCATCCGAATCAGTGATGAAGTGAGAATGTCGCTTGAAAAAGTGACTGAAATTGAATCTGGAACCGATGCTAGCACTGATAAAAAATCCGCGTCTAGTCATGCTGCGGTAAGTGCTAATAATGCTAATACAACGGCAAAATCTACCACAGAAGCGGCGACACCGAATTATTCTAGATTGACGACTGCCAAGCTTGCTAAAGAACTGGGGTTTAAAACTCAGGCGTTAAATGATAAGTTGTTGGCAGCAGGTTATTTAGAAGCGCAAGATGGCGAGCTAGTATTGACTGATGCTGGACGAGCAGCTGGTGGCACTAGTAAAAAGGGCAAGTTTGGTGAGTTTTGCTTATGGGATGCAGGGATGGTCATCTAGTTGACCCTCTAGAAATGTATGGGTTTATTTATTGCCAAATAGAATAACCGTATTACAATCCGTCACAAGACATTCATAACCAGTTTGTTAAGATAAAGTCAGTTTTTACTGAGGCGCTCTGTGTTATATTTGATCACGGAGCACGTCGATGATAATAATAGAGCGCGAGGCCGACGTGTCGATATAAGCGTTCATCAACATAGCTAAGGAATAGAGCATGGCACATTTACGTTTAGGTGATACCGCACCGAATTTTGATGCAGCAACCACAGAGGGTGATATCAATTTCCACGAGTGGGCAGGCGATCATTGGGTGGTGTTTTTTTCGCACCCAGCTGATTTTACCCCAGTATGTACCACTGAGCTTGGTCGCGCCGCTGCCCTTAATGGCGAGTTCCAAAAGCGCAATGTCAAGCCGATTTGTATCTCTGTCGATAGCTTAGAAGACCACAAAGCATGGGCGAGTGATATCGGTGAGACCCAAGGGACAGAGATGAATTTCCCAATCATCGCTGACCCAAATAAAGAAGTCGCTGAATTGTATGACATGATGCATCCAAATGCCGATAGCACTCACACTGTACGTAGCGTATTTATTATTGACCCAAGCAAAAAAATTCGCCTAACACTGACGTATCCAGCCAGCTGTGGCCGTAACTTTGATGAAATCATCCGCGTCATTGATGCGATGCAGTTGTCAGATGAGTACAATATCGCGACGCCAGTAGATTGGAAAGACGGTGATGATGTGATTATTCCACCAAGCGTGAAAAACGAAGACATTGCTGCCAAATACCCTAAAGGCTATACAGAAGTTAAGCCGTATCTACGCACCACACCTGCACCAAATAAGTAAGTTGAACGAACTTGCCCTATAGTGATAAATATTAAGCCCTGTAACGTAACGTTATGGGGCTTTTTGCTGTTCGTGTAACAACCAGCGTTAGGTTTTACTATAGTTAAAGAATTCTAAAATGGCTACAAGGCAGCCGATTTCAGATTGTACAAGTAGGACATCTAGGGACGATAACGCCGTAGCGGTTTAGCAGTTCGCTGACTATATGATGGCAAAAGAACCATATATTATGTCTAGGTAATATCGTCTTTGAATGATATATTTTTAATGAGCGTTACCTACTATAAAAACCAACAGCCTTCATTCACTTTTCAATCCATATTTTAAGGAGTTTGCCATGAAAAAACTATACGTCACCCGTACTGCACCGAATCCACGTAAAGCACTTATTTTATTAGCATCAAAAGGTATTGATGTTGATGACATGGACGATATTGATGTCATTGATATTGATTTTGCTGCTAATGAGCAGAGTTCAGATGAGTTCACTGCAATGAACCCGATGCGTACTGTGCCAGTGCTCAAGTTGGGTGATGGTACCGTACTCAATGATTCACAGGCCGTTTGCGAATATCTCGACCGTGTCTATGGTGAGCGCTCTGTGATGGGTAACGATGTCATACAACGTGCACAAGTTTGTTCTATGCGCCGCATTGCAGAGTTTGAGGTGTTATATAACTTCATGTTAGCGTTTCAGCACAGTAATCCCGCTAAAGCCCAACGTGTTGAGCAAGTGCCAGAGTTTGTCGCACCCTCTATCGCACGAGGGGTCAAAACACTCGCGTATTTTGAAAACATACTAGAAGGCCGTGAGTATTTGGTCGGTGAGCAATTGAGTTTTGCAGATATCGTGCTCTATTTAGGTTTAGATTTTGGTAAAGTGCTCAAAGTTGATCCCAATGAGCAAGGTGAAAATCTTGCCCGTTTTTATCACATGATGAATGAGCGTTTTAGTATCAAAAACATGGCAAAAGCCAAACCTACTCACGAAGAAGACTGAAGCAAACACTAAGAATTAAAAATCATTTATAATCAGCGGTCTTAGGTAGTTGATAGTAATGTCAATTGCCTAAGACTATTTCTATGGATGTATGACAAGTAAGAATAACCCGTAAAATAGTAGTTATACCAAACCCAAGAAGTACGATTAGCTGCGTCAAACTCGTTTAGTCTACAATGCGTAGTACTTGCACTTGTTTTCCTTGCTACTCTAATTTTTGTGGATGGTATTACTATGACTACATAAAATTAAACACTTTGTTACAACCGCCATAGTCATCAGCGCTATAGTGGTGAAATCATTACGCTTTTTGTATTAGATACGGTTCGCTATCTGACCCTAAAATTCGTAATTTAGCCTCAAAGAGTTGATGGTTTAAAGCATAGTTCTGCAAAAAGGATAATCGCGATGCATGTGAATGGCCAAAAGGTATGATTGTTATGACATCGTTTGTTAGAAAACAGCCTGTTCGTTTGGGGTCGCTACCTCGTTCGGTATTGCTACTAAGTATGCTAGCCACCAGTTTGGCATTAAGTGCTTGCCATGGACCTTCTGACGAAAATGAAGGGCCAAATGATACGGATGTAGCGGCTAGTGAAGTCACTAATAACGGTGCGGTTAATCAAGATGCTAGTAATACCGATGCGATGGATAAAGAGTTGATAGCCGATAAGATGAGTGTTGAAGATGTAATGATTAGCAATCTTTCACGCTATCGTTGGACACTGATATCTGCAACGGACAGTCATGATCAGCCATTAGATATGTTAATGCAAATCACAGACCAAGTGCGACTGTCACTCAACCAGTATCAGGGTCAGAATACCTTAAACTATAGTGTTGGTTGTAACACCATAAGTGCGACTTATCAGTTACAGGGTTCTGCTTTAACCGTTGAAGATAGCATGAGCACTAAAATGTCCTGTGGCGATCTTAATAAGGCTGAAGACAACTTAAGTACGCTGATGCAAGGTGATAGCGAACTGGTATTGGCGATAGCTAACAATGCTAGCGTTGACAGTCTCAAAAGTGATATACCAATATTGACACAGACTATCAGTGATGCCGCTACTTTAGTTTGGCAAGGAAAGCTGACCCCACAAGCCAGATATAGTAGTAAGGGCGAGGCTGTATTTTGGGCAGTAAGTGCAGACATGGTAGCGTGTGCTGATAATAACCCACAGATGTGTTTACGAGTGAAGCCCGTTACTTATAACAGTCAGGGCATTAAAATAAATGAAGGTAAATGGCGCGTATTTATTGGTGAAATCGATGGTTATCAGCATGATGGCCAGCATGAAGAGGTGTTACGTCTACAGCGCTATCGATTAGACGGCAGCGATACGGCAGAGGATGATACTTCCAACACATCAGATGAAGAATATGCTTATGTATTGGATGCAGTCATTGAAAGTTCAGTAGTAGAATAGATTCGTTCATTATCGTTATGAATATATTGGGTTAATGATTCAAAAAACACGCGTCCATGTTAAGCGTGTTTTTTTATGGTTTTTTATATTTAACGTAAATTACCTAAATCTTCTTCCGTTAAGCGCCAACGGCCTTTCTTTTTAGAAGCACCGCGTCCACGCATAGCGCTATTCAATATCAGTTTGTTCATTGAATGGCTTGAGTGTGCGTGACAGATGGCGCAGGCGAGTCCATCGGCAGCATCTTGCTGTGGTACTACATCTAGAGACAATATACGGCAAACCATCTCTTGAACTTGCTCTTTTGCCGCTGCACCATAGCCGCAGACGGCTTGCTTGATTTGGCGGGCAGTATATTCTGACACTTCTAGGTCCAGTGCTACCATGGCAGCAATCGCTGCACCTCGCGCCTGACCAAGCTTAAGCGCAGAGTCTGGATTTTCAGCCATAAACACCTGCTCAATAGCCGTATAGATAGGCTCGTCTGCATATTTTAAATGATGTTGGGTGATCCGTGTCAGACCATTAAAGATACGCTTAAGTCGTTCAGGCATCTCTTTGGTATCCGTACGAATAGTACCTGCATCGATATAAGTCAGTTTGTCGCCGGTTTGTTGAACAATTCCATAACCCGTCATGCGTGAGCCTGGATCAATCCCGATAATAATGGCCATAATATCCCGTCTTGCTTACATTTTATTTTATATTCAATCCTATATAAATCGGATAGGGAGTCAGACTCGCTCAGCCTACTCTCGTAGCACTTTTACTTACCGTCCTTGTATCCAAATTATATTGTACCGACTATATGGCTTAAAAATTAGCCGTAAGTTTGATAGTATAGCAATCAATCCCCATATACATCATATGTTAGCCATCTTAATTTGCATGGCGCTCAATTTATTGGTTTTTATTTTATAGGACGACACTTTATGGGTCAGATAGTTGGTATTGCCATCGTTTGGTTTATTATCGAGATGCTGCTTTGGTATTTGCTTGCTCAGTTTATGAGTGGTTGGTGGGTGTTTATGTGGTTTATCATTGCCGCCGTCATCGGTATCTCACTGTTGCGTAAAGGAATGGCAGCACTGAATCCAATGGCACAGCAGATGAAAGCTGGTGGGATGACGAATCCGTCGATGCGTCCGCAAGAGTCGACCATGATTAAAAGTGTCGCGATGGCAGCAGCGGGTGTCTTACTGCTCATACCAGGGGTGCTCAGTGATTTGCTCGCATTATTGGTCGTATTGCCACCAGTACAGAAGAAGCTTAAAGACTTTGCCAATAACTATGTCATGAACAATCAGCAAAAAATGATGGAAATGATGGCGAAGCAGATGGGTGGTCAAATGGGCGGCGGTCAAAATCCGTTTGGCGGCATGGGTGGTCAAAACCCATTCGGCGGAGCAGGCGGCACGAATGGCCAAAATCCATTTGGTCAGCAACAACAAAACCCGTTCGGCGATGTGTTCAAACAGCACACGACTGTGGACGGTACAGCAAAAAATATTCCTAAAGATGTGAAAAAAATCACAAAATCAGCCAATGATGAATAGTGTATCGTCTATAGACTAGGAATACAGAAAAAGTCATAAAAAAAGCCCCTTTCGTCGATGACAAAAGGGGCTTTCTGTTGGTTGTAACCGTACTATCGTAAACTTATTTGTTATGAATAAAACGGTCAATAACCGAATGAAACAACCGAAGTGCCGCTGTAAGATGGTGACCCATGAACCGTGAAGTTCAGGGCGGATGCGTCATCATCTCTGCAGGTTTCCTGATACACCGCAAGCGGTGCAGGCATACACAATGAGATGATAGGTACCACATCCTGGTAAAGCATTATCGGCTCAGGGAATAAACATCTACTAGCCAACACTTCAGAATATAATTATCTTAACCAATGAATTGAACGATTGCAAGTACGATTTACAGATTGATACGTAGGGTTGATGATTACAAGATTCATGTCGAGTTTTAACCCTTTTTCCAATGATGCAAGAGCATACTAGGCGCTTAATTACTAGTTAAAAATAGCGATTTTTCAGCTATTTTGAGATGTGTGTTAATATAGAGGGCTTTAAACATCCTAGTACAGCATCATAGGCGTTCATTCACTTGAGGAGCGGTAATTCATGACCCATAATCACCAACAATCAGAATTTATCAACGATAGTCAGGCTCAACTCAATAATAAAAAAGACAGCGATAACAATAAAAAAATACCGCATGTCTTAATGATATTAGATGGTTTTGGGCATCGTGAAGACGATAAGGACAATGCAATTGCTGCTGCCGATATGCCAAATCTTGATAAGATTTATCAGCAGTATTCACACGGATTGATATCTGCTTCAGGAGAAGACGTTGGTTTGCCAGACGGTCAATTTGGTAACTCAGAAGTTGGGCATATGAACTTGGGTGCTGGCCGTGTTCTTTATCAAGACTCAACTCGTATTTCAAGTGAAGTGAGTAATCGTGAGTTTTATAAAAACGAAGCACTAGTAAATGCCGTAAAAGCGGCAAACGAGCTTGGTGGCAACGTGCATATTATGGGGCTGTTGTCGGACGGTGGCGTGCATTCGCACCAAGATCATATCGAGGCGATGTGCCATTCAGCACTTGTCCATGGCGCCAAAAATGTCTTTGTGCATTGCTTTTTAGATGGCCGTGATACACCGCCAAAGTCTGCCGATAAATACATCAATCGTTTACGTACACATATCGGCAAGCTCAATGAGCACTATGAAGGTGGTCGAGTACAGATTGCGAGTATTATCGGACGTTATTATGCGATGGATCGTGACAATCGTTGGGATCGCGTACAAAAGGCCTATGAGCTTATCACTGAAGGTAAGGCTGATCGCTTGTCGACCCGAGCTGACGGTGCTGTACAAGCCGCTTATAAAGCACGTGAGACAGATGAGTTCGTTAGTCCTACTACCGTAATCGGACGTGATGAAGTGCCATACACGGTTGATGACAATGATGCTTTAATTTTTATGAACTTCCGTTCTGACCGTGCCCGTGAACTTGCACAAGCATTTGTACTACCGGATCATGAGTTTTCTGGATTTGCACGTAATAAACAACCTAGATTGGCAGCTTTTGTGATGCTGACCAAGTATTCAGACGTTTTAGCAGATAACTCAAAGACTAGCATCGCGTATTATCCAACGTCATTGACGAATACACTTGGTGAATATCTGCAAGATCAAGGTAAGACACAGCTACGTATCGCAGAAACCGAAAAATATGCTCACGTGACATTTTTCTTTAGTGGTGGCCGTGAGGATGAGTACAACGGTGAGACACGTATTTTAGTGCCTTCTCCAAATGTTGCCACTTATGATTTGCAGCCTGAAATGAGTGCGCCTGAAGTGACAGATAAGTTGGTAGAAGCGATTGAATCTGGTAAATATGACGTGCTGGTCGTGAACTATGCCAATGGGGATATGGTTGGACACACAGGTATCTTTAATGCTGCTGTACAAGCGGTAGAGGCGTTGGACGTATGTGTGGGTCGTGTTGCGACTGCAGTGCGAGCAGCTGGAGGTGATATGTTAATCACGGCCGATCATGGTAACTGTGAGCAGATGCAGGACTATGACAGCGGTCAAGTACATACTCAACATACTACTGAACTGGTACCTTTTATTTATGTTGGTGACAAAAAGTTAAAAGTGCGTCATGGTGGTAAGCTGAGCGATATCGCACCGACTATTTTGGCACTGATGAATATCGAAGCACCAATTGAGATGACGGGTGAAAGCTTATTATTACCAGTATCGTAATTGATAATTAAAAGATTTTAGCCTTCGTATTCTGATAGCAGATTATCGTTGTTAGACACTAAAGTCTTTGGACACTATAAAAGGAAAGATATCTATTATCTTTCCTTTTTTTGATACATTTTGCCTAAGTTATTTGCAATACTATTCTAGTCTTAAACATACGCTTGATGTTATGTTATGAGGCATATTTGATAAATATATCTATAATAATAACGTTGTACATTCTATTATTTAAACGAGTTCTCTTATGCATCCTACCTATTCTGTGCGATCGTCTGTCTCTAAGCGATTGGGTAAACCAACGCTGAAGCTACCTGCCACACCAACTTTTTTTAAGCCTGTATTCATGATAGGTTTACTGGGATTGAGTACTTTTAGTGTATACGCACAGGCAGCAATATTGCCTGAGAACGATGCACGTAACCCTACAGCCAACCTACAGCTGATCAGTTTAAATGATGACGAGATAGCGGCCAAAAACGACACTAATAATTTATCAGATATTGCTGATATGCTTGAAGCTGCAGACGATGCTGATGACTCAATAGATAGTGTGCCAGATGAAAGTGCTTTAACTGACGATACGGAAGATATCGATACCAGTATTCCTTCTGACGTTGCACAAGTATCACTGAATGCCATTTCTCCAGAGACGCTTAAGACGTTCGTCGCAGTAGTGGATTTAGTGCGCCGTGAATATGTAGATACGGTGAATGATGAAGAGCTATTTAGCAATGCGATGAGTGGTATGCTGACCAAGCTTGACAGTCATGCTGAGTTTTTAGATGCTGAGGCTTACGAGAATCTACGTGCTTTTACAGAAGGTGATGTGGGCGACGTTGGTATCAAAGTCACTTATCAACCTGTGGCTGGCTACTGGGTAGTTACAGACGTCGATGATGACTCACCTGCTGATAAAAAAGACATCGCTGTTGGTGACTATTTGCATCAAATTGGCGATCTCAAACTGGATGCTAATAAAGAAAGTAATGATATCAAGCAACTCCTAACAGGGATTGCGGGTACGCAAGTGGATATCGTAACCTCGAGAGCTGGACGCCGCAAACATACCACTACTTTACAGCGTAATAATAGTCACCCTCAAGTCGTTGAAGCAAAGCTCATCAATGGTATTGCCGTTATTAAGTTGCCTGCCTTTCAAAATAATAGTCGTGAAAAAATGTTGGAAAGCTTGATTGATTTAGAGGCACCTGTATCTGGTATTTTGTTAGACATGCGTGACAATCCAGGTGGTGTATTAACGTCAGCGGTGAGCGTTGCCAGTTTATTCATGACTGATACTGATGTGGTACAAGTGAAAGCTCGTCAAAGTGACACACGGACTCTATCGACTCAAGGTGCCGCATTATTTGAATCACTGCCAGTTGTTGTTTTACAAAATAGATATTCGGCATCAGCAGCAGAGGTATTGTCTAGTAGTCTACAAGCACAAAAGCGAGCCACTATTGCTGGTGAGGTCAGCTATGGTAAGGGGTCGGTACAGTCAGTCATCCCGCTCAATGATGAGCAAGCCGTTAAATTGACAGTTGCTAACTATATGACAGCATCTGGCAAAAAGATAGATGGTATCGGTGTAAAGCCTGATGTCACATTGTCAGGCAATGAGGGCACATGGGAGCAGCAGGCACTCGATATACTACAATCACAAAAGTTAGGTTCAGGTATTCGTTTTATCCGAAAGCCTACTGAAAATAACAAAGCGCTATAGGCCGAAGGCAGTTGGCTAAGCGCTACTCATTATAGGTAGGCTATAGAGTCAAATCATCACTATAGTCAATCCTCTATAAAAGAGTGACAGCGTTAACCTCGCTTGAAGTATTACATATACATCTGCACTCGGTTGCCTTGAATCTCTTTTGAACTGAATCAGCTATATAAAGGTTTATGATTCAGACTCATCCTCAGATATTTCTAATTTTTTCATGCGGTAGCGCAAAGAGCGAAAAGTCGTACCTAATAGTTCGGCAGCCTGAGTTTTGTTCCATCCGGTTTTTTTGAGCGCAGTAATAATCAGTTGCTTTTCTTGCTCTTGTAAGTAAGTTTCTAGCCCTTGAACGGGCAGTTGTCCATCAGATAACTCGCTTAGATTGACCTTTGCATTGCCTTCTTGCTGGGTAGAGTCAGGTTCGATGAACTCTTCGTCGCTAGGAGCTGTTGTGGAATTGAATATTTCTGTTTGATTAACTGATGAACGCTGTCTCATAGCAGGGAAGTGCTGAGTAGTAGTGCGATAAGGGTGCAGGTTGGTTGGTATCTGTTGGATCTGCGGTGCTATTGCTTCATGTGTTGGTTGGATGGTTTTTTCACCCGCTTCTAGCGTTCCACCCACTACCTTATCGTTTAACTCAGTTTCTGGTATTTGCGCATGACTGATATCAATATCTGTAAGACCTAAGTGATTGACGTCAATGTGTGAGCTCTCTGCTAGGGTCACGGCTCGCTCAAGGATATTGCGTAGCTCACGGACGTTGCCAGCAAAGTCATGATGCTGCAAGCGCTCGCAAGCCTCATTGGTTAATGATGGTGGCGTCTCTAACTGCCATTCATTAGTAATCATGGCCAAAAAATACTCAGCTAAAACAGGTATGTCGTCACGACGTGCATTTAGAGTAGGGAGTTTTAGTTCAATCACATTGATACGGTAGTATAAATCTTGTCGAAATGCGCCATCTTGTACCAATTGACTTAAGTCTTTATGAGTTGCGGACAAAATGCGAATGTCTACTGGCACTTCCTTAGTATCACCGATGGCTCTTACTGTTTTTTCTTGAATGGCACGCAGTAGTTTTACCTGCATTGCGAGTGGCAAGTCTGCTACCTCGTCTAAAAATAACGTACCACCATTTGCTTGTTGGAACAGTCCTTGTTTGTCAGCGACAGCACCAGTAAAGCTGCCTTTTTTGTGACCAAAAAACTCTGACTCCATGAGCTCTGAAGGTATAGCACCGCAGTTGACTGGCACAAAGCTACCATCTCTACGTGGGCTTAAATCGTGAATCAGTCTGGCAACCACTTCTTTGCCTGTACCCGATGCGCCTGATAAAAAAACAGGCGCTTGTGAGCGTGCCAGTTTTAAAATAGTTTTTTTCAGAGGATGCATCACGGCAGAATCGCCGATGAGTCTGCTATCTAACATTTTTTGCTCAGGTGAGGATTCAGGTGTGGCACTTGCTGCATTGTCTTGGTGTATAACCTTTAAGGCATTTTCGACCAGTTGGCGTAAGCGCGGCAGCTCGAGTGGTTTATTAACGAAATCAAAAGCACCAAGTTTGAGTGCCTCAATCGCTAGATCCATACTGCCGTGGGCAGTAATCACAGCTATTGGAGTGCTAGAGCTGTCACTTATTTCTTTTACTAACTCTAACCCTGACCCATCAGGGAGGTTTAAGTCGGTCAAGCAAAAATCATAGTCATTGTCTTTCCAGAATGATCTTGCTTGTGACAACGTATATGCGACATCACTTTTGATGCCCATTTTGGTCAAAGTAATTTGCATTAATCGGCACAAATCTACTTCATCATCGACGACTAGCGCGGTTGTTGTCATACATTATCTCATTGTGTTCAATAGCTATAGTCTGTCCTATATAATTCAGGTACGATGTCAGGAGCGTTCAGTCTACTGTTTGTAGTACTTTCTCTCGCATTTTTTGTATTTGAATTATCTTAAACCGACCATATAGAATTAAAAAAATAAATAGTAAACTTTAAAATCAACATAACTCAATGGTAAAAATTTACCACAGGATAAGACTGCTACTCACAAAACGTTCTTATTCACGTTGTTTTATGCATTGTGCTATACGTACTAGCATTGGCAGAAGGTGCTATCAAGCGAAAACATGTTTTCTTATGCTCAGGTATATAAAGTAAACGAGTCTGGTTGGCCTCACAAAATGCTTGTGATAGGTACAGTCCTAAGCCTGTACCTGCTTGATCTGTAGTAAAGAACGGATTAAATAAATGCTTTAAACTTTCGGTGCTCACGCCAGCACCATCGTCTAAAACATCAATTATAACATCGTTGTCGGCACAATAAATCTCGATTTCTACATAAGCATGAGGGTTAGCATAGCTACTATAACGTAGGCCATTATTGATTAAATTGATCAAAACTTGTTCTAATTGATGAGTGTCGAATGATATAGTAGGTTGTGTTTTTACTCGTAAAAAAATGTCATGTCCTTGAAAATAATTTTCTAAAAATGTTGGCATCCACTCAGCCAATACGATCGATTGTTGACTGGCTGCTTGCTGGCGCGACAGTTTTAATACATCTTCTATAATACGATTGACGCGCTTGGTTTGCGCAAATATCATCTTATAAAGCTCATAATTACCGGACAGGTCATCATTTGAGTTACTAACCGCTGTGCTTCCATTTGTGGTATTGCTTTCCTCGATCTCTATCACATCTTCCATTAATAGCTGACTGGCCTGAGAAATAGCCGCTAAAGGGTTTCTTATTTCGTGAGCAATACTGGCGGTTAACTGTCCTAGAGATGCCAGCTTTAACTGTTGAGCACTAGCTTGCTCACGGCGTAAATCTTCTAGCATTATTAGCTTGCTACCATCCGTTAGTGGAATGATATGTACACGTAGTTTACCAAATATAGAGGCATTTGCTACTGCAGGCAGGTCGTACGTAAAGGTGCACGATTGACCTGCTAAGACCGACAAGCAGGCATGCAAGAGTTGGGTGTGTTGTTTGCTAAGCTGTTGCTCAAAGTTAGTTAATAATTCGGTATAGCTCTCATGTCGTGTACTACTATCTGCTTCGTCAGATACGCTTGGCAATGTTATTGGCAATGTTATTGGTGAATTATAGGGAAGGCTAAGTAATTGATGAGCGGCAAGGTTAGCTAATACAACATGCTGTTTATCGATGACAATGACACCATTAGCCATTTGTGTGATGACTTCTTGATTGATGACATTCAGTCGCGCTACTTCTTTGGCATGACTCGCTGCTACTTTTTCTAGCTGTACTAAGCGATAGGAGATCGACCAACTTAATCCACCAACTGCCAAAAAGCTGGCAGACATGAGTAAAGCATTACCTAAATTGGCCAAATTCATACTATTTGCAATGGCATAAAAAAATTGCTGATAAATGACAAAGATAATAGCAAGTAGCGTAATAATTAGTGCTTGTGAGCTGTGTAATAGCATAAAACTCGCTGCGACTACTACCATGTACAGCATGGTTAACTGTAAATCAGGCGCGCCAGCTGTGTAAAGCAACAAGCTTAATATAGTAACGTCTAAGACCAAGCCAAAGGCTAGTTGACGTCGCATCTTTTTGTGCACGACATAAAACAGTCCTAGCAGGATTAAACTCAGTAAAATATAAAAGCTGAGGACGGTTTGTTGCAAAAAGCTTGGTAGAGAGACGATATTGCCAGTCTGAGCAGTGATATACACCATCAACATAGAAAATAGGCCAACGATGAAGCGGTAACTACTATAGATCAGCCCTAATCTGCGTAACTGTATCAGCGGAAGGGTTTCATCTTGATGCAAATAATGCGTAATAGCAGGCTTCATAAATTGACCATGGCAAAGAAAGAGTGGTTAAATGATTTATGGTTGGATAAGACCGTGACGAATGGCCAAATGAGTCAATTTAACATCGCTGTCAACACCGACTTTTTCGTAAATACGATAGCGGTACGTATTGATGGTTTTAACACTGACGAATAACTGATCGGCTATTTGTTGAGGGCTTTGACAGTTAACTACCATCATAGCCACTTGCTTTTCACGGTCACTTAACAATTCAAACGGTGAGTTGGCATTGTCTGATAATAGAACATCGGCCAATTGTTCAGCAACATCTTGACTGAAATAGCGTCCGCCTTGATAGATTTTTTTGACTGCTCTTATCATCTCATCAAGTGGTGTACCTTTAGTGATATAACCGTTGACACCTGCTTTGATGAGCATTGAAGGATAGGGCTGTGCTGACATACTACTGACGGCTAATATTTTAACGCCTATATCAAGCTGAATTAAACGTTTGGTTGCTTCGAGGCCACCGATATTAGGCATGTTGACATCAAGTAATATCACGTCAGGGTGCAGCTGTTTAGCCAATTTAATAGCCATATCGCCACTATCAGCTTCACCGATGACTTCGATGTCGATACTGTCTGATAACATACGGCTAATACCCATTCTCACCAAATCATGATCATCTACTACCAATACTTTAATCATAACGATACTCTTTATATTTTTGTCAGAATGAAGGTGTTGACTGATGTTAAATGACAAGTAGTTTCAAGTCATCTGAACCATTTTTAGTTCTGAAAACATCATATACTGCTAACATATTGTGTCGTTATCGCTACGCAATATAACGAAATATAAACGGTTGCTTTGTACGCGATGAACATATGTTTCTGAAATGTGAAGCATTGTTTCTATAGTATCAAGTGGTTGTAGCGAAATTTGAATTAGGTCAAAATAAACTACTAAATCAGTTTGATAGATTAAACTTAAATGCAATCCATGATACACTAAAAATACAAAAACTCTATATGAGTACTCATAAACACATCCATAAAGGCTACGTACGTTTGTGGCGTCAGGCAGTGTATAACTGGCGTGATAACGACAGCAGGGGGCATAATGAAGCAACTACCATTAACCAAACAGCAATTAATCGCTGCTATGATTTCATTGAGTTTGGGCAGTGCTGCACAAGCCGCACTTACGATTAATGGTAGCGCTGACAACGGTTCTAGTGCCCGCATGAGTTGGGGCGGTGCGGACAGTCTATCTGAAGCACGTAATATCATGTACAAGTCTAACAGCTCTACTATCAAAAAAATTGATAATGGTTCTGGTTCAACGACTTCTAATAGTTTTGGTAGTAGCAGTAATAGTTACAATACCACTTACCGCGGTGCATTCGGTAGTAGTGATATGATTCCTATCAGCACTGACTCTCGTAGTGTCGCTGTCATTGATGCCGAGACTGGCGAGTCTATTTACGAAAAAGATGCTGATGTTGCACGTCCGATGGCCAGTATTACTAAAGTAATGACTGCCATGGTTGTACTTGATGCTGGTCTCGATATGCGTGAAGAGATTACTCTTGATCCAGAAGACTTCGTCGGTCCTAAGCGTGCAAGCTCGAACCTAAAATCTGGCGATCGTATGAATCGCGCTGAAATTTTATTGATGGCATTGATGAAATCAGAAAACCCTGCTGCAAAAAGTCTAGCCCGTAACTATCCAGGTGGCTATAATGCCTTTATGCGTGCGATGAACCGTAAGGCTCAAGACTTAGGCATGACGACCGCTTTCTTCGGTGACCCAACTGGTCTCGATAAGCGCAACGTTGCTTCGCCAAAAGATCTTGTGAAAATGGTACGTGCTGCTGGTAATTACGATGTGATTCGTCGTTTCTCTACTACTAAGAGCTATGACTTCTTTGTCTCAAACTACTCAAGTGGTAACCGTACATATAAAGCCAATAACACCAGTAGTTTGGTCCGTGATGGCAGTTATCCAATCGGTATCTCAAAAACAGGATTTATCAATGAAGCGGGTCGTTGCGTAGTAATGGAAACTCGTGTCAATAACCGCCCAGCGATTATCGTGATCTTAGGGGCGAACAGCTCAGCCACGCGTTGGGGTGATGCCAAAAATATTCTTAACAGTTTAGCGACACGTCGTACAGTGTAAGCTTATTGGTTTGGTACTTATAAAAAAGCTGTTATGTGATATAACAGCTTTTTTATTGTGTGAATATTAAGGACACATTGTATGATCCAGTCATCAAATTTTTTAACGCCAAAGCTATACTTATTGACCAATGATGATGAGTTTTCACTTCTCTATCAAAAGTTAGAAGCAGCATTAGCAACTGGCTTAATTGCGCTACTACAAATCAGGCGCAAGAAGATACTCGCATTACCCGATGGTGACTCGCAACTATATGATGAGGCGCTACAGATCGTTGATTTGGCCAATGTGTACAAGGTTCCAGTTGTCATAAATGATGATATTGGCTTAGCAGCGAAGCTGAGTGTCGGTGTGCATCTGGGTCAAAAAGATGGCAATGTTAGTGATGCTAAACAGACTTTAGCACCGGATCAGATTATCGGCCGTACTTGTCATCGTGACTCAGCATTAGTTAAAGAAGCAAAAAGTGATGGCGCAAGTTACGCTGCAATGGGTGCAGTCTTTACTTCTACAACTAAACCAAATGCCGATATCGTATCCCATGAGCAGCTTGTTTTGGGTTGTCAGCAAGGCATAGACATGTGTGTGATAGGTGGTCTAACGGCTGAAAATATCTCGACTCTAGCAGGGTTACCTATCAAATATGTCGCGGTAGTAGGCGATATTATGGATTTACCAGTCGCACAAATCGCTGAACGTTGCCAACAGTGGAAGCAGGCATTTTCTAAGTGGGAAAAGCCTGCTTTATAGTCTATTTATTGAAAATAGAAGCCAAACGTTATTCAGCATGTTCCATACATAGTGTGGCGTAGGGTAGGGCTTCTAAGCGTTGAACTTCGATCTGCTTGCCGCATACCTCACACTCGCCGTACGTACCGTTTTCGATACGGCTTAAAGCATTATCGACATAAATTAAACTTTGACGAGCTTCACCCATGAGGTTTTTGCGCATGTCATTTTGACGATATGAGATGGCTTGGTCGTCCCAGTGCTCATTGAGATCGTCTTGTGGGTTTTTAATGTGGTCTTCAATTTTATCGATTCGAGTCTCATACTCGTTTTTTAATGTTAAGAGATTCTGTTTGGCAATATCTAAGTTGATGGTCATTGTACTCTCCTAATAGTTTATTTTTATTATCCACACTTCTATCGTAGAGATGCTGACGGTTAAGTGCCACCACAAAATGTTACTGGGCCTTTAATAAGAGTCCAATAATAAGATTCAAAGAATAAGCGTTAAGTTTTTGGCAAGTTCCGTATGAGCTTTTGACAGAAAACTGGTAGAATGCACCGCCGTTAATTTTCGCCTAAACAGATATGTTGATAATCGAATAACGAATATAAAAAATTATCACAAAGGTAACGCTCAACTCAAGAATATGAAGATCGATATAGACAACAGTTGGTCGCCCCTCTTTTATAAAAATCATGTCATAACACATGTTATAGCAATAGTAACCGTAAATTAACCAATAGATTGATGCATAGGAGCAGGTAATGAATTTTTTGCGTATGAGTGAGCTGAGCTTGACGGATAAAGTCGTGTTAGTTCGAGAAGATCTAAACGTACCTATCAAAAATGGTAAAGTTACGAGTGCTGCTCGTCTGCAAGCAAGCCTACCTACTATAAAGATGGCACTAGAAAAAGGCGCTGCTGTTATCGTTTGCTCACATCTAGGACGTCCGACTGAAGGCAATCCTGAAGCAATATATTCATTAGCGCCTGTTGCTGATTATTTAAGCGAAAAATTAGCAGCGCCAGTGAGCTTGAATCGTGATTATTTGACGCAAGGTGCTTCTATCAAAGCTGGTGAAGTCGTACTACTAGAAAACGTGCGTTTCAATGAAGGCGAAAAGAAAAACGATGCCGCTTTAGCAAAAAAATACGCAGATTTATGCGATGTATTTGTGATGGATGCTTTTGGTACGGCACATCGTGCGCAAGCATCGACAGAAGGTGTTACTCAAGCCATGCGTCAAGCGGGCAAAACAGTCTGTGCAGGCCCTTTATTAGCTGCTGAACTTGATGCACTGAGTCTAGCGCTTGAGACCCCAGCTCAGCCGATGCTGGCTATTGTCGGCGGCTCGAAGGTATCAACGAAATTAGAAGTTTTGCACAGTTTGGCAGAAGTATGCACACAGATTATTGTTGGTGGTGGTATTGCCAATACTTTCTTAGCTGCTCAAGGTCATAGTGTTGGTGCGTCATTGTATGAAGCGGATTTAGTAGATACGGCTCGTGACATCATGAGTAAAACTGAGATTTTATTACCTGAGTACGTCGTAGTCGCTGATAAAAATGATATCGACTTCGCTGACTTTACTGGCTCACTGCAAAAGGCAGCCGCAACGATTAAGTCTGTTGATGCGATTGGTGACAATGATATGATATTGGACATTGCACCAGAGAGCGCAAAGCAGCTTGCCGATGCGATCATCAATGCAAAAACGATCTTGTGGAACGGCCCAGTGGGTGTGTTTGAAGTAGATGCTTTCGGCCAAGGCACGCATATAGTGGCAAATGCTGTTAAAGCTAGCCAAGGCTTTTCAATTGCTGGTGGTGGCGATACATTAGCAGCAATCGATAAATATCAAATTGCTGATGGTGTCAGCTATATGTCAACAGGCGGCGGTGCATTTTTGGAGTTTGTAGAAGGTAAGGTGCTCCCAGCGGTTGCTGCTTTGCAAATTGAAGCTTAATTAAGTCGATGTTACCTAGCCGTTTGGTAACATTAGACGTACAACTAGAGCTAAGTATCTCATGTAGGCTATCGACATAATGTAATGGCTATCGCTTTTTTAGTCTGTCTTCAGACCAGTTATAAGCAATAGCCGTTGATTATTAAGTCATTATTATTTGTATCTATACTTAAAATTATTATTGCATGTCTCATTTGCACTCTATAAAATAGTGCCACCATGTATTTTGACATGTCTTATTTACGAGAGGTTTATTATGTTAAAACGTCATTTGTTACTTGCTAGCGTACTTGCTGGTACTTTTGCAGTTACTGCATGTAGCCAACAGACAGAAGAAAACGCTGAAGCGACTACTGAGTCTGCTGCTGACGACATTTCTGCTGAAACTGAAGCGACTGCTGCTGACGCTGAAGCGGCTGCTCAAGATGCTGGTACTGAAGTTACCGAAGGCGCAGAAACTGCTGGTGCAGCTGCTACAGATGCATTGCAAAACACTGGTGATGCTATCGCTGAAGGTACTAGTACTGTCGTTGAAGGTACTGCTTCTGCGGTATCTGAAGGCGCTACTGCTGTTGCTGAAGGTGCAGACGACATCGCTGTTGACGCTGAGCAACAGTACTAAGCTAAGTAACAAGCTAAGTAATAGGTCACTTCATTATTGATTTATTGACGCGCTATTGATTGAATAAATCAATAGGTTAGTAACGAACATAGATTTCTGTATTATAAGCCCTCATGATATATTAGAGAAGCCTTGGTGATTACCAAGGCTTTTTGCATTTTTATGATTAACTTAAATTTTTTATAGAAACCAATACATGAGCTGACTCCTTGCAGAATGCGCTAAAATAAAGTGTAGACTAAACATATAAACAAATAGTCAGGCAACGACTACGAAGAGAGAGCAATTTTTGTTATAATCATCGCGTATTCATTGTCCTGAAATGATTAACGATTATGCTGATTGGCAGTGCTATTACTGTTATCAAGCAAAGCTTTTTGCTAATGGCTTTTAAAGCCATCATTTCAAGAGCTATTTTTAAAATACTATTCAAAACTCAATCAGAGAGCGTTTTATGGCCTTAATATCTTTACGTCA
Organism: Psychrobacter sp. SCQQ22; assembly: GCF_015864605.1. Lineage (NCBI taxonomy): Bacteria > Pseudomonadati > Pseudomonadota > Gammaproteobacteria > Moraxellales > Moraxellaceae > Psychrobacter > Psychrobacter sp. SCQQ22. The sequence continues at coordinate 389,963 of NZ_JADYWZ010000003.1, forward strand.
ACTTCTAGATCATGCCGCTGAACACAGCTATGGTGTTCCTGCCTTCAACGTCAACAACCTAGAGCAGATGCGTGCAATTATGATGGCTGCAGATGCCTGTGATTCACCTGTTATCGTTCAAGCCAGCGCTGGCGCACGTAGTTATGCAGGGTCAGCATTTTTGCGTCATTTGATTATTGCTGCTATCGAAGAATGGCCACATATTCCAGTCGTTATGCATCAAGATCATGGCATGTCACCAGCGATTTGCCAACGTTCAATCCAGCTTGGTTTTTCATCAGTGATGATGGACGGCTCGCTTGGTGAAGATGGTAAGACGCCAATGGATTATGATTATAATGCTAGCGTCACGCGTGAAGTCGTCAAAATGGCGCATGCTTGCGGTGTGTCTGTAGAAGGTGAAATCGGTTGCTTGGGCAGTCTTGAGACTGGTATGGCAGGCGAAGAAGACGGCTCTGGTGCAGAAGGCGTATTGGATCATGAGCAACTATTGACCAGTGCTGACGAAGCTGAACAGTTCGTTAAAGACACCAACGTCGATGCGCTAGCTATTGCTATCGGTACAAGCCACGGTGCGTATAAATTCACGCGTCCACCTACAGGTGACATCCTGTCTATTGAACGTGTAAAAGAGATTCATGCTCGTATTCCTAACACTCATTTAGTTATGCATGGTTCATCATCAGTACCGCAAGAGTGGCTAAAAGTCATCAATGAAAATGGCGGTAATATTGGTGAGACCTATGGCGTACCTGTTGAGCAAATCGTTGAAGCAATTAAGCATGGTGTCCGTAAGGTTAATATCGATACAGATCTACGTTTGGCCTCAACAGGTGCTATTCGTAAATTTCTTGCAGAAAACCCGAGCGAGTTTGATCCGCGTAAATACTTTAAAGCCTCTATGGTAGCGATGTCAGACATCTGCACCAATCGTTTTGAAGCTTTTGGTTCTGCTGGTCAAGCGCATAAAATTCGTCCAACCAGCCTCGAAGGTATGGTTGATTTTTACCAGTAAGATTTGTCTGGTGAAAAGTCGCGGACAATAATGTGGCAGCTGATATTTTTTATACGATAGCCTATGTAAGAGGTAGTGAGTGATGATTGGATTGATTACTGGACAGGTGCAATACTTAATGGCACCAACCGCTTGTATCATGACGACCTCTGGTGTTGGTTATGATATTGAGCTGCCATTGCCTTCATTTTGTCAGCTACAGCTTAATGAGCAGGCAAGTATTTGGACGCATTTCCATGTGCGTGAAGATGCGCAGCTGATCTATGGCTTCATTGATCGCAAAGAGCGAGATGTCTTTCGTCAGTTGATTAAAATAAATGGCGTTGGGGCAAAAATGGCATTGGCGATGTTATCTGCGATGTCGGCAGCTGAGCTCAAAATGCACGTTGAGCAGGATTCAGAGACAGCCCTGACTCGTATTCCAGGTATCGGTAAAAAGACGGCGCAACGTTTGCTGATTGAACTAAAAGACAAGCTGAAAAATATTGAAGTGGATAATAGCAATTTAGAATTCGCTATTCAGCCTGCTGAAATTTCTGCCGAAGACAACATCATCGCTGAAGTAGAAGGCGCTCTGATTAGCTTGGGGTATAAAGAAAAAGAAGCTCAGCAAGCGATCAAAGCCGCTAAGAGTAACGGCGATGTCTTTGCAGATACGCAAGGATTGTTAAAAGCTACCTTACAGCAGCTATCAACGTTTAAGTAATTTTGGCTGCTGTTGCTATTAATAGTTGTATCAGAAAGTATTGAACAAATAAGCGACATTAATTGTCGCTTATTTTCGTTTTGGCAGATAACTTTTGATGTTTTGCATGACTTATAGGTGGCGTTTGGTTATGCTATTTATTACCTAATTTTTTAATATAATGATAAAAACTATGATGCAAGATCGTTTGATTAATCCGCTAGAAGGAGCAGGGGATGCTCCTGATTCCAATATTCGACCAGCACTATTGGCTGAATACATTGGCCAGCCGGTCGTACGTGAGCAGATGGAAGTGTTTATTGGTGCAGCGCGAGGCCGTAAAGAAGCGTTAGATCATACCCTTATTTTTGGTCCGCCAGGTCTAGGTAAAACCACGCTTGCCAATATTATTGCTCGTGAAATGGGCGGTAATTTGCGCTCGACCTCAGGGCCAGTGCTTGAGCGTCCAGGTGATTTGGCAGCCATGTTAACCAATTTAGAGGAAGGTGACGTACTATTTATTGATGAGATTCATCGGCTGAGCTCGGTCATTGAGGAAATATTATATCCAGCAATGGAAGATTTTCAGCTGGATATTATGATTGGTGAAGGGCCTGCTGCTCGTTCTATCAAGCTTGATCTGCCTCCGTTTACCTTGGTCGCAGCGACCACCAGAGCAGGGCTGTTGACGTCACCACTACGTGATCGCTTTGGTATTGTACAACGATTAGAGTTCTATAATATCGCTGACCTAACGACGATTGTCAGTCGTGCAGCACGTTTGATGCGTGTGCCTATGAGTGAGGATGGCGCGGTAGAGATTGCCCGTCGTGCGCGTGGTACACCGAGGATAGCCAATCGATTGCTACGCCGTGTTCGTGACTATGCCGAAGTCAGGGGCGATGGTAGTATCAATGGTGCGATAGCGGGCAGTGCGCTAGATATGCTAGCTGTTGATAGACGCGGTCTCGATCATTTAGACAGACGCTATATCGAAATATTGCATGAGCGTTTTGATGGTGGACCTGCTGGAGTCGAAGCGGTAGCAGCAGCGATGGCTGAGGATCGTGGTACACTCGAGGACGTGATTGAGCCGTATCTGATTCAACAAGGCTATGTGTTGCGTACGGCACGTGGTCGCGTATTGACTCAAATGGCGATTGACCAAATGCTATAGTATTCAGTATTCAGTATTTAGCATAAGAAATGCACCTGCTTCTCATTAAAAGCAGGTGCATTTCTTTGTTTGAGTCTAAAGTTACGAGGCTTTTTCTAAACTAAGTAAATAAAAGATAAAGCTGGTCTTTAAGCCAATATACGCCAAACAACTACCAAGACAGCCAGTATATAAAATATAGGTGATAGCCAGCCGATGACTTGCGTAGCAATAGCAATAAATATAGCAAACCCTGCCAGTGCTAGCCAGTCACGACGACGGTCGTTAAGCATGTCAGCACGAATTTGCTGTATTTCTCGTAGTTGACTGTCTTGACGTGATCCTTGTGAAGCAAGGCTTTGTAAGCCTTGATCCAACAGTTTTGGAATATCAGTGGTAGACAGTAATATCTCGGGTAATTGCTGACGAAGCTGCTGTAAGTTGCGCATAGGATCTAGCTGCTCTTTGATCCAACTGCTTAAAATTGGCTTGGCAAGTGACCAGATATCAAGATCAGGATATAAATCGCGACCCAGGCCTTCGACATGTACCAATGTTTTCAGTAAGAGCATGAGTTGCGGTGGAATGCTCATATGATGACGGCGTGCAATGTCTAGAATCTGCATTAAGACACCAGCAAAGTCGATATCATTAATGGATTTTTTTAGCATTGGCCCAACGGTGCGCTTCATATCGCGCATCAAGGCGTGTTTGTCAGTATTTGGCGGTATCCAACCTGCTCGGCTCACAATATCAACCATTGCCGTAAAGTTATCATTCATGACTGCCAACAGCATACGCGCGACGATAAGTTGATCGTCTTTTGATAAAGTGCCCATGATGGCGCAATCTAGACCGATATAGCGTGGCTCATGACCTAAATCGACCGCTGCCATACCTGCGTGTAGTGTTTGAATTGGTGGTGTCTCTACAAACACATTACCCGGATGCATATCGGCATGAAAGAAGTTATCACGGAAGACTTGAGTAAAAAATATCGTTAAGCCTTTTTTGGCCAGTGCCGCACGGTCATAGCCCAGCTGGTCAAACATCTCAACTTGTGAGATGGGAACGCCTTGAATACGCTCCATCACCATCACATTTTTGGCCGCATCATAGACTTCAGGTACATACATCAATGCTGAACCCAAGAAGTTATTGCGCATTTGAGTAGTATTGTCTGCTTCAAGTGTCAAATCCAACTCGTTAAGCATGACTTGACGGTAGTCTTCGACAATATCAATAATATGTACGGCACGAGCCGCTTCGATACGAGCAGATGCCCAGTTGGCTAACTCACGTAGTAGCTCAAAGTCCGCAACAATGGTGGTACGGATATCGGGACGAACCACCTTTACGACGACTTCACGGCCATCATGTAGGGCAGCAGTATGAACTTGAGCGATAGAAGCGGCGGCAAGCGGCTTGATATCAAAACGTGCAAATAGTGTTTCGATAGATTGACCAAGACCGTTTTTATTATCTTGAATTTGTACAATAGCAATCTCAGCCTCAAACGGTTTGACCTTGTCTTGTAGCTGAACCAGTTGCTCAATAATCTCAGGTGGCACTAAATCACGACGCGTAGAGAGCAGTTGTCCAAGTTTTAAAAACAGCGTGCCCATATCTTCAAGCGCATATTTAATCGCATTTGGTTGATGTTTTTTACCCCAAGCAGCTGGATGCATACGGATTAGACGTGCTAAAGGTTGCAGCTGCGGTGCTTCTTCGACCGAAAAATGGGTATCAATGCGATACGTAGCGGCGATACGCCAAAGCTCAAATAAACGGGCGCGATGAGATAATAGCATGAGATATATGTACTCTAAATAAAGTCAGAAATAGGGTGGGCGTAGCGATTGTCTATTGATGAAATGAGTTGTTAAGGAAGCGTACTTGTTCATCTTTGATAGCCGCAAGTTTGGCCTCTTCACGTTCGACATCAGCACGTAGTTTTAGGAGTTGTTGCTTGAGGTCATTCACTTCTGCTGTCTCAGCTGGATTAGGAGAGCTATTACCCGCTACGTCATTTGCCCAATCACTGACATCGTTAAAAGCACGCTTAGCACCATGACGCCAGCTACCTTTGAGCTGTGAGATAAGCAGATGCAACTGACTCGCCATTGGTTTACCAATGAATGGCTCAAGTTGTCCGGCAACATCAGGATCAAAGCCTGCGACCAACTGTTTGAGCTGCATTAGCACTTTATAGTCACCAGCGATAGGTAAGTTACCTTCCGCGCCGCGCATCAGGTTGAGCAGTTGAGCGGGGTTTTCTACAGTAATGGTACAGTCTGGCTGACTGTGACCTAGACGTGCTCGTTCCATATTGGCTTTTTGGCGCTCATTCATTTGGCCGCTTGGCTCAAATACGCTATCAGTCGTGACGGGCTCAAAACGTAAACGCTCATGAGTAAACAGCACATCTAGATTGATTTCAGGCATGCCCATATTCAGTCGTAACACTTTGCCAGCAAGTGGTACCAGACCTGCTTGAGTAATCTCATCACTAGCAATGGCAAGGTTGATTAGCTTTTCGGCACCAGCTAATAGGAGGACAGTCAGCATAAGGCTCTCGCATCGTTAAATGAGCGCCTTTGCATTAGCTGCATCAGCGCATAGTATGTTCGTGTCAGGCTCAATAAGATCTTGCTCATCGTACTTTAATGTTATGCCTTAAAGCCACGATGTACGGCAACGATACCAGCAGTTAAATTATGATAATCACAATTTTCAAAGCCCGCTTGTTGCATCATTTGTTTCAGCGTTTGCTGATCAGGGTGCATGCGAATTGACTCTGCTAAATATTTATAGCTTTCTGAATCGTTGGCGATGATTTTACCCATCAATGGTAGTGCGGTGAAAGAGTATAGGTCATACGCTTTTGATAATGGCTCAAAGACAGGCTTTGAAAACTCTAATATCAACAAACGACCGCCCGGCTTCAACACGCGATACATGGCTTTTAGCGCAGCATCTTTGTCTGTGACATTACGCAGACCAAAGCTAATGGTCACTAAGTCAAAGCTTTCATCATCAAAAGGCGCAAGTGTCTCAGCATTGGCCAATACGAAATCAACATTATTACAGCCCGCATTGATCAGACGCTCACGACCCACTTCTAACATGGCCGCGTTGATATCAGATAATACTACGTGACCATTTCTACCGACTTCACGGCTAAAGACTTTGGCCAAATCCCCAGTACCGCCCGCGATATCAAGTACATGTTGACCTGAACGCACACCTGACAAGCTGATGGCATAACGCTTCCATAGACGATGGATACCGAAAGACATTAGGTCATTCATAATGTCATATTTTTTGGCGACAGAGGTAAAGACATCAGCTACGCGCGCCTGTTTTTCTGCTTTATTGACTGTTTTATAACCAAAATGTGTTTCTTCTTCGCCATCAGTATCAGAGGTATGTGGATTATTGATGTCATCACGCTGATTAAAAAGCGTTTGTTTAGCTGCTTCTGCCTTTGCAGAGACACTTTCTACTTTGCTATGGCTATTATCGATGGTGTCATTGGTTGGCATAGTCGTTTGTTGGCCTTGTGGTGTTCCAGTTGGTAAGTCTTGGACTTGCGTAAAGTCATTACTCTTTGCACTGTTGTTCTGGTTTTTTACATTGGCTGTTGGCAGAGTCTCTACGTTAGCAGTTTGTGCTGCTAGGACTTGGGCTGTGATATTTTGATTGTTGGCGATACTATCTTTTACCAGCTGATCTTGTAAATGACCGTTGGTTGTCGTTGGTTGGTTGAGATGCGTATTTTTATTGTTTGCAGTATCGGTCATGGTGTTGTCCTATCATTCATTTTATGATTGTCTTTCTAAGAGATATAAGATGGCGGTGACTCAGGTGTATTATGTATCCTATGATACACCAAACGTCATTGGCTTACCGCCATTATCCGTATCATGGACTTGGTCAATAATTATCAGCTCACGCTCACAAAAAGGCTCGATAAAATCACTCACGCTTTTGAGCGGCTTCATGGCTTTAAATCCTGTATCAATGAAGTCATAGAGTGGCTGAAAATTGTAGCGATACGCAGTGCCTTTAGCTAGGGCAAAGGCTTTTTTGAGCATGAACGAGTTCAAGTGCTTATCAGTGCGGTAGCATACCTCTTTTAGGTTACGAATCTGTACTCGGCGCTCGTCAGCTTCATCGACAGCACGATACGCAGCAAGCATATTCTCTTCATTAACTGGTAACGCTGCAGCGACCAGCCATTGAGCCAAGTGCAAGTCTAGTTCTATTGCTAAAATCGCCGCTTGGATACCCATGCTCCCTGCTTCTAACGCAGACTCTTTAGCTAGGCGCTCAAGTTTTTGAGCTTTAGGTAGAATGCGTGCTAGCTGCTTGGCTAGTAATTTGAACTCATCACCGCCGTATAGCTGCGTTAGAAAATAATCTGCCATCAGTTGATTCTTTGGCTGTTCAAAGAGGTCGCTGTGCGTGTGTTTAATCCGTGTTTGTTGCCATGATTGTACGTCTTTGAGCTTGGCATCTAATGCCAAATCTTCATGATAGGGCAACGCCCAAAAACGTGTCAAATGCTGTTGTAAATCGGCTAAAGCGGCCATAGTACGTAAACCTACAAATAAGTAAAAGTAGTAAAAAGAATATAATCAAAATGATAATTTATACTTAGTGTCTTACACTGATAAATAGTTATTAAAGCATGTATTCTAGATGGTGTTCACAATAAAAGAAAATAAAGTAGAATACAAATGTCAAACTGTTACATAGCATCGTTATTTACTCGATTAATCGAATGCTATGATTAAAGGACTGCGTTTTAAATCATAGGACGATTAGGTTATGAGCAAACATAATAATACGACTAAACCAACCGCGCTAGAGTCAGTCAGTGCGCAATTTAGTGAGCAGGTTGTCGATCAGCGTCTGACGTCTAATCCCCTTAGTCAGTTTTCTATGGATACAGATTCTCTGAGACTGGCCTTGGTTACCGCTCAATACGCTCTACGAGCAACGCGGCAACAGACGCCGCCCACACTCAATAAGCCAACAGGTTTGTTAGTATTGGTCAATGGGATGGAGCAGGCAGGTAAAGGAACGGCGGTTAAGCAGCTGCGAGAATGGGTTGATCCTAGGTTGCTTAAGGTTGAGGCTACGATAGGTTCTCGTCCATTGGCGTCTCAGCCTATTTGGCAAGCGCATACTCACGTGATGCCACGTCATGGTGATGTGATGGTTTACTTTGGGAACTGGTACGCCGATTTGCTCTACAACGCTATGCGAATGGCAACATCAGATAGTGATAATGAACAGTCAAAAAGCAAGCAGTCAAAAAGTAAAAATCCAAAAGATAAAAAATCGGTCAACGTGAAGTCGCTGCCTATCGCTAAATGGCAAGACTATCTAGAGCAGCAACTCATCAAGCTACAAGCCTTTGAGCAAGATCTCGTTGCCAACCAAACTAGACTATTAAAGTGCTGGTTTCATGTCGATATCGAAACCCTACAATCACGGCTGAACGACAAAGAAGCTGATCCACATTTTTTATATCAAATTGACTGGAATAGTCAAAAGGTTATCGAAAAATTCAATGAAGTGGCCGCAGCCTTACTACGACAGCAAGATGACTGGGTCATTATCGATGGTGATGATAAGTCACAAGCGGCCGATAATTTTTGTCATGAAGTGCTACATGCGATGCAAACTGCACTAGTGAGTAGTAAAGCAAGCTCTACTGAGACGGCTAAAAAGCAAACCTCATCCGATAAATCAGAATCTAATGACCAGACAAAAACAGCGCTAGAGCTAGAAGCGTTTAAATCAGTAAAAATACCGAAGCAATTAAAGCGCATCGTTGATGTAGACATAGATAAGTCTGACTACCGAAAAGCATTGGCAGAGAAGCAAGCGCGTTTTGCTGAATTGCTACGCGCGCGCAATGGTCGGCATGTGGTATTTGCCTTTGAAGGCATGGATGCGGCTGGCAAAGGTGGGGCAATTAAAAGGTTGGTCGCGCCGCTCGATCCACGTGAGTATCAAGTTTATAACATTAGCGCGCCAATGCTGTATGAGCTGCAACATCCTTACTTATGGCGCTTTTGGACGAGACTACCTAATGAGCAAACCGATCATATCAGTCGTGTCGCCATTTTTGATCGGACTTGGTATGGACGTGTACTGGTTGAGCGTATCGAAGGGTTTGCAACGCGTGATGAGTGGCAGCGCGCTTATGATGAGATCAATCGTTTTGAAGCGGACCTAGTCACCGCAGGCACGATAGTTATTAAGTACTGGCTGGCAATTGACAAAAAAGAGCAGCTTAAGCGTTTTGAAGAGCGTCAAGAGACCCCTCACAAACAATTTAAACTAACGGATGATGATTGGCGGAACCGTGATAAATGGTCTGATTATGTGCAATCTGCCGCTGATATGTTGGCGTACACAGATACCAAAAATGCTCCTTGGTGTGTCATCGCTACTAATGAAAAGCGCCAAGCACGATTGGACGTGCTAGATCACGCTATTGAGCAGTTATCTTCAGCATATGATAGCTAGTACTTGTTTTTATACTGGCTTTTATACTTGGTTGGCTTGTATCACTTTTAAATTGAATCGACTATAGTCAGCCATAAATAATAGAGTTGTATCGCTCAAATACTGGCAGTTACAAATCTCGCAATATCATCATGCATTATGCGCTCATATTTAATATAATAGAGCGCGTAACAGCGTCTGCTAACTAACAATTTTAATTTAGCAAATAGCGCGTTTGGGTTATTTAATACAGATACCTTAATAATTACGACAGAAATTGTTACAATAGCCGCTAGTAGCACCACAAATATCACTATGAAATATCTAAGCCGCAAGATGCTGTAATCAGACGATTTGGCAATATAACTTGCGGCTTTGTGACATGTTGAGGGATGCGTTCTTCGCCTTGGCCATAGTTAGTTTAAGACCATTTAAAAGCATGTTGCGTGTTTCATGTATGCTACGCCATAAGATGCCCCAACAAGCCTTATGAGTAGCAGCGCAATGTTATCAACCTCATATAATTTCAATCAGCTTACGCAGGACGTATTAACGTATGGGTATTAGTAGCAGTTCTACAGAGTCAGTCAAAACCGTTGGCTCGATGAGAATAAATCTATTTTTTGGCATTTTATTGGTTGCGATGACCAGCTACTTTTTGTGGTGGGGTCTAGATTACACGATGCGTCAGCAAACGACGCTATTTATTGTGGCGACTGCTTTTGGTGTCTTTATGGCATTCAATATCGGTGGTAACGATGTCGCCAACTCATTTGGTACTTCAGTAGGTGCCGGGACGTTGACTATCCCTCAAGCATTGGGTATCGCCGCGATATTTGAAGTGTCAGGTGCTGTGCTGGCAGGTGGCGAAGTAACCGATACGATTCGAAGCGGCATTGTCGATCTAGATGGCCTCTCAGTCGCGCCCAACCAGTTTATTTATGTCATGCTCTCAGCACTTATTGCTGCTGCATTTTGGCTGTTATTTGCGACCAAAAAAGGTCTGCCAGTTTCGACCACACACGCGATTATCGGCGGCGTGGTTGGTAGCTCCATTGTATTAGGTATCACCTTAGGTGGTACTGAAATGGCGTTATCAACTGTGAATTGGGGTAAGATTGGTACTATCGCCATCTCTTGGGTTTTATCACCGTTACTAGGCGGCGTTTTGTCCTATCTGCTATATGGACAGATCAAGAAAAATATCATTGAATATAATGATAAAACAGAAGCCTATATTGCGACGCTAAAAGGTAATAAAAAAACCTTAAAGCAAAATCATAAAGAATATCTGGACGGTCTGACAGAGTCTGAGCAGTTGGCTTATACGTCAGCTATGTTACGCGATCAAGAAATCTATAAAGATGATGACTGTGTCGTTGAAGACTTAGAAACGGATTATTACAAAGAGCTGTATGAGATTGAAAACGAACGCAGCAACCTCGATACGCTAAAAGCATTGAAGCAATGGGTGCCTATAATTGCGGCTATGGGCGGTGCAGTCATGGCCTCTCTGGTTGTCTTTAAAGGTCTAAAGAACGTCAATAATGGTATGACGACGTTGCAAGGCTTTTTAATCATGGGAATGATTGCAGCGCTAGTATGGCTGGCAACCTATATTTATACCAAGAGTATCCGCGGCAAGCATAAAGAAGACTTGACCAAAGCCACCTTTATTATGTTTAGCTGGATGCAGGTCTTTACGGCATCAGCATTTGCTTTCAGTCATGGCTCGAACGATATTGCCAATGCGGTTGGTCCTTTCGCTGCCATTATGGATGTTATTCGTACCAATAGCATCTCGACTGAAGCGGCAGTACCACCTGCGGTCATGTTGACTTTTGGCGTGGCATTGATTGTGGGTCTTTGGTTTATTGGTAAAGAAGTGATTCAGACGGTCGGTACCAATCTCGCGAAGATGCATCCAGCTTCTGGCTTCTCAGCTGAGTTGGCTGCTGCTGCTGTCGTGATGGGTGCATCAACCATGGGTCTGCCTGTATCAAGCACGCATACCTTGGTAGGTGCAGTACTGGGTATCGGTATTGTCAATAGAGATACTAACTGGAAGCTTATGAAGCCGATTGGCTTAGCATGGGTTATTACCCTTCCTGCAGCAGCCTCAATGTCTGCAATTAGCTATCTGATATTGGTAAATATCTTCTAGGACTAATGCTATAGAGTTCACCAATAAAGCCTATCTTAGCATCATAAAAAACGCTTATCAGCATCATGCCGATAAGCGTTTTTTGTATCAAATACAGGTTTAATCAGTGCCAAACTGCTGGCGTTTTTTGGCAAAGAAGCGATCTAAGCGATCCATTGCGTCTTCTAATTCATGTAGATTGGGTAGGAATACTAAGCGAAAATGATCTGGTCTGTCCCAGTTAAATCCAGTACCTTGTACCATTAAGACATTTTCTTCAATCAGTAAGTCCATCATAAAGTCCATGTCATCCGTGATAGGGTAGACGTCAGGATCTATCTTTGGAAAACAATAAAATGCGCCTTGGGGCATGGTGCACGAAATACCTTTGATAGCGTTGAGACGTGTTACAGCCATTTCTCGCTGTTTATACAAACGACCTGTCTTGGAAGTAAGGTCTTTCATACTTTGGTGGCCACCCATCGCTGTTTGGATGGCATATTGCCCCTGAACATTAGAGCACAAGCGCATAGATGCGAGCATGTCTAATCCTTCGATGAAGTCTGTTGCGTGTTGCTTGCGACCAGAGACCATCATCCAGCCTGCACGGAATCCAGCGATACGGTGCGACTTTGATAAGCCATTATATGAAAGGACAAGCACGTCGTCAGTCAGCGTACTCATTGGTGTATGTACGGTGTCATCATAAAGAATACGATCGTAAATCTCATCGGCCATAATAATTAGATCGTGCTCTTTAGCGACGTCGATAATTTGTAATAGCAGCTCATCGCTATAAAGCGCACCAGTCGGGTTATTCGGGTTAATAACCACAATACCCTTTGTCTTGCTGGTAATCTTAGACTTGATATCCTCGATATCAGGATGCCAGTTGTCTTCTTCGTTACAGCGATAGTGCACTGCCGTACCACCAGACAGATTGGCTGCTGCTGTCCATAGCGGGTAGTCGGGCATTGGAATGAGCACTTCATCGCCATCATTCATCAACGCTTGCATGGTCATGACAATCAGCTCAGACACGCCATTACCCAAATAAACATCACGCACATCAACAGCTGATAACAATCCTTTCGATTGATAATATTGCAATACCGCTTTACGTGCAGAAAAAATCCCTTGAGAGTCTGAATACCCAGTCGCTTCTGCTAAGTTCATCGCCACATCACGCAAAATCTCATGCGGCGCTTCTAGACCGAACGGTGCTGGGTTGCCGACATTTAGTTTTAATATGCGCTTGCCTTCCGCCTCCATCTTATTAGCAGTCTGTAGTAGGGGACCACGAATGTCGTAACAGACATTCTGTAATTTATCAGATTTTTTAATTGTATTCATAGAGTGACCGCTCTTAGGATTTTGTTGTGAGTTTTTTTGAGCGTTAGAGGTTGTAGAGACTGTTTTCGATTGATCTTGGTCTGTATGATTGGGCTGCATGTCTACAGGTAAAGAAACAGATGAATCGTCATTCTTGCCTGAACCACCTTTTATGGATTTTGTCGTAGCACTGGCTTCGTTTTGAAGTTCGCCGCGCAGTAAATAGCCTTCGCTACAGCCTAGGATGCGTGCTAACGTCGGCAGTTTAGACGAGACAATACCGTTCGTGCCACGCTCCCAGTTAGAGATAGCGCCACGACTTACCTTTGCGCCTGCTGCCGTCATCGCTTGTGCCAGTTGTTCAGCGGTAAAGCCTTTCTCACGGCGCAGCTGTACAAGTCGCTCAGCTTGTGTACTTTTATTCTTATCACTAGCCATAATCAGTTAAGCCTGTGTTCATCAATAGGTTTGTAATAAACGGATTACTTTAATTGAAGAGTAATGTCTATGTACTAATGCAAGATATTATTGCATAAATAATAGCAATGCAAGTTAACTTTGAAATTATTAGAAAAATGAAAGTAAATCTTGCATTTATAAGTATGTGAGACAGTTTTATACTAAAATGACACATGATTACCTATTACTAATTGCTTTACCAACATAATATTATTGTAATATATGCCTTGAATATTGGAGTAGTAAGCAATAGATAGGGCGCATCGTTTTTAGAAAGCAATAACGATAAAACTCAAATAGTAGCAACATAAAATATTAGATAATACCTATCTAACTAAGGGTAAATTATGCAAGATAATCAACTTAGCAAAGAAGAAATCAGCCAGTTAACAGAAGCTGACTGGAAAGAGCGTTTAAGCGCTGACGAATATCATGTGCTGCGTGAGAAAGGCACAGAGCGTCCGTTCACAGGTGTTTATAATGATGCGACCGATGATGGCGTTTATCGTTGTAAAGGCTGCGGTGCCAGCTTATTTGACTCAAGTAATAAGTTTGATGCTAGCTGCGGTTGGCCAAGTTTTGACCAAGGAATCGATAACAGTGCTATTGAAGAGCATGTCGATAACTCGCTGGGCATGACTCGCACAGAAGTAACCTGCAGCAACTGCGGCGCGCATTTGGGTCATGTATTCCCTGATGGGCCGAGTGAGACAACTGGCATGCGCTACTGCATCAACTCAGTATCTATCGATTTGGATAAATCTGAGAAGTAGTTGTCAGCTGTTTAGATAAGCTTAGACGTATAAAAAGGAAGCATAATGCTTCCTTTTTATTTGTTGGTACTCTTTTCATTTATTGGTAGTATGGTTGTGGTTGCTACTAAAAATATAGTAATGCTTAAAAAACAATTAAAATAATAATTCAATCAATTTAAGGATAGATGATGAGTACTATTTATGATTTTACGGCTGAGCGCATGGATGGTAGCTCGCAAGCCTTTTCAAATTACCAAGATAAAGTGCTATTAATCGTCAATACCGCAAGCAAATGTGGATTTACGCCGCAGTTCGAAGGCTTAGAGTCGTTATATCAACAGTATAAAGATCAAGGACTGGTGGTTATCGGTTTTCCTTGTAATCAATTTGGTAGCCAAGATCCAGGCAGCAATGATGAAATTGGTGCGTTTTGTCAAAAGAACTATGGTGTTAGCTTTCCAATGATGGCAAAGGTTGATGTGAATGGGGAAGATGCTCATCCAATTTATGAATGGCTTAAAGAGCAAAAAGGTGGGGTGTTGACAGATGGTATCAAATGGAATTTCACTAAGTTTTTAATTAGTAGTAATGGACAAGTCATCGACCGCTATGCACCAACGACTAAGCCAGAAGCCATTAAAAATGATATTGAGCAAGCATTAGCCAATAAATAAGTATAGAACTCAAAAAATATTGGTTTTTTATAAAAGTATAAAACCAATAAAAACATATGCTTGCTAGAAATTTCGATAAAAATGCAAAAAATATGTGAAAAACTCGAAAATACCGTTTGACACCCAACTATAAATCTATATAATACACACCCACAGCAGCAGAGCTTAGTGACAAACTTAAGAGCTCAGTTGATGTTGAATAAATTGCATAGCAATTGTTCGCGGGTGATTAGCTCAGTTGGTAG
>NZ_JADYWZ010000004.1:0-373021 GCF_015864605.1 Psychrobacter sp. SCQQ22
GTGCCGGTGTTGGATTATTTGCCTTATGCGTTCTTCTGTTATTTGTCTTTGCTATTGACGCTGCTATTTGGCTTTACGGGAGTGACTATTAGTCGAATAAAAATCCATTAGGTGTTATCTGCTCACTATTGCTTCTGATGCTACTCTTATATTTAGGACAGCTGTTAATACTAGGGCGTGTCTTCAATTCACTCGAAAAATGAAGACACATCCTAGACTTTAGTACCGATTAAAATTTATAGTTGATACCCATGTAAAATGAGCGGCCCACGCCAGGTACGGCCGTGCCCCAGTTAGAGCCTGTGGTTAGCTCGTTATTGATACCCATGGTGCGGCCTTGACCCATGTATGCACCGCCTAGAGGTAATGCGTAGTTTTTATCCAATACGTTATCAATACCGGCCTCAACGCTAATCGCATCCCACTGATAACCAGAGCTCAGGTTTAACAAACCGTAGCCAGCTGTTTTAATCTCATTACGCGGTGTCGACACCTTGTTTTTAGCAGCGACGGCAACCACTTCGACTTGGTTCCTCCAGTTATTGTTTTCGTGATTGAGCGCAATACTAGCATTGAGCGGCATGATGTTGTATAGGTGGGAGCCTGTGTCTTTATTTTTGCCATTGGTATAGCTCAATGAGCCTGTAAGTCCCCAATCACCCCAAGCATTAGAGGTTAAATCGCGGTCAGCTGTGATATCGATACCGTATATTCTGGCATCTTGGTTGGTATAACGCATCACATTATATTGATTCGCCGTTTGGGTGGTTGCGGCGGTATTGATTGCTGAATCCCATTGTATGGCATCAACATAATCATCGATGTGTGAGTAATAAGGCGTTGCTTTAATACCCCAGCTGTCATCAGCGCCGCGCCAATCGAATGTTAGGGATAGCGTGTTAGATTTTTCTGGACTCAGATCAGGATCACCGAAATAGCCGTTACCATCACCTACGGTATTGTTCATAATCGATGCCATGCCCCATGTCGACCATGTATAGCGCTCGTATAGGCTAGGGGTGCGTTCTTTGTGTGCGGCTCCTATCTCTATTGATCGCTGGGTGTCGATGTCGTAGCGTGCGATAGCAGTCGCGTCAATGTTATTATCAGTCGTGCTACGGTCACTGGCATTAAAGATAGCACTATCGCGGTCTTGATAGGTCATCATCATTGAGTTGTAGCCGTTGACTTCATCCGCGCTGGTACGCACGCTTTCGTAACGAGCACCCAGCTGTGTGGTCCACTTTGGTGCTATCTGTTTTCCCCACTCGCCATAGACACCGATACGTTCGCGTTCGCCATTATTGATATTTTGGAACTCATTAGGCCCCATCATGCCAGTACCAGAGGCTGGCCATAAGTCATCGAGGGTGTATCTTGATACTCAGCGCCTACGGTCACAGTGCCTTGGTTAGTCAAATCGATAATGCCTTTGAGGTTAGCACCGATGGTTTCACTGTCGGTATACATAGGCATACCAGGAGCCGTACCGTACAAGAACTGTTTATCTTCACCAAAGTTCATATAGTGATCGACGTCTTCATGATACGCCTGTGCTTCTAATTGCCCCCAACTTAAGTCAGTTTTGTAGCGGAGGTTGATACGGTCGAGCTGGTTATCTAGCATGTCCATACGCTGGTTTGGATATAGCTCTTCTGGCACACGTTGCCAAAGGTAGGTACCTTGCAACAGATGATCACCATTTTGATAAGCCACATCGACAGACTGAGTCTGGCTTTCAAAGGCAGTCGAACCAACTTCATCTTTGGAGAGTTCTTTGCCGTCGCCACTCGCATCTGTGTAAGACTTAAAGTCACCACCACCGTCGTAATTGTCTGATTTGGCGTAGCTGCCTTTATAACTGAGGCTTAAAGTATCGTTAGCGATAGTGGTTTCAATGTTGGCACCGTAGCCATTACCATTACTTCGATAGAATGTGCCAACCTCGCCTGACGTCACAACGGTACTGTCTTCTGAAAACGTTGGCTCTGCTGATTCTACTACGATGGTGCCGCCAATACTGTTACCACCGACACTCACGGGCGTGACGCCTGCATAGACTGTGGTTTCTTCCACGGCGCTAGGCGATATGTAGGATAGCGGTGAGTTCATACTGTTTGGGCAAGAAGCGATGGAGTCAACACCGTCCACTAAAATGCGCAGACGATTATCAGCCAGTCCTCTAATGACGGGCAAGTTTGAGATGCCACCAGCACTCTGCACATTTATGCCTGGAATTTTGGTCAATATGGTTGCAGTATCACTGGTTGCTACCTGTTTATTACCGATATCATTTTTATTAAGCGTCGCAGATGTACCAAGGTTACTGGTATCTGATGCGGTTGCCATTACTGTAATAGTGGGCAGGTAGGCCATTGGAATATCGTCAGTATTAGAGTGATCCTCTCCATTGTGGGCATAGGCATTACTGATTTGAAACAAAGCCATTGCCAACACGCTAAGCTTTAGAGCAGGGGTCGTACTTTTTAATGGTTGTAACATATTCTTTTCCTGAAAACTTTAAAAAACACATGATAAGAGGATTGTATTTTTGGTGATCAGTCACGGTCAGGCAGCGCATTAATAATGACAATAGCCCGCTGTACGACGCTATATACGGTCGTCAGTTATGCTCTCAACGTTTTATCGTTGAGCGGGTTACCAACTGTTAAATCAGCTGTCAATATTATTGGTAGTGACTGATTAAGCAATCAGGATAAAGGGAGGGGCACGGGAGAATGGTCGTAAGAAGTCAGTTGCATAATAGACCTCTATCGTAGGTGGTATCATCGCTACAATAGTAGTTAGCTCAATGAGCTTGAATTCAGGTGATTTGATGATAAGAGGAGTGATAACTGCTGACATGGATGTACAGATGTCACAGCTATTATGTTGTTGCGCGTTGTGCTCAGAATGTGAGGCTGGCTCTGCATGTACAGATATTGCTGCTTCAGAATGATGCTGCGAGTGCATGCTATGATCATGAGAGGCTGATACGACAGGCGCAAGCTCAATACAAATGCCATGACCCAGACTGGCGTTGTCACTCCATAAAGGCGTCAATAATGGAGTAGTGTGCAGCAGCCATGCAAGACATGCCAGTAGCATGCCTGTCCACATCATTGCTGGTGATAATAGTGAATATCGCCGCGCATTATTGGGTTGTTTTAGCGTCATAGTATGTTCATTGAACTAGGGCATATTCTTAATTTAATCGATAGCCTTGTTTCTGATACAATTAAAAAAGAAAGATTAACAAAACTTATAATAAACGCTATTTTACGGTAATTACCTTACTCATTACAAGGAATAAAATATTGAAGGTGGTATTGATAAAATGGCAAAAAAATACCCCGATACGTCTTTTATGAGACGCATTGGGGTATCTTGTTTATCTATACTAGAAAGATGTTTTTACGCTTACTTTTCTGCGTTTTTGTTCAAAGTTTTTTTCAAAAAATGATCGAATACAAATGGTCCAAAGGGTAAAAATGAGCCAAGTACGCCTGCAGGCATGGCCCAGAGTGGCATTTTTATTCTACCGACAGTAATCAGTAGGACAAGGATATAAGCGATAAATAATATACCGTGTGCCATACCGATATATTTTACCGCTTCGGGCATGCCCATCATATATTTAAGTGGCATGGCAATACCCATTAACAATAAGAAAGAAGTACCTTCTAGATAGCCGACAACGGTTAATACCTTTAACGATGAATGCTGTTTTTTGCTAAGGCCAGTTGTTTCACTGCTAGTGGGGCAGGTGGTCTGAGCTTGTGACACGTTGTGTTCCTTTCGGTATTATTGAATGCACCATATGATACTGGCTTTGTTCCATGCTTTGAAGGATTGCTTTGTGTCAGTGACTATATAGTCCATTCTTAGGGTAGACCCCAGAACATGTTCTCACTTCCATCTCTTCAAAACTTGTATATTTCTCATCTGCTCAGCATCATTTATATAGACTCAGCTTTTACTGTCTTAGCTTTTATTATATTAGTCTCTATAATGGCTTCAGTCCTGACGCCAATAGACTTTAACGACCGCATCAGCGCGCTCTAATGTGAGTCTTTGTTTGAGTAACCGACGCAGTGATTTTGCAGCACCTGCTTCAAGCGCTCCCCAGACCTTATCAATTTTTAGCGGATGCGTGGCTAGGTAGTCGCCCACCGTATTGTCTATCAACGTGGCTAACTCTTTTCCTGAATTTACCTGACCTGTCACTAATGGCAGTACTGTAAATTTATTATCTGTATTGCTTTCTATGTCACTGCTCATGTTATCAGCGTTTATTTTAACGTCATTAAAATAAGCCTGATCTTTTTCATCTTGAGTAACACAGAGGATGAGTGGTGGTAGAGGATTGTCCCACAGCTCCAGTAAGCGTGCCACGGTTGGCATCGAAGTCTCATCTGCTACTAGCAGCGCTTGGCCTTCATGCAGATGCTCAACTTTCTCTGGAAACTCACGCTTACTGATCACGCTATCACCTGCTTGCAATGAGCTCGCCCAATTACCGCCAGAAGTATCTCCGTGTAGAAACACATCAACCCATGCTTGCATACCGTCCGAGGTTGACCATGCTTTTCTTAATGTGTAATAGCAATGGGAGCGCGAAGGGCGGTCATGCTCATCAGTGACGTTATGCTCTAAATCAAATAAATATGCATAACCTGCCTCATTGACGGGTACCGGATTAGAGGTATTGGTTTCTCGTGCTGTTAAGACCAGACGCAGCATGTTTTCGCTGACCTGATAGCTGTCTTGTACGATAAATTTTTGCTCAGTCAGCTTGATGGTTTTTTTGCCGAGTTTTTTATCTGCGCGTTGTTTGAGCAAAATATATTGCGTCTGTAGTTCGCTAAGCTGTGTGATAGGCGCGGTAAATGGTATAAAAAAATCATGATCTTGCGCGGCTAGATTTTGAGCGTCTGCGCGCGGATGCGCTGAATCGTTCGGCTGTACTCGTAACGCGATACCTTCAGCATAAATATCAGTCAACTGTATATCTGCGTTATCCATCTCATCGGTCGTCAGGGACGTAAACGCTTTCAAAAATCCGAGTAACTCGTCGAAATGCTCTTCATTGATATGAGCAATAGTATGGGCAAGTTCTGGGATATCTAGGGAAGTGTAGACGTTTGATTGAATATCAGGCTCATTTTTAGCAGAGGAAATAGAATAGGTCATATATGTACTCACGAACAATTGTGCATGAAAAGATTAAAAGAGTTGTATTTTATCTTAATGATAATTGTTTTTATTACGGTTTACGAGTAAAATCGGTTTTTATTGGCTTTCCAATATAAATACCACGACTTAAATTAATGACGAGTATCGCTATGTTACGTGCAAACCAACTGACTATCAGTCGTCAAGGAAACACCTTGCTAGACAATGTGAGCTGTGAGATTGATACCAATCAATTGGTTGCTTTGGTGGGACATAATGGCTCTGGCAAGTCAACTTTGATCAAAGCGTTGGCAGGCGAGATGATAAGTAATGGCGGTAGCGTCAGCTTAGATGATCGTCCTATGAGTAGCTACAGTAGCAAGGAGCTGGCACGACAAATGGCATATTTGCCGCAGCAACTGCCTGAGGCTGCTGGGTTTACGGTACGTGAGCTGGTCATGCTGGGGCGTTACCCGCACCAAAAATGGCTACAAAAACCCACTCAGATAGACAAAGATAAAGTCGCAGAAGCGATGCGTACCACACAAGTTGAGGCGTTCGCTGACCGTATTACAGCCACATTATCAGGCGGGGAGCGCGCGCGCGTTTGGCTGGCGATGTGTCTGGCGCAAGACACTCGATACCTGTTATTAGATGAGCCTTTGGCGGCACTTGATATGCATTATCAGCTTGAAGTGATTCAACTGATTCGTCGTTTGGTGGATGAGCAGGGCTTGAGTGTGATCATTATTGTCCATGATATCAATCTGGCCGCGCAGTATGCCGATCGAGTTATCGCACTGAAAAACGGCCAAGTGTGCCACAACGGTGATATCCAAAGCACCATGCAACCAGACATATTACACAATATCTTCAATGTCGATATGCAATTGCTCAGTCATCCTATCACTGGGCAACCTGTCGCCATCGCTTAATATTTGCCTCATCTTTTTTATTCGCCTGTTTCATCTTATTCGCTCAAAAGATAGGTCGCTATGTTCCCTGCTCTTTATCAAAATAACCATTCTAAAAATGTCTCCAGACACGCCGTAAAACCGTCAATCAGAAACTGCTCACCAGACTCTCCAAAGGTGCGACTAAAGCGGTTGTCTCTTGTCGTCAGCTTGGCATTGACCACTATGCTAACTGCGTGTCAGGAGCCAGTGACTGAGCAAAAAGACGTTCAGGCAACTGCTCAAACAGCTGCTCAGGTAGACGGCGCGCCGCATGTGAAAATTAATATTGCCTCGCCTGATTGGGGCAACGCAGCAACCTTGACGGCGATGGGCTATCCACCGATTGCCACGGGCGATGTGAGAGTATGGGACAGATGGGTAGGGACGCCGACATTACCGCCAGCGACGATTGATTTGGGTATTCGTTATCAGCCCAATGCCGAGTTGGTCGCCCAGCTGCCAGTTGACTTGGTTGTAGACAATTCATTTTATCAACATGCCCGAAATTTATATGGTGATGTCCCTGCTGAGTCTGTGATGTTCGCAGCCAAAGGGGATACCGCGACATGGGCCGATTATACTGAGCCAACTCGCAAATTAGGTAAGCTGATTAACGAGCCAAAATTGGCTGAAGATTATATTGTAAAAAGTAATGACGACATAGGCATTGCTAGTGAACGGCTACAACAGCGCTATCCAAATGTAAAAAAATTCGCTGTGGTCCAGTTTGCTGATGCCAATAATATGCGTATGTATGTGGCAAACAGTTTGTTTCAGCCTGCATTAGCGCACATGGGCAAAGAGCTTGATGTGTTAGGTAAGGGCAACCAATGGGGTTTTGTGCCGATACGTATGGGTGATTTGGCCACGTTAGATAATGATACTTGCCTGTTGATTATTAATCCTTTGAGTCCAATCACGCGTGCTGAGATTGATGACAGCTTGATTTGGCAGCGTCTAAGCTATGGTCATGATCGTTGTGTGGGCGAGTTACCGCCAGTATGGATCTATGGCGGTATGGCATCACTGGTCGGTTTGGCAAATAATTTATCAAATGTCACACTAAAAGGTGGTGCAGCCTCATGAGCATTCATACCGCCGAGCATCCTCACAACCTGCCTGCTGACAATACTACTAATAATGTTGATTCTATGTCCTCACTTTCATCGCCTTCGTTGTCTAAGCCGTTAAAGAACACGAAAAATCTAACAAATCCATTACCCCCATCTCCAGAGTCACCTCGGCCAGATGCTTCTACCTCTAGTGGTTTATGGCGACTATGGAGCATGTTCATTGTGCTTCTGGCCTTGTCACTATGGAGTGGTTGGACGTTAATCGCTCAAGAGTGGACACGCCCGATTGGTGATCTGTTGATACCAAGCTCACAGCTGGATATTGCCAGTATGGCGACACAGCTGCACTTGGTCGCAACCAGTATCGTTGCAATATTGGCAGGTGGACTGCTTGGGGTCGTCAGTATTTTACTCCAGCAATTGGTCAAAAACCCATTGGCATCAGACACCACTTTGGGTGTCGGTGTGGGTGCGCAACTGGCCATGCTAATCGTGACCTTGTTTTTGCCAAGCTTGGCAATTTATGGTGGCATTTATGTCGCGTTTGTCGGTGCGATTATCAGTATGGGCTTGGTATTTGCCTTGTCAGCGCCCAGTCGCTTTAACCCGTTGATTTTAATACTTGCCGGTTTAGTGGTGAATATTTTGCTCGCTGCTGTAGCCAATGTATTGGTGTTATTTTTCGCGGAGCGCAGCAATGGTATGTTGTCATGGGCTGCAGGATTTTTAGCACAGAATAGCTGGCATACCAGTACGACGCTATCGATAACCGCAGTTGTGATGCTGGTCGTATGTTTGCCCTTGTTAAAACCACTGACGCTGATGAGCTTAGACGACTTGCAAGCCAAGCGTTTGGGTGTGCCTATTAATAGTATTCGCGCACTGGTGGTGTTGCTCGTCGCGATCGTAACTGCATTGGTCGTGAGTGAAGTTGGGCTGATTGGCTTTATCGGTCTGGGTGCTGCTAGTTTGGTCAATGCGCTGGGTATTTCTTCTATTAGCAAGCGTTTAGTCGTCGCCTTCGTATTGGGTGCGCTATTACTATGGCTGACCAGTAATGTTGCGCTATTGCTAGAGCCGATACTCGATATGCAAATTCCAGCAGGTGCAATGACGGGTATTCTCGGTGCTCCGTTGATTATCTGGCTGATTTTGCGTCAGCGCCGTGAGCAGATAGAGACGGTAACCCCAATGATTACCGGTAAGGATAAGCCGGTCGTATTATGGCGTTGGGGTATTGGCGTGGTTGCACTCATCGCGTTGGCATGTCTGTTCGTCCAAGATATCAATGGCTGGGTATTCAGTACCGACTGGGCCATTACTCAGCAATATCGACTGCCTCGCAGTTTGAGCGCGGCGGCAACGGGTCTAATGCTTGCCATCGCTGGTGTGCTATTACAAACGCTCACGCGCAACCCAATGGCAAGCCCAGAAGTATTGGGGGTCAGCTCCGGCGCTGCGCTTGGCGTTATTTTAGGGTTTTTACTGCTGCCTAGTTTAGGGCTGTCCGCAGGTGCGGGTACGTTGCTCATCTCAGGATTGTCTGGTGCCATGGCGGTGTTGCTATTGGTTATTTGGCTGTCACGTCGAGTAAGCTCGGGCTATCTATTATTGGTCGGTATTGGGATCGCTGCCATGATGGATGGGGTGATGCATATGGTGAAGATATCTGGCGACCCGCGTTTAGAAGCGATGCTTAGCTGGCTATCAGGAACGACCTATAGCGCCCAGCCTAGTACGGTTTGGTATCTTATTACGATTGCCTTTATTCTGTTTGCACTCAGTTTGCTAGTAGTAAAACCTTTGCGTATCCTCGGTTTGGGTACAGGCGTGGCTCGTAATTTGGGCGTCGCCGTCAAGCCCGTGACCCTTGCATTGTTGGTACTGGTGGCGGCATTGAGTACGGCCAGTACGCTTGCTGTTGGGCCATTGAGCTTTATTGGTTTGATGGTGCCACATTTGGCAACATCGCTTGGTGCGATAAAGATTGAGCGTCAATTGCCATTGGCCGCCTTACTCGGTGCAGGTGTGATGGTGATAGCAGATTGGATTGGGCGTTATGTTATCTTTCCTTATGAGCTGCCTGCGGGTACTGTGGCGGCCATTATTGGTGGCGCATATTTCTTATGGCTGATTCGTAAAGTGCCTGTTTCTGCGAGTTGATGGTTCTCGTATTGGTAAATCTGTTCAGTGCTAAAGATATAATAAGTAACCTTTGAGCTTGTATGTTGATATGTGAATAGTATTAAGCCCCATTTTTCATAAACCAGACGAATGGGGCTTTTTTGTGGGTTTAATACGCCATGCTTTGCTGTATGTCATCTGTCGCGCTCAACGCTACCGCGACGAAAGCGGCAACCGTCGCACTGTTATTGCTCTGCTTATATTGGATATGCACGGGTATGTGTGTGCTAACGTTGTTTAACATCATAAAGTGACAGCCCTCGCTATACAGCTTGCGCACGCAATAAGGCGCAATCGCCACGCCTAAGCCTGCAGCTACCTCGGTCACCAATGTCTGCATGTGCTTGGGTTGACTGATGATATTGGGCGAAAAGCCAGCTTGTTTACACAGCATGATGGTTTCATCAAATAGACCAACCGCTTCATCACGGTTAAAAATAATAAACTTATCATCTTTTAGCTGCGCCAAGTCAAAGGTTTGTTGATCGGCTAATTCATGGCTTTGGTTCACAATCGCCACCAATTTGTCGATATAAATACTGTGGCTGATAAAGTCGTTAGCAATAGCGCTCGGTAGCGGCCTAGAAAAACCAATATCGATGCGGTCATTATTAAACGCTTCTATCTGTTCGGTCACCGTCATCTCAAATAATGACACGTGCACGTGCGGAAATTTTTCTTTATAACTGCGTACCAATGTGGCCATAAAGGTCAGACATGCTGAGCTTAAATGCGCAATATTGAGCGTACCTACCTGTCCGTCATGTGCCCGTTTAACTTGTGTTTTTGCTTGCTCTGCTAAGCTCAAAATAACAGCGGCGTCTTTCAGTAGTTGCTCGCCAGCGGGTGTGATAGTCACCTCACGAGAAGTACGGTTAAACAGAACAACACCCAATTCTGTCTCTAAAGATGAGATATGGCGACTGATGGCAGGTTGCACGGTATACAGCTCACGCGCCGCTTCCGAAAAGCTCTGGTGCTTGGCCACTGCCATAAAGCTTTTGAGTGTTTTTATATCCATATCATCAATCCCTTTTATTAATATCTTTCATCAAAATCTTGCTCAATCTTAACTTTTTATCTATACAGTATTTGTATGGATTCAATCATATACTATCATTTTTGTTATGGTTTGATAGGCTCTATACTTGCGGCATGATTTATTAAGCCGAGATAACAATGGATAAGCCAGTACCAGCACTAAAACAATCGTCAAGCCAGTCGTTAAGCAGATTTATTCTACTGTTAATGACCGCCGCGATTGCCGCAACCGCCGCCAACCTTTATTACAATCAGCCAATTTTACCGCTCATTGGCCATGAATTTGATTTGACCGACTCACAACTGGGTAGTATTCCGGCATTGACGCAGTTTGGTTATGCCTTTGCTTTACTGTTCCTCTCACCGTTGGGCGATTCGATTGCGCGTAGACGCCTGATTGGTATTCTGTCGTGCTTATTAGTAGCGGCTTGTGTTTTTGCAGCGATATCACCCAGCTTACCCGTACTGCTGCTATCGGTGTTTTTGATTGGTGTCAGCGCCAATATTACCCAGCAGCTCATTCCGTTTGCTGCATCCATGGTGTCTCCTGAAAACAAAGGTGCAACCCTCGGTACTCTGATGATGGGGTTAACCATTGGTATATTGCTATCTAGAACCTTAAGTGGGTTTGTAGGGGAGCAGTTCGGTTGGCGCAGTGTGTTTGTGATGTCTGCAGCACTTGCCGCTATCTTTGGGGTATTACTGCGCGTATTTTTGCCAACCAACACCCCACAAACCACACTGCGTTACTTTCCGCTTATCAAAAGTAGCTTGGCACTGTTTATAAAACACAAATCCCTGCAAAAATTCACCTTGGCAGGCGCATTTTGGTTTGCCTCATTCAACGTACTGTGGGCAACACTGGCGATTTATGTCAGCGATGCGCCTTTTAATTACAATGCACAGCAAGCAGGACTATTTGGTGTGATTGCGCTGGCAGGCGTGATAGGGGCTAAATCCTCTGGCAAATGGGTCAATAAATTGGGTTCTAAAACCTTAGTAATGATTGCGTTGGCATTAGCTGCCATAGGCTTTGCTATTACAGGGTTGTTTGCAGGTAATTTGGTGTCGCTGATTGTCGGTATTATTTTAATCGACTTTGCTGTGTTCAGTGCGCAAGTGGCCAATCAGGTTCGCGTCTTTAGTATCGATCCCGCCGCTCAGAGCCGCATCAACGGTATTTATATGCTGGGTTACTACACAGGCGGGGCATTGGGGTCTATGGCGGGTGTCAAAGCCTTTGCCTTATACCAATGGCCAGGAGTAGTGGTGGTCAGCATCGTCTTTATCATCATCAGCGCAATATTTAATTCATTCGCCAAAAAATAAGTGATATCAGTACAGTTATCTCAATACAGTTATATTCGTACATGGATATCGAAAGGACTAGGGACACATATGAATCAATTAAAAACGGCAGGTAGTTTTACCTTACTGTGTATTGCCAGTTTGACCATTATGGTCGGCACGTTACTGGCACCCGGTTTGGTCAGTATTTCGGCAGGCTTGGGCATTACCGACAACAGCGTGCTATTAATCACCTTACCGTCATTGGGTGCGGTGGTATTTGCGCCACTGGCTGGCAAGTTAATCGATAAATATGGCGCGTACAAACTCTTGATAATAGGTTTGTTTTTATACGGACTTGCAGGTGCCAGTGCTTACCTTTTACATGGGCCAGCGCAGGTGTTTAGCAATCGGTTTTTATTGGGCGGTATAACAGCGGTCGTCATGGCGAGCTGTACGGTATTAATCTCTACATGGTATCAAGGTGAAGCTCGCTTAAAGATGATTGCTAAACAAGGCATGGCAGTAGAGCTGGGCGGGGTCATATTCTTATTTTTAGGTGGGTTACTGGCCTCACAGTTCTGGGCATTACCGCTATCGATTTATTTAATGGCGTGGGTATTTTTGGCCATGCTATTACTGTTTGTACCACGGCATCATGCAACTGCTGTAAATCATGAGCAGATTGCCGAGGACGATAGCAAAACCATCATTAGTGGTCTATCTCTAAAAAATGTTTATCTTATCTCAACCTTAGCGATGACCATATTTTTCACCTCAACCGTGTTATTGCCCATCACTATGAATGAGTTGAGCTATAACGAATCACAAATCGGTCAACTATTGGCCTTTATCTCTTTGGTTGCTGTCGTTACCGCAGGCTTTATGCCCAAAATAATCAAATGGTTAAATGAACCCAAAGTATTGGCATTGGCATTTTTAGCATTTGCGTTATCGTATATTTGCTTTACGCAAACCAGCACCTTGCTATTAGTATTAGGCGCGCTATTGATCGGCATTGGCTTTGGTTTTAGTATTCCGCTGTTGAACCATATGACTGTCGAGCTAAGTGCTGCTAAAGTACGTGGCCGTAACTTATCTTACTTTACGATGGCGGTGTTTTCGGGTCAGTTCTTCACATCATTTATGGAGTACATGCCGGGCGGCGCACATAACGTGTTTATTATGTGCAGCGTGTTCAGCGTCATCATCAGCGTGGTTTTATTTGTGAAAGGTCGTAAAGCTGCTTGATAGAGCGCTTGTATTTTTCATAAGGGAACATGAAGGGAAGCAGCTTAGAGTCATCAACAGACACTGAGCCAAACACTGATGCTGTTGCTCTTGCTATTTATATTACAATCACAATCACAGCATCAGTTAGCTTGTGGGTCGTGTTAAGCCAGTTGCTTTTTAAGCGTTCGTAAGCGACTTTTAAATTCTGAGCGGTCAACATAACAGCCTTTGAGACGACGCTCACCGACGTTTTCATCAAAGGCATTACGCCCATGCAGGACTCGGCGGTTATCAAAAACCACCATTTGACCCGCTGCTAGTTTTAACTCAATCTTATAGCGACTGTCTTTTAATCGAGCCATTAGCTCTCGATAAGCAAGGTAGTAGTCGTACATAACGTCACTTGGTAAATCAAAAATATCTGCAAGATGCGCATTGTATTTGATTTCCACAATATTACCAAAGTTGTCTAGATTGATGACGGGGTGGTGCTCACGGATATCATGGGCGCTGTCATGAAAACGAAAGGGGATGGCATATTCGGCAAGCAAGCGAAAATATTCAGGCTGCTCTTCTCGTAACCCTTCTAACACCTTTAACCCATCTACGAAAGTAGATTCGCCGCCTATACTTTCATTGCTCAAAAAATGCAAAAATTGATAGCCTGGAGGCAATTCCTGATTTGGCAAGTCGGTATGCAAAGGTAATGAGAGCGAGGTATAAGCCAAATTGATTGGTGACTTTTCTGATATAACATCAAAGGTCATGCCAAAATTGGTCTGCCGTAAATAATCGACTCGCATGGCGGTCTGTACGCCAGCATCAGAGTCATCTGGCATATTATCAATGATAGTAAGCCCATATTTATCCAGTGCACTCATCCACTCATATAAAGCGCTGTCACTGGTCATGATGCTCTGCTGGTCATACATGGGGATGTGGTCAATAAACGTGCCATCCCAACTTTCATAAGGACTGCTATGGTCCTTGGCCAACGCACTAGAATACCCAAACTCACGTAACCAGCTTTGTTCAAAGTGGCTAATATGCTCTTGTTCTGACCATTCAATCGTCAGCGTTGTCTCATCAAAGGAGACGGATAGTGGATGGATATCTTTTGAGATACTCAGTAAATCAAAGCTACGCTCGCCAGTTTGCGGATGAAAAGCAGATGGGCAGTTATCACGCAGCCAGATGTAGTGGTACGTGCTGTCGATACCATCATTCCAACGTATTTGAATGGCGCGGTCAATGAGCGCAATTGAGTCTATATGGTAATCAATTGCTGCGATGTCTAGAGATGGTGTTGCTTGAGGCGTTTCCATTGGAGCAGACCCTACATATACATGAAGTAAAAATATATTTTACGGTATATTGCTAAGATCGGTTATTCAAACAATGAATTACGAATCACCTAATAGGTAATATCAATTATGGTGTTAAGTCTTTTGCTTAATTTTTATTGTTGAGAAACAAGAGTCATGATACTAAAGGTGATCAGCTTATATCCTGCGAGCTATTAGCGACGCAGCGAGCTGATGTATTATAATCATAATTGGTCTTACCTTCATTCTCTTGCTTTTCAAACTCATCAACAGGCGCTGTTGGCAAGCGTTTGATTCGCATGATAGTAATTGACCCGTTGGCTCGTACATTTTGTGCATCTCCCCAATCAGCATTGACAGAGCGTACGACTTTTTTAGTGCCTGTCTTAGGGCCTTTTGGGTTATGCTCAGGACTGTTAGCATAATAATCCTCGCTATACCAGTCAGTCATCCACTCAAGGTTTTGATTGGTCATGTCATACAGTCCTAATGTATTGGGCGGGTACAGACCGACAGTAGGTATAGCTAAACTGGTGCGATACTTACTTGAGAGTTCACTCATTTCGTCAAATGTAGCTATATTACGCCCACCGTTTATCCATCCGTTATCAGTTGGGAATAGCACATATTTACCACGATTACGCGCGGCATACTCCCACTGAGCTTCAGTCGGTAGACTCATAGGTACATCTAGCTGCTGACCAAGCCACTGACAGTAGTTTTGAGCAGTTTGCCAATTAATACCAGCTGCTGCATTAGGTTGACGTATTGCTTCCATGTAGACCTGAGTACCGACTTTCTCTTGTCCTGTTGCCATACTATAGATATCAAAATCACCATAAGTCGCTTTGTAAGCATTCATACTAAAGCCATCAAGCGTTACTTTATGAAGAGGCTTATTATTTTTACTGGTGCTAATAGGACCACCACCATTGATAGTGACTTTATGCCCAAAGTCACCCATCTCATAACTACCACCTTCGATGAAGCGCATATTAGCCTTTTGCTTAACTATAAAATCGTCTAACTGCTGTTGTTCATCTGCCGTTAGATTGCTACGAGTTTGCGGTACGCCATTACTGTCCGTTGAGGTAGTAGGCGTGTTAGCACAGGCAGAGAGGGTACATAAAGGCAAGATAAATAAAGATACGAGCAGGGGCTTTAAAGTCATAGAAGTAGGCAGTTATATGTTATAAAAAAATAAGGCGAAATATCTAATCTTAAATCATTTTCGTTTGGTCAAAATATATTTAAAATTGGATAATAGTCGAAATATGCTCAATATATTGCGACAAATTACTGTATATAACAAGCCCTATCTAAAACGAGAGATTAAACCGACTGTATATTTTATAAAGACTGGCTGTTTATAATATTGGTTTATAGCCTTGCTTTGGTATATAAATAAAAATAGAATATAGTCGATTAAATATAGCATGTATGTGAATGATGATTCCCAATAGCCAGCCTAAAGATATCCAAATAAAAAAAGCCATATATAAATCCTTACCTGCATTGGTCAAGCATAGTCGCCACTGACGGCGGACTTGTCTCATTTGCGCTGGTTGGTTTAGGTCAAATCGACTACGGTAGCAATAAATATGAATGTACCTTCGATGATGGAAAGGCTCTCTAAATGTCAAAAATTTTAAAACCGTTATTCATATGTTTTTCGATAATGTTGGTCTCTTGTTCAGTTAATTCTCCTGCTAACGATCCAAATGATAGTACTCTAGAGAATACTGACCGCACACTAGGGCAGGATAAGGCAACTATCGTTAAAAATCAGAAAGTGTCTTTTGACAGCATAATCAAATGTAATGGGAATAATTTATTCACTTTCAATGAAGGTCATTTTTATTATCCTGACTACGGTTGTATATATAGTGATAGCAACAGGTTTGGAGATATTCAGGTCTTTTTGTTTCCTAAAAATAATCTCTTTATTCCAAATAAGATGTCTGAATTTGACTCAGTTGTAGATGATGTTAATGCGTTAACGCTGAACGAAATAAAAAATAACTTTGAGATCTTTGTTAGGGTTATTGATAAAAGTGACTTAGTTTTCACTAAGGATCTCGACTCTCCCTACTATATAAAAGACAATCCAAAAAAATTGGTTTATTACTTTGATGGTACGTGGAAGCTTATTAATACAAAAGAGGATATAGACCAAGATCCTTTTAAGTTTTATGTAAATTTTGCTAAATCAAATAACAAAGGTTCAAACAAAATTAATTCTGAAGAAGTCTACAAGGCTAAGGATATAGAAGATGCTACTAAAGCAGCAACTGAAATATATCCTAAGCAGCCAATGTATGGCACGATTGAAGCGTTCACCTTTAATGGGCTGCTATCTTTGCAGGAAATCAAAAAAGACTTACCAAAAGATCAGTTTGAAATATTTACTTTCGATGTCAATGCGGATGACATAGACGACTTAGTGGTTAGTCGTATTAATGACGATAATGATTTTTTTCAGGGCAATGAACTCTATGTACTTACTCGAGACAAAAGTGGTAAATACACACTGAGCTTGAGTACGCAAAGCTATACCACTGAGACAGGTTGGTCTTTATCCAACATATTACCGCGTCGAGACTACTCGGGATTTATTATAAGTACTCAATATTCTACAGGGAGATCTGAATATACTTTTTACTATACCGTTGAAAACGGTAAGTGGTATATAGCAAACGCATCAACTGAGGGTTCTATAGCAACTGGTGAAGAGTATTATTGTATTGACCACAATAAGTCTAGTATAGATGATTTTATTACCCTGATTGGTTCATATCCAACAGAAGCTGATGAGCTTGTCAGAAACTGTCCTTTGCCTCCGACCAAGTACACGGTCAAAACAGATCAAGCAGAAATTCTCAATGAAAAATTCAAGTCTAGATCCAAACCGAATTATTACATCAAAGGTGATTTAATTGAAGCTGTTGATCAAAATGAGGACTGGGTGAAAGTTGCTTATAAAGAGGGTACTAAGTTCGGTTGGATAGATAAGCGTGATTTGAGTCCGATTTCTGATTGATGAAGAGGCTCAAAAAGCTTTTGATGGTAAAAACTGGCAAATAAATATCAGATGGATAGTGGCGATCGCGGTTAACGCCAGTCTCGTTGCTTGGATAGCACTTAATAATGTTTAGTAAAAATAAGCTAATTGATAATAAAGTTTAATTGAGTTCCGATATGATATTACCCATACCTCAACAGCTTCCTATAGGTAAAATAATTGGCCGTCCTTACAAAGGTAAGATTACTGACTTCAACGAGCAAGAATACAGTGTATATAGGCTAAGTGGGCTTATACATGAAATTAACCCAGATTATTTATTATTCCACCCGTCAATAAACTCTATCCAAAATGTATCCTTGTTGGCATCTTATGGATCATTATGGCTGTTTGGCCAAATGCTTTTTATTTTTACTACTATAGCATTACATCCATCACCTAACTATATAATCGAATGGATAGATATAATACTTTTTTTTAGTATTATTTCAATTTTTGGGTTTGCACCTATTCTAACTTTAAAACAGCTTAGAACTAAAAAGTCTCGCTACTACAAAATTCTGCTACTAAAAAGTACTCAAGAAATTGCCTATTATGAACATAATAAAAAGCAAGAACCTATCTTTCATTTGATTGATTATCAAAATATCATTGCCTCTGTCAGAGGTAATGAAGGTACTAAATTTGAGTCTCTCAACTTGCATATTGTTGATAAAACAACAGACGAATTGATTCATTCGATTAAATTTGATGATCATAGACTCAACCCCTACGACCAATGGGCGTTTATCCGTACCTATATGGAACGTCCAGCAGATGAGCTACCTTTAAATATCGAATATGCTCAAGAATGCCCAACAGACATGAGTCGCTCATTACTGGCCTGCGCTGACATTGTGCAGGTATCAAAAGACGTCTATTACTCTAATGCCAATCATGACATAAATCTAATGGGGTGGTCACGAGCCTGTATCGTCAGCTACTTAGATCTAGCCGAAGGTAACATCTATCAATCCAGTGCCAATCCTGCATTGCACCCTGAAGTGCAGCGTCGGCTTAAGTGGGATAGAAAAAACAACCCATACAATGTGTTGCCTGTCACCGCAGCGCGCCAAGCTGCTTTTGATAATAAAAATACAAAGGTCAAACTAAAATGGTACTCAGGCATAGCAGTGAATGCGACATGGTTTATCGGTTCGATACTATATGTGATGCTGGTGATTGCTTAGATAAAACAACAATAAACAAGCCATCCAAACGCATGACGATGCTTTAAAGAGGATGACGGAGTAAAACGATGATCGACATGATAGGCCGCGGAAAAAACGGAACCTACGATACCTTAGGTAAAGCCTATAAAGTAGATAACTTGCAACATGAGCTGCGCCCATATCAGAAGCTTGATTATCCACTACGTCCGCAGCGTACTGTCGTACAGTTTAATAGCACCTATATGGAGCTGGTAGACATGTGGGACTCTATCCGTGGCGAGATTGTTTGGAGTCAATTATTTCTTTCTTTAGTAGCCACTGTTGGTTTAGGTGTTGTTAGTTATATTATGCTCTCTGAGTTTAATAAAAGTGGACTTGGCTTCTCCACCTTATTTTATATTGTAGCAGATCTTATATGGTTTGGATTTATTTACGTCTTATTAAGACGTCTTAGCAGAGAGCTATTTACCTACACCTATTTCCCCATTCGTTTTAATCGTAAAGAGGGCAAAGTCTACGTCATAGGTGCCAATAAAAAAGTAGAAACCTATGACTGGGGTAGTCTAAAGATACAAATGCAGACCGATGTCAATGCACCATGGGATATCCGCTGCAGCGATGTGGATGACAAGGGTATTATCCAACGCACTTTTAGTCTGCCTTTTCGATACGATAGAGTATATAAGGTCTTATATGGCCATTTTGAGTTTGTTAATCGCTATATGTCTGCCAAAGATGATAGCGAGCTCGCTGAGGTAGCCAGTAGTATCCGTCATATCTTTCCCGTCCATCAACGTAAAGAAACCTTTAAAGAAAGTGTACAGCGTTCTTTATTTGAATATCATCAAGATTTCTATGATATGGAATATCCAGAAGACACTTTAAAGTTAGACTGGACGTTTATGATTAATATTCCTTTTTGGTTTTTAAAGCTATTGGGACGTCGTTTAGCCGTATTAACGTCTACCACGCCGCATTTCCCTTTTGAGATAGAAGTTCAGTGTGATGTAGATCCCAACGATAAATTTGACTTAAATAAAAACCCACCGATACCAGCGCTCATAAAGCCTGCTACCT
The DNA here is from genome assembly GCF_015864605.1 of Psychrobacter sp. SCQQ22. Taxonomy (NCBI): domain Bacteria; kingdom Pseudomonadati; phylum Pseudomonadota; class Gammaproteobacteria; order Moraxellales; family Moraxellaceae; genus Psychrobacter; species Psychrobacter sp. SCQQ22. The sequence goes on from NZ_JADYWZ010000004.1 coordinate 19,585, forward strand.
TATTAGAAAAAGTATTCTATGTCGTGATGATGGTGGTTGCAACGCTTGCTTCTTTATCGATACTCGCTATTATTATTGATATAATCGGTGCTGCGCGACCACATGGTGATTATCCCAGCTTCTTTAAAATACTGTGGGATTTGCTGTTATTTCGGTGGATTTAGACTGGATTTTTAGTTGCAACGCCTAAAGTATAAAATTCTGATGATATGGGCAAAAACATCTTCTAGCATGTCTCTGTAAAGCAGAAAACAGCGCAGCCATAGAAATTTAGGACAATGAATAATGAGCGGATATGTTGTAGACATGGAAGGTCGGTTTCGACTGACCAAGAAGCCACCATTTTTGACCCCTGGTTATCAGGCAGTTGGGCAAAAGCTTGATGATGTAAAAGGCATCCGTAAAAGAGTACCGTTAGAAAAAGATACAACCTACGATGTGCCATTGCACCCTCAACAAACGGTTGTACAGTTTAATTCAACTTATCTAGAAACCACGGGGCGCAATGAAAGAAGACGTGGCGATGCGGTAGGATGGGGGCTGGCTTTAGGGTTTGTTGGACTGTCTGTTAGCAACGGTATTATCTTTGCGATAATGAGATTTATAACAGATTTTAATATTGTGTATTTAAGTGTTTGTCTTATTCTTGCTTTTTCTATGATTCTTCTATTCTTTGTTCCATTAATAAATGTACTCTCAACCGAGTTATTTACCACATGGCATTCTCCTATCCGATTTAACCGTAAAACCCGTAAGGTCTATGTCCGTCAATATAACCGTAAAGTAGAGGTATATAACTGGGACGAATTGACCTTTTTTATTGCCTATATTAGTGAAGACAGAGACATCAGAGCGGTTGCCTTGGATAAAGATGGCGAAACCGTGACAGGTATGTTTGCGCTCGCTTTTAAAAATGATGTCTTTGATAAAAGCTTAATCAGCTATTTTGAGTTTATTCGTCGTTATATGGAAGGCGATGATCAGCAACTAAAAGAAGTCAAAGAAGCCATACGTTATATCTATCCCATTCATAAAAAACGTGAAACACCGCTCATGTCATTTAAGCGTTTGATACTCAATGAAGTGCATCATGACCATGAAAATATGGAGTATCCTGAACGCACGTTTGAATTTCAACCAGTGACATTGGTTATCCTGCCGTTATTAGCACTGCGCTATGCAGGACGAGTGATTTCTATGCTCACCAGCTATCGTCACCGTTTTAGCTCAGATATTCAAGCGGAATGTCAGATTGATCCCAATGACCCTTATGATTTAAACAAGGATTTACCAGCAGGCAACCTTGAGCAGCGCAATCAGCCTATGTGGAAGACGGTGGTTTATAGTGTCGGTATTGCTATTGCGACTATTGTCATGATGTTTGTGGGCGCTTTTATCATAGATCTGATGGGCGCGGCGAGACCACATGGTGACTATCCAAGTATGGTCGGCAAACTCTGGTATGTGGTTAGTTTGGGATGGTTATCTTGATAAGTCTGATCTATGCTGTCACGTCTGCAGACATTAATTGGAGAGGTTTTAGCCATTTTAAGGCCACTAAATATATTAATGTGCTAATTGAGGACACGCTATAACTAAGGAAAAATAAATGAGCAATACAAACAACGTCTGGCTGGCGGGCTTTAAGCTAACGTCTATTAATTTTTACGATATCTATCCTGCTAATAGTAAAAAATATGACTTTCCTAAGTATTGGAAAGTATTTGAAAGTAGGGAAAAAACAGCTGACCCTAAGTTATTAGAAATAAAAAATACGTACAAAGAAGATAGGTTAGAGCTATCAGGAGCAGGTAGATACTTCTTTAAGACTGAGCATTTACCAGACAGTTTGTGGGTAGAGGGTAGTGACACCAAGCTACCGCCATCCTCTGAATATATCTTTAAAGTGAGAAGTGGTGGCGTTGTGCTTACCCAAGCCTGTGCTCAGTTGCTACAGCATTTTCGCTTAGGGGAAAGTACGCTCACGCCAGTGCAACTCTATAGCCTTGAGACCCAGCAACTGTGTAGTGACAAGACCTTTTATTTTCTTAATCTGTGTGAAAGACGAGAATACATTCAATACCCGCACCCTCAGGTGAACGAGTCATTTTCCTCTTATGCTAGTTCTAGCTTTGATGGCAAGCAAAGATACGCAACCAGTATACCTATCAAAGACAAACAACTATTAGTTAGTAAATCAGCACTAAACTGCGAGCTAGATCTATGGCACGACCCCTTGTTGATGAGTTATGTATTTGTGTCCGATGCACTGCATGATGCCCTAGTACAAGCGGATATGGATACTCAATGGAACATGGTGTCTTGTCAGTTGGTCTAGATAAGATTACCTGCCAAGCCCGTTTGAATGCGACCAGTTATCTTAGCTGACATGCTTATCTCTAGTACTACTAAAAATAAGCTGTTTATTTTGAAGTATATTCAAGCATAATGAAAAAATTGAGGCTCCGCTCACGGAACCTCAATATTTAGGGGTAATCTATATCAGTATCTTGTTTATGCGACAGCCATTCTAACCAGTATTGCGTAAGCCTGCTGCTAGCGCATTGATACTACGGATTAATGGGTCTTCAACTTGCAGGTTCTCGCTATCATTTGAGTCCTCTGCTTGTCTAGAACGCTTTAACAGCTCAATCTGTATATAGTTGATCGGGTCTAGATAAGCGTCACGCCATTGCAGGGATGAAGCAAGGTTTTGCTGATTGGATAATAAAGAGTCTTGTTCAAGCAGAGAGTTTAAGCCTGAATTGGTCAGCGTGTATTCATCGGTGACAGCTGTCATGATTTTTTCGCGTAACGGCTCATCATCACACAGTTGGCTATAAGCCTCGGCAATATTCATCTCTGACTTGGTAAAAGCCATTTCGATATTGCTGATAAACACGCTAAAAAATGGCCAGTGCTTATTCATCTCTTTCATTAATGCTTCGTCAGCTTTGACACTATGCAGCGCACTACCGACGCCATACCAAGCAGGTAGGGTAAAGCGTGCCAATGACCAGCCAAACACCCAAGGAATCGCTCGCAAGGTAGTTTTACTTGGTAGGCCTTTTTTGCGATGGGCAGGACGTGAGCCAATGTTTAACAGAGAGATTTCTTGAACAGGCGTCACTTGCGAGTAGAATTTATAAAACCCTTCGGTATGATCGGTCAGCTCGCGATAGCGTTGTTCACCTGCGTCTGCTAAGCGTGCAAACAGCGCTTCATACTCTGGTAACTCAGTAGGTTGCACCACAAACCTTGAAGAGCAGGCTTTGAGTGTGCCCGTGATACCCATGGTCAGCTCAAATACAGCGGTATCCGTATTGGCATACTTAGCATATAGCACTTCGCCTTGTTCAGTCACTTTAATCTGACCATGTAGCGTGCCAGCGGGCTGTGCAGCGATGGCATTATGCGTTGACCCACCACCACGGCTCACAGATCCGCCGCGACCATGGAACAGTCGTGTTTTGATGCCATATTGCTCAGCGATATGGTTGATGGTTTGCTGTGCACTATAAAGCTGCCATGCTGAAGTGATAATGCCGCCATCTTTCGATGAGTCTGAGTAACCCAACATGATCTCTTGCGTGTTATCGGTATTCTGTAGCAGTCCACGATACAGTGGGTTGTCTAACACGGCAGGCAAGATTTTATCGATGTTTTTAAGATCTTCGATGGTCTCAAACAACGGTGCGACAGGTAGGTCAGCAGACAATTGACCGTCAGCATCAATCGTACATAAGCCTGCAAATCGCATTAACAGCAACACTTCTAGTAGCTGACTGGCATTATTAGTCATTGAAATCACGTAACTGCCAAAGGTGTCTTGACCAACCAATTTGCGTAGGGTAGCGACTGAATTCATCAGCGCTAACTGCTCGCGTGTTTTGTCTGCTAGGTTGTCAGTATAAATGAGCGGTGTGCCCGGTTTTTCTAGCAAGCGTGTCAGCCACTCTCGACGCTCTACTTCACTGAGCGCTTGATAGTCTGGTAGGTTAGAGGCACTGGCAAAAATATCGGCAATGACTTCGCTATGATAAGACGACTCCTGACGGATATCGAGCGCCGCCAAATGAAAGCCGCAGGTTTTGACCAGACGAACGACATCGAGCAATAACCCATCTGCATGTGCTGTGTCATGAGTATTCACGCTATGACGGATAATGCGTAGGTCTTCTAATAACTCTTCTGGATTGCGGTAAGCGTCTTTTTCGGCCTCGATATCCGTGCCTTTGCTTTGAATGCGGCGATTGGTGGCTTTGACTTTAGCAAGAATGATAGAGAGCAGTCGACGATAAGGCTCGTTGCTGTAATCATCGAGATTGTAGTCAAATACTCGCTGATCGAGTTCGTCATAACTTTTGATTTTGGCATACACCTCAGGCTCGACCGTCACGATCGTATCACTGTGAATGAGCTGGCGGCGCAGTTTTTTGATCAACACTTGATAGTGACGCAACACCGTGTCTGCATGCATTAGGACGGCACGTTCTGTGGTTTCAAAAGTCACAAAAGGATTGCCATCTCTGTCGCCACCGATCCAAGAGCCAAAGCTAATAAATGCAGGTAGTGGATAGTCTGTCAGCTCTGGGTAGATATCAATGATGGCTTTTTTAATATTGCGATACACTTTAGGAATGGCATTAAACAAACTGGCATTAAAGTAGTGCAGTCCATTATTGATTTCATCATAAACCAATGGCTTACGTGTACGCACTTCATCAGATGACCATAATAAGTCAATCGTTTGTGCGGTTTGGTCTTTTGCCTGCTCGTAAGCGACACTGTTTTTATCCAGATTGTTTAGCGCATCGCTGTGTGTGAATAGGCTTTGCAACATGTTCATCGTTGTGCGGCGACGAGCTTCTGTAGGATGGGCGGTGAATACAGGTATAAACTTTAGCTGATCAATCAGCTCTTGCATTTGGGCAGGTTCGATATTGCGCTCACGGCACTCAAGTAGCGTACGACGGAACGAGCCTTCCCAGCTATGTTCTGACTGCATGCGTTGGGCGTGGCGTTGCTCACGTAGGTAGTTTTCTTCACTTAGATTGGCAAGGAAAAAATAGATAGAAAAGCTACGGATGACATTTTTTAAGGTTTGATTGTCTAAAGAGGCAATGAAGTCGATGAGCTGCTGCTTGTTTTCCTCGTTAGGCTCACGGCGTTGTTGAATAAAACCTTTGCGTAGAGTTTCAATCGTGTGAATTGTTTTTTCGCCAGTTTGGCGAGAAATCGCATCGCCTAAAAATGATCCTAATAAGCTGATGCGCTCACGTAATACGTTATTATCTATAGTCATCATTAACCTTCTCATTAAATGGGTTGGCAATATATGAAAATCATGATTTTAATATATTGTTATTGACGGGTATTCATTGGCTGCTTTTATTATTTTGACTGTCCAAGCAATTTACCACACTAACCATAGCAAAACTAATGTGCCACTGGTATAAATTTTTCTCGCGGAATGCATTTAGAACTTATCAAAATTATCAAACAACTTACATTCACTCTACGACAGTACTTCAAAATGAATTCACTGTCGTTTAATAAAGTTGCTTTAAGATATGAAGTTGCGATCAAGGGTATTGCTATAGTCGGTTCAATATAATTTCGATACAAGGAAACCGAGTGCAAGTTATACATTAGTATGCTTAGCGAGGATGACGATGTAGCGGATTTATATGGACTTGACTATATTGAATTAGCTGGCTAGTAGCCAATAATCTAGGGCGTATCATCCTTTAGATTGTGGGTCTTTATATCAGAAAGATGGATGACACGCCCTAGCGTGGTGCTTTTAGTCTTACCTTTTTCAATAATATTAACTATTTTTGATGGGTTTACCAAGATCTACGATGGCTTCCGCATCGATAGTAGTAGGTAATTTTGCTTGCTGACGCTTATCCCACCAAGCAAAGATATTTGCCAATACAGAGCCGGATACAGAATGCCAGATACAAGCAACGGCAGCAGCGATGGCAGATTCTGCATTACCAGGGAAAAACTTGGTACTTAAACCCGTGGCCAATCCTGCATTTTGCACCCCAACCTCAATCGATATGGTGCGTTTTTTGGCTTTATTCATACCAAAGAATGCGCCTGAGTAGTAGCCCAATACATAGCCGATGATATTGTGTACGGCAATGGCTAAAATGACAACCAATCCTGATTGTAAAAACTGACTGCCAAATACGGCTGCAACGCCACCGACGATCGCGGCAAAAGCCAAGACAGCAACGCCTGGCATAATGGCACGTACATCATTAAACCAGTGCTTGTTGTGAAATAAAATATTTAGCATAGAACCAATAGCGACTGGTAACAACGTCACTAGAAGCATAAAGCGGAACATGCCCCAGCCATCCATTTCTACAGATTGACCTACCAAATAATTCAACCAAAGTGGTGTTACTAAAGGCGCAATGATGGTTGAGACAGTGGTCATACCTACTGAAAACGCAACATCACCTTTAGCCAGATAGCTCATGATGTTCGAAGACACACCACCTGGACAAGTGCCGACTAAGACTAAACCGAGTGTCAAGCCGGGTGAGAGATCAAACAGTCTTGCCACGCCAATTGCCAATATTGGCATCACGGTATATTGAATGATAGAACCAATAAAAATATCTAGTGGGCGCTTGGCCAATACTTTGTAATCTTCTTTGCCTAACGTCATGCCCATAGCAAGCATGATGACACCCAGCACGATGACTTGGGTATCGCCTGTTACCCAAGAAAAAGTCGCAGGCTCTATAAATGTCACTGCCGCTGCCAAAATAATAACCAATGCTGTAAATCGACTCAATTGCTGACTTATCATCCCTAAAAACTGCATCTCTCACTCCTTCTAAGTCGAAAAATACTAAAGTATAAGTTTAAAACCGTTGTATTTCCAATAGGTTTGGGGTGTTTTTAGCCAACAATAAGTTGCTATTATGACAACTTTAAATATTTTCCATTTTTGATACAGAGGGGATTATTTGGTAAAAATTACGGATAGCTGACCATATCGTTACCTTTCTTTAAATTCCACAATTTTAGATGCCGTTATAATTCCTTATGATTTAGTGTATGTAATCTACATAACACTTTATTTATGAAGCATATGTATAAAATGCTATGCAGATTAACGTCATTCTTTGCAATAGTGTTATATAGTTAGCATACTAACAATTAACATGCTAACTAAATAATATCTAATATGCCTAATCAACCTTATCAGTTTCACTTTTTTTTGCATTGTGGTCATCTCATCGAAGAGCGTCTACGTACCAAACTGACCCCTTTGGAGGTTATGCCGCGTCAAGCACGCGTGTTAGATGCGCTCGGAAGAATGGGGCAAGCATCACAAGTGCAGTTGGCTGACGAGTTTGGATTGTCTGCTGCAAGTATGAGCACGATGACCGCACGCTTATTGACAGCGGGTTTAATCGAAAGGCGTGTCGATGAGCATGAGCTGCGCAGTAACGTCCTCAAGCTCTCCAAGCACGGGAAAGGTCTATTAACGCAGATTTATGAGGTATGGCGCGAATTAGATCAAGAAATATATGAGGCGATAGGGTCTGAAAATGCGACGCAACTTGCCAGGATTACTCATGAGCTACGCAATGCGTTTGGTGGTTTTACACCAGGCGAGAATAGCTCAAATTCAGAAGAATTAGCTTCCGCATAATTAACTTTAAAACAGTCTTAATATTAGTGTTTTTATAAGAGATTTTTCACCTATTCAGTCTAACTAGCTATCAGGAAATTTACGATGTCGACCTCTATTCAATCACTTGTTCGATCAAAAAATATTATCAAACACCTATCTTTACTGACGTTACTAACCACGTCTTCTTACGCCTTTGCGCTCGATGTAAATTTTGTGGATAGCAAATGGGATGGAGCAACGATACCCAAGGGACAACAGTGCCAAAAATTTGATGGGGTCAATCCAGGTACGCCCAAGCTGAGCGTATCTGATATTCCAGCAGGGTCAGACAGTGTAGTGTTGGTATACAGTGACCGCGACTCTAAAAAAATGAACAATGGCGGGCATGGCATTATGAATTACACCCTACCAAAAGGCGCAACTGCGGTTCAGTTACCGATTGTGGCTGGACACAGTTATGAGATGCCAAAAGGGTTTGAAATAATTGCAGAACATCGCGGTGCTGGCTGGGACAAAGAGGGAGCCTATATGCCACCTTGTTCTGGTGGTAGTGGCCATGAATATTACGTCACGGTTCAAACCTATAAAGGCAATACGGTCACTGCAGAAACCGTGTTAGAGCTTGGCAAGTTTTAATCGGTAGCGTGGTATTCGTTATAAAAAACACGACCATTTTCACCTGCGAATCGACTAAAAAATAGTCGCTGTCAGGGTTATAAGTGTCAATGTCATTAGAGCCAATGTCATCAGTGCCATGGTCGAATACCAGTGACAAGATTAATTTTTTTTTGATAATTTATGATAATTACTGTTCACAATAGAGGGTTTATGAAAACAAAGATACTTTACAATAGCATACTGATCAGTATGGCATTAACGCTAACCGCTTGTAGTCAACTTGCTGAGCAATATTCGGTAGAAGCTGCTAACGAGACTAGTCAAACGCTATCAGTTTCAGAAGCTGATCGCATTGCTAATGGTGGTGTTGATATGACACGCATCAGCCAAGATGCCCTTGTAAAGGCCCCTGAAACTGTAGACTGTACATTAGAAAACGGCGACGCTGCCAAGTGTGCAAAGATAGTGGTCAAGCATCAACCTGATAACTTGAAAATTGGGCCGTTTTGCCCAGAGACGCTAGATGACAAAGGTGGTGTCTGGAACTGGGATGGCGAAAAATCAGGGCTCTATCGTATCGATGAAAAGTTTTTGACCATGTTGGAGACGCAGGGTTACCAATTCTATGACGCTGACGGCAAGGTGAATATCGTCGACGTGCGTACGACCCAGCCAACGGTCAGTAATGCCTGCTTGTCTGCCTCGGCTGATGAATCGGTCGAGATGACTATTTTATTGCCATTGTCGCCTGTCAAGTCTGACGAAGAAACCAGTCTAGGGACTGTGGCCAAAGTTGGGTTGGCTCTTGATGGCGTGCCTATTTTTGCGGATGCGCCTTCAGTGCTACAAACCGGACACATGCCTGCGCTCGACACGTGCGGCGGCCATATTGATCCGGGTGGCTGGTACCACTGGCATGCCACCTCAACAGACATCAACTCAGTGTTCGAGCATGACCATGTCGATGCTAGTTGTGCCCTAGAGCAGAAGGCTGATGCCCTGTTTGCCTATGCTTTTGACGGTTATGCTATCTACGGTAGCGTGGACAGCGATGGCAAGATACCGACCGATCTGGATGCCTGCAACGGACACACCAGCGCCACCCTTGAAAACCCTAAAGGCACTTACCACTACCACGCATCGACAGAGTTTCCGAACTTGCCAAGTTGCTTGAGCGGTGTAGTTGCTCAGGATAACTTCACGACCACTGCCAAACAAGCCATCGGTGCTGAAAATGGCACAGGAGCAGGAGGTCCAGGCCAGGCTACGCCCCCAGGTTTTGATACGGCAGCGACAACACTTGGTGTTTCAGAAGCTGACTTGTTAAGCGCGATTATGAAAAATGGCGGAAGACAGCTCGACACTGCCGCTGCTGCCAAAGACCTCGGTGTGACCGAAGCGGCGTTGAAAGCTGCATTACCCAACCAAGATTGATCTCGTCAACCCTTTGACTTGCTAAGCTTTTGCATACGGGTCTCATTTTATAAACCCTACAAGCTACAACAATAATTTGTGTGGCTTGTAGGTTGGGTAAAATTCTAGTCATCTCCATTTTTTGTCAGACTCATTAAAACTTTCTAATTGTTAACAATTAATTTATATATGGAATTAATCAATTATTCATATAAAGAGGACACTATTCATGCAACTTTCTACTGCCAAATTTGGCTTAAGCTGCTTAGCATTGACACTAGCATCGGGCGGACTGTTCGCTTGTAGTAGCGAGGTGTCGAATACCAATGCAAGCGCCACGACCAGTGTGTCTAGCAAAAATGCAGATACCGTTATGCCTTCGGTGCAACCGTCTTACTTCTTAAGTGAAGGCTTAGTTGAGCCTATTAGTAAAGTGTCATGCTCGTTGTCAGATGGTAGCACTGGTGAATGCTATAAAATCGTTACTGAAAACAAGCCAAGTGACGTTGGTATGGGGCCATGGTGTCCAAGCAATATTGCAGATGATGCCTCAAAAGGGGGTATTTGGCTAGAGGATGGTGAGGTTCATGATGTTGATGGTGAGTTCATCAAAAACTTATCACAGTTCTATGGTGACAGTAATTGGAATATGTACAACAAGACCACTGGTAAAATCATGAAAACCTCAACGCTTGAGGAATGTGTGGCTGCGGCAGACCCTAGGGTTGGTGACGAATACCGCAACTATTGCGTTGAATGCTTGCCAGAGTATGTAGAAGACTTGACCGATACTTTCTATATTCCAGTCACACCAAAAGCCGCATCCAGTATTACTGAATTCGGTGGTCCAGGCCCTCAGGCTAGAGGCCCATCGGTGCGCGGTATTGCCTTTAATGGCGTACGTTTTGATGCACCAGCGCCTGTCAGTAATATTTTGGCAGCCTATACGATTGCACCGTTTGACGATGCCGGTGGTCATATCAATTCTCATGAAGGTTACCATTATCATGCTGCTACTGGTGTGACGACCAAAATTGCACAAGACGACAGTCATGCGCCAATGATTGGTTACGCGCTTGATGGTTATGGTATTTATGCCAATACAGATGCGGATGGTAACGAATATACTGACCTTGATGAAGCTCGCGGGCATTATGATGAGGTGAGAGGGTATCACTATCATGTGGACAAAGCAGGCAACAATAACTTTATCGACGGACTGCGTGGTGTGTATGCTGAAGATTAATTTGTCATCAAAAACAGTTGCGTGCTTAGCTGCATTTGGGCTGAGTATCGTGAGCGTTAATGCGACTGCGCATAACCCTAATAACTCGACTTTTATATTGTCGCAAGCTGCGGATGGCAATTACTCTATGCGTCTAGATGGGGCGTTGACTGGGGTAGAAGCGCAAATTAACGAAACGTATTCACCCGATGCGTATAAAACGGCTGAGGAGTTTCAACAGTTAGCCAATGAGCACTTTATTAAATCATTGACTTTATCTATCAATGACCAGCCCATTAAGGTCGTTAATCCAAGTGTGCAGCTAGGTCATGCGACTCAGTTTTCTGCCGAAGCGCAGGGTACTGGCGATACGGTTGAATCTATTGATTTGACCAATACATTTTTTAAAGATTTGCATGGTAATCGGATGACGGTTGTATTGTTGTCTGACCAATTTCCAAAGACGCAATATACGCTTCGTGACAGCAATCAGCATCAGCTGAGCTTACAGTTGGTTGATGGGCAGTGGCAACAAAATAGTAGTGATGCCTTACCGATGACAGCTGATGACTCTCATACGCATACTCATGATGCAAGCAGTCAAGAAGGACATCACCATGATGAAAATGCTCATGACAAAGGCATCCATGATGAAGGTACTCACGATGCAGACAACCATCATTCACATGAATCTGCGGATACAGCACCAGATAGTATTTTAGATAAGAATGTAAAGCTAGCAAGCACACCGACATTGGCGACAGCAGACAAAACCTTGTTTGGTTCTGTTTATGTGTTAGGTATTGGTGCTGTGATAGCATTGTTGATAGGTGCAAGGTGGTTCTTTAAAAAGAAACAGTAAGAGTATGAATCGTTATATAGTCAGCGAACCACTAAACCGCTACGGTGTTACCCTACCTAGAGGTACTAGTTGTACAATCTGCGGTCGGCTGCCTTGTAGCCGTTTTAGACTTCTTTGACTATAGCTGATAGGCTCTGTTGACTGATTACAGGTCTATCATTTGTCTTTGAGTAGTGATATCACCCAGCGCTGCAATGCATCCTCATGATAACGTGGGTGCCAAGCGGCAATCACATCGAACGTATCCGGTGTGTGTTCAAGTTTAATCTCAATTAAATTTAATCCCTTGATAGCACGAGAAGGCAAAAAAGCAATGGAATCCGTTGTGTCAAGATACAGTGGTACGACCGAAAAACAGGGCGCAGACACCACCACGTTTCTTTTTAAACCAAACGATTTAAACCAATCATCAACAGAGCCTTTAAAGTTAGGGCGTGATGGTGAGGCGATGATACTAGGATATTGTGCCACGTCGGCCAAGGTAGGTGTGCCTTTCAAAATAGTGGCATTTGGTGATGCGACACAAACATGCTGCTCTTCAAATAGGGTCAAAATAGGATAACTGTCTGGAATGTAATCAGGAAAGGCAATCGCCAGATTAACGTGACCACTCTCCATCAATTCATTGAGCTTATCAATTTCAAAGTCCCTCACTATCACCTTTAAGTTAGGGGCTTGTGTCCTTATTAGGGCAATCAATGTTGGCAAGACTATTTGCTGTGCGTAATCAGTGGCCGCAACAACAAAGGTGCCGTCCACGGTGCTGGGGTCAAACGTGGTTGGTGACACTAGGGTATTAAAATCATTCAGCAGCTTATCAACACTCACGGATAGAGTCTGTGCAAAGGGGGTGGCAATAAACCCATTGGTTTTGCGAAGAAACAATCGATCATCAAAAACGTCGCGTAGTTTTTTTAACTGCTCACTGACCGCTTGCTGCGTAAGCCCTAGCTGCGCTGCTGCTTTAGAGGCACTTTGCTCACGTATGAGCGCTTGAAACACACGCAGTTGTTTGATGTCTAATCTGTCTAATTTACTCAATGTACCTCTCCATTGTCAGAACGTTCGCCTCATAGTATTTAACCAGTCGTCCACTGCTTGTTGATCTGCAGCTAATACATTGCTAGCAACCAGCTCATAATCAATACTATAAACCAATAATAATTGTATCACTAACAGGAATTATTTGTTTTTAATTGTTGGTTGAGTGGCTTATTATCAACACATCAAAACAAACCTCGGAGAAAAAAATGAAAACGGTTATTTTAATTGGTGCATTGGGCAAAATGGGTCAAGCAGCGTTAAGCGGTCTTGGCAATCATACGGTGATTACTGCCGGTCGTTCTGGCGACGTGGATCACATTGTAGATATTACTAATGAGCAATCTATTAGAGCGCTTTATGAAACGGTTGGTCATTTTGATGCGGTAGTGAATACTGTTGGGCTTTGCGAGTATGCAAGCTTTGCAGAGATGACAGAAGCCCAGTGGATGACCACTGTGATGAGTAAAATGATGGGACAAATTAATCTGGTGCGTATTGGTCAAGAGTATATTGCCGATGCAGGCTCATTTACTTTGATTAGTGGTATTTTGAATAAAAAGCCGATTCCTTACGCCATTGCAGATGCTACAACGAGCGGTGCTATTGATACTTTTGTGCAATGTGTTTCGCTAGAGATGCCAAGAAATACCCGTATTAATGTGGTGAATCCAACGGTATTGGTCGAAGCATGGGATGTGTATGGTGAGATGATGCCAGGTTTTGAGCCAGTACCAAGTGCATTGGTAGGTAAAGCGTTCGAGCGTTCAGTAGATGGTTTTATTACTGGTGAAGTGATTGTTGTTGACGCTTAACTATCATTAACTAAACACTGCTGTTTTATCAGGCAATTTTTTTACCCAAAAGTCAGCTTATAGTAAGCTGGCTTTTTTGCTTTCTGCTACCGCTCTTGTTGAGATTGGGGACACGTTCTAGGGCGTGTCCTCATTTTAAAAATGGTGATAAAAATGAGATAAATTGTAGTCAAACAAGGAAAATAGCGCAGATAATATCGAGATATTAGTCAGCTATTTGACGCCATTTGGCAAGATTTAGCCATTTTTAACTCATTTAGAGGACTGTCGATTGAATTGAGGACATGCCCTAGCCATGCTAAGCAAAATTATTCAATGTACAGATATTTAAAATATCTCTCTTAAATTTATATTTATTAGATTTTATGTAATATAATATTAGAGAATATTTAAATTGAATGATATTTACTATATTCAATGCAGACATCTGAATAGGATAGAAAAAATGAAATTTGCCTCACCAAAAACAGGCCTGACTATTGCTACGATAGCAGCGATGGCTTATGCGCTGAGTGCTTGTAGCCACGACAACACGGTTGCCGTAGCCAATAACTCTGAACTGCCATCAACGAGTAACTATAAGGGAACAGCCTCTGTCTCACAGGGCAAGGCGAGTATCGATGTACCGTCACTGTACGACTGTAAAAATGGTAGAAACGCGCCGATTGGTCATATAAAAAGTACCGATGGTAAGACGTGGACCGTGCCAGCAGAGGTCAACTTTACGGATAGCAAGTTTCCAATTGCTGGAGACCTGAACAATCCTTGTACTGGCGTGAGTTATGCGTCAGCTCAAGAGGCACGTGATGCATTAGATCCTTCTGACATTATCGAGATTGATGCGGATGGTGAAGTAGTGACGGCATATGTTTTTGCAGACAACTATTTTGAGATGTATATTAATGGTGTTGCAGTAGGCAAAGACAATGTCCCTTTTACCCAGTTCAACTCAAATATTCTGCAATTTAAGGTCAAGCAGCCCTTTACCGTGGCGATGAAACTGGTCGACTGGGAGGGAAACAGCGGTATCGGCTCAGAGGACAATCAGGGTCATGCCTATCATCCGGGTGATGGTGGCATGGTTGCAGTATTTAAAAATGCAGATAATAAAATCATCGCCAAAACGGATGACAGCTGGAAAGCCCAAACTTTCTATAGTGCGCCAATTCGCGACCTCAGTTGTGCGACAGAGCAGGGCGCATTACGTATAACCTCAGAGTGCTCAACTGAGGGGCTTGAAGAAGGATCACAGGACTATGCCCTACATTGGGAGGTGCCTGCAAACTGGTACGCGAAAGACTTTGACGATAGTGCTTGGCCAAAGGCAACACTATTTACCAATGATGAGATTGGGGTCGATAATAAGTCGGCTTATACTGATTTTTCAGACATATTCGATGACGCAGATGCGGATGCGCGTTTTATATGGTCAACCAATGTCATTTTAGACAATGAAGTGCTGGTACGTCATACAGTCAATTAATTTCAACAGACCCTAATATACCTCTACACTCGGTTGCCTTGTACTACTTTTAAACTGAATCGCTTGTATGTAGCAGTAGTGGCAATAAAAAACCAACCTCCAAAGGTTGGTTTTTTTGTCTTCGTTGTATCTTATAAAAAGTGATTTGCTATACTTCATTCTGTAGCTATACCTAGCGAATACAAACCGTTCAGCAATATCTCAAGGCTATGTCATTGAATAATTTGTCTACGCATCTTTTGTCCACGACTCATGCGCTATCGATATCCACGCGCTTTCGGCATCTATGCCTTGCGTTAGCGATATTTTATTTGCTTTATAATGTGACGACATTCTATAGCGTTTCCTTATATGAGATTGCCCCTTCGAGCATTCATAATTTGGCCACACCATTTGATGTCGTCATACCTTTTATGCCGGTTATGATAATCCCTTATAGCTGGTCGTTGATTTTATTTGTGGTCGGCTTTTTTTTAGTACGCACGTCCACGCAGTTATCCTTACTGACATGGCGCTTAATCTTGGCGACTGTTTTTGCCTGCTTGATCTTCTATTTTTATCCTGCACGTTTCTCATTTAATCGAGCTGTACCTGATGATTGGACGCAGTTTGGCTATCAGTTTTTACAATTGGTGGACAAGCCATTTAATCAGCTACCATCATTGCATGTCACTTATGCCATCTTGCTTGGCGTATCGCTATGGGATGTGGCAGCGTCTAAAAAACAGTGGATTTCAGTGGCTTATCGATTATTACTGACTGGCATATGTACATTGATAGCACTTTCAACGGTGTTGACGTATCAACATCATTTGCTAGACATGCTAGGCGGGGCAGTGTTGGCCATTTTGGTGCTTATGCTTTCGAATCGAATCCGTAATGCACTGGTAATCAAGCACTTAGCACTAGGTAGCATTGGGTTTTTATTGATAGCGATAGGAGGCTTTTACCTTGCTAATATGAGTATGATAGCGTTTGAGTCTATAGAAACCTTAGCCATTATTATTGCTCTATATTGGTTAATCAGTTTTACAATGTTGGCTTGTGCCTATCAACAGGCCAAGCCAATACGGGATACACGCTGGTTTCAAAAGTCCAATAGTGGACGACTCACCGTATATACTTGGATGAAGTTTGCGCCCATCATTATCATTTACAATGGGATGTCATTTTTGGGACAGTGGTATTTTAAAGTTTTCTCAAAAGGTCAGAAATATCCACTCACGCCATATGCTATTAGTAATACAGTCGAGGTGGTTGCTTCCCCTCGATTGAGGCAGGCTGATTTGCATAGCCATTTAGTGCATTGGCTGTTTGACTGCACTTCATTAGAGTGGTCGAGTTTGCCAGAAAAACTGCTGCCCTCAGTTCACTATCAGATTATCGTCGTTGATTTAGCCGCTGAGATATCTAGCCATGTTGATAAGCTTGAAGTAGTTGCTAACGGTATTACTAAGATGCCTGTCCATTATTTATATCTACCTTTACTGGATTTGCAGCCATTGAGTGATGTATTGCTTAAAGATTATATTGATCTATTTAAGCGAATTGAAGATTTGACACAATCAGCAGAAACGCGAGCGATAACTGCTGATAATGAGAGTTGGGTAGAGGGTAGTCAGGTAAAAGATGATCAGGTAAAAGATAGCCTCATCACGCTTATCAATTTCCATTGTGTGATGGGATTGTCGCGCAGCATTGGCGTGCAGGTTCTATATTTATTATATTGTGGTACGCTAACCATCCATAATTATCAATCGTGGATTGAACAGCATTATCCACATGCGCACCTGACAGATGCTTATCTGCCACAGCCATTGGTGAAAGCGATGGCCAATTATAAATCTATCGAATATCCAACAACTCATTAATGCACATTGATATCAGTGGGTCTGCGCCTGCTACTTTTTCTTTATTTTCTATTTACCTATTGCTTAATTCCTATTCAACTATGGAAATGTCTATGAACGCTTCGCTGCCTTGCTTGTACTCTTTTCGTCGCTGTCCCTATGCTATGCGTGCTCGTCTTGGTTTATTATTTGCCGAGTTACCGGTAGAGCTACGAGAAATCACGCTAAAGAACAAGCCAGAGCAGATGCTAGCGATTAGTCCAAAAGGTACGGTGCCAGTATTACAGCTTTTAGATGGTTCTGTGCTTGAAGAGAGTGCAGAGATAATGATGTGGGCGCTTGAGCAAAAAGATCCGCAAGGACTGCTGGATGAAAGCGTTTTATCTCAGGGCAAATCTTTGATTGCACAAAACGACAATGAGTTTAAACAGTGGCTCGATCGCTACAAATATGCCGATCGTCACCCTGAAATGACTCAGACAGAGTATCGGCAACAGGGTGAAGTTTTTTTGCAGGATTTAGAAGCTCTATTGACTAAGAATACGTATCTACTAGGCAATAGCGTGACTGTTGCTGATATTGGTATTATGCCGTTCGTTCGCCAGTTTGCCCATGTAGATCGTGATATCTTTTATAGTTTGCCTTATCCGAAATTGCAACTATGGCTAAAAAATTGGTTGGCGCATCTATTATTCATACAAGCCATGACTAAGTTTCAGCCATGGCAGGAGGGCGATGAGGTAGTGGTGTTCCCTACTTAATATAACGGGTTCTATAGAAGCTGTATACGGTATCGGTCTCGCTTGGTCTATCTTGATTTCACGAAGACCACTTTTTTTGCTGGATGCTTGTCTTTAACCACGACCACTTTTTTGGCTTTAGGTTTTGATTTCACGAAGACCACTTTTTTGGCTTTAGGTTTTGATTTCACGAAGACCACTTGTTTTGCTTTAGGCTTTGCTTTAACGACGACAGTTTTTTTTGTCTGATGCTTGTCTTTGACTACGACCACTTGTTGGGCGGCATTTGCTGTGCCGACCATTGCAAAGCAAGTAGATAAAGCAATTAGTGAGCTGATGGCAATGTTTTTCATGTTGAATTTTTTCATGGTAAAGCCCTTTTAAGCTCATTATAAGCATTTATTAAGTGGTTAAAGAGGTGTAAATATACATTTGCTCTATCGAACGATGACCACTTTCTTTGTTGGAGTTTTTGCTTTCGCTACGACCACTTGTTTTGCTTTAGGTTTCGCTTTCGCTACGACAACTTTTTTTGCTTTAGACTTGTTTTTAACGACAACCGCTTGTTTTGGTTGATATTTATCTTTAACCACAACAACTTTTTGTGCAGCATTCGCTGGACCGATCATAGCAAAGCAAGTAGATACAGCCAATAGTGAGCTGATAGCGATGTTTTTCAAGTTAAAGTTTTTCATAGTAAGGTCCTTTTAATCTCATTATAAGTATGAGTATTTATTGAGTGGTTAGAAATATACAAATAGAACGTCGCTCTATCGAATAAGGAAATCATAACGGATTGCAGTGTTAAGTACATTTATGAAAGTTAAAGAAAGGTTACGTTTTCTAGCCAATACTCAACTACTCACACTAACGCACGTGAGTTGTGCGAGTGATAGGTACGTTAGCAATACTCTAGAGAGTATACTTACGCAATATCATCAATTTGCTTTTCCGCTAGATCCTTACTACATTCTGATATGGCCACACCAACTAACTATCTAGATCATCATTGAGAGGGGAGTCAGACGGCATATTGGCAATAGGTAAAGGATTTTATAAGATTTAGAAACGTTGCTAGCTGATAGTACTAACTTATTATTTATACTAAAGAGCCATGACTGAGTTTCAGCCATGGCAAGAGAGAGGTGAAGTGGTGGTTATTCCTGTTTAGTACTAATTAGTACTGAGATTTTCTAACACATCGTTAAAGTACCGCCCTAATTTAGATGGCTCTCACTTAAATTAAGCCCTCAATAGCTCAACACTGACTTGAAAGTAATAATCATCTTTGATAGTGATGCTGACATTACCTCTATGAGCTTGTGCAATCGTTTGGACGATTGATAACCCTAAGCCTGCTCCTGTGTGCTTGTTGTCTGTCTTATGATGACGATAAAAACGCTCAGATAATTTATCTACCTCTAGCTGGGTCATTGGCTCATCTAAACGATTGGTCATCATGATTTTTAGAGAAGATTGCTTTAATGCAGGTGCTGAAGCCTTTTGTAGACTACTCCTACTCCTAGTCGTATGCGTCAGCGCAGAGTTTTCAATCGAAAAGGCTTCAATAGTGATGCTACTATCACTCGCTGCATAATAAGTGGCGTTTGATATCAAGTTGGCAAATAACCTCTGCAATAAACTCTCATCTCCCAATACTGCTCGGAAGTTACCTGTTTTTTGGAAGGTGATGTCACGCTCTTCCGCTACCAGCTCATAATAAGAGATAAGGTTGGTCATCATTGATTCGGTATCAATACGATTGAGCTGTGAGTCAAACAGTCCTTTTTGGGTTTTTGCGAGCAGTAGCATGTTGTTGATTAGCGCAGACAGCTGCTCGAGGGTGTCATGCTGATGATGCAGCTGTTCGACATATTCATTGCAGCTTCTATTTTTGCTCAGCATTACTTGAGTTTGGGTGCTGAGCGTGGCAAGCGGAGTGCGTAGCTCGTGCGCGATATTATCTGAAAAGCGAGACAGCGATTCAAAATTGCTTTCAAGGGTTGCCATCATGAGATTGTAAGATTCAGCCAGTGGTCGTAGCTCTCGAGGCATATCAGTAACGATGACCCTTTCATCCAAGCGATCAGGATTAATGCCTTTCATTTTTTGGACGATGGTAGATAACGGTGCAAACCCCCAGTAGACACTCATGGCGGCCACTGATATCAGTAGCAGGGTGATAATCCCTAAAATAATACTTAACTGACGATTGAAGTGTAATAGGTATTGCTGATGGACATCGATAGGTAAGGCAATCAGTGCCAATGTTTGGTTGTTTTGAATAATAATGGCATGGTAGTTTTTACCGTTCATTGCCAATGAAAACTGTTGCTCATGGTGGGTGTCCCATAATGGCAATACTTGAAAGTCTTCGGGTAAAAAGGCTGAAAATCCGCTAGGGGCACTCGATAGCAGTTTTCCGTTTTTATCAAAAATAAGGGTTTTTATATCGTAATCAAGCCATGAAGAATGCAGATGATCCGCATCAGCAGGTGCAGATAATGTCAAAGCATTAGATAGAGTCGTTTGTTCATCAGTGCTATTGACACGCTTACGCAGGTTGAAGGCGGCATGAGACAGCATTTCAGTATCCATTTGATCGAAATGGTTACTGACAGAGCGCTGAACCCAGATATAGATGATGGCTTGAGAGATAACGACAAATATCGTTAGTAAGAAAATAGTACGCCATAGCAAAGGCAAGCGCCGATTGTGGACGTTACTCTTCATTGTGTGCGTGCTCAGCGTTGTCATTGCTATCGTCCGGTGTATCTAACTTATAGCCCATACCTCGTACGGTATGAATCAGTTTTATGTCAAAGTCATCATCGATTTTTAGACGCAAACGACGAATGGCAACATCGATGACGTTGGTGTCACTATCAAAGTTCATATCCCAGACTTGAGAGGCGATGACAGAGCGCGGTAACACCTCACCATGGTGCTCTAAAAAAAACTGCAATAGAGAGAACTCTTTAGCAGTAAGTTTTATAGTGGTTTGACCTCTATTAACTGTGCGCTTGGAGAGATCCATTTTTAAATCTGCAATTTGCATGATGGTACTTTTATAATCTGCTTGGTTGGCACGGCGTAGCAAACTTTTGATTCTTACAATCAATTCAGCAAAAGCAAAAGGTTTGGTTAGATAATCATCACCGCCAATCTCAATGCCTTTGATTCTATCGCTCAGATCATCTTTTGCTGTCAAAAATAGCACAGGCGTATAGTTTCCAGCCGCTCTATAATTGCGGATTAACTCAAAGCCGCTAATATCTGGCAACATGACATCCATGACTACCACGCTGAAATCATCTGTTATCAACGCATGATGACCATCTAAACCAGTCATATAATGATCTACAATAAAACCTGCTTCGGTTAATCCTTTTTTGATATATTCACCGAGTTTTATTTCATCTTCAACCAGTAGTACTTTCATATTTTCTCTATTTAGTATGGTGCGCGTATTTATCACAACTGAAGGGCATGGATAGGGTAGATGCCATTAATGCTATCAGGTGTTTAGGATTCAAGTTATATTAGTTTTTGATGCGTCAATTCTGTGTGGCAGTATATGTTTGATAGAAATCATACAGCTGACATAATCATCAGGTTTCAACCTCATATTAAAGGAAACGGTCGCGCATTAGAATCCAAAGGCACCAACATGACAAAATTGTCATGTTGGTGTCATCTATCAGTCAGAATCAACCGTGTATGCTCCCTGCTGATTTAATGGACTGTAATGCCAATCCTGCTAGCCCTATCACTTTTATTGGCATCGAATCAAACCAATAGAACTCCCTGATGTGGCCACTCAAATCAATGGCGGCTTGATTGGTGTATATTTACACACAAGCCTATCTCAATATTAAATTAATCTTGGTATGACACAAATTAGAGGCGGTCTTATGAGACACAAGAATAGTACTTATACATATAGGCATCACAAGATATCGAGTCATATTTTGTTAGTGGCGCTGACATCGTTACTCTTTGCTTGTAGCCAACCAAGTACGGATGCGCAGAATATACAAAGTGTATCAAACGATAAATCCGCCACTACTGACTCGCAAGCAGTACAAACAAGCGCTGCTGAGATAGAGCCAGTCATGGCTCCTGTGTCCGACTCGTCTACATCACTTAAAAATGTTTCAGCCACTGTCTACAAAACACCAGATTGCGGCTGCTGTGAGGACTGGATAGAACACATAGAAAGTCATGGTTTGGATGCAAGTGTTCAACATCCTGAAGACTTGTCTTTATTTAAAGATCGTTATGATGTTCCGCAGCAGATGCGTACTTGTCATACCGCTGTTACCGCAGATGGCTACGTCTTTGAAGGTCATGTGCCTGCAAAATATATGGCACAGTTTTTAGCGAGCCCGCCTGCACAAGCCATTGGCCTTGCTGTCCCGGGTATGCCAGTGGGCAGTCCTGGTATGGAGCAACAAGATAAATTTATGCCGTACCAAGTAATGCAGATGAATAAAGATGGCACAACAGAAGTATATGCTGATATTACGTCTGCTCAGCAGCAATTGTAACGCTATAGTCAATCCTCTATAAAATGGATAGGGTGTCACTATTATCAATGATAGACACCAAATACTTTATAGCTAACAAAACAACCTATTGAAAATGAAGTGCTTAAACATCACTTTTGATATCAGTACCATAAATTTAGAACCATGGAGAAGTACGATGATGAACGATACCGCTATGAACGGAGCAATGATGAACGGAACCATGATGCAAGGTATGGGCATGGGTGGCATGATGATGTGTATGCTATTTGCACTATTGCTATTTTCCGTACTCATATTAGCTGGCATCGCACTGATAAAACACTTGCGTAAACCAGCAGCAATTGCATAATAAACGGCGGTATCTGGCAGCAGGGGATAGAGATAATGCGTCTGTCCCCTGCTACCAGAGACTATTTCAAGCTGATGGTTCTCAACAGAGCGTTTGATCAAGTGTGATATACCTGAAAATTCACATAGACGATAAACAGCCATGAGGCTCTGACATTGTAACCTGCTTGGATAGCGTAAATAGGATTTAACCACCTAAGAGGGCTGGCAATTTAATAAAATTGCCAGCCCTACTGGTATGGTGATGACGTCATTTAATATATTATCTAATACTTTGCTATCAAATGCTCATTAAAATATTGCCAGTTATAGTCAATCCTCTATAAATTGGGTACGGTGTCAGTCTCGCTTAGCCTACTACTTGTAGTGCTTTCACTCGGCTTCCTTGTATCCAAATTATATTGAACTGACTATAGTAAAAAGGTTATTCAGGGTTGTCATTAATGAACGTAACCAAAAGCTCGCCCAATGTTTCGCCTTGATCTTCTTGGAGGAAATGTCCACCGTTGGTAATAATCGTATGGTTTTGACCTTTGGTCCCCGGAATAAGCTTTTGCATTATTTTATCACCACCGTTGGTAACTGGGTCTGAATCGCTGAACAAGGTGATGAAAGGCTTTGTCCATTTACTCAGTTCAA
Source organism: Psychrobacter sp. SCQQ22 (assembly GCF_015864605.1). NCBI lineage: Bacteria > Pseudomonadati > Pseudomonadota > Gammaproteobacteria > Moraxellales > Moraxellaceae > Psychrobacter > Psychrobacter sp. SCQQ22. The sequence goes on from NZ_JADYWZ010000004.1 coordinate 42,817, forward strand.
CCCAAGCTGCACGGTTATTGTCTGAGGCAGGATCATTCGGTGTCGTAGGGACAAGTAGAGGGAATTGTCTGGCGCCTTCTTTATAAGACTCATCAGGAAATGGTGCATCATAAGCGTCGATTACCGCCTGTGATAATTCTGTGATGGTCCCGCTCTTAATGGCACCACCCACATTGAACAGTGGTGTTTCTTGTGAGAATTTTTGCCATTTGCGAAAACCTTCCCCTGGATCGTGATCGCCAGTGGGGAGCATGGTATTACCAGCGGCTACACGGGCAAATTTATCTGGGTGTGCTGCCACAAGTCGCAGTCCGATTAGACCGCCCCAATCTTGACAAAACAGGGTAATGTCTTTCAAATCTAATTGGTCAAGTACCGATTGCATCCAGTCGACGTGACGCTGATAGGTATAGTCTTCACGAGATGCAGGTTTGTCTGAACGTCCAAAACCGAGAAGGTCTGGGGCAATCACACGATGACCAGCGGCAGTTAATATTGGGATGACTTTGCGATATAGGTAAGACCATGAAGGCTCTCCATGTAACAATAATACTGGAGCGGCATCTTTTGGGCCTTCGTCGAGGTAATGCACACGTAGTTCACTCCCTTCGCTATCGTCGACCATTAAGTAGTTCGGCTCAAAGTCATAATCAGATAGGTTCGCAAAACACGAATCAGGGGTTCTAAGTACTTTCATATATCATCCTTGTTATCGTTTAGGTCCATTAAATGTAACTTCAGGGTTGGGCTTTTGGTACATGATGTGGTAATTATATTCTGCTTATTTCGATGAGTAGTTACCTCAATCAGCAGAGACATTTACCAGAATAAGTAGGTTTATTTTATACATTTGAAAATATTTTCAATAAAGACTATATCGCACATACCTTTGTTCATGCAACACAGAGAGTGCTGAAAAAGATATGAGCGATATGGCGTGTCAATAGTGATAAATTCAAACTCCATTAATAAATGGATTGTTGTATATAAGCTTTATTATTTATGAACGAGCTTGGTGTAAGCTTTGCCTAATACCACGCCAAAGACAATGTGTAGCATCAAGGTTGCGATAGGTATCATGACACCGCTTGGCATATCTAAGCCAAACATTGCTTTGCCCATTATTGGCATCACGGCAACCATCATCACAAGCCAACCTGCAAAACCTATCCCAATACCTAGTCCGACGAAATTTCTATGTAAATTATTGCCAGATGCTAATGCGATGCCAATACCGTAGCCGATAGAACCAATCATAAAGTGAGCCACCAAAGCGATGGCTTTACTACCACCCATTTTGGATGCGATCATCGCGATGATGTCAAAATCAAGCATCAGTCCCATCATGCTTTTGAACATGAGTAGTAAAGACATGACGATAGTAGCGATAAAGCCTGCAATTATTCCTGCTATATATTTATTCATGATAAATATTACTTTTTTATAGTTTTAAGGTTACTTCTTCTTTTTTGAGATAATTTGCTCAACCAGTGTGACAAGATCTGACGCTATAAAGTCAGGGGTTGGGACGTTAGGGGCGGGTAACATAGCGTTGTAAGGCCGTGTGAGAAAAGCCCCTTGGCAACCAGCTGCTTGTGCACCAATCGTATCCCAAAGATGAGAAGCGACTAGGCACATATCAGACATCTTCACCGATAGCTCTTTAGCCACCATTTGATAGGTCTCAGGTGCAGGCTTGAACTTCGCTACTGTCTCAACGCTAAAAGATTGCTCAAAAAACTCACTCAATCCTGCTTTTTCAAGTGGTGTAGGGGAGGTGCTACTCGCTGAATTGGTCAATGTCACGAGTCTAAACCCTGCCGCACGTAGTTTGGTCAATGCAAGCGCAGCGTCAGGATGAGCGGGCATGTTACCCATGCGAGTTTTGAATTCTTGGATGTCATCATCTGTTAGCGTGACTTGATGGATATCAGCTGTCATCTGTAATGCGCCAACACCGAGCTCACCGAAAGATGTATAAAGACCGGATAAGGTCATGGCTTGCGAATACAGCACCAACTGAGCGAACCATTCTCTTAATATGTTCTCATTGTTAAACAGACGAGCAAATAAAGGTGTGAGGGTATCGATATCTAATAATGTCTCGTTGACATCGAATACGATGATTGAAGGAGATAGGTTAGAGGGCATAAAAGCTCCTTTTAATATATAAGTGTGTTGAATAAACGTATTAAATATAGGCACTTTGCAGTTATAAGTATTAGAGAAAAAGCGTTAGTAGCTCTTACAGTAACTGGACTTAAGCAAGCATTCAAGTTAATTTGAGTAATCACTCAAATTTAATGGTTAAGCTTAATCGAGATTTTTAAATAGCTCGATTGACTTAGGTTGCTTAGACTCTTTCGCTTAGAGGACTTGGTTATATATCACTGAAGGGCTTTACGAAAGTTTTGAAATTCTTCAGATTGATCAAGCAGACTGCTGCCAAGCGAGCGCAAATCATCGACTTGCTCAGGTTGCAAATGAAAGGTCGTTGGCATCGCATCGAACTTTGCACGTTCGTTTTTATCCTTTACTTGATCAAAGGTTAATACGGAAAAGTGAACTGCAACTTGAGGCGAGTCTGAGTCGCGCTGAGCATTTACATGTTCGCTCCACTGCAAAAACTCTTTTTTAGCCGATGAGACAGTTTCATTATTCAGAGTACCTAATGCGACTTCACTGGCGGCTGAAATGGTTTCGAGGAAACTAGGATCTTTACCCTCTAAAGACCAGTCATGCTCTGAGTAGGTTTGCGCATTGGCAATGACGACTAGCACTTGTTTGACCTGACGCAACTTGTCAGGGCTAAATGCACCAGCCATATTTGGGACGTCGCCATATTGAGTCACAGGACTCATCATCGAGCCACGAACCCCTAGATTATCGGTGACGCCGCCATCTACCAAGCGAACGACAGGCATACGATCTGGCTGTGAATAGCGATCCAATGCACGGGCGATTGCGTAACTGCGTGGTAGATGATCGTCTTGATTCAGCGCCTCATCCACCCAAGATTGCTCTCGCTGTGCGCAGTCAGAAAAGTTACGTAGGGCTATGGGGGCAAAGATACCGGGTACGGATGAAGAGGCCATCACTGCATTGGCCACGGGATAGCTCGATAAATCTGAACATAAAAAATCAAATTGCTGCTGAGTAAATGAGAAGGTCATGGCGTTATTTAGATCGCTGGCATTGAGAATGACGTAAGGTAATTTGCCTCGACCCATATCCGCAAAAGTCTTTTGTTGAAACAGATTACTGTCTAAGTTATCCGCTACCAGATCACCCCGATTGTATTCAGAGCTGCTCATAGCGATTAGGCTTTTCGGACGTAATGCAAGCCTGATCAGTCGAGATTGCCAGTCCTCATATAGAAAATCTGGCGCAAACCGCTCAAAAATATCATCACCAAACAAGCCGTAATAAGCAGCGGTGTAACTACCGCCTGATACTGAGGAGATGACATCAACCTCATCTAACAGTCGACGCTCTACGCCATCGATAGTCACTGGTGTGTCACGCAGTTTTTCGAGTACACCGTAGCTAAGCGCTGCTGCCCGTGTGCCCCCACCAGAAAAGGCAAGCACCACAAAGACATCATCTGAGTTTTGAGGTAAATTACTATCAAAATCGTAACGAGTAGTGGTTTTGTCTACTATAGGTTCGTTCCAGACACGTTGTGTACAACCGGTCAATAAGCTTGATATAAGGATAAGCATCAAGAGGAAAATCATGAAGCGTAATTGCGGCGCAGCTATGCGGTTTGATAGCCTTTGAAGGAGGTACTCATAGCAACTAGATAAGTATATACGCATGCAGACTACCTCAAAATATGTATAGTAAAATCCACATAAATTCGCTACATCGTCACCCTCGCTAACCATACTAATGTATAGCTTGCACTCGGTTTCCTTGTATCGAAATTACTTGAACTCAACTATAGGTCGGGTCTCTTGTCTCTCAGTTATTTCAAAGCGGCTATCCGTGACACTTTTTATGAATTTTTAGAGAGCGCTTGACGCTTATTATATTGACCTTTCTTATAATAGATAGCTGATGCGTACGGTCTACAGTTTACAATGTAAATGGCGGTCAATAGTCCAATTGTTGAATATAAACAGTAACGGCATAGCAATGGTCAGTCAAGATAAAATTAAGCAGTCCTTCAATGTTGATAGCGGTGTGTTTAAGGTTAATGTATTAAGGAAGCAGATGATTTCGTTTGAATATAGAGATAGTCTGTTTTAAGCAGCGCTAGACAATTATGCTGAAGCCCAAAGTCTGATGATAGAGAATGACTGTATATTAGCCGCCGTCAGCATACTTATTCGCTGGGATCAGAGCCAGGTGGAAAGTCATGGCGCAGCTGAGATACGTTGTCAGTCGTTACCGTATCAGTATAGTTATTTAAATCACTATGCACGTACTGGGTAACAGCGGCTATCTGCTGATCATTCATCATGCGATGAAAAGAGGGCATACCGCGTAACCCATTGATAAGGATGCTAATGATGTAATATTTAGACTCCATTTTACTGTTGTTGGCTAATGGTGGATAGTAACCCGCTCCCTGTGCACCTTCACCTTTGAGCATGTGACAGCCTGCGCAGGAGTCGTCATAAAGCTTCTTACCATCCGTAGCGAAAAACCCAGTTTCACCTTGTGTACTGCCTTCAAATTTAGCTAACCATTTTTGCAAGTTAGCATCGTCACTCATTTTTGGTATAGCACTGACGTCGACGATATCCATAGGCGGGCGTGTCAGTGCTTCTTTTGATAGATAGACGCCGCCCCAAGCCCCATTATTGCGGCTAGCTTGATTGTCAAACACCATAGGCGCTGTTTGCTGGCTGGCGATAGTAGCGGCGTTCTCGGTTCTATGCTGACTACAGCCTGACAACGTTATTAACGCTATCGATCCACCAACAACGAGGGTCATTACTGCCTTACTGGAGCTAAGCGGGCTAGATGATTGGATTGGGTTTGATGTCAACATATTCATGATTGTTCCTAATGTGCCTAGTCTCATTGTTAGCATTCTTGCGTCAATGCCAGACTTATTAACCAAAGACTTATTATTTAAAGATGTGCTATCCAAGTTTCTTGGCCTTTTGATGTAGGCGCTTGGCTGCGTCTAGCCCTGAGAGTATCGCACCTTCTTGCCAAGCAGGAATATGAGAACAATGCTCACCCGCCAATACAATACGATGGTCAATACTACAAAGCGACTCGTAATACTGCTGACGGCTCGACTCACTCCAAATGCCATAGCAGCCGAGTGACCAAGGAATACGATGCCAAGCGACTGATGTACCTGCGCGGAACTCTTTGGTGTATTGCGGATGAATATATTTGCCATATTCTAAAGCAACGTTAATTCGCTCTTTTGGCGTTAACGCATTGAATTTATAAGACGCTTCTCCAAAGCCATAAGCACCTAATAACACGCCTGAACCTGAGGTAAATAAATCTTGTGAAGGGTAGGAGATTTGGGTAATGGGCAGATCCGTATAAGTGATGCCGCCGTATATCCATTCATCCTCTTCCCAAAACCGTCGCTTAAACTCAAGCCCTACTTTATAGGAGGTGTCATAAGGAACGGCAGCCATGGCTTGCTTCATTGGCTCTGAGACATTGATGTCAATTTGGGTCAATACTGACAGTGGAATATTGCAAATACACCAATCAGCACGAATACTTTTAACGCCACTTGTTAAGTTACCGCTTTCAGAGTTGCTGCTTTTAGAGTTATTGGCATCGACATAATCAACCGTGACACCCGTTTCATCTTGATGAATCTTAGTTACCTTAGCATTGAACTGAATCATATCGCGGCATTCGCGGGTGAAAGCGTCGCCGATTTTACCCATGCCACCAACGGGTTGGAACATGGCGGGTTGATGCACATGAACCGTATAGTTGTTATAGAGATCAGACCACATGCCTGAACTGAGCAGCTTGTCCATTTGAATGGGCGTAGAGGGTTTGGCATCGGGCATCAGTCCACCACCTGGATAGACGCTATAGCCACGATGTTTACCCGTTTCATGGCTTTTGACATAGCGATAATCAGTATCGAGCACGCCCCAACCTTTAAGGCCTTCTAATAGTTTTTCTTTGTCTTCTTTAGTCACCGTATCATCCAAGCTGCCTTTATTGACGGCTTTGGATAATAGCTCTGATACATAGCCACGGATATCGCTTTGCACGTCACCCAAGCGCTGCGGCGCACCATTGAAATGGTTGGTACGATGTAGGTAAGCACGATCATTGGTTTGAATAAAGGGCTGTAATGCTACATTGAACTTTTTGCAATAATGAAAGACTGCATAGTGATGCACGGGCAGACGCCATGGCCCACCATTAAAATAGTTGCCTTTTTCGAAGTCGCAGGTGACTTCTTCGCCACCTAATTCTGTGTATTTATCCCCGCTGTTTAGCGTCCAACTGCGTCCGCCACCGCGATTTTGGTACTCAAGGACAGTAACTTTATAGCCTGCTTTGCGTAATTCATAAGCCGCTGTCAGCCCACCTAGGCCCGCACCAAGGATTACGATGCTGGCGCCAGCAGGGGCGCCTTTTAGATCTATTTCTTTTTGAAAGCTAGACTCTGAGGCAAAGCCCAATGTGGTCATTGCCTGATACATGGCCGTCGCACCAGCTGTCTTACCAATCATCGAGAGCAGTTGTCGCCGTGTAGGGGAATGCAGCAAATCTTTCATTTGATTATCCTTGTGGTGCTCAGTCTCTATATTGCTATAGTCAATCCTCTATAAAAGAGTGACAGCGTTAACCTCGCTTAAAGTATTACATATACATCTGCACTCGGTTGCCTTGACTCTCTTTCAAACTGAATCAACTACATAAGACGCAAACGGTTCAATTAATTTTTGGGGTTAGCCTTTCTCTTTTATCACTCGCTTAACCTCGTCAGCACTCACATCACTACTGGGTAAACCACCAAAGTTGATTCGCACATAATTGGCAATACTAGCAATCTGCGCGTGGCTCAAGTCTTTTTCAAAGCCTGGCATCTTGGGTGCGGTATTGAATGCACCTTTTGCCCCAAACGCAATTACGCCGATAAGTGCATCAGGTTTAGCACGGCGGATGCTACTGAGACCGACGATAGCAGTATAGCGGGCATCAGGTTGCGCGTAACCATCGACACCGTGACAGCTGGCGCAATGAGTCAGATATAGTGATTTTGGTGAATCGCTATTTTCCATTACTTTGTTTGGATTGTTATTTTGACTGCTGCTTTGATTACTGATTTGATGACTGCTTTGATTAATACTGACATGAGGCGTGTCAGCTTTTGCCTTAGCCAAATAATCCTTTTGCTCAAGTAAGTCGTAGGTAATAGATGTGCTTTTTGGATTGGGGAGTCGCGCGATATTGACAGGTATTAAGTAATCATCCGTCTGGATAGCGGGGACGACTTTTAGGTAGTTAGCCATCGCACTCAAATCTTCATCAGTGAGATAGCGGGTACTATGTGCTACCGCTTCAGCCATCGGGCCACCCGCATAAGCTTGCTTATCAAGTTTACCAGTACGCAAATAAGCGATGATGTCACGCTCAGTCCAGCGACCAATCCCCGTCTCATTGTCAGGCGTGATGTTAGGGGCAAACCACTTGCTGAGTGGTGCTCCAGATAAATAGCGATCTTTATCGAGACCTTGGGTGAGATTGCGCGGCGTATGACACGTGCCACAATGCTCTAGATTATTCACCAAGTACTCACCTCGCTGCTGGGTTTGGGTCAGTCCTGAGCGATTTTCGGTAGAGGGTACATTGATGACATTCCATGCCAGCATCAAGCTACGGATGTTTAATGGAAATGGCAAATGAGTGGTCTTTTCAGGAGGTGTGTCAATGACAGGTACTGTCTGAAAGTAAGCAAACAAAGCGCTGATATCAGCATCAGATATACCGTGATAGGACGGATAGGGCATGGCAGGATAGATTTGGTGCTTTGGCGAACGACCTTTACGAAGCGCGTTTTTAAAATCAGCTTCGGTATAGTTGCCGATACCATACTGCGTAGAAGGCGTAATGTTGGTTGAATAAATATTGCCAATAGGCGTCTCTATCGGTACGCCGCCACTGTAATCTTCACGGTGGCAAGCCATACAATCTGCCGTACGTGCCACATAAGCCCCGCGATTGGCGAGATCACTATTCAGTGGACTAACATTTGGCAGGCTAGTTCTAGCAGGCAAATCAGTATGCGCAGGATAGATATTATCAGCATAGGCCGTACTGCAAGCCAGACTAACAACCAGTGCTGATATCGGTATAGAAAGTGATTTCATAATATCCCTATAATGCTAGTAATAGCTCCTATCTATAACGCTTGCTCGCAGCACCAGTCGTATGGGCGGCTTCTATCGTAGCAGTTTATTCTGACACTCAAATAGAAGGCTCATGGCTACATTCCTTTGTCGGCCATCTACACATCAATGACGATTACGACGAGTGCGATTCATATTTTTATCGAGTCAAATATTGGTTACTGTTGATTATTTATACATTGTTTTTCAAATATTTAGTAGCGATATTTTAGTGGGAGTAATATCGATGACCTAAGTAGTGTTTGCTCGACGATGGCCGTATCATCGTTACGGTCAAATAGTTTTAGGATGTTTTTTTGCTATTAAGGATATCTATAAAGTTCTTTGAGAATTGAGGGTAATACTTTTAGTTCTACTGGTAGATGTTTTCTTAAAAAAGAGACTTGAAAGCGCACAAGCAATGGTTAGTGATAGCAGCATCGATACTAATGTATGACTAAAAAAATGGTCGCCAAAGAGCATTTTGTATAACCCCATTGTCCAGCCTAAGGCGGTCACGCTCTCAAATATTCTATAACGATATTTTTTTAGAGTGGGTAAAAATACCAAACCATACAAAGAGAATCCTGCGCTCGCATGTGCGGCTGGAAAGCATTTGGCTGGCGTGTCGGCGACTATGTTTTGCCAAACATTTAGATAAGGTAAGCTCCCACCAAATAGTGTTAAATGGTTGGGGCAACTCACATGTGTCATCCCTTTTAATAGCGCAATAGACGTAGGTACTACGATAAGAATCGTCAAAAGATAACTTATCTCACGAATGGATAAAGGGACAATAAGTTTACGGAGCTTACTGCTATTGGTTGCAGAAATACTGTTTGGAGATTGCCTGTATTTCAGGATTAATACGGTAATCAAATAGAGTGCTAGGAGAATCAATAACGCTTTTGGTCCATCATAAAAGATGAAGGCATAAGGCTGTGCATCTTTTTGGATGAGCCATTGCCCATGGCTATAAAACAGCTCACTAATACGAATATCAAATTGGCTATGCTCAAAAGTTAAAGCCGCAATAATCGTTAAGCACAAGAGTTTAAGCCAAACCCAATCCGTTGAATCATCCTCTGGAATCATTTAAAACCTCAACTAGTCCTATAGTCAATTCTCTATAAAAGAGTTACTGCGTTAACCTCGCTTGAAGTATCACATATACATCTACACTCAGTTGCCTTGTCTCTCTTTTAAACTGAATAAACTATACATACATTATGGTAGTGATACTGCTCACCAAATACTGTTTAAGATAAAAAGGTCGATAATGCCATTAACCACAAAACAAACAATAACAGTAATGCTAGAAACTGAGCAGCTGAACCGACATCTTTGGCTATTTTAGCTAGTGGATGTTGCTCAGTAGAGGTATGGTCGACACTCGCTTCGATACCAGTGTTTATAAGCTCAACGATTAAGGACAAGAAAGAGGCGAACACCAGCATCATTTTGATGCTGATAGTAAAAGGCATAAATATAGTGAATATTAACAGCAGTAGATTGAGCCAAAGAACTTGTCTGAATGCGGCTTCAAACTTATAAGCAGCACGGAAACCATCTATAGAATATCCTGTTGCATTTAGGAGTCGATCCAGACCTTTTTTACCCTTGGCATTACTTGCAAAGCTGCCAGTCATCACAAGAGTATCAGGTACGCTCTTATTTTTAGAATAGGAGTCTATCTGTTGATGCTCGATAGAAATGGTTTCGACATTATTAATATTGATGCTCATATTGATGGCTCAATCGTTATGGATATTTTGAGTGTATGGCAAGGAGTACGTAGTGCTTTCACTCGCCTTTCTTATCTCTGAAAATATAGAGCAAGTGCAATCATTTCTATAATTATTGTTTTAATGATCCCAGTGTAGGAGGTCACTGGTTAGCACTTGGGTATTAGTATGAGCGGGGCGCTGTTAAGAAAGTGTTAAGACGGGATGCTTTTGATTTTTTATATTTATGCGATGTACTTATGCGATTGTTAAGTGTGGATGAAATGCTTCAAGCGAGGTTCAAGCTGGTATTCTTTTATAGAGGACTGACTATAGAAGAGGCTACGTATAATAAATACTAAATGTGCTACCGCCAGCCTCATTGGCTTGGTGCGTTAGTTGCCAGTCCATATGAGTCATGATGCGTTGCACGATGCTAAGTCCCAAACCGCTGCCTTCAACTTGGTAGCTAAACTGACCTTTTGACAATGATTCGGTATCCAGTTTTTGGTCATTGTTCTGTTGTTCTAGACGCTCAAATCTTTCATATAGCAAAGGCATCATCACTTCAGGAATACCAAGCCCTGTATCCGTGACGGTGATTTTTTCGGCATCAATCGTAATGATTACCTCACCCTCATCAGTGTATTGAAATGCATTTTTTATTAGATTGCCCAATGCCATTTTTAGTAGCTCGGGTCGTACGTACGCGAAATATTCTTGTTCAGCCATTACGGTGCAAGTCACTGCCTTATTGCGTAGCAAGTATCTTAAGCGCGCCACTTCATTTGAGGCAATATCGTTGATGGAAGTTTGCGGTGTGTCTAGTTTTTCAGGTGCACGAGAGAGTAATAATAAAGCACTGATAATCTCAGAAGTTTCCTTAGCGGTATTGCTAATGCGGTTAGTAAATTCACTTAAGTGACTGTCATGTTCTAATTGTGAGGCCAGTACCTCTGATGCCCCCATGATAATAGTCAAAGGGGTGCGCAGCTCATGGCTGACATCGCCTGTAAACAACTGCTCACGCTTTAGATATTGCTCTAGCTTATGGTTTTTGTCATCGATAGCTCGAGCCAAGACGCCAACCTCTGAAGGTATATGTGTTAGTTGGGATAGGTTTTGATGATCGGTCTCTACGGCTTTTTTTAAGTCTAATAGTGGTTTGGTGATTTGCCTAGAGGACAGCTGAGAGAATATCGCTGCGATTAATAAACTCAAAATGACAGCCGCTCTCAAGGCATTGGCAAAAATATCTTCTAAGCTTTCAAAGATTTCTAGAACCGGATAGTGACTCATCACCATCTCAACCCCTTCTACGTAGGTTAAGATATAAGCTTGCTCACCTTGCTGATCGATAAAAAAGTGAAGGTTGGCGTGGGTTTTGCCAGACTCATCGTTGATAGTGACCGATATTTCTTGCACTTTTTCATTCGCTAATGCCTGTAGATTGGCAGGTGCAACATCGTAGCGGTAAATTTTAATACCTGGGTCGGCAGTGTAAATAGGCTGATCGCCGTACTTCTCTTGACTAAGATCAAGCTGCTGTAATAGACGAGCCTTGACCAACTCCTGTTCTATTCTGCTCTCCGCGTACAGAAAAATACTGACGAAAGTTGCGCAAAGCAATAAGGCAAATAAGAAGTACGAGATTCGAAATTTGTTAACGATGGAGTCGATACTAAACATGGTATTTACTTCGTAATGAAAGGCAGGAAGGAAGAAAGTGATGTGGTCATACAAATAGCTAAATATTTTTTATCACAAGGGCAGATTGTTAAAGCTATCAGCGGATTTTATATTTTATCTGGATCAATGATTTGGTAACCGACACCAGGTATCGTGACTATCATGGCTTGTACAAAGGGTTTATCAACTTGTGCACGTACACCATGCATATGTGTGCGCAGGGCATCGCTACTAGGAATGTCCTCACCCCATACCTTTTCTTCTAGCTCGTTTTTGCTGACGACTCTAGGCGAAGTGCTCATGAGCACATTTAGTATCTTAAAGCCTGTTGGCGTGAGTTTTAGCGACTGTCCTTCACGTGTAATGGTGTGCTCTTCCGTGTTTAACGACAGCTTGCCGACTTCTATACTATGCCGGAAGTGGTCGTCTTGATGTCGACGTATAAGGGCTTTGATGCGTGACTCTAGTTCTACTAAAGAAAAGGGCTTAACCAGATAATCATCGGCACCACTATCGAATCCTGCGACTTTATCTGAAATAGTATCGCGCGCCGTCAGCATGAGTACAGGAGTTTTATTATGTAGCTCATCTCTTAGCTTTTTACACAGTTTTGTACCGTCCATGCCAGGTAGCATCACATCTAATAAAATCACGTCATAACGATTATTAGCAGCGAGCGTCAAGCCGCTAATACCGTTATGAGCATTATCCAACTCAAAGCCTTTTGGCTCAAAAAAAGCATAAATATTGGCCACAATATCAGGATTATCTTCAATAATAAGTATTTTGTACATAGATATCTCGTGCATAAATGCCAGTCGTGAATGGATTAAAACGCTAACTGGCCAGCTTAAAAAAAGTGGGTTCTGCTGCGACTTCATCGGTCATGATACCGAAGAAACTGAGTAAAGTGGGCGTAATGAAATCATGTGATACGAGCTGATCGGCCATACGAGCAAGACTATGGCTATCAATACTATTGCTAGTAGGTGACCAAATGATGACGGGTACCTGCTTTTGGGCATCGGGTGCAATACTATAGGGTAGGCCATGCAAATAAATATTGTTTTCTCCTAAGCTCTCGCCATGATCACTGATATATACCATCACCACATCATAGTCTTGCTCATAATTTTTTAGCGTATCAATAACGTTATCTAAGAAGTAATCGGTATAACGAATGGCATTATCGTAACCATTGATAACAGACTGGTCATCGCATTTGGCCAGCTCATTGGTCATACAGACGGGTTTAAAAGTCTCAAAGTTTGCTGGATAGCGCTGGTAATAAGCAGGACCATGATTGCCCATTTGATGCAGTAAAATAAGAGTGTCTTTAGGTGTTTCGCTTGACTTAACAAGTTTGTCAAAACCATCGAGCATACCAATATCTCGGCATTCAACATCGCAATTAGGGTTAGTCTCAGCCGTTTTGTAGTCTTCAAACGTGACGCGATCGGCCACACCTTTAGAGCTAGAGTTGTTGTCTCGCCAAATGACGTTGACGCCTTGTTTATGTAGCGTGTCCAGTACGTTTTCATTATAGTTTGCATTCTTAGAATCATAGTTTTCTCTATTTGCATAACTGAACATACAAGGTACCGAGTAAGCGGTAGATGTCCCGCAAGAAGTGGCTTTTTTGAAACTATAAATGTCTGGCTGGCTAGCCAGTAATGGCATGGTGTCGCGCTGATAACCGTTGAGACTAATATGATCGGCACGGGCGGTTTCACCGACGACAAAGACCATCAGCTTAGGTTTTGCGGCAGGTGCTAGGCGCTTGGCATCGGTCGCATGCAGTATCAACGTGTCAGGCCGACGTAGTTCATCAACGTAATCAGTGCCCAGTTTGATAACAGAATAGACAGGGGTGATGGGGTTGGCGTAGCTACGGATTATTTTGTGTTGACGGAAAAAGGTGGCATATTGATCGCCCAAGGGCAAAAGGCATGCGCCTATAAACGCAAGCGACAGTATCAAAGTTATAATGCGTTGTAAGACAGCACGACGTAAAGGACTGCGTTTTATAGGGGTTTTGGCAATAATAAAAGCGGGTATGATGCCCAATAAAATAAGACGAATAAAAAAGCTTGGTGCCATCAGGCCCGTTACTTCGGCTTGGTCCGTTTCCATACTATTGATCAGCATGTTGGTGTCAAATATCGTGCCGTAAGCATCCGTAAAGTACCCGCATACAGCAGCTATCAATACCATCGAAATCAGCACGGTCTTTGCAATTGGTCGATAGCATAGCAACTGAAATAGTAGCCACATGAGTCCGAATAACAGACCTGTGAGGGATGTTATAAAAGCAATATGCGTTCGAAAGGGATAAATATTCAGCACTTGCTCAAAAAAGCCAATATTCGCCGTGGCGACCAAGTAGAGCGCAACGATTATAATCAAATAATGGAGATTAATCTCGCGATTAGACACTTTGCTTATTCTGCTTATATCGCTATTTTTAGTATAAGTTTTAGTGTCATTAGTGCTAATTAATTGAGGTATTGACATAATCTGGCTTCTCAACAGCGTTATAGGGAATATATTCCTCACCATAACAAGGGGCCTGTTAAGAAGACGTTAAGGTAGCTGGTTTTTTAATAGGACGCTATGATTGATTAAATTATTAATCAAGGTTGTGCTAGAGAAGTAATTGACTTTTGATAGTATATCGAGATACCATGATTTATGAATATAGAAAATGTAATATCCGCCCTTAATAATCCCATGCGGCGTCAAATCCTTGAATGGCTAAAAGACAGGTCGAACTTTCCAGCCTCATTACCAGAGCACGCTGATTTAGACGGTGTGTGTGTGGCATATATCCAAGAAAAAGCAGGATTGTCACAATCAACCATTTCAAATTACATGGGTGTATTAAAAAAAGCAGGATTGGTCATTGCTGAACGCCATGGACAATGGACATTTTATCAACGCGATGAGGCTAATATTAAAGCTTTTCTCAACGAGGTTGAGAAAGAACTGCTAAAGCTTTGATACACTGTCTTCTCAGCCTAAAATAGATTTTTAAAATATAATATCGATATATTTCGATATAACGATGGAGTGTCCCGATGAAACAAACGATGACCAAACTTAATCCAAGCAACCTAGCAGAAACATTAGGTAAGCCGCTTGAACTGCCTTGCGGGGTAGTGCTCAAAAACCGAATGGTGAAGGCCGCAATGTCAGATTCTCTCGGTGATGGGTGTGGTAATGCAACGGATGCTCAATCACGTCTTTATGAGCACTGGGCGCAAGGCGGCGTCGCATTGTCATTGATTGGCGAAGTACAAGGTACTCCTCATTATCCTGAGAAGCCTGGCAATTTAGTACTAAACCCAAATTCAGATATCGAGGCATTACAGGATTTGGCACGTCGCGGATCTATTAATGGTGCACATCTTTGGCCGCAGCTTGGACACGCTGGTGCATTGTCATATTTGCCTGTTAGTAAACCCAAAGGTCCCTCTGCATTAGATCTGGCAGAATTACAATGCGAAGGAATGAGTATAGAAGATATCGAGGCGTTACCAGCTATGTATGCAAACGCAGCGCTTATTGCTAAAGAGGCAGGATTCGGTGGCGTTCAAATACATGCAGGACATGGTTTTCTGTTAAGTCAGTTTTTATCTCCGTTGTTCAATCGACGCACTGATGGATACGGTGGCTCTGTAGAAGGAAGATTCCGTGTCGTGCATGAGGTGATAGAAGCCGTTAGAGAAGCGGTGGGCGATGCATTCCCCATTGGTATTAAGATAAACTCAACAGATCAATTAGAAGGTGGCCTAACAGAAGCTGATGCCATGAAAATGATTGGTATCCTCGATCAGACGTCTATCGACCTGATTGATATCAGCGGTGGTACTTATTTCCCAGGAGCGCCTGCAAGCTCAGACAGTAGCTCTGGTAGCGGCCCTTACTTTATTGAGTTTGCCCAGCGTGCCAAGCAGATAACAGGTATTCCTATTATTGCGACGGGCGGTTTTAAGACGCGCCAGCAAGCCATCGACGCTATTGCGAATGGTGCGGTCGATATGGTGAGTATAGGCCGTGGTATGGCAGTAAATCCCAGTCTGGCCAATGATTGGTTAAGTGCTGAAGGTGGTGATCCAAAACTACCAAGGTTTGCCATCAATCCTCCGGGCGGTGTGACGGCTTGGTATTCAATGCGATTGACGGCACTTGCAGAAGATAATGAGGATGCATTCGATTTAGATCTAAAATCTGCTATGAGTATTTATGATGCGAGAGATGAGGCTCGTTGTGCTGAGTGGCGTCAGGCTTTTGGTCGTATAGTCAAAGAATTATAAAATGGGTACAAGGCAGCCGATTGCAGATTGTACAAGTAGTACATCTAATGAGGGTAACGCCGTAACCGTTTAGCAGTTCGCTGACTATATCTAACGCAAGACGCCTTGATTTTAGGTCCTGGTTTTCTTCTTCAGAGTAAAGCTTGCCACTCTACAGCCAGTAGTTCTCTTGAACATACGTCACACAGAGATTATAAAATGCTTGGGCGGGCGGAGAGATAGATTTATTGGCGAGTTTAAAGATACCGATCTGTCGGTTTAAAGAAGGGTCAACTAAATCTATCCAAACCAATTCGGGCTCATTAGCAGGGAAGGCAAGCTTGGGTAGAGTAGTGATACCCAAATCATTACGCAATAAAGAAAATAGCGATGTGATGTTTTCTACCGTATATCTTGCCCTGCGATTGAGCGCCTCGGCCGGTGTGTTTTCGAGCAATCTGCAAGTGCCATTATAGATAAACGGCTGCGACATGAGTTGTTGCCATGTTAGCCCTTGCACCTGATTTAACTCGTTGTTCAGTTCATTGGCTTTAAGGCAGACAACGCCAATGGGGTCTGATATTAATAAGGTGAAATCTATATTTGCTTTATCAATACTGGTGCAATTGCCCAATGCCAAATCTATCTCACCGGCCAATAACCGATTGGCCACACCGACAGAGTTATCATCTATCAATACAATCTCTATATCAGGATATTTTTTTGAGTATTCGACCAACACGCTAGGTAATAATTTAGTCACTAGTGATGGCACGCTTGCAATTCTAATTTTACCTTTATCGCCAGATGCAGAGGCTCTAAGATCGTCTTCTAGCGCTTGATAAACAGTAAGAAACTGCTCCATTTTTGGTAAGCAGGTTTCACCAAAGGGCGTCAATATGGCTTTGTTTCCCACTTCAAATAAACGCTGACCTAACGTTTTTTCTAATTCCTTTATCGAGGCTGATAAAGCGGCTTGCGAACGGTTAGCGCGATCAGCCGCCGCACGAAAGCCGCCTTCTTCTACCACAAATAAAAAATGTCGTAATTGCTGTAGCTTCATATTCAGATCATCCAAGACTATTATTCAATAACTTATCTTAAATGATAGATTAAATCTATCAAGATTAAAATTTAATTAGTTAGATTTATCGTTATTAATTAAGTAGGATAAGTTATATAGCAGTTGGCAATGATTAAATAAATTTCAGATCGCTTACTGCTGAAACCACTTATCAAAGGATCTGACGACATGACGACTCATTCAACCAAACAAGCTATCAAAACCTCACTTTATGCATCTAAAGCCCCTTTAGAATGGGCAATCACCAGCAATGGTACGTTGTACACTGCGCAGATTCCTATCGATGAAAATGGTGATGTGGTTGCAGGTGGTATTGAAGCGCAAACCCGTCAAACGCTAGACAATCTTAAGCACACATTAGAATGTGCCAATGTTGGCATGGATTCGGTATTACAGGTCATGATTTATGTGACCGATCGCGACTATCTAAAAACAGTCAATCAAGTCTATGCTGAATACTTTGAAGCACCCTATCCAAATCGTGCGGCGCTGGTGATAGCCGGATTGGCTCGTGAAGAGATGCTGGTTGAGTTGGTCGTATATGCCGCTGTGCCCTAAATTTTGAATGTACTCTAGTCAATAAATCAAATATTTAATACTTTATCAAGGAAGCTCTTATGTCAGCTCACACCGCCCAACAGATATTGCAGCAAGACCCAACCAAATCACTTTACATCAATGGTGAATGGCAGGCAGGCGTAAATACCGTTGCCAATATTAACCCATCTGATATCACTGAAACTATCGGCGAGTTTGCACAAGCCAGTAGCGATCAAGTCAAAGATGCCATTGCGGCGGCGCGTCAAGCCCAGCCAAAGTGGGAAGCGACTCCTTTAGAAAAAAAGCAGTCTATCCTACAAGCGATTGGCGATGAAATGATTGCTCGCTGTGATGAGCTAGGTACGCTGTTGTCTCTTGAAGAAGGTAAGCCGTTTGCGGAAGGTCGCGGTGAGATTTATCGTGCAGGCCAGTTCTTTCATTACTATGCGGCTGAAGTGTTGCGTCAAATGGGTGATACGGCTGATTCAGTGCGTCCTGGTGTTAAGGTCGAAGTTACCCGCGAAGCAGTCGGTGTGGTTGCAATTATCTCACCTTGGAACTTTCCAACTGCCACTGCTGTATGGAAAATCGCGCCAGCTTTGGCCTTTGGTAACACTGTCATTTGGAAGCCTGCAAATTTAACGCCAGCTAGCGCAGTGGCATTGGCTGAAATTATTCACCGTCAAGGCCTACCTGAAGGTACGTTTAACTTGCTGTTGGGTGGCGGCTCGTCAGTCGGTGATGCCCTCATCAATTCTACAGACATCGACGCCGTTAGCTTTACAGGTTCTGTACCAACAGGTCGCAAAGTCGCTGCTGCTACTGCACCAAACTTTATCCGTTGTCAGCTTGAGATGGGCAGCAAAAACGCCTTGGTTATCGCTGACGATGCCGATTTGCAAGTCGCTATCGATGCAGCAGTGGCTGGTGCGTTTGGCGGTTCGGGTCAGAAATGTACGGCTTCTTCACGTCTTATTGTGATGGACGGTATTCATGATGCGTTTGTAGACGGTGTGATTGCCAAAATGAAAACCCTAAAAGTTGGCCATGCGCTTGAAGACGGCATATTTATGGGGCCTGTCGTCGATGATAAGCAACTGGCATCAAATATGGACTGGATCGAAAAAGCCAAGCAATCTGGTGCCAATTTAGCGTTTGGCGGTGAGCGTTTAGAGATGCCGCATGACGGCTACTATATGTCGCCGACGTTATTTACTGAGACGGATAACAGCTGGGGTATCAACCAAGAAGAAGTGTTTGCACCGCTGGCGTGTGTCTTGCGTGTCAAAAGCCTAGAAGAAGCGATTGCGATGACCAATGATACGCGCTTTGGTCTGACGGGCGGCATCATCACTCAGAGCTTGCGCAGCAGTGCGATGTTCAAAGAGCAAGTACAAGCAGGCTGTGTCATGGTCAATCTAGCGACTGCAGGTACGGATTATCACGTACCATTTGGTGGCCGTAAACAGTCAAGCTTTGGCCCGCGTGAGCAAGGTCAATATGCCAAAGAGTTCTATACCATCGTCAAAACCGCTTATCAAAAAGCGTATTAGAGACCTTCTTGACAAGCATGTTAGCCACTATCGACGCGACAGGGTGTGAACACGCACTTAATAGCAAATGATAGCGGTCACTTATAAAAGTATTAAAGGGAATTGATATGTACCAAGACCATATCGTCATTGACGGATTACAGTATAGCCATTGGGATCGCGACTACTTCAAGATGCTACAAGCCAGTGGTATTAATGCGGTACATGCCACCTTGGTCTATCACGAAGACGCTCGCCAAACCACAACCCGCTTTGCTGAATGGCATGCACGCTTTGAGCAAAACTCAGATCTTATCTTGCCCGTGTACTCAGTGGCTGATATCAAGATGGCAAAAGAGCAAGGCAAAGTTGGCATCTTTTTTGGCGCGCAGAACTGCTCACCAATCGATGACGAAATTGGTCTGATTAGCGTGATGCGGCGTTTAGGTCTATTGATTATGCAGCTGACTTACAACAACCAGAGCTTACTAGCGACAGGTTGCTATGAGCAGAATGACAGTGGCATCACCCGATTTGGTCAGCAAGCCATCGCTGAGATGAATCGTGTCGGTATGATTATTGACATGTCACACAGCGCTGAGCGCTCAACACTAGAAGCGATAGAAGTGTCATCGCGTCCGATATGCATCAGCCATGCCAATCCAACCACGGCTCATGAGGCCTTGCGTAATAAATCGGATACGGTCATCAGTGCCTTGACCCAAGCAGGCGGGTTGTTAGGGTTTAGTTTATATCCGTTCCATTTGCCAAATGGCAGCGCATGTACGCTTGATGACTTTTGCACCATGATTGCCAATTGTGCTGATAAATATGGCGTCGAACATTTAGCGATTGGCAGTGATTTATGTCTCAATCAACCGCAAGCCGTGCTTGAGTGGATGCGCAATGGTCGCTGGTCAAAAGCGATGGATTATGGTGAAGGCAATGCCAATAATTCAGGTTGGCCAGATACTTTGCCATGGTTCGCTGGCAAAGACGGCATGGAAAATATCTATAACGGTCTGCTAAAGCACGGTTTTAATGAAAGTGATGCTGGAAAAGTCATCGGTCAAAACTGGTTCGATTTTTTAGAGCAAGGCTTAAAGCCTTTGTCTTAACCACTCAGTCTGAAAATAGTGTTTCAATCAACGGTTACTCGAAATCGCTATAAGAAGACAGACGTTTTATAGCATAAAACCTTTTGAAGTAGACAGTATAGCGAGGTTGTTTAGATATATCATCATTGCTATGCACCTGATTTAAATAACGAAACGTTAGCATATGGAGCCACATCATGGCCGATTTAAAGGGATTTAATCAAGATGAGCAAGGACGCTCAAGCGCTGCCAATACAGATAAAGAGGCGGAAAAGGTCACTAGCACATTAATTTCTACAGATGCTGACACGCTAGGGCTTAAAAACCCTGCATTTTGGTACAGTGGCGGCTTTATTACGATCTTTGTGCTCATGGCAATTTTTGCAGAAGCGCAGTTAGCCACGATCGTTGATGTTGGTTTTCAATGGTCGGCTAATGTTTTCGGTCCTTTCTGGCAAATTTTGCTTCTTGCCACTTTTGTTATCGCGTTAGCGGTTGGCGCAGGTCGGACTGGCCGTGTCATCTTGGGTAATTTACCAAAGCCTGAAATGGACAATTTCAAATGGATGGCTATTCTGTTTTGTACGTTGCTGGCTGGCGGCGGGGTTTTTTGGGCTGCGGCAGAACCCATTGCTCATTTCGTTTCAGCACCTCCGTTATATGGTGAGTCACCAGACTTACAACAACGGGCTTTTAATGCCTTATCACAGTCTTTTATGCACTGGGGATTTTTGGCGTGGTCGATTGTCGGTAGTTTGACAGCGATTGTGGTCATGCATCTGCATTATGACAAAGGCTTGCCGCTGAAGCCTCGTACGCTTCTTTATCCTATGTTTGGTGAGCGCGTACTCACTGGTCAAACGGGCGCGATTATCGATGCTTGCTGTATCGTCGCCGTCGCCGCTGGTACGATTGGTCCTATCGGTTTTCTGGGTCTACAAACCAGCTATGCACTCAACACCTTGTTTGGTATCCCTGATACGTTTACCACTCAGCTCATCATTATTGTATTTGCTATTGCGCTTTATACCTTATCAGCGATCAGTGGGCTTGCTCGAGGCATGCAGTTGCTCAGCCGCTTTAATGTCATATTGGCGGTTGCCCTGATGCTCTTTATTCTGATATTTGGGCCGACCAACTTTATCGTGAATGGTTATATCCAAGGTGTCGGTACGATGGTCGATAACTTTATCCCAATGGCGACGTTTCGCGGTGATGAAGGTTGGCTTGGCGGTTGGACAGTGTTCTTTTGGGGTTGGTTTTTAGGCTATGGCCCGATGATGGCCATCTTTATCGCTCGCATCTCACGTGGTCGTACGATTCGCCAATTAATTACCACCGTTTGTATTATTGCACCGCTCGTGACGTGCTTTTGGTTCACCGTCGTTGGTGGTTCTGGTTTAGCATTCGAGATTGCCAACCCTGGTAGTGTCAGTAGTGCATTTGAAGGCTTCAATCTACCCGGTGCATTATTAGCCGTCACGCAGCAACTACCATTTCCTTTGATTACCTCGATATTGTTCTTGATTTTGACGACGGTATTTATCGTGACCACTGGCGACTCGATGACTTATACCATCAGTGTGGTCATCAGTGGCGAGCGTGAGCCGAACGCCATGATTCGCACCTTTTGGGGCATTATGATGGGTGTAACGGCGATTGTTTTAATCTCTCTAGGTTCGGGCGGCGTGACAGCGTTGCAGTCCTTTATCGTGATTACCGCCGTGCCAGTCTCTTTTGTATTGTTGCCTTCATTATGGAATGGGCCACAGATTGCTCAGCAAATGGCACGAGAGCAAGACTTGTATCGTCCCAATAAGGTAGAAACCAGACATAAAATTAGTGAAGAAAAACGTGCTCAGGAAAAATTGGCTGAAAAAATTGATTGAAGCACTGAAGCACTGAAGCACTGAAGCACTAAACGGTAAATATGAGACAGCCATCACCTACACCGCTAATTTTATATTTACCAATAGATATCATCATTGAGATTATTAACGAAGCTGCTGGCTCGGTATATTAGGTAAGGTAGTGAAATTATGAATATGGTTTATGCAAATAACGAAAACAGTAACGTCAAACCACCTTCGCTTAGTACGGGTTTTCGTACTCGTGATGTGATTATGAATGCAGAAAGATTGGGCGCAATGCACCAGACCCGTATTAGCTTTGTGCGCACACTACTACGTAAAATTGACAAAGAAAAATGGACACTCAGTACGCACTTATGGGATTTGGATGAACAAGGTTACGGCAAAGTTATCTATCGCCTCAATACTCCAGAGCACTTGTATCATCTGGTGGTTTTCTGTAATGAGCTGGCTGATGAAGAGCGTAACGATAGGGTGATTGCTCAAAAGTGGGATGTCACCTTTGGTCTGGTGTTCGGCGAGATAAGTGAAGAACTATTAGATAATCTACAAGCTAATGTGCCGCTACAAGAAGCAGGTCGCAACTCTAATATGGTGATGGTGCTGGCACGAGCAAATAAGAGCGTCAGGGTCTTTGATCATATTGTGAGCTCACTCGCTGCCGGTCAGCAACCAGATTTGGATGTACTCGCTCAAGTGGGTTATATCTTGCGTACCACTGCTGTCTATGGCAATGGTAAGTTTGGTATTTATGATTTTAAGCCGTTGGAGCATAGTGAAGACTTTGATCAATCGTTTCGGGCACAGATGTGTGCCGTCTACCTGCTGCGCGAGTTTAGCTTAGATTGGGTTGATTATTTGGCAAAGCAAAAAGGTGGCAGCAATGCAGTCAAGCTGCATCCAGAGATTAAGCGTTATCTTGGGATTGGTAATGCTACGGGTCTGGGTATGGCACCGTACTTAATCAACCATCCTTGTGTCGTTGACCAATGGCTTGCGACGCGTGAAGAGGCATTGCAAGCGACATTGGTCTGTCAGGTGGAACCCAAAGAAACCGCGTATTTTGCGAGTTTAATCAAACGTGCCATTCAGCATTTTAGCGAAATCGTTACTATCAATGAGCAGCAAATAAAACTCAATGAAGCGGTCGTCACAGAGTTAACAGTACTACAAAACAATTTGATGATAAGTATTAATAATTACGCGACATGGGCAGAGTTTTTGCAAGCGCATCATGATTTGAGTTTTGAGAGCCAAGAGGTCATCATTTCTTGTTTGATGGAGTTGTATCCTGAGCGTGTCGATGCGTTTCAAAAAAAGATAAATGCCGATGAAACCTTGTCGCTACCGAAGGGTAAAGTCATCCAAGACTTGCTCGATGTCTTAGAATTACATTATCAGTGGGCGATTAATATTGATTTTAGCCAACCTGACAATAGCCATTGGTTTTGGTATCGTTCGGTGGATAAAGAAGAGCCGCGCATGGGTGTACGCGGGCAAGAGCCTGGCGCGGATCGTGAGCTGGCATTAGACATTGCACGGCAAGTAAACAGATTGTATTTTGCCCTCAAACAAGCCAAAGCCCAACAACTGATATCCGAGTTTATCTTAAATCAGCCCAAATATCGGGCAATTGCACGTCGCGTTTGGACGATGGGGCATAAACCATTGGGTGATATTCAGATGAATGTCTTGCATAAAACCGCATTACCCATGCATCTGTTACGGTGTAAATTATCGATGTTTGGTGCGACGAAATTTGATCCGAGATCAGATCGTTGGGTGCGGATTACCTTGTTTCAAGGTGCGCCTTTATTTGCAGAAGTGCATAGTGATGAATGGCTGTTTCCATTACTACCCGATTTGTCGACAGAGCAGGGAGGTTTGACTCATGATCGTATCGCATAATGAAATCGTCGCGATGGTATACAAAGCCTTTACTGGGCTGCACAGAGAGGTGGGCGAGGCTGACGTGATAGCCACCATGGTCGCTGAGCTACAGATGGCGGGCTTGGATGGTATCAGACATTTTAATAATGCCAGTCCGTATATCTTAATTGAACGTGATACGCCCATCGATATCGTCCATCAAGAGGAAGGCGCTATTCGTTTAGATTTGCATGGTAACAGTTTGGCTTGTCACTTGCCGACTATCATTGATTATGCTCTTGAAAAAATGGGTGATCTAACGCATTTTCATATTTATTTGCAGAACTGCCATAACCGTTGGCTGGCTTATAGTGAGCTGGTAGGATTGGCAAGCAAGGGTTTTGCATGTCTGGCTAAATGGGACAATGGCTCTGTACCCAAACAAACGTTATTCACGTTAAATCAAGGGTTTATCTATCCTGATCTATACTTTTTTGATAAGGCACAAGCCAATTATAATACCAATGATATGATTATCGAGATTGCGACTCAAAACTTTGATATTGAACACGACACCCAAAATTTTGATTGTAAGATATCAACAGATGAACTGTTTTCAACCCATCAGCGCGCGTGGAAAGAAGGTATCTATGTCGACGATGAACAATGGGCGATACTCAGAACAACAGCCGCCGCGATATTGGTCGAAAATAGTGAAGCATCAAGTAAAGGCGCGGGAGGCGTATAGCATACAAAGCCAGATTTCTAATTACTCTATCAAATATCTTTATGTATAGTTGGTTCAGTTTAAAAGAGAGACGAGGCAACCGAGTGCAGAGGTGTATGTGATACTTCAAGCGAGATTAACGCTGTCACTCTTTTATATAAGGTTGCCTAGATATTAATAAGCAATTAGCTATTTGGCGCTTGCGTGATGTGCTCATCCCAGTATGGCGGAGCGCCATAATAGTCTGTCATAAAGTCAATAAAACACCTGACCTTATGGGGCAGCAGCTTTCTATGCGCATAGACGGCATATAAGCCCAAAGGGTCGGGCTCATACTCAGGCAACACTACGACCAACTTGCCAGTATGTAGTGCATCACTAGCAATAAAAGTCGGTTGTAATATTAATCCTCCGCCTGCAATGGCTGCCTCAACGAGTACGTCGCCGTTGTTACTGCGAAATATACTATGCTCCTTGAATTGTTTTGCTTTTAGGTACTTATAAATTTGTCCTTTGGTCTCTACATTCATATAGCTGTAATGCAAATAGCGATGCGCTTCCAAATCTTCAAGTTTCTTAGGCACGCCGTGGATTTTTAAATACTCAGGCGATGCGCATAAAACCACGCGAATAGGTGCGATTTGCTTGGCGATGAGCGATGAGCTCTCTAACTGTCCGATACGCAGTGCAATATCAAAGCCTTCTTCAACGATATCAACTTTCCGGTCGCTTAGCTGAAGGTCAACGGTGACGGAAGGATATTTTGCTTGAAAATCAGTGATCAATCTTGCCATATGCTTTAAGGCAAACGAGACAGGCGCGCTGATTCGCAGGACTCCCTTAGGGTGCTGCTGTAGGCCGCCTAATTGCGCCGCCATTTCATCAATGCTCAATAAAACCTGCTGCGCATGCGTAAAATATTGGCTACCAGCCTCAGTTATACTCACTTTACGGGTAGTGCGATTAAGCAGGCGAGTATGTAGTTCCTCCTCTAGCTTTGCCACATACTTGCTCACCAGTTGCGGCGAGAGCTGCATCGTGATGGCGGCTTTGCTAAAACTGCCCTCTGTCACGACTGCTACAAAGGCACGCATCGCGTCGATTCTATCCATGTTTTTTCCTGTATTTATCCTAATATCAAATATATTATAAACAATACGTTGATAATTATTCAATATAACTTAGCTTACTCTTTTATATCGTTGATAGTAAAGTGTGCCCATATCATTTCCGACACTATTTATCTTAATCATACATTCTGGAGTAAGCATCAATGACAACATCACTACTAAATAAAATTTTGACATCGAACGCTGGAGCAGCGGCTTTAGTTCTTCGTGTACCAGTTGGCCTAATTCTGGCAGCCCATGGCGCCCAGAAGCTATTTGGTTGGTTTGGTGGTAATGGGCTAGCAGGTACGGCTCAATGGTTAAGCAGTATGGGTATGGAGCCTGGTTACTTAATGGCGATATTGGCAGGCGGCGCTGAATTCTTTGGTGGTCTTGCTCTGGTATTGGGTTTGCTAACCAGACCAGCCGCTTTAGCCGCAGCCTTTACCATGTTGGTGGCTATTTTTTCTGTCCATATCGGCAATGGATTATTTGCTGATAATGGTGGCTATGAATATGCGTTGACATTAATGGTGGCTTCGCTCGCGTTAATGATACAAGGGGGCGGAAGTTTCAGTATCGACAAAATGCTATCAGGAAAAGTCGAGCAGATTTAATAGCTATCAGCAGTTTAAAACTTGCGTCATCTAGAGCCATTTCTCAGCTTAAACATTGGTATTTATTATTGGGTTATTGAGCATTAAAGTGAAGCATAATGGAGTAAAAGCGAATGGGCAACGAGTCGATTTCGGTCACACAGCCAGTATTTTTTATCCCTCATGGTGCGGGGCCGTGCTTTTTCATGGATTGGCAACCGGCTGATACGTGGAATAATATGGCTGCATTTTTAAAAAGTATTTCTGATCGATTGCCTGAGCCTCCCAAAGCTATTTTGATGGTTAGTGCGCATTGGCAGACATCTGAATTTAGTATTACCGCTGGCACGAAACCTGAGCTCATTTATGATTATTATGGTTTTCCTGACCATACCTATCAACTGACTTACCCTGCATGTGGCGCGCCAGTATTGGCTGAGCAAATCAGCAGGCTACTGACAGAGGCAGGGGTAAGCAATAAACAAGATACGGAGCGTGGCTTTGATCACGGGACTTTTATACCCTTAAAGCTGATGTATCCTGAGGCCGATATTCCAGTGGTGCAGCTATCACTACGTAACAATCTAGACCCGAAGGCGCATTTGGCTGCAGGTCGAGCGCTGGCATCATTGCGTAAAGAGGGCGTGCTAATCATCGGTAGTGGCATGAGTTTTCATAATATGCGTGGCTACAACGATATAAACTTCACCGCACCGTCAGAACATTTTGATGAATGGCTGACTAATACTGTGGAATCGGTAGATTCAGATGAGCGACTTGTAGCCCTTGCGAATTGGTCGAAAGCGCCTTACGCGCTTGATTCACATGTATTAGGTGCAGAAGAGCATTTACTGCCGCTTATGGTGATAATAGGGGCAGCAGGTCACGATGATGGTCGGAAGGTTTATTCTGAACAAGTACTAAAAACGCAAATATCAGCCTTTCAGTTTGGCTAAATATGTTGAAACGTTTAATGCGTGGTATTTCAGCGTGATTATTAAATCTAAAACATCCTTTGAGTCTGAGATTCAAAGGATGTTTTAGATTAATACAGCAATTATTAGTGACATGTCAAAGTTTTCAAAATGAGGGATAACGTCTCTTATTATTCATATGTTGCCACCACATTATTTCCATCAAGTTTGAATTTATAAGTATTGAGCACAATACTCTCATCATCTAGACATTGGCCAGTAGCAAGATTAAAGCGCTGTTTATAGATGGGTGAGGCCACATAAAGTACCTCTTTTGCTGTTCCTGTATCATCTGTAATCGTGGTTCCACCAATCAACCCCCGTGACAGTACATTGGCTTGACTGAATGGATCGTAGTTATCAAGAGCAAATAAATCGTTTTGCTTGGTGCGAAAAATAGCAATTTGTTTGCCATTTATCAGTGCACACACACCAGTTTCAGGAATGATATCGTCAAGTGTACAAATAGTCTGTTGGTTCATGAGGCGGTATCCTTAGTGATGATAATATTGCTCTGTATGAGTGATAAATCGTGAGTGACAAGCTGCAAGTTGCAAAACATGATTTTAGAAAAATGAGTCTAAAAACATGAGTGGAAAAAATAGCACCTTGTTTGTTGTGATAACAAACAAGGCACTCATCATTGGCTAAGCCAGTTCAACCAGGTTGATGGTTGCTTTTTCCGCATCAGTCGCTGGGCGAATCTGTTCACGATCGGTCACGAAAACGACATTCTCATCGCCTTGCTCACTGTTTACAAAATGACGGAAACGTTTGAGTTTTTCGGTGTCGTTAATCGTCGCTGCCCACTCACACACGTAATTGTCGACCAACAATTGCATTTGTGCTTCGAGCTCATCTGCTATGCCCAAACTGTCTTCAATAATGACGGCTTTTAGATAATCAAGCCCGCCATCTAAGCTTTCACGCCACTTTGAGGTGCGCTGTAGCTTGTCCGCTGTTTTGATATAGAACATAATGATGCGGTCGATGTATTTGACCATGGTTTCGGTATCCAGATCAGTGGCGAACAGCTCACCATGACGCGGGGTAATACCGCCATTACCGCAGACAAATAAATTCCAGCCATTTTCAGTCGCAATCATGCCAAAGTCTTTACTTTGCGCCTCAGCACATTCGCGCATACAACCCGACACACCCATCTTTATTTTGTGCGGTGAGCGCACGCCTTTATAACGATCTTCTAATCTCAAGGCGAGGCCAATACTGTCATCGACGCCGTAGCGGCACCAGTTATTACCGATACAAGATTTCACGGTACGTAAGGATTTACCATAGGCATGGCCAGTCTCAAAGCCTGCTTGCACCAGTTGCGTCCAAATATCAGGCAATTGCTCCATGCGTGCGCCAAACAGATCGACCCGCATCCCACCAGTGATTTTGGTGTACAAATTAAACTGCTTCGCTACTTGACCCAGTACGATGAGCTTGTCTGCGGTAATTTCACCGCCCGGCACACGCGGTACGACGGAATAAGTGCCGTCTTTTTGTATATTACCTAAGTAGTAATCGTTACTGTCCTGTAGTGGTGTCAGCTCGGTTTTGAGTACATAGTCATTCCAGCACGATGCCAAAATAGAGGCGACCGTCGGTTTACATATCTCACAACCATGACCGCTACCATGTTCAGTCAGTAATTCATCAAAGGTTTTGATACCGTGCACGCGAATCAGGCTATATAAATCTTGACGAGAGTACGCAAAGTGCTCACACAAGTCATTGTTTACTTCAAAGCCCATGGCGGTGAGTTGATAGCTGACCGTATCTTTGACCATAGGGGCGCAGCCACCACAGCCACTACCGGCACTGGTCATGGTTTTTACATCGCTGACGGAGTATGCGCCGTTTTCGACAGCCGAACAGATAGCACCTTTGGTCACATTATAACAAGAGCAGATCGTGGCGGTATCTGGCAGATTGTCGATGCCCATTACGGGTTTTTCAACATTGGGTAATATCAGGCTTTCTGGGTGTGCAGGTAGGTCAATATCATTTAAATACAATTGCAGTAAGTTGTTATAGTCTTCGGTGTCGCCTACCAATACAGCACCAAGCAAGCGTTTGTTATCAGGTGTGGTGACCAGTTTTTTATAGATGCCCTCAGCAGGATTTTGATACAGATAGCTTAAACTGCCGTCACTCGTGCCATGTGCATCGCCAATACTACCCACATCAACACCCATCAGTTTTAACTTGGTGCTCATGTCAGCACCCGTAAATATCTGCTTGCTATCACCAGCAATTTGCGCGGCACAGATACTGGCCATATTGTAGCCGGGAGCCACCAAGCCAAATACTTTGTTGTCCCATACTGCGCATTCGCCTACGGCGTAAACATGATCGGCATTGGTGCGACATTGCTCATTGATCAAAATACCACCACGCCCGCCCATTTCGATACCGCATTCTGGGTTGTTTTTAATAAGGCCATCTTGCGGTCTAATACCAGCGCTAAACACAATCATATCGGTCGTTAGAGAGGTGCCATCTGTAAACTCCATGGTTAAATGTTGATCATCACCGTTGGTATCATCAGAGTTCGGCGCAGTATTAGACAGAATCTCTTTGGTATTTTTCCCCGTCAGCACTTTGACACCCAGTGCTTCTATTTTTCGCTTTAAAATCTCACCGCCAGCGGCATCGAGCTGAACGCCCATCAATTGCGGCGCGAACTCGACCACATAAGTATCAAGCCCTAGCGTCACGAGCGCTTTTGCGGCCTCAAGCCCCAGTAAGCCACCACCAACCACCACGCCTTTTTTAACAGTGGGCAGCTCAGCAATCGCTAAAATCTCATCTAAATCCGCAATGGTTCGGTATACGTGGCAATGCGGATGCTCGCGGCCTGGGATGGGCGGCACAAAAGGATATGAACCAGTCGCTAGCACCAACTCAGAGTATTCAATAATCTCGCCTGCCTCAGTAGTAATACGCTGACTGGCCGAATCGATATTTACAATGCACTGATTCAAATGCAAATTAACTTTTGATAATTCATAAGCTGTTAAATCTACTAGGTTCAGCTTACTGGCATCTTTATGTTCAAAATAGCTCGACAAATAAACACGGTCATAAGCAGGGCGGTCTTCTTCAGCAAATACATGAATGTCAAATTGCTGGTGTAGTCCTTGCTCAATTGCTCGTTCAATAAAGTGATGACCGACCATACCGTTGCCAATCACCACCAAATTGCCTTTACTTTCTGTGCTCAATGCAGTGCTACTCATGCGTCTGTCCTTAGTAATGGGGCTGGTTGGATACGGTCATCGTTTATTTTTTTATCACGCTATAAACGGTTTCGTTTCTCAACAACAGCTGATAAACAGCATTTAATACCTACTATTACAGAGCATTCAATAATCATGCCATGGCACTTTGATTGACTGAGTTTTTGCGCGTTGCTATTAGATAGAAAGGTATGCTTTATCAGGACCAGTCGCTTATGTACAAAGGTTTTTACGTGAGTATGGCTAGCTCCATTACTTACCAAAAATCAGGATAGATACCGTTGTTGCCGACTGCAATGTCAGAAGTTAATGCACCAAAATAGATACTGCTGTGCCCCACGTTGGATGTTATTGCTGTTTATAAGGGAGGCTGATGGAGTGTTTTAAACCTGCTGTGTTAATGCTTTATTAGCATAAGCGTCAGGTGTGATGATGGTTATAGACCCGCCAGTAAAGGCGCCTAGAGACTCAATAAGCGTTGGTCTTTATACAGATTTGGCAGCGTACACAAATAACTGGCATAACCATTGCACCGCCTGAAACATTGCTACTTATCATATTTGAATACTGCATTTTTTGAACACTTAGTACCTTTAGTACGTTGTCAGAACCCTGAAGTTAATCATTTGAGGAAGTTGCCTATGTCATCATCAGCCCCCGTTGCACCTAGTAAAGACAAGCTTAATGTTTTGTCATTTACGGGTAAAAATAAAATCCTTCATTTAGGTTGGATGGCATTTTTCCTTACCTTTTTTGTATGGTTCAACCATGCACCATTTTTATCAGCGATTGGAGAAACACTCAATCTGAGTAAAGACCAAATCAAAACGTTACTCATTTTAAACGTAGCATTGACCATTCCTGCCCGTGTGATTATCGGGATGCTGACAGACCGTTTTGGCCCTCGCATTGTATATACCGCCATTTTAGCCATTGGCGCTATTCCTTGTTTTACCTTTGCGTTCGCGCAGGATTACAACACCTTGGCGCTGTCTCGGTTTTTACTGGGTTTTGTGGGTGCAGGTTTTGTGGTGGGTATTCGTTTGATGAGTGATTGGTTTCCAACCAATGAATTGGGGACGGCTGAAGGTATCTATGGCGGTTGGGGTAATTTTGGCTCGGCAGCAGCGGCATTGTTATTACCAACTATAGCGATTGGTGCAGCAGCAGTTTTCGGTGGTGATGAAGGGTGGCGTTATGCAACAGCCACATCAGGGGTCGTGATGGCACTTTATAGCATCATTTTTTATAAGATGGCGCGTAATACACCCAAAGGGGCTACTTATTTTAAACCCAAAAAATCAGGTGCCATGATGGTGACGTCATCGGGTGATTTTTGGTTAATGATGGTTTTTAAACTGCCTATGTATTTGGCATTGGCATTATTGGCATGGAAACTATCACCTGATGGTGTGAGCTTACTGAGCCAGTCTAGTGTCACTATGGTCTATATTGGCCTTGCGATACTGTATGTTTACGAGTTCATCAGTAGCTACCGCTTTAATAAAGAGGTTTTCACCACACCTGTACCAGTGGCGCATCGTTATGATTTTAAGCAAGTAGGTATCTTAAATATTTTGTATTTTGCTACGTTCGGCTCAGAGCTTGCCGTCGTGTCGATGCTACCTTTGTTTTATCAAGAAACTTTTAGTTTATCGATTGTGATGGCAGGGGTATTGGCATCGAGCTATGCCTTTATGAACCTCATGTCACGTCCAGGCGGCGGTTGGCTCAGTGATAAGTTTGGTCGCAAAATAACTTTGTTGATTTTGACAGCTGGTTTGGCCATCGGGTATCTGTTGATGGGCTTCCTTGACTCAACGTGGCCACTTGCATTGGCGCTATTAATTACGATGTTTTGCTCCTTCTTTGTACAAGCTGGTGAAGGTGCAGTGTTTGCAGTAATTCCTCTGATCAAACGCAGCATGACAGGGCAGTTTGCAGGGATGACAGGTGCGTATGGTAATGTTGGATCAGTGGTGTATTTAACGGTGCTGAGTCTGGTGTCTTATCAGGTGTTTTTCTTTGTGATTGCCGCGACAGCAGTGGCTGGATTCTTTGCTTTGTTTTTCTTAAAAGAGCCAGAAGGCATCATTATTGAAGAAATGCCAGATGGTACATTTGCCGAAATACAAGTGAGTCATAGATAGTACGGGGTGAAGACAGATGACGATAGCACACGCCAATAGAAACAATAGTCAAAATGCGGATGAGACGGTAGCTAATATCAATAATTCGTCATCAACAGGGTCATGTCAGTTTGTTGCTATTGATGAAACTGGTGACAGTAAGGATATTGATGATAGCACTGCATTATGGTGGCTTGATTTTTTCACTATGGCAGGTCGCAAGACGGAAAATCAAGACAGTGTACTTATTACCACCTGCTTGCCCTATCGATGTTCAGGTGAAGAATCATCTAGTGCCAATCGCTCAATATCTCACGCAAGATCCTACCCACCCTCATCAGCCCCGTTATTGGTGCTCATGGCAGATGGGGTCAGTGCTTGCCAGTTTCCAAAACAGGCAAGTCGACTAGTGGTCAATACTATTGCTCACAAAATAACATTGGGGTTGACCGCACTGGCACACTCACAAGATGAGACGTCATCCATCAGTTTTGACGACGATCAAGTCGCTAGTCTCATCAAAACAGCAGTCAACAAAGCCAACGATATCCTATATTTTCCTCAAGCGTATCAACGGGTGCCGCCGTTGTTATCTACGTTATCAGGCTTGCTCTGTATCGGTGACCGTATTCACCTGTTTCATACAGGCGACTCTCGAATATACCGCGTTGGGGTAGATTGTCTGACAGTATTGAGCAAAGATCACCGCGTTCATCGTGGCCAAGACAAAGGAGCGCTTGCTGCAGCTATCGGCGCAGATAGCCAGTTAGAGCTACAACAATCGGTATTTACCCTTCATCAAAACGAGTGTTTGGCTATCATGACAGATGGGGTTTATGAGCATATAGAGCCCACAGAGTTGCAATTTGAGCTGTGCAGCAGTGCGACTGATATATTTCAGTTGATGGCAACCACACACAAATTACCGCTAGGTTTCAATACCAGTCAAGCCGTGTGCGAGCAAGCCTTTAGTGCAGGCAGTCATGACAATCTAAGCATGGTTATGCTGAGTATGAACACACGGTCAGCCCATTTTACTTCTATCAATGGCGTTAAGGGTATTGGTCATTTGAATGGCATTGACTTTGATAATCTGGATACGGTCATACATGATGTGAATCGCTACCAGTTGCCAACCGACTTACAGATAGGCGATCATATTGACGGCTTTACTGTGATTGGTATCATTGCCCGCACAGCTCGCAGTCATGTGTACTGGGTACAAGATGAATACAACCGCGACTTTGTCTTAAAATCGCCCAGTTTAGACTCTGTGGCCGATGGCCATTATCTGCGTGATTTTTTAAAAGAACGTAAAATTGGTTTGAGCCTATCAAAACATCG
Organism: Psychrobacter sp. SCQQ22; assembly: GCF_015864605.1. NCBI lineage: Bacteria > Pseudomonadati > Pseudomonadota > Gammaproteobacteria > Moraxellales > Moraxellaceae > Psychrobacter > Psychrobacter sp. SCQQ22. The sequence continues at coordinate 76,984 of NZ_JADYWZ010000004.1, forward strand.
CCGCGCGGGCGAGTCGGCTTACAATCAAGCTGACCCCAATCGATTGCCTATCAGTCCTGCATCCAACAATATTGGTCATAACGTGGGTTCTGGCCTCAGTGAGTCGGGGCTGCTGCGATACTATCCGGTGCCAGCGAGTACCACATACTTATATCATTTGACTGAATATATCGCTGGTGAGAGTTTACGGGACTTTATGGATCGTCATGCGCCTTGTGATGTGTGGCAAACCTTTGATTTACTCACCAAAATTGGCATGGCGGTTCGAGTCATGCATCGCAACTATCTGTTGCATCAAGACATCAAACCCGAAAACATCCTTTTAACCAAATCTGGCGCCGTTAAACTGATTGATTTTGGTTCCGCCAGTTCCTATATCTTAAAAGACAGCACTCGACCACCAAATGGTGATTTGCACTATGCTGCACCAGAATATTACACCGATGCACCAAAAGGCGTGCATTCTGACTTGTTCTCGATTGCAGTGATTGGCTATGAATTGCTGACGGGGCAATTGCCATTTAATACCCAAACACTAATGATGCCAAATCAAACATTACTAATGCCCGCGCAGCCGCTACGGCAGCAGAACGTACCTGACGCCAGCCAACAGGCACTCATGCGTGCGCTGCATGTCAACACCAACGCGCGCTATCAAGCCATTGGTGAGTTTTTACAGGATTTTAACCCCGATAATAAGGCACATAGCCGTGACCCAGAACCCCTCATTAAGCGTAACCCTCTACTGGTATGGCATGGCATTTGCTTCATAGAGTTTGTCATCATTTTATTGTTGTTGGCGTACTTTTCATGACACGCTGTTTTGCATTCAATGCTGCTCCGCGCGGCTAAGGAATTTTCTGTTTATGTCGCTATCTATGTCGCAAGCCTCCACTAGGGTAGATACTCATACCAACACTCACACCTTAGCATCAGAACATCAACAAAACGCTGGCATCGTTATTATCGGGGCGGGCATGGCAGGCAGTCGCTTTGCCATTGAGCTTGCTCGCACACAATCGAATGATGATAAATCCCGTTTGCCAATTACGTTAATCAGTAAAGAGCCGCACGTGGGCTATAACCGAATTATGTTGTCACCAGTATTGGCTGGCGACACAGCGTTTGAAGATACTTATTTATATGACAACTCAGAGTATGAGCAGCTGGGTATCACCGTACTGGCTGGGGTTGCGGTAGAGACAATAGATACCAAGTGCCAGTGTATTGAGCTAGATGATGGGCAAACACTCAACTATACCAAGTTAGTAATGGCCACAGGATCAACTGCCCGAGTCATTCCATTCCCCAATCACACAGCTAAGGGCGTGCATGTGTTTCGAGACCTTGCCGATGTGACCGTTCTGATGGACTATGCCCGTCAAGGAAAAACGGGGTTGGTGATTGGCGGTGGCGTACTGGGATTGGAAGCTGCCTGCGCGTTAGCGGCACAGGGCGCGAGCATGACGGTCATTCATATGGACGGTTATGTACTCAATCGCCAACTAGACCTGCCAGCGGCCGAGCTTTTGCAAGCTGAGCTCAGTCGCCGAGGGGTTGATCTCGCAGTTTCTGCCCATACTGAGGCCATTGAGATGAATGATGCAGGAGAAGTATGCGGATTGTCTTTAAAGGACGGGCATACGCTAGCGGCCGATTTTATCGTGATGGCAGTGGGTGTGATACCCAATACAGCGCTTGCCAAACAAAGCGGGCTTGAGGTTAATCGCGGTATTGTGGTCGATAATTTTATGCACACCAGTTGTCCCAATGTTTATGCCATTGGTGAGTGTATAGAGCGAGAGGGCGAGCTATTTGGAATGGTGGCGCCGGTCAATCAGCAAGTGGATACGTTGGTCACGGTTTTAAAAGATGACTTGATAGAAAACGATATAAATGTGATAGATGGCAAAGCCACCGTGCCAGATCACTGGGTTCCTTTTGTAAGTAAACCGCTGTCATTAAAATTGAAAGTATCTGGTATGTCGGCATTTTCTGCAGGACAAATCGCTTTTGATGACGAAGCCGCTGATACTGTTGAGACCCTCGTATATCGTCAGCCTGACTTAAACCATTATCATTGTCTGTACCTCAAAGAAAACAAACTCATTGGCGCTGTACTTTATGGGGACACCAGCGACGGTAGCTTTTACAGTCAGTTGATTATAGATAATGTTGATATTACGCCCATCAAAGACACACTCATATTTGGCGAAGCATATTGTCATTTGGACGAAATTACGCTTAACAATTCGCTAACTACGGAAGTAGATGTAGAATTTAATGATACAGACAAGAACGTCAATCATCATAAAGTGGCCGAACTGTTAGAGGATGCATTATGAATGATGCTACCGCCAATCAATCTGCTGCTAGCAAAGTAGTGTCAGCTAATAAATCGAACAACCTACCTAATAGCGTACAAAAAACGACAGGCCACGTCATTGAAACACGTGACATAAGCGCCGCCAAAAATACAGAAAAAGCACCGTCGTTATCTAATGGTAATTTGATTAATAGCTCGATCACTACTATCCGCACGACGTGCCCTTATTGCGGTGTGGGATGCGGTGTGTTAGCGAGCGTGAATGCAACAGAGGTGCTGAGCGTCAAAGGAGATCCTGAACATCCGGCTAACTTTGGTAAATTGTGCTCAAAAGGGAGTGCGCTGGCACAAACATTGGGCACCGCACGCCGCTTGACCGAGCCATATTATCAAAACAAGCAAGCAGTCATGCAACAGCATCAGCCTATGCAATTGGATAATAATTTTAATGCTAGAAACCTATCTGACAAGCCACTGATAGAGCAGATAGACTGGGACACCGTTTTAGATGACGTAGCCAGTCGTTTAAATGACACCATCGCCAAATACGGGCGAGACAGCATTATGTTTTATGTCTCAGGTCAATTACTGACTGAAGACTATTACGTCGCCAATAAATTTATAAAAGGGTTTATCGGTAATAATAACATCGACTCCAACTCTCGGCTGTGCATGTCATCCGCAGTAGCTGGGCACAAACGCGCGTTTGGCGCAGACCTTGTGTCGGGTAATTACGAGGATTTAGAGGCTTGTGATTTATTAGTGCTGGTAGGCTCCAATATGGCATGGTGCCATCCTATTTTGTTTGGTCGATTTTTAGCCGCCAAAAAAGCCAATCCTAATAAAAAACTGATTGTGATAGATCCGCGCCGTACGGACTCTTGCGAGTTTGCCGATTTGCATTTACCAATTGCTGCGGGCACGGATACACATTTATATAATGGGTTGTTGCATTACCTAGATCAGCAGGGTTGCCAGAATGATGAATATGTTAGCCAAAGCTTGGGCGTTGATGATGCGGTAAATGCGGCCAAAGCATGGAGCATTGATAAAGTCGCCAGTGCTTGTCAAGTGTCTGCGGAAAGTATCCTCCAGTTCTATGAATGCGTTGCCGCCACTGATAAAACAGTCACTGCCTTTAGTATGGGCGTCAACCAATCGCAAAGCGGAACCGATAAGGTCAACGCCATTATCAACACTCATTTGTTCACAGGGCGTGTGGGCAAAGTAGGGGCCAGTCCGTTTTCACTCACTGGACAGCCTAATGCAATGGGTGGACGAGAAGTAGGCGCCCTTGCTAATTTGTTGGCGGCGCATTTAGAACTAGAAAATGCCGATCACCGGCAGCTTGTGGCAGATTTTTGGCAGTCGCCTCAGACTATCTCCCCAAACGTGGGTGTGAAAGCCTGCGATGCTGCCGCTGCCATATTGGATGGTCGTATCAAGGCCATTTGGATTATGGCCACTAACCCTGTAGTCAGTTTGCCAGATGCTGATAATTTTCGCCAAGCGCTTGCTGCATGTGATTTGGTGATTGTCTCTGATTGCTCGGTAGACAGTGATACGGTGAAGTGTGCCGATATTGTATTGCCTGCTCAAGGGTGGGGCGAAAAATCTGGAACGGTCACCAACTCTGAACGGCGCATCTCTCGACAGCGGACATTAATGCCTGCAGCAGGGCTTGCCAAACCAGATTGGTGGATACTGTCTCAAGTTGCCACACGCATGGGGTTAACGGAATTTGATTACCAACACCCAAGTGAGATATTTAATGAGCATGTGGCATTGACCGCTTATGGCAATACGCACAACCAAAGCCCATCCAATTCTAATAAGACCTATCCTCGCTACCTGAATCTTAGCAAAGACTTGTCTGCTTTAATGACAGATGAGGTGCCAGCCGATAAACCTGCTCAACAACATATTAGCCAGCATATTAATCAGAACCGCAATCAAGCACATCAGCCAATCGCACTCAGTCAGCAAGCATACGAAGAGCTGTTACCATTTCAATGGGGTGGCACGCGTATCTCTATGATTGATAAGATAAAACCTTTAGAAAACGAGATCATTAATTCCGCTGCTACTATTACTAAGGCACAGTTAATCGCTATTACGCCCTCTAATGAAGCGAGCATAGCCAATGTGCATCGACGTCAAAGAAGGAATCCCCCTCAACCGATTGGTGAGAATCAATCGCCCTCTAAACAAGAGCTTGAGCATGATAATCAATCTGAAAGCCAAGCGATTCATTTACGCCTGATTACGGGCAGGCTGCGTGATCAATGGCATACCATGACTCGTACTGGCCTTGCACCGCAGTTAAATCAACATCAGCCAGTACCGACTCTGACCATACATCCTAATGATGCACGGCAGCTAGGTGTTCAAGACAATGACTTTGTGCAACTGCATCGTAGGTATGAAAACTACGGAAAGTATGAAAGCTATGAGAACGGCGTGACCAGTGATGGCATAGTCAGTGATATCGCGATGAGCACGGCTAAAGATAGTAATAAGCCAGCGAGTACCGTGATGGCGCAAGTTGCCATTAGCAATACGTTGCGCGTTGGTGATGCATTTATGCCCATGCATTGGAGCAATGCTTTTGCTAGCTTCGCTCGTGTAGGTCCCATTATTCCGACTGTCGTCGATCCGCATTCAGGGCAGCCAGAGCTCAAAAATTCGGCGATTAGTGTCACGCCCGTTCCTATGCAATCATTTGGCAAGATTTTGGTGCATCCTGAGTGGCAAGACGCCGTTATAGTGCAATTACGTACTATTTTGGCCAATTTTTCTGCCAAAGTGTCAGAGAAAGAATTGTCTGAAACAAAATGTGAGATACATTCAAATAATATTTTGTCAGAGGCACTACCTGCACTCACTTGGAGTTTGAGTCATCAAAGTAACAGCGTCTTGATCAATCTCGCTAGCCCGATGGTGGAGGCTAGCAGTACCTTAGCGTGCCCCGAGTTTTGGCAGCAGTTTATAGCATCTATGCAATCATTATCACAGCCAAACTCTCAAGAGCATGTCATGCATACGGCGTTTACGGTCGATAATGTACAGAATCAATTGCGTTTTATTGTGACGCAATCTGCACCTGAGATAGACTCAAATAACCCTGCTATAAATCGTCAAGTATCTGATGATGAAAAGCCCAGTACACAACTGATTATGGCTGTTTATGTTGCCCCAACGCAAAAACAATTACCGAGTGTACGCTGGCTCGATAGCTGCTTTATGGATACCAGTCAAATACCTGTCAATCAACGATATAAATGGTTGCTAGCGGGGCGTCCTGCCAGCGGTTATGTCGATCCAGGACCTTTAGTGTGCTCATGTATGTCAGTTGGAAAAAACACCATTCTCAACGCTATCACACAGCATGGTTGTACTAGTGCGACGGCAGTGGGTAAGCAGTGCCGAGCAGGTATCAATTGTGGCTCTTGCGTGGGGCAAATCAATGCATTAATCGCAGAATGTGCCCCCTTGGCGCAAGCTTAGATAGTCGTGTGGCACGTCGCTTGCAACCTTTTATATGCAATTACTGGTTGAGTGTTGTGTTATGAACAATAAGCTATTTTAGAGTAGGGGTTTATTCACAACTTTGCTTTTGGTTGCCCATTTTGCTGTATTCACGCTGTTATCAGGAGTCACCATCATGACCAATATATCTGCCGCTACCTCAACGCATGAGACCTATCAGCTAATGGGTCAACACTGCGCAGAAAACGTGCAAACTTGCACCAAAAGAGGCACTGTGCATCTGATTGGCGCAGGATCTGGTGACCCTGAACTCTTAACCTTAAAAGCGTGGCGAGTGATGCAGCGTGCAGAGGTGGTGTTGTATGACAGTCTGGTGTCTGAAGATATTTTGGATATGTGCGCGACTACGGCTGAAAAAATATTCGTTGGTAAGCGCCGCGCCAACCATGCATTGCCACAAGAAAGCATTAATGAGCTACTGGTCAAACACGCGCTGGCAGGCAAGATAGTGGTTCGTTTAAAAGGTGGCGACCCCTTTATTTTTGGACGTGGTGGTGAGGAGCTACAGGAAGTGGTGCGTCATGGCATTCATTTTGAGTCTATTCCAGGTATCACTGCCGCAAGTGCTGCTGCTAGCCGTGCAGGGATTCCACTAACGCACCGTGACCATGCTCAGTCGGTCAAGTTTGTCACTGCTTGCAAAAAAAATGGCGCGCCTAATAATGATTATAGTGAGCTAATGGACAGCAGCCAGACAGTTGTGTTTTACATGGGTTTGCACCGTTTGCATGAGATGACACAAGGGTTGATAGCAAGTGGGCGCGACAGTGAGACGCCTTTTGCCATTATTAGCCATGCCAGTATGCCAACGCAGCAGGTACTTATCGGTACATTAAGTGATATCGCTGATCGGCAAGCTGAAGCAAAACTGCCAACACCTGCACTTTTAATCATGGGTGATGTGGTCGCTTTATATCATGAGTTTGCAGGCTACAATCTTGGCAATCTGGATAAAACGTCATTTATAGATGTGAATGAAGTCATAGATAGTGAAGGTTTAGCACCCAGTCTTGAGAGTGTTGTGTAAGTTGAAGCACGCCTAGTAAAAAATACTAAAAGTGTCTACAGCTAATCATCTCATACTGGGTTAAAACGAGCAGAAAGCTAAAACCAGAATTTGACCCCCGCAGTCAAACTACTGCTATCAATCGATTCATCTTCTTGACGCCGTTGACCACGAGCCTTGCCAAGCACTGTCTCATAACTAACACCCACATAAGGAGCTAGCTGGCGACTGAACATCTCGTAAGTCAGCCTAATCTCAGCTTCCATCTCATTAAAGCCCTTGGTAATACCATTATCATGGTCGTCTTTACTAAAGGCAGTCAACCCCACCTCCGGTATGACCACCCAGTGCTGATCCAAACGCCATTCGTATTCTGCACCTAAATCAAGACGAAGTTGACCATCGGTATATAAGTAGGCTCTCGCATCGGTTTCGATGAAATAAGGCGCGGTGCCGACAATACCTGCCATCACTGCAGCGTTATCGTTTTCAGTATCGTAAGCGACACCAGCTTCACCATTCCAAAAAATGCTCAGTGGTTTCCAATAAGCAAGCGAGCTCAAGCTATCTATTTCTTTATCATCTTTAGTCTGAGCACTACCTTCCGTGCGTAGTCTTATACGATTGCTATCAGTACCGTACCAACCCGTCGCCTCAAAGTTGATTTGGTCTTCATCAAACTGATAGCCCAAGTCGTCTACTGACACTCCCCATAATGGCATGCTGCCCATCATCATTGGCTTACCATACTGTCCGTAGGGAACCCCATTTGAATAGTCTGGACTGCGAGCATCGGCTGGTGGCTGCCCCCCTTGCATACCAGACATATCCATGCCACTGTGATCCATACCAGACATATCACCTGACATATCCATGCTGCTATGATCCATATCAGACATATCACCTGACATATCCATGCCACTGTGATTCATATCAGACATATCACCTGACATATCCATGCCACTGTGATCCATATCAGACATATCGCCCGACATATCCATGCTGCTATGATCCATATCAGACATATCACCTGACATATCCATGCCACTATGATCCATACCAGACATATCCATGCTGCTGTGATCCATATCAGACATATCGCCCGACATGTCCATACCACTGTGATCCATATCAGACATATCACCTGACATATCCATGCCACTATGATCCATACCAGACATATCACCTGATATATCCATGCCGCTATGATCCATATCAGACATCTCAGCAGCTGTTGCAAAAGAGGATGTGAGCAAGACTAGCGATGACAAACCAATAAATGGCAGATTTTTCTTAGATATTTTCATAATAAGCCTCATATTTGAAGGTTTGTTAAACAACGGCAACTTCTCGGAACATACCAGCTTCCATGTGATAAAGCAGATGGCAATGCCACGCCCATCGCCCAAATTCACCCGTCACATCAAAGCTAATCTTTTGCGCAGGTTGCACCACAATCGTATGTTTACGTACCTGAAAGTCTCCAGATGGCGTGCGCAAATCACTCCACATACCATGTAAGTGCATAGGGTGATTCATCATAGTGTCATTGACTAAGGTAATACGTACGCGCTCGTTAGGCTTAATATTGACAGGGGTTGCATCCTTAAACATGACACCATCTAACGCCCAAATATAGCGCTCCATGTTACCTGTTAAATGTAGCTCGATCTCTCTAGTAGGTTTGCGCTGCTCTGCAAATATTGCCTCATCGACAGAGCGTAGCTGACTATAATTCAGCACGTCACGATTGATATTACGCAGGTTAATACCGGGGTCATCGAGGTTCATACGTGGACTGTCGACACGCATATCAGATTTGAAGTCATACTCTGTTTTGGCGTGCTTTGCTTTATAACCATCAGCACCCATCGCACCCATCATATCGGCCATGGTTAGCCATTCGATCTTATCCATAGCAGGTATTGCGGCACGAGCACCTTTTTTGGTTGCAAGCGTGGTCGAGACATAGCCTGAACGATCAATGTTTTGGGCAAATATGGTATGCGCGTCTTGAGTAGGCGTGACGATGACATCATAGGTCTCAGCTACGCCAATACGGAAATCATCAATATCGACAGGTGCGACGTCAATACCATCTGTTGCCACCACAGTCATTTTGAGACCCGGTATACGCACATCAAATATCGTCTGTGCTGAGGCGTTGATAAAGCGTAGTTTGACGGGCTGTCCCGCTTTCACTAGCTGTGTCCAATTGGCTGCTGTGGTCTTACCATTCATCAGATACGTAAAAGTTTTTTCACCAGACAAATCGGTGAAATCCGTTGGCATCATGCGCATCTTATTCCACATTTTGCGCTTATCATGAGCGGCTTCTAGATCTGTTGCGGCAATATCAGACAATAGCTTTTTGAAGTCTGGCAAGTGGTAGTTATCAAAGTCAGCACGCTGCTTTAAGAGTTTCAAGAGATTATGCGGATCGCGGTGTGTCCAATCACTGAGCACAATAACGTGGTCTTCAGCGACTGGATGACGCTCACGGCCTTTTGGCTCAATCACAATGGCACCCAGCATACCGGTTTGTTCTTGGAACCCACTGTGTGAGTGATACCAATAGGTGCCTGATTGTTTAAGTTTGAATGTATAGGTAAAGGTGCTGTTCGCAGGAATACCATCGAAGCTGATACCTGGCACACCATCCATCTCAAATGGAACGAGCAAACCATGCCAATGGATAGAGGTTGATTCATCCATTTTATTATGAACACGGATGATGACTGTATCGCCTTCACGCATCTTTAGCGTTGGTGCTGGCAATGAGTCATTAATCAGTGTTGCCATACTCGACTTGCCATTGACGATAACGGGCTTTTTGCTGACATAAAGGTCAAACTCGTTGCCAGTTAAGATGGGTACGATATGGTCAGATTTATCACTGTTGACGGTTACATTTTGTTGCCCTTTACCGAGCGCACTATTGGCAATAGACGGCAGCGTAGATAGCATGGATGCCCCTAACAAAGTAGAAGACCCTGTTAAGAAACGCCTGCGGTTAAGCATATTTTTGTTCATAATAATTCACCTAACTTAATCCGTGAAATGGGAGTTGAGTTCATATAACTGTTGGCTCATTAATAGAACAGAATGAGCTATCTTAGCCGTCAATCAAAATATATCTGATACTGCGGCGATTCAATGATTGCATAAATAGCTGTTGAGCCAGCCTTGTTAAGCTGCGTCACTTTATAAGGCATAGACATTTTTTATTTAGCAGCTTTTTACTTAGAGACTCTGTACTTAGAGACCTTGCACTTAGAAGTCTTGTATTTAGAGTTCTTATATCTAACAGATTTGACTCTGTGTATGGTCAAAGCAACAGAGGTTTTAATCTATGTTGCTCAGTGTGCCATAGTCGCGTCAGTGAGTGACATATCTAATATCTCGTCATCGAATCTAGTGGTCAACATCGTATATTGATCCGTATTCAGTTTGGGTAATTCTCTGATAAAAGCCACCATCGCCCACATTCTGTCATCATCATGAGAGGCGCCCCAAGCGGGCATTCCAGAAGCCATAATACCGTGTTTGATGGCCCAAAATCCTTGTCTTGCACCAGCCTCACTTTGGTAGCGCTCAACGATATCTACATTGGTAAAGTTTGGCGGTTTCGGATAGAGGTTGTTACTCAAGTCTGTACTTGTGATACCGGGTGATAGATGACAGCCTGCACACATATCTTTATAGTCTGCGCCACCTGAGCTTATCATTTCTACCTTTTCTAAATCTGGAACCAGGATATCTTTACTTGCCCATTGAATTGAGCGATTGCGAGCGGTTTCTAATAAGTTGTAGACGATTGGACTGTGTTTCTGATCAGCACCAACGTTGACGATACCACTTGTGATAACAACAAAAATACCAATTACAATGGCTACAATAGTGAATACTACGCCCAATAAAAATTTCATACGTTCATCCAAAAAAACTATTTTGTCACTCACCACTATCTAATGAATAAAATCGACTAAGTCATGATGAGTGTTGAACAAAGTTATTTCTTAAGAAGCGCTGTTATTGGTAACACAGTGTTTTTTATACATCGCTTTCATTTTTTCCATATTGGCCATCATTGCTTTCATTGATGGATCGTTCATATCCATCTTGCTATGATCCATTTTTTCCATCATCTGCATGTGCTTTTCCATTTTTTCACAATTCATCTGATCTTTTTCAGCATGCATTTTTGGATCATGTGCCATAGCAGAGGTTGAAACGACTAAGGCAATAGCGGATGCTACGATTGATTTAGATAACCACATAATTAATCCTTTTTTTGGTTTGATAATAGTATTGATAGTTGAAGTTATTGAATCTGTCTAAAGTATAAATAAAAGTTTCTGACAGGAGCATGACTGCAAAATGACAATATTGTCATCTTGCAGATTCTGAGCGATGCTAAAAGCGTAGTGGGCTTGGTAAATTTATAACTTGAAAAAGAATTTGCCATGACCAAAAAGAGATAGAGTGACAGCGTTAAATCAAATTAGAAGCAGTCATGCAGTCATTGGGTGATAAGGTCAGTCTGAAAATGGTTGTTTAGTATTTGGGTTAGAAATAGCGACGAATACGTTATCTAACTGGTAGAACTAAGCGATTGGAAGTAAACTATTTGATGGCATTGCTAGAGCGAAACAGGCTGGCGCACTCTATTACATCTTTATATAGTCGGTTCAATATAATTTGGATACGAGGAAGCCGAGTGAAAGTACTACAATTAGTAGACTAAGCGAGACTGACACCGTATCCAATTTATAGAGGATTGACTACATGCTTTTTAGGGCACAACTATAATAATTTATTAAGGAAAGACTATGCATATCACGGCTAATTTCGATGCAGGTAATATTGATATTATTAATTTAGACGATAAAAAAGACATTAAATTAGCGATTCGTCCAGACGTTGGCGAAGAGTTTTTTCAGTGGTTTAATTTTCGTCTGTCCGGCCAGATAGGAGAGCAGTATATTCTCAATATCATGAATGCAGGAGAGGCGTCTTATTTGGAAGGGTGGGAGAATTACCAAGCGGTTGCGTCTTATGACCGTCAGCAGTGGTTTCGTCTACCAACTTCTTATAAAGAGGGCAAATTAACCATCGTGGCAGAGTTAGAATGCGAAACCATTCAAATTGCTTATTTTGCGCCCTACAGCTATGAGCGTCATCAAGATTTGCTTGCTGCGGTACAGACCCATCCATTGGTAACGTTAGAGCATTTAGGGGAAACGCTTGATAAGCACGATCTGACCTTAGTTAAAATTGGTGATGACAGCAATAGCGATGTCAATAAACGCAATATATGGATTACCGCCCGTCAGCATCCAGGTGAAACGATGGCTGAATGGTTGGTCGAGGGTTTGTTATATGGCTTATTAGACAGCGACAATGCCACAGCTAAGTCATTATTGGGTAAAGCGAACGTCTATATTGTGCCCAATATGAACCCCGACGGTAGCGTGCGCGGGCACTTGCGTACCAATGCGGTAGGGACTAATCTAAACCGTGAATGGGAAAGCCCAAGCTTAGAGAAAAGCCCTGAAGTATTTCATGTGATTAATAAGATGAAAGAAACTGGCGTTGATCTTTTTTATGACGTGCATGGTGACGAGGCATTGCCGTACGTATTCCTTGCTGGCTCTCAAGGGACGCCAAGTTATAACGACAGATTGGCCACACTGCGAGATAGATTTTCAGACGTGTTAAAACTTGCCAGTGCTGACTTCCAGTCTGAAGTTGGCTATGAGATTGATGCACCGAGTGCTGCCAATATGACGGTTGCAACCAACTGGGTGGCTGAATATTTTGACTGCCTTGCCAATACCTTGGAGATGCCATTTAAAGACAATGATAATCTGCCTGATGATGAGATGGGTTGGTCACCGGAGCGCTCTGCTAAATTAGGTGAAGCGTCGTTAGTGGCAATACTTGCCGTGGTGGATGATTTGCGTTAATAAAGATCTTAGCGGCGAATAATCTCATTGTTATTACTATTTTTAAAATGATGACATGGCTTAGTTCTCTTACTATGTTCTCTGACTATATAAATTAGCGACTGACAAAAAAAAGGGTTGTTCTGCCAATATATCGGCAGAACAACCCTTTCACCATTATGCATGAGCGGTCGTAATGGTTTGAATGTTTAACAGACACTAGGCCTTAGTAAAAATAACGTCTTCACTCAAGCGTGATTTAGGTATCTTGGCATTGAAATCTTCATCGCTACGGTAGCCAAACGATACTACTGCCACGGCAGAATAGCCCTTGCTACGTAAGTCGAACTCTGTATTAAGTGCCTGTAAGTCAACACCTTCCATCGGTACAGTATCAATCCCTAATAGCGCCGCGCCCAATAGTGCTCCGCCCATGCTGAGATATACTTGTTTGGCAAGCCAATGCGGCTCGTCTTTGTTATCGAATCGATGCATGTCTAAAAATGATTGGCGACCTTGATGCATCTGTGCTTTGAATTCTGGCTGGGCATAACGACCATCTTGATCTTCTTTGTCTAACACAGACTGCAAATATTCATCATCCGCATAGATACGAGTACAGAAAACCACTACATGTGAGGCATCTAGTACTTTAGGCGTATTAAAAGGAAAGGCCTCTTGAGTGCTTTTGGCAATACGTGCTTTGCCTGCGTCATCATCTGCAATCACAAAGTGCCATGGCTGAATATTGGTGCTTGATGGACTCATTTGCAATAGGTCTTTTATTTGCTCAAAGTCCTCGATAGATATTTTTTTGCTTGCATCAAATATTTTGGTGCTGTAACGCCAGTGTAGTGCTTCATTAATGGTTTTCATAATAGTCCTTAAGTACAGCTGGCTTCAGTTTTTAGCCAGCTTTTGATATGAGTGTGTTGTTGTTCTAAGCGTTATTAGACCAGCCTTCAAGTACGATTTTACCATGGGCTTCTCTGTTTTCTAGCATTTGATGAGCGCGGCGCAAATTGCTAGCAGTGATGGCACCCAGCTCATGAGCCACGGTGGTTTTTAGTTGACCGGCGTCAATCATGGTGGCTACTTGGTTTAACAAGCGATGCTGCTCAATCATGTCAGGCGTGTTGAACATTGAGCGGGCAAACATAAATTCCCAATGTAGGCTCAAGCTTTTTGGTTTCAATGCGTTGGCATCTAGGGTTTTAGGGTCATCAATGAGCCCCAATTTGCCTTGAGGTTTTAGGCATTTGATGATTTCAGCATAATGATCTTCGGTGTTGTTAAGGCTCACCACATAATCTACTTCGGTAATGCCTGTTTTTTGCAGCTCATCTGACAACGGATTGTGATGATTAATCACATAATCTGCGCCTAGCGTTTTTAGCCACTTGACGCTCTCATCTCGTGATGCCGTACCAATAATGACAGCTTGCGTTCTGGTTTTTAGCAACTGAGTCATGATTGAACCCACGCCACCTGCTGCGCCAACCACCAATACAGACGGGCGATTCTCAGTCGTGTTTGTATCATCAGTATTTTCGCTAGGGGCAACAGGTACTTGCAAGCGATCAAACAACATCTCCCACGCGGTGATAGTAGTTAGGGGTAGGGCAGCAGCCTCATGAAATGACAACGACTTAGGCATGTGTCCGACAATACGCTCATCAACCAATTGATACTCAGCATTGCTACCTGAGCGAGTCAAATCGCCGGCGTAGTAGACACGGTCGCCTACTGAAAACAAGCTAACCTCATCGCCAACGGCTGTGATTACGCCTGCTGCATCCCAACCAATAATGGCAAACTCACCTTCTGCGGCAGGTCTGGCTTCACGGATTTTGTAATCCACAGGATTGACTGATATAGCTTTTACTTCGACCAAAATATCACGGCCCGATGCCACTGGTTTGTCGATAGTAATGTCTTGTAATGCCAGCTCGTTACTAATAGGTAAGTTGTCTTGATATCCGATTGCTTTCATAGTCGTAGTCCTAAATGTTTGTTTATGGGTATGGAATAAAAGTTATAGTGTGGGCGTCAATATTTCTTGAGTCTGTTGCATGAGTTTGGCTATGGCTGTTTTATTCAAGGCATCGCTATGCGGTGTGCCAAACTCGCCCCGTTCATCGCCATGCTTGCCTCTAATATCATTATCAAAATATCGACCAGTTTGATGAGCAAACTCATCGTCCGCTGCCAATGCGACCAAAATATCAGCCCCTTTATCAGCAGATGACCAGTGCTGTCCGTAAGCATCGTTTGCCATACGGGTATTGAGTAATGAGCCAGGATTGACGGCGATTACGTTGATATCATTAGCAGCGACCTGTTCAGACAAAGCCATGCTCCACATGGTTAACGCCAGTTTGCTTTGCGCATAGGCATCTTGATCGCTTAAACCCTTTTGTCCTGCTAAAGCTTGCGGTGATACCGTTTGCTGCGCCGCCGAGCTCAAATTGACAATACGAGCAGGTAGGCTGTCGCTAGGTGTATTTTTAGAGTCATTAACCTCTGGTGCACGCATTATAGGCAACAATGCTTGAGTCAATAAGTAAGGGGCAAAGTAGTTCACCACAAAGCGCACATCAAACCCTTCTGGGGTTTGGGTATTTGCTACTTTAAACACGCCTGCGTTATTGATTAGCACATCTAAGTGCAAGCCCGCTGCGGTGAACTTGTTTATAACAGCGTCTGCCATGCTTTTAACATCAGTGAGCTGAGCAAAGTCCGCCACGAAGCCATCAACGTCTATTTGTTGATTGGCTTGGGTCGCAGCTTCTTTGACTTCTGCAACCACATCGGTAAGCTTATCGGTATCTCTACCATGCAGATAGATGTTGTGGCCTAGTTGTGCGAGTTTGATAGCGGCTAATTTACCAATACCATCGGTACTGCCTGTGATTAAAATAGTCTTTTTCATTTTTTGTTCCTATTTATTTTTAAAGCGGTTTATTTTAAAGCCGTGTTATTTATTCGATGTTTTCGATCATGGTTTATAATAATCAATCTGATTACCTGCGACCAGTAGCGACAAGGGAAAACACTTTCAATATTTTTTTGAAAGTCATATGTGTTTGAGTATCTACTGAGTAAGGTGTTATCTACAGATAGCGGATCAATTAGATTAATCAGCTGCTACTCATCAACTAGCAATCGACTGATAAACGAACTCTAGAATGGTGCAAAACGATCGGGTTGACTGTGTGGCACTGTCCATCGTTGATTGGCATCAATATCACTATGTAGCCCGACACCACGCGGTACTTGCATATTATCGCCATACAGCCAAAGCACCATGTTTGTGCGTGTGCCACTGGTAATAGGATGGGCTACGTGCGGCACATTACCTCGGTGAATAATTGCCATACCAGGCTCGAAGATGGCTTGTTTGGTCTGCCCTAAATGGCGATCGACAAAATCGACTTCTGACCCTGTAAAGGGTTCAGCTATCAAATTTAAGTTGATATTTATCGTCACTGCCGATGCATCAGTATGGAGTTGCAGCGATGTGTCACCTGTGGGCTGATATTGAATCGAAAACCCAAAGGTTTGAGTGTCGTAGCCATAAACATCTGCAAACAGTAAGCGAGCGATGGGCCGCACATAGCGATTCATGATCTCATGATAAAACGCCTGAAAATGGGGCGCGGCGATATAACCTGTCGATCGTGCATCCAGCATCGCTCCATTGCGATTTAACGCAATACCATAAGGCGGACGTATTGGAATATTGGCATCTGCCACGGCTTGTAAATAACGACGAAGCTGAGACAGTTGTGTCGGG
This sequence comes from Psychrobacter sp. SCQQ22, assembly GCF_015864605.1. Taxonomy (NCBI): domain Bacteria; kingdom Pseudomonadati; phylum Pseudomonadota; class Gammaproteobacteria; order Moraxellales; family Moraxellaceae; genus Psychrobacter; species Psychrobacter sp. SCQQ22. The sequence continues at coordinate 93,609 of NZ_JADYWZ010000004.1, forward strand.
TCAAAAAACTGCCCTTGGTAGACACCAGGTAAAATCTCTTGCCACAAATCTTTTACCGCCATTTCTGTCTCAGGTGTCTTCCACGCTTGTGTCACAGCGTCACGTAGTGTTGGGTCAAATAATGAGTCATCAAGTACGGGCAATTCCGTCTGAATGGTTTCCCATTCTGTCCATGCCTGCTCAAATAACTGACTATTTTGATGCCAGAAATGCTCTACTGAAGGCGCACGTCTTAGCATGTCTGATTTTGAAGGCAGTTTTAAGTTGCGCGCTTGCTGTAGTGGGCTTACGTGATCGCTTTGCTCAGTGTTGAGTGCGGTGTTGAGAGCAGTGTCAGGCTGTTCGATAGTGTGCATAATGAGTCTCCAAATGTAGGGGTAGATCTTATGTACACATATTACTATAATTAATTATTTTGATAATTAGCAGGTTTAGCGAAACAGTTTCAATAATTTTTATATAATGATAAATGTATTAGTGTCAGCAACTCGTTGTTATCGCTAATTCAATTACAGCTAAGCTAACCAAGGCGACACAATGAAAAATTTGCAGGATTTACGTATTTTTATTGAAACTGCTCGTTTAGGTAGCTTGTCTGCCTGTGCGCGCCACTTAGATCTGTCGCCAGCGGTGGTGAGTGCAGCAATAAAACGGTTAGAGGCCGAAATCGAAACGGTATTGTTTGTTCGCTCAACCCGTAGACTGCGTTTGACCAGTAAAGGTGAGCAATATTTAAAGCATTGCCGAGATGCGGTGGCTATTTTAGATAACGCTTATGCAGGATTGCATGATAATGATGCCGAGCTGACAGGCACGATTCGGTTGTCTGCATCGTCAGATTTGGGGCGAAATTTGGTGTTGCCATGGTTGGATGATTTTATGCAAATCCATCCAAAAGTGACGGTGCAGCTACATATGTCAGACAGCTATGTGGATTTATATGGGCAGCAGATTGATCTGGCGTTGCGTTATGGTGCGCCCAAGGATTCATCGCTTGTGGCATTACCGATTGTGTTGAACAATCGTCCGATACTATGTGCCTCAAAGGCATATTTGGACAAAGTTGACAATGATATTGGCTCGCCAAAAATCCCTGAAGACTTAACTCAGCATAATTGCTTGTGTTTGGGACACGATGAGAAGTACTTGAGTGAGTGGACTTTTGAAAAAGAGGGCAAGACCAAACGTGTGGCAGTGGCTGGCAATCGGCGAAGTAAAGATGGCGATGTGGTACGGCGCTGGGCCGTGGCAGGCCAGGGTATTGCCCTGAAGTCACAGTTAGATATAGCTGCAGATTTAAAAGCAGGGCGATTGGTTGAAGTGGCGTTGGACGGCTGGCAAGTGGCAAACTATCCGCTATATTTGATTTGTCCAGAGCGGCGCTTGATAGATCCGCTATTTAATGCGGTTAAAGAATATCTGATTGAGCGGGTAGAGGGAGTGTTGGCATAGATTTTTAGTCAACATAGCCATTGTCGCAGAATGTTTTACGTTTTAAGTGGTCTATCAATCAATAAATAACATGCCTTAGTGTAAATCGATAAACTTACTGAGACGTAATAATGCGCTAACAAGACAGTTCGCGAAGTCTCTCCTTTAGTTTTGGAGATGTAAATTCCAAAAAGCTTTTCATCTTTTGCGGCAAATATTTTCGAGTCTTGTGCAGCAAATGTATAGGGGTTTCATCAGGTTCAAACTCAGCTAGTATGATATTAAGATCACCTTTATCTATCGCCTCTTTCACTTGATAATGCAGTTGTTGAGTGATGCCCACACCCTTTATAGCAGCATTAACCGCAGAGTCACTATCATTGACTGTGAGTCTTGGTAAAATATCTACATGAGCGGGGAGTCCAGAATCAGGAAGGTTGTAGCTCCAATAAGGGGTGGTCATTACTGTACTTAATGATATGCAGGAGAGGTGCGTTAAATCATAAGGGGATTCAATCTTGCAATGATTAGATAAAAATAATTGACTTGCACAAGTCACTGTTCGCATACGACCCACTTGAGTCGCGACCATTGTGCTATCTGGCAACTTGCCTATTCTAATTGCCATATCTACATCATCTTCGAATAGATTGATATTTCTATCGGACAACAAGAGCTGCACATTTATATTTGAATATAAGGACAAAAATTCAATAACAATGGGTAATACGTATAGCCTGCCAAACATAACGGGTGCAGTTATAACCAAATCACCTCTTGGTTCTGAATACTCTCCTTTCGCTTTACTTTCGGCCTCTTCAACCTGCTCCAGTATTCTCTTACAAGCTTTTATATAATCGTATCCAGAATCAGTTAAAGACAGTTTTCTGGTGGTTCTATGCAATAAACGAATACCCAACTGATTTTCAAGTTCAGATATCTTTCTACTTAGGGTTGGCAGCGGTATGTTCAAGCTTTTGCTTGCCGCAGAAAAGCTGCCAAGTTCTACGACTTTGATCAGCATAGACATTGCTTGTAATCGATCCATAATTGTCTCATTTATTGAAAATATGATTATCAAATTTACAGTATTATCTTTTAAATAACAAAATGTCATACTGAACATGTCGAAATCAATAGGAGAACTATCTTATGAGCACCTTATCTCAGGCAAATTCACAAGTCGCGATTGCCTACGATCATGTTGGTATTAGAGTCAGTAATCGACAAGAAGCGATTGCGTTTTATGAGCGTCTTGGATTCGCAGAAACCTATCGCATACCTGAAGGTGAGGCGAATGAAATGGTCACTTCGGCTGGTGTACGAATCAATCTTATTTTTAATGGCGCAAAAACAAAAGATCAAAAAAACGTCCTACTGGATGAACCGATTAAAAGGCCAGGCATGACTCATCCAGCCTTTATCATTCAAGACATAGCTGCCTTACAAATCTGGCTACTGAAAGAAGGGATAGAAATCACAGAAGGCCCTAAACAATTAGGTCCAAGAAGGATTACGTTATTCATTCGTGATCCAGATGGAAATGTACTGGAATTTAATCAACTACTGTCTGAGGAAAAAAATTATGAGACTGTATGATTTAGCGCTATCAGGAAACTGCTATAAAGTAAGGCTATTTGCCTCGTTTATCGATACGCCTTTAACGATTGTGCCTGTTGACTTCATGAATGGCGAACACAAAACAGAAGCAATACTTAAATTAAATCCTTGGGGAGAAATCCCAATTTTAGAAGACGGATCCGTCATATTAAGAGACTCACAAGCCATATTGGTATACCTAGCCAATAATTATGGTGGTGAAGCATGGTGGCCGAGTGAAGCACATCTGCAAGCTGATGTGATGCAGTGGTTGTCTGTTGCTTCTAATGAGATACAATATGGCCCCAACGTAGCACGTTTGATTAAGAAGTTCGGTTTGGAAAGTGATTGGGAGCAAGCTTCAGAGCGTTCACATAGCATCTTAACCTTAATAGACAATCATCTCGGTAGTCACCATTGGCTAGCCGCCAGCCGTCCTACTATTGCTGACTGCGCAGTTTATCCATACATTTCAACGGCACACGAAGGCGATATTGATATAGACAGCTATCGCAATATTCAGGCATGGATGAATCGTCTACAGCAATTACCAAATTATATCTCTATGCCTGGGAACTAACCTTGGTTCATGATAAATACGGTGCTGTGTCTTGGATGGCAGTACTCTTTTTTGCCAATATATGGCGAAATTGTTTAACCTAGAATGACTAGGCATCAAAAATTTCACTGCATATTGTCTAAAAAATAGTCACTGCCAGCACCACATTTGAGTATTCAACAGACCCTAGTGGTTTTTAGAGCAAGTTCCAATTAACTAGCCCCTTTAAAGCGCAGTAAGCGTAACGCATTCAACGTGACCAATACGGTCGCGCCAGTATCAGCCAATACAGCGATCCATAGCCCAGTGATACCCAGTACAGTAGTGATTAGAAATATGGACTTTAGACCAAGCGCAAATATCACATTTTGATGAATGTTGGACATGGTGGCACGTGACAGGGCAATGAGATGAGCAACGTCTGTGACGCGACTTTTTAATAATGCGATATCGGCTGTCTCGATGGCGACATCCGTACCGCCGCCCATGGCGATGCCCACATCTGCGGTTGCTAGTGCTGGCGCATCGTTAATACCATCACCAATCATCGCTACTTTGCTATTACCTTTCATCTCATTCAACAAGCGTAGTTTGTCTTCGGGCAACAGCTCAGCTTGCCATTCTATCTCTAAATGACTAGCAAGCGCCTGAGCGGTCAGACGGTTGTCACCTGTGAGCATCACAGAGCGCACACCCATCGCTTTGAGCTGCGCCACGCCTGCCTGAGCATCCTCTCGCAACTCGTCTCGTAGCGCGACCAACCCAAGCAATTCACGGCTTTGCTCATCGAACAGCACGGAGACCGTCTTACCCTCATTTTGCAGTGCTTCAATTTGTGCATTTTGTTCGAGTGATATCGACGTTTCATTGGCTGCGTAGACGGGTGAGCCGATGGCTAACGGACGCCCAGCTATCGTCGCATGTACTGCTTTGCCCGCAGTGGCATAAGCCCTAGAAGCTACTGGTATAGAAATATTAGTAGCTTTGGCATGATCGATGATCGCTTTTGCAAGTGGATGACTAGAGGCAGACTCGACACTGGCAAACAGCGCCAACACCTCATTTTGACTCTCAGATCCTATATGCTCTTGTACTATGTGTCCCTGTGCTATGTGCCTCTGTGTAAAGGCAATAACATCGGTAACGCGAGGCTTGCCTTCAGTCAACGTACCCGTCTTATCAAAAGCCACGACATTCACGCGACCAATGGTCTCTAAAGCACTGCCGCCCTTGATGAGTAAGCCGCGACGTGTACCGACAGCCAACCCTGATGCGATGGCGGCCGGAGTGGATAGGATGAGTGCGCAAGGACAGGCAATTAGCAACAGTGCAAAACCCCGATATAACCAAGTCGCCCATTCTCCTCCCATCGCTAGCGGCGGCACGATAATAACCAGTGCGGCAATCGCCATCACCGCTGGGGTGTAGTAACGACTGAATTTTTCAATGAAACGGGCAGTAGGGGCTTTAGAGGCTTGCGCTTGCTCTACCAGAGTAATAATGCGCGCAATAGTGTTGTCAGCAGCGGTCTTTTCTACGCGGACTTGCAGCGCTCCTTCTATATTGATGGATCCTGCGAATACCGCGTCGCCTATCGCTTTGGTAACGGGTATGGACTCGCCAGTGACGGGCGAATCATCAAGGCTAGAGTTACCTTGCACAATGACACCATCAGCAGATACCTTATCGCCAGGTCGTACCAGTACCAAATCATTGACCTGCAATGAGACCGCAGGAACATCACGCTGTCCGCCTTGTGCATCAAGCAAAATCGCAGTCTTTGGAACCAATGATGCCAATGCTCTGATGCCAGCACGGGCATGATCAGCCGCCACGCTCTCTAGTAATTCACCGACTGAAAACAAGAAGACAACAGCCGCAGCCTCTTCAGCTTCACCAATGATAAGCGCACCAATTGCCGCGATAGACATCAGCATTTCAATTGAAAACGGGGTGCCTGTCATTGCCAAGGTCATAGATTTTCGGGCAAAGGGAAAAACGCCTACAATGACGGCAATAGCGAACGCCCACATTCCATAATCAGGAAAAACTAGTGCTAACGCGTAGGCGGCACTCATCAGGATACCGAGACCAACCACTTGCTTGCCTTTTCGGGTTTGCCACCAATGCTGTTGCTGCGTATCTAACGGATTGTCACCAGTGCCATCTGCTGCGATTGCTTGATCGGTAGTGGCAGATATACCAAAACCAAGGCGCTTGATTGTTTTTTCGACATCACTGAACTGAGTTTCTGAATCAGAGTCCAACGTTAGCTCTAACTTTTCAGTCGCAAAATTAAGCTGTATGTCAGAGACACCGGGCATACGTGCTAATGCAGTTTCAATCTTTCTGACGCAACTGGCACAGTCCATACCTTCAATACGATATTGCATAATAATTCGTCCTACTATAAGCGTTCTTTTGATAACGCTATTGTGAACCCTCTAGCGGCTTCAGAGTCAAGGCTGTTTTTAGATAACTGTACAAACTTGATTTCCTTAGGGCTAAACCTTATAGTTACTTTAATGTTTTCGGTTTTGAAATGACTTTGAAATAACTTCAAGAGAACTGTGAGATAACTTTGGAATAACTATGCTAATAAAAATTGGAGAGCTCGCTAAGTGCACTGGTGCCACCGTGGAGACCATTCGCTATTACGAAAAAGAAAAGCTATTACCAGAACCTTCCCGTAGTGAAGGGAATTATCGCTTATATCGTGAAAGCCATATTGAACGTCTACAGTTTATCCTGCACTGTCGCACACTCGATATGACGTTGGATGAAGTACGAACCTTACTGCAGTATTGGGAGGAGCCTAACAGGGACTGCGGTGATGTCGATACCTTATTGGATGAACATATTCATGCGGTGGAAGTACGTATAGAGGAATTAAAACAGTTAAAGCAGCATCTAAATGTTTTGCGGCAGAAATGCGTCAGTAGGGCACCAGCGAAGTCATGTGGCATATTAAATGCGCTTGCCGATAACTCCTGTCATAGTGAGTAGTAAAGATAGCAGTTGTTAATACCAGCGATATTGCCAAATAATTATGTGGATTTACATAGGCAACAGATTGATTGTTCCACTATTTAATACTGTCAGAGAGTAATTGATTGGGCGGTTAGAGGGAGTATCCGTAGTCTATTTTAAGTGGTTCCATTATATCGGTCTGTTTTGAGTGGTCTGTTAATAGGTTTGAAGGGTAAAATAACTGGTTCCCTTGGGGTATACCGTGCACATCTATATAATTTGTATAACTTTTTTTAAATTGTACATTAGTTTAATTTACTTGATTTATATTAACCAATCGTTTAGTTTAGTGAGTTGAGATTAATCCACAAGGTAATATTTTGCATAAAAATAGCTCAAGTAACAAGTAAGTCACTACTAATAACCAAGTCAGTGTCATGACCGTAGGTATGGGTCTGAGCACGGAACAAAGCATCTTTCCAGACACTGGTGGTGCGGCGCGTGCTATCAGTATGGTATAGCTCTGGTGGAACTTCGTCGCGGATAATAAGCAAGAGATCAATTGTCGATTGGAATAACGGTCATAAGCGTTTTGGTAATGTCGACTCTGACATGCAACGTCTGCCAGCGCCTGAATCACATCAAAGCTTTAAAGGTTGATTACCATTTAGCTGTATAACTTAGTTCTTAGACTCATAAATAATCACTGGAGAAAATTATGTCAAATTTAAAAGACTTACAACAACTAGCCGAAAAGCGCCGTTCTATCTATGCACTAAGCGATCAGCTGCCTGTTTCTAACGATGAAGTGGTTAAACTGGTTGAGCATGCAGTCTTGCATACGCCATCCGCTTTTAACTCACAGTCGGCACGTATCGTGGTGTTATTCGGTGAGGATCATAAAAAATTATGGGACATCACTGAAGAGACACTTAAGGCTATCGTCGGTGATGACGAGAAGTTCCAAGGTACTAAAGATAAAATCGCAGGCTTTAGAGCGGGTGCGGGTACAGTATTGTTCTTCGAGGACAAAGGCGTTGTGAGAAACATGCAAGAAGCAGCACCTTTGTATGCGGATAAATTCCCAATCTGGGCACATCAAACCAGTGCTATGCATCAATATGTGATTTGGACGGCATTGGCAAGTATTAATATCGGTGCCAACTTACAGCATTATAATCCTGTCATCGATCAGAAAGTTACTGAGGCATGGAATATTGCTGATGATTGGGAGTTGAATGCGCAAATGGTGTTCGGTGCTATTGAGCAGCCAGCAGGCAACAAAGAGTTCCAGCCCGTTGAAGATCGTATGAAAGTATTTGGCTAACATATTAGCTTTTAATAAAATACAACCAATGACGCTGCTATGAATATATCTGAGCGGTTTCATTGGTTTTTTTATAATTATAAGCTGGAGTAATGTAATGAATGTTTTTGATGCCCAAGCGCTACAAAAAAATATGAGCGTTAGCATGAGCTACATGAATAGATAAAAGGTGCGCAGAAAAAATGGGTGGCAGCCTGTACATTATTGTCTGAGCTACAAACTTACTACCAAAGTGAGCAGTGGAGAGACGGTCATGAAGGCAACCTGATGGTTGATTGCGCAGATAATAGGTGTTCCATCATCAGTGAAGACGCTCTTTGGAGTGCATTAACCGATCACCAAGAACAGGCAGTTTTCTGGATGAGGCTGGAACTAGATGTTATAGACCGTTGATTCTAAAACTTTATTTTTCGAAGTAATATATATTAACCAATCGTTTAGTTTAGTGAGTTGGTCATCTTGAGGTAACTATGAACACTAAAAATGAGAAGCAAATAAAAAAACGCTCCGAACAAGAGCGATCCCAAGAGACTAAGTTAAAAATTCTTGAGGCGGCATTATCTGAGTTCGCGTCTTCAGGTTTTGAAGGTGTCTCTGTCCGAGTGATTGCTAGCCAAGCAGGTGTGAATCACACCCTTATTTCTCATCATTTTGGAAGTAAGGAAGCACTTTGGAAGGCCACAGCGGAATGGGTTTTTGAAAGATACGATAGGCTATCTAAAGAACGGATTATGGCACTGAAAGGAATAGAACCTCATGCCATGATTCGTGTACTCCTCAGAAACTTCATAGAGTTTTGCGCCATCGTTCCAGATTTTAATCGGTTCATGGTGCAGGCAAATCAAAATGGTTCTGAGCGATTGAACTGGCTGGCCGATCGATTCCTGACGTCAGGTTCTGAAGCTGAATTAAGTATTTTGCGTCAAGCTCAAGAGTTGGGATTGATTCCGCAAGGTAATGGTTTGCACATACGGTATTTATTTATTGGTGCTGCGACCTCTATCTTCACTTTTGCACCTGAGTTCGAACGATTATCAGGCGAAGATGCTTTTTCTGATGAGGTTATAGAGCGACATGTTGACTATGTTTTAATGCTCTTTAGTGACAAAAACAGCCTTAGTTAAAAGCGATGAACCACACTCATTAACCAAAAGATATTTCTGGGTAAAATTCCTACTTAAAAGAGGTTCGTAAATGACGGATTATATTAGAGCAGACGCAACACATATCGATTTCCCAGTAACCAATCGAGAAGAACACATGGAGTGGTGGTACTTCGACGCCCATTTTGATAATGGCGACTACCTTGTCGTTATGTACTCGCTAAATGACACTCGGTTAAAACCAAGGCAGCCTTCTATTAGATTAAACATCTACCCTAAGGGGCAATCTGAAATCGCTAGAATAAGAAAATACACAGAAGCAGATGTCACAACGAGTTATGAAAAATGCGATGTGACCTTTGGTGAAGAAGAGTACTGCAAAGACTGTGGCGACTATTTGGAGTTCTATACCATGATTGATGGTTATGGAGCTAAGTTAACGCTCAACAAAGGTAATCACCCGTATACCTCTGAAGGTACCGACACGCCTATGCCTTGGACGGTTGCAGTTCCTTCTGGTGATATAGAAGGTGAGCTTTATAAGGATGGCGAAACCATCCAAGTAAAAGGCACTGGCTATCACGATCATAACTGGGGTGAAAAAAGCCTAGCAGGCATGGTAAAAAACTGGTACTGGGGAAAAGTGCATTCACCTGATATCTCCGTTGATTATTCAGTCATTATGAATTTTGATGACACTATATTGCAGACTGGTGCATTGGTCACTGACCGTGAAAATCTCATCATATCTCCTTCTGAATCGATAACAGACCCAGAGAACGTTAAAGCCACGGCAGTCATTAATGACACCATGAGCGAACAAACGATGGGTTACACTTTCTCAAAAAGCTTGACGCTGACAGGCTCAAAAGGCGATTTAAGCTATATCGTCAATATCGACCTTAAAGAATTAGTAATGGTTGAGCCAGGACAGTTTATGCCCGGAGAAGATGCTTATCGTTACATAGCCAAGGAAGAGCTCATCGTTACTCGTGATGGTGTCACCCAGACCTATCTGTCAGAAGGTTTGCATGAAATTGTTTACCCAAAAAAATAAGAGATATCAAGAATGACAAAGAAAATTATAATAGTCGGTGGCGGATATTTAGGCGCTGAACTGGCCAAATCATTAGAAAATCATCTAGATGTTACGCTCATAGAGCAACGAAAAGCCTTCGTTCATGCACCCGCGATGATACGTGCCATAGTTAACACAACGCTGTTGGATCGAGCTTTAATGCCTTACGATAATCTTCTTTCAGTAGGGAAGGTGTTGCACGGCAAGGTAACTAGCGTCGATGAAAGCGGTGTCACATTAATGGATGGCATACGGGTCGATGCTGACTATATCGTGATCTCGACGGGCTCCACTAATGGCGCTGCATTCAAACCTGCGGGCGATAGTATCGATGACTTCCGTGCTGTCATTACAGGTTTACATGCCAAGTTAAAAGCAGCATCGTCTGTTGCTATTGTCGGCGCTGGTACGGTTGGCTCGGAAATGGCGGGTGAAATCAGCTATGGCATGCCTGACAAACACGTCACGTTAATCTCTAGCGAGGCGAGCCTGTTTCTACAAATGCCACCGAAGTTTGGTGCTGAACTTACATCAAAACTTAATGACGCTGGTGTTGATGTAAAATTTGGTGTGCGAGTGAATAACCTTGAGAGTTTAACAGATCCCTATTCAGGCACTCTTGAATTGTCAGATGGGACGACTGTCATTGCAGATTTGATCATTCCAGCCGTTGGTTCACATGCTGTATCTGACATATTAGCCAGACTACCTAACATTAATATAGAGAAATCTGGAAGAGTGAAAGTCGATAACTACTTACGCCCTTCTTCTTTTGCTAATGTATTTGCAGCAGGTGATGTGGCGAGTGGGGGTGATGCAATGACGATTGTAGCTGTTGGCCGACAGGTGCCTTGGCTAAGCAAAACGTTCAAAGCACTAGCAGCAGAACAGCAACTAGCAGAAATTAAACCTTATGAACCATGGAAAGACGGAAAATCTCCGTTATTTCTACCGCTAGGTCCTAAAAAAGGCAATTCATTTTTAGTTATTGGTACGTTTGGAGATTGGATAACGAGTATGATAAAAGGTAAGGATTTATTTATCAGTAAATATCGAAAGATATTTGGTCTCAAAGGCTGAAGCTATTATTCAATCAAACTTTGGTGGTGTTCTAAAAAGTATGCTGGCGATAAAAGTCAATCAGAAATCTATGCTAAGTTCTCTGATTCTATAGGGGTTTCAAGGCTTCAAAAATTGTTCAAATTTTAATCAGCATACTTTTTGACACACCACCCAAACTTTTAATTAAATTGCCCTGGTATTATCGAAGACCCAATAATCTGAGAAATAGCTGCTAGTTCGGCTCCTGTATAGCGTACCGATCATCAATAGAATATGTATGGTAAGTACACCATGAAGTACACCGTGGCTATTTCAGCGAGTTAAAACGTTGATGCCATTAACCTACAGCCGAAGGTTCAAGTCCTCACTAGGGAACCGAACCAGTGAAGGAACCTGATTGGTTCGGTGTAGGTATATCTTAAAATGAATGATTCTAGCGCTTCTACTGGCACGATTAATAGCTCCTCTTTCAGAGAAGATTAACATGAGTAATATACAACGATTGAAATCAACATTGTTAAATAAAAGTAATGGTAAATGGTATCAGCGCGGTAAGCTATACACTGGCATAATCTTCTTTGATAAACCGGACCATCAACTTGAAGTTTATGAAGTCAAAAATGGAGAGATTATTAAACCTTATATCTCACCCTGTCAGATAGAGTTGCCTTCGTCTGTTAATATTGACTCTACAGGATTTTGTAATGAGGACTTAGATGAATATGGTTGTGGCACGATACCACAACTTTATCAAGGTAAGTTATATCAAGGTATGTCATATACCTTTGATGAAGGTATCTGCGATAGAGAGATCTATACCATTGAAAATGGCGAAACAGAAAATCAAATTATGTGGAGGACAAAACCCCATGAGCCATCCATGTTTGAGCTTCGATATGAGGATAAGCAGTCAGGTTTCAATTATTCGAACACCAGTAAAGACTATGTAACTTTTGGATATGGTAAAACTTGTAAAGAAACCAATCAACTTGAGGATATTTCTATCAAGTATATATCGAAGGGAAATACAATAGGTGAATTAACAATCATAGGCAACATTCTTACCTCAAAAAACTACCTTGATTGTCCAATTCCTTTACCAAAAATGTATGAGTTAATCGAGAACTATCGGTATTTTATGTTTGATAAGTTTGTATCTCTACGTATAAATGAAGATATGATAAATAAGTTATTCTGTATATGGGTAGCAAACAATAGCTTTAAACACGTAGAAAAAATACACATCAGTGGTCTGGACGGTTTAAACGATTTGGATATTTTTAGTAATAAACAGATTTTTGGCTCCCTGCGAAAAATACTTTTAAATAAAAAAATATCCTTAAAGCAAGTAGAGAGACTTAAGGCTATTGCACCTGATATCAATATCGTATACTAATAAAGCTAAACCATTAATTATGCTAAAACTCAAATCAGGACTATGGAGTTATAGTGACGGTAAATGGCATTATCAAGATAAGCCATATACTGGCATCTCCAAATGATACATTTACATACCACTCAGTTTATACCGATGATAAGTATATTTACGATCCTTTTGTATCAGATCAGCTTATAGAAGAAAGTGATTATATAAATATTTTGAACAAGCAAAACCCTGATGACATATTATGGCGGATCAAAGGTAATACAGATAATCCTGATATTCCAGAGCTTAAGAAAGGAGGATTCTAATGGATAATTTAGAACAGTTAAGTGTAGGTATGTCTTTCGTTCGAATGATAGCAAAATACACAAGAAGAGGATGGTATCGGGTTGGTGATAGGGGAGATAAGGTAAAATGTATAGTTTTTCACACTCATCCAGATGATGGTGATAAAACAGAAGCACTTATTCGTCCATTGCTTAGTGATTATTGGTTTTTTGATCGTTTTGCCTCTAACCGCTTTTTACTTTGTTCAGAGTTATATCATCAACTGTCAATTATCGAGAAAAGAGATATACAATATATTAATGAAAAATATCCCAATCTTGGTTATGAAACAGGTATCGAATTAAGAAAAGTAATAGAAAGAATTGATAAAACAGAAGGTAGATAAATAGCTGTCTGTCTTACTTGTGAGAATGAAAATTAAAAGATACAGCAATGAAACGACTTAAATCAACGTTATTAACTGAACTAGATGGCAGATGGTATTACCAGCGTCAACCTTATACTGGAGTTTTATTTTTCGATAAACCAGATCATCAGCTCGAAGCTTATGAAGTCAAAAATGGTGAGGCTATTAAACCTTATACTTCACCCTGTCAGAGAGGGCTATCTTCACCTATTCTGATAGATTCTACAGAGTTCTGTAGTGAAATTGATGACATAAATGGTTCTTGTGGAATACCACAGCTCTATAAAGATAAGTTGTATCAAGGTATGTCTTATACCTTTATGGAAGGTAGGTGTGATTTAGAGTTATATACTCATGAAGACGGTATATCCGAAAATCGTATTGACTGGAATACTCTTTCCTATGAACCAAAAGAGTTTTTATTAAACTATCTCGACGATGGAGTGATGTACTCTTACGAAGAACATTCGAGTGAAATAAACTTCAATTATTACAGTTCTGTTTGCGGAGCAAATAATGATGAAAAGGTTGGAATAAGATATACCAAACTGTTGAACAGAGTTAGCTATTTTGAAGTCGCAGGTAATACTTTAATCACAAAATCTTATATGGACAACCCTATATCCGTGCCTGACGCGTATAGAATATTAAGTAATTATGAGAGATTTATATTTGGTAAGTCTATACGATTAGATATAGATAAAAGCTTTATACAAGATTTATTTAATATATGGGTCAAAAATAACAGCTTTGAACATGTTGAAAGCATGTCTCTTAATGGACTAGATGGCTTAGAGAGTTTAGATTACTTTTTTAATAAAAAAGTATTTGGAAAATTAAAAGAGGTTCGTCTAAATAGGATAACTTCAGCGAAGCAAATAAATCGACTCAAACATCACATGCCCGATACCAATATCGTAATACTGAATTATTAGTTGTTTGAAGCATTAAAATTAAGTCATCGTATTTCGAGGTAGTAATAAATTGATTTGCCTAATTCTAGATGTATATTATCAAGAAACCAACGCTGCTACAGCAACAGTTGCAGGTATCCGCTTCGAAGGTATTGAGCAATCCCGTATTCTAAGTGAACATATTGTAGAAGTTAATGACGTTGCGCCTTATGAGTCAGGTCAGTTCTATAAACGAGAAATGCCTTGCTTACTGGCCTTGATCAACCAAATCAAAGAGCCTTTTGATGTAATTATCATAGACGGCTATGTGTTTCTGGATAGTGATGGCAAAGCAGGATTAGGCAAATATCTGTATGATAATCTAGCTAATAAAAAGCCAATCATCGGTATCGCTAAAAATCATTTTTATGACATTACAGAAGACTATGCCGTTTGGCGAGGGATAAGTAAGCGCCCTCTATATGTCACCAGTATTGGTATAAACATTATAACGGCGAAAGAGATGGTCAGCGAAATGGAAGGTGAACATCGAATGCCTAAAATGGTCTCTGATGTAGATAAATTAGGCCGTGTCATAAACTAGAACCGCTATACCTATTGAAAGATTTTGGACTACAGCCAAACCTTAACTAGGGAGCCGATCTTTTTCCCATAACGTCCGTTATAACAAATGGCTTCCATTCAAAAAATCATCCGTTTGAATGACAGAAAATAGACGAGTACGACAGGTATCAAGTAGAAGTATGTATTTAAAAAGAGTATAAAAAGCATTATTTATTTGCTATAACTGTAAAGGCTTTATAAATTCACGGTTAGGAGATGAAAAATGTATAGTGGATAATGAACTAACAGGAAGCAATTTAGCGCGAGCCATGCTGAAGCGTGGCTATAAAAAAATATGGTGTGCTGTCACTGATGAGAACGACCGACAGGCAATCACTTATTTAAATGGTAATGATTTTACAGCTTATATCGTAAAGTTTGAGAATGAATGTTTTTATTGTGATGCTGGAATGGAATGGAATGGTTGTACGCTGTACCCATTAAGATAAGGGAAATAACACAGAAAGAAGCAACTTCTATCAAAAAGACCTGCTAGCGACTGCGGGTTTTTTATTGCCTAAAATATACGTCGCATCATACCAAATATGCACTGTGGTTATAGTTAATGTGAGCAATAAATAAGTCATTGGCAGAAAATTCAAGGTTATCTACGACGAGCTGACGCCACCATAGATATCAATGGTGAAACCTCTTTTTGACACATATTTTTTAGGTGTTGTGCCGATTTAATGCTTGAGATAACGAATCAGATGCGGCTGGTCACTAAAACCAAACTCGAAAGCGATATCAACCCAATCTACCTGAAAATGCTCTTTGCAAGGGAATAGCTACAACGTTAATCACATTATCTAAGATAAGGTAGCATTTGTATCGTTGATTCAGTTTAAAAGAGAGACAGGGCAACCGAGTGTAGAGGTATATGGGATGCATCAAGCGAGGTTAACGCTGTCTCTCTTTTATAAAGGATTAACTATAGCTCAGCTTTTTATACTGGGTCATAATCATTTATAGGGCTTTATACTGACGCTAATGCCTGCTTACAAGCTTCAGCCAAATACGTATCGACCGTATCCTGTTTGAGCAGCCATTTCAGATATCCCGCACCATCCGAATGGGTAACTAAATCTGCAATAGCTTCACCCTTAAACTTACCAAAACTTAAATGCGTGGGTATGCGTGCCATTTGACTAAAGGTATATAGGCTCTCTACGTCAGTGATGACATGACCTTGGCTATTCGCTAAGTCGATTAGGCTACCAAGCACCAGTTGAGTGAAGTAAATGTCATAAATAGCAGCGTGTGCATGCTTTGCTTGAGCGCGCGCTACATCTCTATGGAAATGATAGAGCAGGGATACCAGTTTATGACTTTCAAGAGTGGGAAGGAGGTGATTGGACATTGCATTGGTACAGATCAATTTAGGGGTATGGGTCACACCCGCATTTTTTAGAACGCCCATATCATAATCAATATTATGACCAATCAAATATTCAACACTACTAGGCAATCTAAAGTCAGTATGAGGAGGCTCATTCACGACGTCTTCTTCACATATATGTGAGACAGCCATAGAGCCTAAACTGATTTCTTTTAGAGGATTAAAGCGCTTAGACCTTGGTTCCTGGATTACCTCTACGTTACCGTTATTTATATCAATAATAGAGTAGGCGGCTTCAGTCATGTGAGGTTCAACAAGACCTGTGGTTTCGGTGTCGAGTATATATGTGGTCATAGTGTCCGTTTATAGTTTGGTGCTAGATGTGAGTGGTAAAGGCGTAAAAGCTTTGATAGTGATAATAATAGCTAAGAGAATTGCTATTAATTAACAAGCTACGATATTAATGGCTAACAGCGATAATTGATTAGCTTGCTTGCTGCATAAGTAATCGCTAACTATACCAGTCTTGGCGGTTCTAATACATATTAGATTATTAATAAAGAGGTGGTCTGCCTGTGCAAAGACAACCGTAAAAATGGCTGATCTGAAAAAATACCCATACTGAATCTAATCAGTATGGGTATTGTATTTACTTTTTTTATGAGTTGAACTGACTCTGGCAACGTTTAATTTACTCTAAGTGATGCACTTCTTGCAGGCCATATACCGGTGTCTCTAAACCTTCCATTCGGGCTTTAATTTGTAGTGATAAGTATTGAGAGTAATGTCGAGACTGATGCAAGTTTCCACCATGGAACCATAATGCTTCTTGTTGTGTCGGTTTCCACATGTTTCTCAACTCGCCTTCCCAAGGGCCTGAATCTTTAGCAGTATCTGAGCCCATTCCCCAACACTTACCAACTTTATCTGCTACTTCTTGGGAGATTATTTTTGCAGCCCAGCCGTTCATAGAACCAAACCCAGTGGCATATACGATCAAATCAGCCTCTAGTTCTGTACCATCAGTTAATACAACCGATTTAGGCTTGATATGATCAATACTTACATTGGGTTTCAGCTTTATTTTACCTTCCGCGACAAGCTCAGAGGCACCTACATCGATATAGTAACCAGAACCTCGACGTAAGTATTTCATAAATAGACCAGTGTGATCTTCACCAAAGTCGAGCATAAAACCTGCATCGGTTAGCCTCTTATAAAAATCAGCGTCTATCTCTGCTACTTTGCGATATACAGGCTCATGAAATTCCGGCATAATTTTGAAAGGAATGGAACCAAAAGTCAGATCTGCTTTATAGGTAGTTATTCCGTTTTCAACGGCTTCTTCTGAATACAAACCACCTAACACTTCATCCATCAGCGTATTGGATTTGATAATATGCGTTGATGAGCGCTGTATCATAGTAACGTCTGCACCATTTTCCCATAGGGCAGCACAAATATCATGCGCCGAGTTATTAGCACCTAACACAACACATTTTTTGTCTCGATATGCTTCACCACCTGGGTGCTGGCTAGAATGATGTTGCTCTCCAGCAAAGTCCTTCGCCCCCTTAATTTCAGGAATGTTTGGTAATCCGGACATACCTGTGGCTAAAACCAATTGTTTGGGATGTAATACTAAACGTTCACCCGCTCTATCAAGCTCTACATTCCATTGCTGTAATTCCTCATCAAAGGCCGCATTAACACATTCAGTTGACCCCCAATAATTTAACTCCATAATTTTAGTGTACATCTCTAACCAATCACCCACCTTGTCTTTTGGTGTAAATACTGGCCAGTTGTCAGGGAAAGGAAGATACGGCATGTGGTCGTACCATACAGGATCGTGCAAGCATAATGATTTATAACGGTTGCGCCATGTGTCACCAGGTCTCGGCTGTTTATCAATGACAATGGTAGGAACTTCTAGTTGTCGTAAGCGAGCTCCTAGACCGATTCCACCTTGTCCGCCACCAATAACCAAGCAATAAGGTTGCTCGCTATAACCAAGGTTTTTCTCTTCAAGCTCACGCTTTTCCTGCCACGTTAAACGATTAGGATCTGCACCGTGTTCAGCCCCTTTTGAGCGTAGTTTTTTGCGCTTTTCAGGGAAGTCTGTGAGCTCAGTCATCGTGGTCAGTAATGTCCAAGCTTTGCCGTTACGCAGTCGTAAATGTCCATAGCCTTTCGATACTTTGGTCTTAAAAGAGATCCAAGCTTCTATTACGCCATTGTTTTCTACTGCATCTCCATCAAGCTGCCAGTCGTGTGGCTCAGTGGTCTCTAATGTATGCGAAAGCATTTCTTTGATTTCATCTTGTCCCTCTAGCGTTTTGATATTCCAAGTAAAAGAAACTAAGTCACGCCAGTAGCCTTCTTTTTCAAAGAATTCAGCAGCTTTGTCGATGTTTTTGGTACGTAGGGTTTGATCGAAATCTTGTAGCCAATTAGTGATTTGTTGGCTTGCGGATAACGTATGGTCTGATTTTTGAGCAGTCATAAAATTCCTCTCCCTGGTTATGTTTATTACTCTACCGCCGAACTCCATGTGCAGCAGTAAAAACTCACAAAATACCAAATAGCATGCTTTAAGAAGTGAATTAAAAGTCTAACTGATTGATATTATTGAGTGTTATCTCAAACAAGAAAATCACTATATTCGAGAAAAAGCATTGTCTTAAGGACAGCGTCTCTTTAGAAGAGTGATAGTCCGTAAAGACTATATCTGTTATAAACAGATATTGTCAATTATGGTGTATGGTTGTTCTCTCAAACACCCTAAGATAATGTACTTGCCGAGCGAAAAAAGGGTGTTGTTTGAATCTTATAATAGGTCAGGGGTCATTATGTCGCATGGGATCAGTGATAGTAAAAGCTGATGAGATAGCTTCTGCTTTTGAAAGTCATTTGGTATATATGCCTGTTTTATAATGCCATCGTATTCATTCAGCGTACTAGCACGCGTGTAGGTTGGGTAGTGCTTATGAGACCCATAAAAATAAGGTTTCATTTAGACAAAGCTACAATACAAATTCTTGTGTTGTGGCTTTTTTTACCTTTTCCAAATCAAAAAATCTCTCAAGCTTTATAGCGGCTAAAAGTACATTTCAGAACGGTTAAGGTCACTGAAAGCACCCCATGATACCTATGTGCGATAGCTTAGAGATGGTCACTTCCTCTCACACATCAATTGAAGAAGTCATCGACTTTGATATATCTTTTTAATGGACTTCCCATTTTAGGATCGTATCCAAACACTGATTTTTGCAGCATCATGTAGGAAAATCATAGGTAAAATTAGAGTTGTTTTGAGCATGCTCCTATATCATTGATGCTCTCAATCTTGAGATAACGTTATGTGATTTATCTTATAAATTATATAACATATCAACATTCACTTTCTTGATACTATAACAACCGAGCACTTACGTATTACGCGACATACATTGGAAAATTATCAAGCAAATGGCAAAAAATTATTAGAAGTCCAGCCTGTATAAAGCGTCAAATAATTGCTTAAGTTTACAAGTCTGATTTAATATTTTGAGCGCACACGTTAAAGCTGCTCAAATTCATTTGAAATAATTATAATATCTAAACATAGGAAGGATTTATGAACACACAAGCAAGCAAACCACTCACCGTCGTTGCCACTATTAAAGTGAAGCCTGAGCATGTCGAGCAAGTAAAATCAGAACTTCTCAAGCTAACTGCAGCCTCACAAACTGATCAAGGTTGTATCCAATATGACCTGCATCAAGACAATGCAAATAGTAATGGCTTTATCGTTTATGAGGTTTGGGAAGACGATGAGCGGTTGCAGAAGCATGTAGAAAGCCCGCATTTTCAAAACTATGTAACAGTGACAGACGGGATGATCGATGAATTTGTTATAAATGAAATGACCATTATCTCGTAAGTTTTAAAAAGCGCAGACTGAAAAAGTCTTTTAAGCTATGATTTATACGGCTTAAAAGGCTTTTTTAGTTTTAGAGAAGGTTGTTGTCATTAGCTATTACATCTAATGTAGAAAAGGTAGCCGCTCAGTCAGAGTTAGCAAAATACGGTTGAATAAGGTTTCTCTAGTTCCTACACCACACAACAGGTATAAATTAACAAAAGTTAAAAGAGCACAGGTCAAAATTGGTCATAACCAACATCACTTACTATATATTTCTCAACTGCTCAATCAACCAACGATGTATACCACTGTCGCTGGTACGTGGATGCCATGCCGCGATGACCTTAAAAGTAGGTGGCAATGCTTCAACCTCAAGCTCTTTGACCTTACTATTCGGCAATAACCGTGAAGGATAAAACGCAATCATGTCAGTCGTGTGCAAAATATCTGGTACGGCTGAAAAACTAGGAACTGACATCACAATATTTCGTTTTAGACCTTTTTCTGCAAACCATTGATCATGAGATCCGCGTAGATTAGCACGCGAAGGCGATACTACTAGTTGAGGATGAGCAGCCACTTGCGCCAGTGTTAATGGCGCTGTTGGAAGTTTATTTTCACAACCCGTCACGCATAAATGTTGCTCTTCAAACAGAGTGACATACGATAAGTTATCAGGGATAAATTCAGGGAAGGTAATCAGCAAATCAAGCTCGCCTGCTGCAATAAGTTGATTGATATTGTCTGAGGCAAAGTCACGGACGATCAGCTTTAGATCTGGTGCATCGCGTCGCGTAATATTAAACAATTGCGGTAACAATGCCTGCGTCGCATAGTCAGTCGCACTAATCGTAAATATGCCTTTGTATGTGTGCGGCATAAAAACCTCTGGCTCTAACAAATCTTCCAACTGTTTTAGTATATGGTCAAGGGGTTGCTGCATTGATAGCGCCTTTGGCGTTGCTACCATGCTATTGCCTTGACGAATAAACAGACGATCATCAAACACCTCACGTAACTTACGCAGTTGCTCACTGATGGCTTGTTGGGTCAGCCCCATTTTGCGTGCGACTTGTGACAAATTTTTTAGATCAAGCAGCGCCTGTAATACTCTAAGTTGCTTAATGTCGAGCCGATTCATTCCATTCATAATGCATACCATTAATAGTTGTATCTTAAACAATAAGTGGTTGTTTCTAATTGTACCCTCAAAACGCTATGCTGACTAACATTGCTTAAGTAGCCACTAAATGAGCTATTAAGCATCAAAACAGGCTCAATACCTTTAATAATAAGCCATCAGCTGCTTTAAAAGAGACACTTATGACACAAACCATTCTAAACACAAATACACTATTTTCCTCTGTAGCACTTGGGCCTTATACACTCAAAAACCGCATCGTAATGCCACCGTTGACACGCTCTCGTAGCACGCAACCTGACAATATTCCTAATGACTTAATGGCCAGCTATTATGCACAGCGTGCTACAGCAGGCTTTATGGTGACTGAAGGTACGCAGATTGAACCAAGAGGCCAGGGCTATGCTTGGACGCCAGGTATTCATTCACCAGCCCAAGTTGAAGGCTGGAAAAAAGTCACGCAAGCAGTACATGATAAAGGCGGTATTATTTTTGCTCAGCTTTGGCACGTGGGCCGTGTCTCTCACACCAGCTTGCAGCCTAATGGTGCTCAGCCTGTAGGGCCTTCTGATATTATTGCTGATAACGTAAAAGTATTTATTGAAACAGGTCCGGGTGAAGGTGCATTGGCCGATCCAAGCGATCCGCGTGCGCTCAGTACCGATGAAGTTGGTGAACTGGTAAGTATGTATGCGGCCGCTGCGCGCAATGCATTGGAAGCGGGGTTTGATGGGGTAGAGTTGCATTGTGCCAATGGCTATTTGGTCAATCAGTTTATTTCTGAACATAGCAACACACGTGATGACCAATATGGTGGGTCGTTGACCAATC
Organism: Psychrobacter sp. SCQQ22; assembly: GCF_015864605.1. Lineage (NCBI taxonomy): Bacteria > Pseudomonadati > Pseudomonadota > Gammaproteobacteria > Moraxellales > Moraxellaceae > Psychrobacter > Psychrobacter sp. SCQQ22. Next base: position 115,551 of record NZ_JADYWZ010000004.1, read on the forward strand.
GTTTGCGCTTCTTAAAAGAGATAGTAGCCGCTGTCAGTGATGTGGTTGGTGCTGATCGTTTGGGCGTGCGTTTTGCGCCATTATTTGCCAGTACCACTGAGACACGTGTGTATTTAGGCTTGGTAGAGTCAGACCCTCATCATACGTATATTGAGGCGATTAAAGTCCTTGAGCAAGCTGGCATTGCTTACTTGTCGATTGCTGAAGCTGATTGGGATAATGCGCCTGATTTACCAGACACTTTTTATCGAGCGGTCAGAGAAGAGTTTTCAGGCCGTATTATTTATGCTGGCAAGTACACGGTACAAAAAGCCGTGAACATTTTAGAAAAAGGCTACGGTGATTTATTCGCGTTTGGTCGTCCTTTTATCGCTAATCCAGATTTACCCGAGCGTATTGCTAATAACTGGCCATTGAATGAGGCAGACCCTGCCACTATGTATGGTGGTACCGATGTTGGCTATAGTGATTATCCTTACTATCGTTAATCCTCTATAAAAGAGTGACAGCGTTAACCTCGCTTGAAGTATCACATATACATCTGCACTCGGTTGCCTTGACTCTTTTTTAAATTGAATCAACTATATTAATAATAGTGAAGCATTTAAACAGTGAATGAGATAAGGCCATAAATGGCCTTATCTCCATTTGTAAATTTAACGCTTTTATATAAGCAGAGGCTTAATCATCAATCGGTATCATGCCATGAATCAGAATTCCAAAGACAGACTTATACGCATATTGGTAGGGTATGTTGGACTTTATCCAACGCTCTTGATCGTATTGACGTTATTGAAGCCTTTGACTCAAGGCTTAAGCCTACCAGTGGTGGTATTAATTGAAGCTATCATACTCGTTCCGCTGACACAGCTAGTTTCTTTTCCATTAGCGGGTAAGCTGGTTGATATACTAAGAAGAGGAAAATAATGGTTCTTTGCACAGCGCATTTACCGCAATATTTGTGTTTACCAAGCTGATTTCTAACGAACCTCTAACGAACTCCAAAGTTTGGTTATACAAATCTGATAGTAGGGTTGTTCTTCCGCACATTAAAAAAGACCTTCAATTGCTTGAAGGTCTTTTTGGTTTTATAAGTAATGTGAGCTTTCTAAGCATTTAACATAAAAGTCATGCTAACAAACTCTCATAAATAAAGAGCGGTTTTTTATTTCAAAAAGTCAGGTTGCATAAAGGCAGGGTTTGGATAAGTATAAAATCCTTCGCCAGTTGCAGCACCCATTTTATTTTGATCAATCATCTGCTCTTTTAGGTATTTAGCAGCCTTTAATCTTGCAGGATTTTGAGTCGTTTCAGCGGCTAGCTTAGTGATGTTGTAGGCCGTGTTTATACCGATAGTATCTAAGATGCCAAATGGTCCTACAGGCGCACCAGTCACTATCATCCATGTCTTATCTATTGTATGCGGGTCTGCAACCTCTTTGGCTAATAACTGCAGTCCTGCATCTATAAAGGGCGCCAATAAACTGTTCATTATGTAGCCAGGTTGTTCTTTGTACAGCGGCATTGCCACCATACCGATGGCAGTAGCAAAAGCAACAACGTCATCAAATACGTTAGGATCTGTGCCAGGATGTCCCATAATTTCAGCGACATTATGCATCCAAATCTTATTGGCAAAATGGAGCGCTAAAAACTGCGCAGGTCGTCCCGTTGATTCTGCAAACTGGCTAGGGAGTAGGGTTGAAGTATTGGTGGCAAATATGGTTTTCTCTGGCGCTAATTTGGCAAGCTTTCCATAAAATTCGATTTTAATTTGAGGAATCTCGGGAATGGCTTCAATCATTAGGTCAGCATCTTTGACTGCTTCTGCTAAGTCTGAGGTATAGCTCAGATTATCAAAAGCGTTGTCCAACTGCTCTTGAGTTGCCCTCAAATCCTTTCGAAAAGCTTTGCACATCAATTGAAATTTTGCCTTTGCTTTTTCCAAAACCTCATCATTGATATCATAGACACTGACATTAAAGCCATGAAATGCGGCTTGAAAAGCAATTTGATAGCCTAGGATGCCGCTTCCAGCGACTGTTACATTTTTATACGTCATTGTATTAATTTCCTAAAAATAGTGGATATAAGTCGCTAGATAAATGTTTAGAACTTATAACCCTATTATTAGATTGTTTTACCTCATTATTCAACCTTCATTTTTATAAAAACATTAAAGAGAACCCAAAAATATTGCTAGGCAAGCACTAGCTAATTTCACATCACTTGACTTATTATTTTGTTAAACAATTCAATAACTTGCTGTTAGTGCTTATAGGTTTACACCTGATTATTGTACGATGATTGAAAGCTGTTTCGATAGTATAATGACATTTTTAATGACTACTGATGTCAAAGTATTGTCGATGAGGTTGTGACAGAAAGGAAAGTATGGGTATGGGTAATGAGTTATATATTAGTGGTTTTCTATCAAGACAATGTGGAGATGGAAATACGTGGTAGTGTTACTTGCTACTAGGTAATGATAAGTAATCAATAATGAGTCGCCCTAGAATTGTCGTATTCTCTCAGAATATTGAGTTTCCAACAATCTCAGGGCGGTTCACTCGTTATTATTTAGCGTTGCGCGTGCTGTGTTTCCTAGGTTTGTATATCTATGTTATGGTTCGTCGACCGGTTTTATCGTCTCTAGCCTATCCGGACTGGTATCATAAAGAATGGCTTTGACCAGCGATATTCCCATTAGTACCATCACAAAACTAAAGGGCAAGGCACCAATAACCATCGCCGTTTTAATCGCACCCAATCCTCCGCTTATCAGCAGTACCCCAACAACCAATGCCAGTATTACGCCCCAAAAGATAATATGTGGACGGCCTTTTGGACCCTCGTTACCACCTGAATTGATGGTGTTGATAACTAAAATTGCCGAATCTAAAGTCGTGACTAAGTAGGTCAATAGTAAGACCAGAACTAAAATTGCCATTATCCAAGCAAAACCTGGTGATAGCATCACATCAAGCATTGCCAATAATTGAGATTCTTGACCCACGCTTGAGATGGCATTGGTGCCACCTAGTGTTAAGTCAATCGCGGTACCACCCACCATTGAAAACCAAATAAAACACATCAGAGCAGGTAGGATAACGGTACCGAATAAATAAGTCCGAATACTACGACCACGTGAAATGCGAGCAAAGAAAACACCAACAAAAGGACCAAAAGCAATCCACCATGCCCAATAAAACACAGACCAGTCTTTTTGCCATGTGGCAAGTGTGTCACCGACCACCGTACCATCTGGCTGCCAAACCGTAAATAGCAGCTTAGGAAGTGCGACGACATAGTCAAACACACCTAAGAAGAAAGATTGTAAACCAAAGAATGTCGAACCGAATATTAAGAAAAAGGCAAACAGAACCAGACTCAATCCCATGTTGATATTCGACAGCCATTTCACCCCTTTACCTAGCCCAGAAAGCGCAGATAGGGTTGCTATACTAACGATAACAACCAGTGCAACGATAATAGCTGCTGTTGATGACGTGCCATCAGCATTCATCAACCATTCGCCCAAACCAACACGGTACATACTAGAAACGAATTGCTCAACCCCAAACCCTAATGTCTGTGCAACGCCCAAGATAGTTGCAATAACGGCAACGATGTCAATGGTATTACCGAGCTTACCTGATAGTTTTTGGCCGAATAATGGCGCAAGACCTGAGCGAATGGTTAGCGGTAATTTACGTCGAAACGAAAAATAGGCCATCGATAATCCGACTAAGGAATAACAGATCCATGCGCTGAATCCCCAATGTAGAAAGGCCCATTTATAGGCATATCGTACATTGTCGGCACCAGAGCCCGTTGCCAACCCTTTGATCACTTCAGGGTTATTGGCAAAGTGATACATCGGCTCTGCGGTCGCAAAAGTCAACATACCAACACCGATACCTGCGCCAAAAATCATCGAAAACCATGAAAAGTTGGAGAACTCAGGTTTATCTCCGGTGTCCCCTAAAATCAACCTCCCATAGCGTGGCACAACGGCCAGAATCAACGCCAAAATTAAGAAAAAGGCGACGCATAAAATATACCATGTCGAAAAGTGATTGAGTAAGAAAGTATTGAGCGACCCTAATATCGTCGTTGAATTATCAGGAAAAATGACAGCCCAAACAATGAGCAGACCCAGTAAGATTTTAGCGGTAATCGTAACGTCTTTATTAAACCCTTCATAAAAACCTTCTGTGGCCACTTTAATCGGCAATTTGGTTAAAGGTTTTCTGCTGCTATTTTTCATATCTAATCCTTTAGATGGTCTTCCTTTTGTTCAAATGAGCATCAAGCTGCACTGTCCTTCGAGCAGCTTAACCCCTATCATCCAGGGCGTGTCATCAGCCAGATACCAACCAACTTGCATCATGGTTAGCAGGGCACTCCAACTGATGACACTGCCTATTTAACTTGGTAAAAACTCTTGACTCCAACTATCACTCAAATCACCACTGGCAATACTGGCGTCAATGTCTGCCTCGCTATAGCCAAGTTCTAGCATAATTTGACGGGTTGATTGCCCAAATTTTTCGGGTCTAGAGAGTGCATACACGATGCTGTTCGACGGACGAATAGCATAAGGATCAAGCTGTGTCACTGTATGGCCACTTGGATGATCTTCATAAATTGAGAAAGAATAACTACCATTGTCAGTACCTGGTGTGCCATCTGCTGTGCGGCTGTATTCAGCACGTAACGCATTAATATCTGCACAGACGACAGCTGCAATATCAGCAGCTTGTAGACGTTCAACCCAGTCATGAGCAGGCGCTTTTTGAAAAGTATTAGACAAGAATGCCGCACGTTCAGTTTTATCCAACTCACTGAAACCTTGTAAGTCTTCAACGTTTTCGAAGTTTTTTACATCGACTTCATACGCGTTTAATAACAAGTAGTTCCCTGAAGAGGTATAGTAAAAGCGCGTCAATTCATCATGGCCGTTGGTTTCACGACCTGATGGCTCATTGAATAACCCGCGTTTTTCAAAGTCATAGCAATAGGGGATTTGTAGCAAGGCACTATTGGCGACCAATGAAGTACGACCACGTCCAATGCGGCCTGTACGATATTTTTGATAGAGCGCCACGCCAATACTCATGGCGCCGCCAAAGCCGCACATGACATCAATGGTACCAACGTGTGCGTGCTCTTCAGGAGTATCCATAGCACCGCCGCAACGCAACATGATGCCGGTAGATGCCTGTACCACATCGTCATAGCCTATGAAATCACTACTCGGACCCTTACGGACACCGCTAAAACAATCAAGCTTACAGAATATAGCATCAGGATTTAAGACTTTTAGGCCTTCAGTATCTAAGCCCATTTTCTTGATTTGTGTGTCTGTTGCATTCCAAACAATAACGTCAACGGAACGAACCAACTTCTCGAACACTTCTCGTCCTGTGCCCTTGCTAATATCAGCAAGTATGGAGCGTTTACCGACCATTTGAGACATACCATAAATGACAGTATTCCAGCTGTCGTACAACGGAGAGGCAGAATCAAGCTTAATAACTTCTGCACCAAAACGCGCCAAATAACAGGCCGAATGCGGGCCTGCAATGACATTGCAAAGATCAAGTACTTTAATACCGTCTAACCAACCGATTTTTTCATCAACATTATTGATTGAAGGCAACTTGGTTTTGATTGCTTTTAATTTTTTCAATGCACCCTCAAAGTCGATAGGCTGCGGTGCTTTCGGTTGTAACATCAACTCGCCACATTCTTCTAGCCACACAATTGGGCCTGGCTGAATCATCTTGCCATAAGTGGGGTCATCAACTTCAATCATGAGTCCTGTTGTTTCTGCATGATCATCATGGATCCACTCTTGTAGCCAACGCTGCGGTGCACCAGGTATGCCGCGTTTACCAAAAATCTTCTGCCACTCTTTTGACGTACGTAATAAAAACGCCACTTTCATTTTTTCGGCAATACGATCTGCCCAATGTTTTGGCATGGGATAAACCCCAAGCGATGTATCAGATGTCCACTGACTAGAAGGCAAATAAGTGTCTTCCTCCTCAGTCAATCCTTCCTCAAGTAATTCGTCGTATAACCCCAATACTTGCAAACAACGCTTGGCGTGATGTTTATGGCTAGGGCATACCACGTAAAACATACGGCCATCTTTACACATGTAACTGCGGTAAAAAGGATCTAGCAGTTCTTGCAACGCTTCGTAGTCCATATTCATGGGAATACCTTCAACGCGGCGACGTTGAATCTCAACTTCACGTTGGGTCAAATAGCGTTCAGGTAGGTTTTCGATATCTATTGAGTTGTAGCAAAGACCTTCCATCACAGCCGCAGCAAGTGGAACTTCGATAGCATCGCCAAGCCCTGTGTTTTCACGTGCTTGTAGTGCAAAAACAACGGAAGAACCTGCTAGCATTGCGCCATAAGCAGAGGGTAGTGGTAGGGGTGAGAACGATGGGTTAATGCCCATGAGCACACGGTTTAAACCCATGTCAGTAAACACGCCCGAGCTCGCTGCTACAATGCTTTCATAGGCACGTAACTCACGGCGATTTTCGTCATTCGATGCAAATCCAGGGATTGACAGCGTGATCAGCTGTGGCCGCTCTTTTCGTAGCGCGACCAGATCTAATCCCATTTCTGCCATTTTTCCAGGGCGAAAGCCTTCGATAACGATGTCACTTTCTAAAATTAATTGCCTAGCTTGCGCCAAGCCTTCATCCGTCTTAAGATCGAGTATTAAAATCAATTTATTGCGATTCAATACCGCATTGGCTGGACTGTGCCACTTTGGGCCTGATGGTGGGTCTATATGAACCACGGTTGCGCCTAAGTCGCCAAGCATCATACCGACAGCGGGACCGGCAATATATTGACCAAAATCGATGACTTTGACACCCAGTAATGGCAATTCAAAAGTTTCTCGCATAGTTATCTATCCTTAGAATTTTATGGTACGACTATGAAAAATTAGAATTCAGTCAGAGCACTTGCCGGTCGTCCACTATTGGAGAGAGTCAGAAGCAAGCAGCATTTTTTGAATACAAACGACTGCTTTTAAGCGCACTGATTATGCAGTGCGCTTAAAAGGTAAGAGCTTTATAATGTAGCGCCTTTATAATGTAATGTTCTTAAAGGCTAGCGCCTTGAAAAGGCGGTGCTATTAAGTTGGCATAGAGAACTGTTTTTCTTCTCTCAATGCCGCACTAGGCCAGCGCTGCGTAATGGTCTTACGACGAGTGAAGAATCTTACGCCGTCTGGTCCGTACATGGCCAAGTCACCAAATAATGAACGCTTCCAGCCACCAAAGCTTTGAGACGCTACAGGTACTGGTAGTGGAATATTGACACCAACCATACCGACTTGAATGTTGTCAATAAAGTAACGCGCCGCTTCTCCATCTCTCGTATAAATACAGGTGCCGTTACCATATTCGTGATCGTTTATGAGTTGCACTGCCTCGGCCATGGTCTGCACACGCATTACCTGTAACACGGGACCGAAAATTTCTGCCTCGTAGCTGTGCATCTCTTTAGTGACATGATCAATCAGAGTAGGACCTACGAAAAATCCATTTTCATTGCCTTCTGGTGCAGCATCAGAGCCATCGATGATGAGCTCTGCACCTTGCTCGGCAGCACTTTTGATGTAATCTAAAATCTTAGATTTGTGTGCCGCTGTAATGACAGGGCCAAAGTCGTTGCTCTTATCTGAATGAAGGCCTAGTTTTAGCTCTTTAATAGCAGGCTGTAGGGCCGCAATCATCTTGTCAGCCGTTTCATCACCGACGGCAACAGCAACAGATAGTGCCATACAACGCTCTCCTGATGAGCCAAAAGCAGCACCCAATAGTGAGGTTACGACGTTGTCTAAGTCTGCATCTGGCATGACAATCGCGTGGTTTTTTGCACCGCCTAATGCTTGGCAACGTTTGCCTTGTGCAGCAGCTGTGGTATAGATGTATTCAGCGATAGGGGTCGAGCCGACAAAGCTAACGGCTTTGACATCTGGGTGATGCAAAATAGCATCAACGGCTTCTTTGCCACCATTTACGACGTTGATGACACCATCTGGTAGGCCTGCTTGCTGCAAAAGCTGCGCTATAAAAAGTGTGGCACTTGGGTCACGCTCAGACGGTTTTAATACAAAGGTATTGCCGCAAACGATGGCCATCGGGAACATCCACAATGGCACCATCACAGGGAAGTTAAACGGTGTGATACCAGCGACGACGCCTAGTGGATGAAACTCACTCCAAGAGTCTATATCGGTACTAACATTGCGGCTGTGCTCGCCTTTGAGCAGCTCAGGTGCGCCGCATGCATATTCGACGTTTTCAATACCGCGTTGTAGTTCGCCTGCTGCATCGTGTACGATTTTTCCGTGCTCTTCGCCAACCAGTCTGCAGATTTCATCCGCATTTTGCTCTAACAACTCTTTGAATTTGAACATGACGCGCGCGCGTTTTAGTGGCGAGGTTTTGCTCCATGCGGGAAAAGCCGCTTTAGCCGCAGCGACTGCTTCGCCGATTGTTTTTTCACCACCCAAAGCGACTTGCTTGCTGACTTCACCCGTTGATGGGTTGTAAACATCTTGAGTTTGGCTGTCATTATTTGACAGGCTGCCGTTAATAAAATGTCCGATCGTTTGCATCAGTTTAATTCCTTTAAACGTGTGAGTAATTAGTAGGTTAATCGTAAATGATGGCTGTCTTAACTGACTGAACTCTCAGCAACAGTGTTGTCAGCCCATAGCAAGGTATAGAGTTGAACCATTTCTTCTAGCGTAGGTATTCGAGGGTTGTTGTTAGGTGAACCTGATGCGAATGCTTGCTCACACATCGTGTTTATTAGCGCATCAAAATCTGCTTTTTGGACACCAAACTGTGCCAATGTGGGCACGTGAAGCTCATCATTTAAGCTTTTTAGATAATGGACCAAGCTGACGTTGGCCTGATCATCTGTCTCGCTATGATCCGCTATGCCTAGTGCACGCGCGCAGTCCGCATAACGGTCGGGGGCACTAGAAATGCCGAATTCTGTAATGGTTGGCAATAGCATCGCGTTTGATAGGCCATGTGGCACATGGAAAAAGGCACCAATCGGACGACTCATGCCATGTACCAGTGCTACTGAAGAGTTACAGAACGCTATACCTGCCAAGGTAGAACCTAGCATCATTGCTTCACGGGCGGTTTCATCTTTGCCGTCGTGATAAGCGGTTTGGATATTGGGTCCAATTAAGCGTAAGGCTGCGAGCGCCTGTTGGTCGCTATAGGCATTACGTTTGGGGCTGATATAGGCTTCGATAGCATGGGTCATCGCATCGATACCCGTATCTGCGGTAGTACGAGGCGGTACGCTGAGTGTGAGGCTATAGTCGATAATGGCTGCGACGGGCATAAATCCCATACCCACGCACAACAGCTTTTCGTTATTAGCCTCATCAGTAATGATGGTAAAGCGTGTCACTTCTGATCCTGTGCCTGCCGTCGTCGGTATGGCAATAATAGGCAAACCTGCTTCATCAACTTGACGAGGAAACTTATAATCACGAATCACGCCGCCAAATTTTCCTAGAATTGCAATGGCCTTTGCACTATCGATAGGGCTTCCGCCACCTAAAGCAATTAGACCATCGTAATCTTGTGCTTTTACTTGAGACACGCCAGCCTCAATAGAGCTTTCAGTAGGCTCTGGCACCGTATCTGAAAACACATCGGCATTGATTTGTGCTGCTTTCAAAATGGCTTGAATGTTATCGACATAGCCGAGTTTGACCATCATCTCGTCAGTGATAATAAGGGGTTTTTTCACCCCTAAGCTGGCCAATATTGCTGGCAGCTTTTGGCAGGCATCGCGTCCAATTTCCATCGTTCTTGGGAGCAGGATACTGTGTGACATAGTGACTCATCCTTGAATTAATGACTTCAGATATAAGCGTAGTAGTTCGCTCAATCGTCGTACGAGCTATTCACAAAAGTGTATAGTATTTAAATATTAAATTCATATAACGATAAATATATTATCGATATGTAAAAGGTAACAGGATGTTTTTGTAATAGCAAGACGCAAAAGCGTAAATTTTATCGTTATAATAAATAAATTTATTTGCTGCGAGTCAGCCAGAGGTTTAAACCAAACAATGAGTAATACTAAAAAGAAGGGCTCAAGCGTTGAGCGTGTCTTACAGATAGTAGAGGTACTGGCCAGCTCGCAAAGACCAATGAGTGTCAGCGATCTAGCAGAAACATTGGATGTGCCAGTGCCGAGTATGTATCGGCTATTGGATCAACTGCAGGGTCTTGGGTTTGTGCAGTTAGATTTGCCAGGAAAGGTCACTTGCGGTAAGCGCACTTATAAGCTTGCCATGAACTTATTGCAAAACAGTGACTTTAAAAATGAAAGGCTAGCGATACTGAACGAGCTGTCAGCGCAAATAGGGGAGACGGTGGGTATTTCGATTTTGCAAGACTTAGATGTGGTTTATATCGATCGCGTTATGTCGGATTGGCCGCTACAAATATTTCTACCTTCGGGCACGCATGTACCCGTTTGGGCCAGTGCCAGCGGCAAATTATTATTGGCACAGTTGGTGGATGAGAAATGCGAGCGCATCGTTGAAAAAATGTCGATACATGCGCTAACGACCAAAACGCAGACCGATAAAAAACAACTGATGCAAACGATTACTACAACGCGTGAGACGGGAGTAGGCATAGATAATGAGGAGTTTATTCCAGGTATGGTCGCGTGTGCGGTCATGATTCCTAATGGCGATCAGCAAGCATTTGCGACAGTGTTTACACACGGTCCGACAGTGAGAAAAAGTCTAGAAGAGTTGCTTAGTTATGTACCTCTTATGCAAGAAGCTGCTAATGAGCTATCGGTAATTTTCAATCAAAACTATGAATAGACAAGTAGGCGCAAAGCAGGGTAATAAATTACTATGAGTGTTAGTTGATCTTATAGCAAACGCCAGTCAGAACATCATCACCTCAGTAAAAAAGGTTGGTAACGCTATATTATATATAGCGTTACCAACCTTTTTTACTGCAAATCATATTTTGTAAGTAACAAGATACTGTACCGTCCAATTTAGTATATCTATGATGTCAAACCCATTTGTCGTTTTTACAAACTCGTTAAGATAAATGTTTGACATAGGTATAGTGCGTTATCTGCGGGTTTAGGTCGTTGGGATACTGATCAACACGTTGATAGCCATTGTTGTCGTAGTACTGATAAGTACACAAAGTATCTGTGTGCAGTGCATACGTGGTTACGCCCTGTGCCACGAGATAAGTCTCAAATGCCTGAATCAACGTTGCACCAATACGGTGGCGACGATAATCTGGATCTACACAGAAAAACTGTAATTCGTTATCAAAATCGACTTTCTTTCGTTTCGCGCTAGCCGATTCTTTTTTCTGTAAATCACTTAATACCTGTTGTCCTTGTTCAGATAGGCGCAGCTTGCTTTCTATCTGATCAATAATAGGCTTATCATCGAATAATAAAGCTTTATATGGATCGTGTTTAGTGACCCCTATTACCACACCGCAAATAATGTCACCATATTCTGCAACTTGTATGAAAGTAGCATGATGATAGTCTTTAGCTAGAAATAGGGTAGCCAGTTGCTTTAGAACCCGCTTATCTGTGGCGCTAGTAAATACACTCAAATTCATATTGACGACAAAAAGGTCGACAATGGCTGAAAAGTCTTCAGGCGTAGCACGACGATATTGTATTGTCATAAGTTGCTCTCTTTTATCATTAGAAGTGCTAGCGTATGCTTCTTGACAAAGCGTTCATACGGCAGCACCTTGACACTAACATCTGAATAATAGATATAGCCAGATGTTAGTATTTTTTACTTAATAGTTGTCCTATATTTACCACTCTATCTCACCTGTATTGACTTGACTGCTCAACTCTAAATCACCTCCTCCGGGCAACGCTGGATAAGCCGATTTCATGGTGGTAATCACTTTTTCTGATTGCTTAGAATCTTGTCTTTTTGCCTCATCGAGTGCTTGTTCAAAAGTTTTTAGATAATTGAGGGTAAAATCAACAGCGTAGTCTTTTTTGAGTAGGTTGCCTGAATAGTGGCCTGGAATAACAACGTTTGGCTTTAATTGCTTCATTTGTTCTAACGATTGCATCCAAGCGCTACGAGCTTCTTTAGTTTGAGTATCGGCAGTCCACACATGCATGCCTGATGTTACCGACACACCACCGAACACAGTTTTTGACTCTGGTACCCACATGTATGCTTGAGAGGTTCCGAACGCTTTGATTTCAATTTTATGGCCTTCTAAGGTCAGTGTAGACTGATTAAGTGTTTGAGGTACTGTAATTTTGGTAGGTGCATGTTTACCAAGGATTGGACCCCAATGCTCTAATTTTGCATCTTTAGTCGCCTCAATGTGTTCAACAATAGAAGGGCTAGACATAACCTTCACATTAGGGAAGGCTTTGACTAAAGGCTGAAGACCGAAATAGTAATCTGGATCGCCTGCCGTGATATAGATCATTTTAAGGTCTTTATTGCTTTTTTTAATCATATCAACCAATGCTTCACCGTCTTTGACACTAAACTGTGCATCGAACAAGATAGCATCTTTCTCGCCACTTGCCAGTACAGAGGTCACTGGAAAAATAGCATTTTTATCAGGTTTATATTCTTGTAGTTGTAGATCGGCTGCGTTTGCCTGGCTTGCAAGCAGTAGAACACTGGCCGCCATAGAAGCTGTCATTAATTTTTTCATAATCCACCTGTATTTTTGTTTGAGTAAATAGACCGCGTTAATGGCGGTATTCGTTGTTAGTGGCTATTCTATTCGATTGTATTTCGTTTAAATACGCTATAATCCGGTGTTTACTGTTTCAGTTTTCGCGCAAATAAGGATGGATGAATGGATAGGCTGACCGCTTTGCAAGTGTTCGTTACTATCGTCGAACAAGGTAGCTTGAGCCGTGCTGCGGACAATTTAGATATGTCTAGAGCTAAGGTAACGCGCTATCTGACAGAGCTTGAGAGCTGGATGGATATACGCTTATTACATCGCACGACTAGAAGTCTGAGCCTGACTGCCCCTGGTGAGCAGACCCTTGAGGTGGCCTATCAGTTGCTTGGATTGACTGACTCGTTGGATCAGATACGCAATCAAAATACTTTAGAGCTAAAAGGTCAGTTGCGAATCACTGCTAGCCTTTCGCTGATTGATAGCCTTTTGATGGATGTGGTTGGTCGCTTCGTATCTCACTGGCCGCAAACAGCGATTGATATTCTTACCACTGATGATTCTGTCAACTTAATTGATGCCCGTATTGACTTGGCGATTCGTATCACCAATGACTTGGAGCCAAATGTCGTTGCCAGACGTATCGGTGAGTGCCACTCTATCGTATGCGCTGCACCTGAGTATTTACAAAAACGTGGCAGACCTACAGATGTACAGTCGCTTGTACATCACAACTGTCTATCGTTTGCGTATTTTGGACGGTCTGCATGGGTGTTCGATGGGCCAAATGGTCCGGAGTCTGTTCCTATCTCTGGCAATATCAGCGCCAATATCTCTGAAGTCTTGCTTTCTGCCACGCTACGTGGACACGGGATCAGCTTGCAGCCATCTGGCGCAGTCAAATATTTGATTGCATCCGGCCAACTTATTGAGTTATTGCCTGAATGGAAACCTAAAACTTTGGGTGTTTATGTGGTTTATGCCAATCGAAAGCAGGTGACACCATTACAAAGAAGGTTTATTGATTTTCTCGCTGAAGAAATAAAGCATTCGCCTTACTGGTAGCAAGCAATGGATGAATATCGACTATTTATAAAACCCAATATTAGCAACATCACCTAAAAACGTTTAAATTAGCACTTAATTCCTTAGAACCCCTTATTCATGCCTTATAAGGAGTTCTATTGTGAGCTGTATTCTTTTAGGTGGTAGTTCTACTCAACTAATATCAAATTACACAATCAAACTGTCTACCAGAAGCTGAATGCTAGTGTCTAACGCACTATTAGCGAATTTCTTATTTCTTAAACTATGATTACAAACCGCTTCAGTTTGCGTGGAAAAATCAGAATAGTGCTGAGTTACGGCCCAAATATGGAAAATTAAATGGATGGCAGAAACGGACTTAATCTTGTTATCTGCAATCCATTCGTCAATCACTGCCACCTTTTCTCGAACCAAGGATTTTAAAGGTCCTTTTAATACGGCCATCAGGTGAGGGGCGCCTTGCATGATTTCTAATGCATATAGTCTTGACGCTGCAGGCGATTTTCTTGAAACTTTATATTTTTCTTCAATGTAGGTTATAAGCGCCTTTCTTGGATCTTGGTTGACATTCATCTCATTTAAAGGGGATAACCACTTACTAAGCACTCTTTCTAAAACGGCAACATACAGAACCTCTTTACTGTCGAAGTAGTAAAATATATTTGATTTAGATATATCAGCCTCTTCAGCGATTTTTTCCATTCGCGCCCCATTTAATCCCTCTTGGGAAAATACGATCAATGCAGCATTAATAATATGTTCTTTCTTTTTTAATATTTTTGAACTCGTCACGGTCTCTTCCTTTAGCACGTATTCTCTCACTATGTTGTCCCTCACTATAAAGTCATATAAACCTAATATTAAATGACAGTTGATTCAATTTAAAAAACGATCAAAGCAACCAAGCACATAAGCCACTAATTAACCCAAGCAAACATGCCAACTATGTCGACAGCGTTTAACACCGTATCGATTTATAAGTTCGCTGATGGTAGCGATATCGCGTCATCCAGTCTCAACAGCCTAATGTCATTCAAGCTCAGTAATCTAGTGTCAGTCAGTCTTCTTTTTATCACTCATTTAGAGCCATTCTCATCCAAATTGCCGTCAAAATGCGCTTTTTAAGCATTTCTACATTTGTGCACCATTTTATAACACTCTGCACCATTTTATAACACTCTGCACCATTGTTCTGCATATTTTTAGACCATATGGTTTAAAAAATTGTGGGTGTAAAAATACTAAGTATTTGATAAATAAAGATAAATTTCTATGGCATAAGTTTTGCTTCATAAAAAATATGAAATAATCTTTATTTCTTTTATCGCTCTTTTCTTCCTCAAACGTATAGGTGAAATTATGGAAATAGGTATTTTTTGTCCGATTGGCAACAATGGCTGGTTAATTTCAAAAAACGCGCCGCAGTACAAGCCAACATTTGAGCTTAATAAGCAAATTGTGCAACGTGCTGAGCACTATGGCTTCGATTTTGCGCTTTCAATGATTAAGCTACGCGGCTTTGGCGGGGAGACGGAGTTTTGGGATTATAACCTTGAAAGCTTCACCTTAATGGCGGGATTGGCTGCGGTTACGTCCAAGATAAAAATCTATGCCACATCGGCGACGTTGGTCATGCCACCTGCAATTGTAGCAAGAATGGCGTCGACGCTTGACAGTATCTCAAACGGGCGTTTTGGATTGAATGTCGTGACTGGCTGGCAAGAAGCAGAATATGGACAAATGGGAATGTGGCCAGGTGATGATTATTTTGGTAAGCGCTATGACTACCTATCTGAATATGTCCAAATTTTGAGAGATCTGTGGGCAACAGGCCAATCTGATTTGAAGGGTGAGTTCTTCCAGATGGATGACTGTCAAGTGAAGCCCATTCCCAAAGGTGATATGAAGATTATCTGTGCGGGTCAATCAGATACAGGTTTAGCGTTTTCTGCACAATATGCTGACTATAACTTTGTCTTTGGTAAAGGTCTAAACACACCTACCGCTTATGCTGGTATCAATGATCGCTTAAAGGTACACACGGACAAGACGGGTCGTAATGTTCCGACCTATGTGCTCTTTATGGTCATCGCAGATGAGACCGATGAAAAAGCCCAAGCAAAATGGCAGTCGTACAATGACGGTGCGGATTTCGAAGCCATTGATTGGTTGCAGTCACAAGGCGGTAAGGACAAAACATCTGGCAAAGATACCAATATTCGCCATATGGCCTCGAGCGTTTCACCAGTCAATATTAATATGGGGACGCTGGTCGGCTCTTTTGAAAATGTCGCTAGCATGTTAGATGAAGTCGGTGAGATACAAGGTACGGATGGCGTCCTACTGACCTTTGATGACTTCGTGCAAGGTGTTGAAGATTTTGGTAGTAAGATTCAACCGCTGATGAAGAGCCGCATCAATGTCGATACCCCAGTTGCCAGTCAAGCTGTCAGCGAAGCCTAATAAAAGGAGCGGATATGAATTCGGTTAATACAATTTGTGCAGACTTTACCAAGGAATCCTCTCCTGTTTTAGAGTCGTTGCCTGAACCTATCAAGTTAGATCCCTCCCAGACGGCATTGATCGTAGTAGATATGCAAAACGCTTATGCCAGTCAGGGCGGTTATCTAGATTTGGCCGGGTTTGATGTCACAGCGACCAAACCTGTCATAGATAAAATAAAGCAAGCCGTGGATATTGCACACAAAGCTGGCATACAAGTCATTTATTTTAGAAATGGCTGGGACGATAAATATGTGGAAGCCGGTGGTAGTGGGTCGCCCAATTATCACAAGTCAAACGCTCTAAAAACCATGCGTAATAATCCTGAAATTGAAGGAACGTTATTGGCAAAAGGTGGCTGGGATTATGAGTTGGTCGACGAGCTTAGCCCTGCGCCTCAAGACATCGTTATAGACAAACCTCGATATAGCGGCTTTGCTAACACCAATTTCGATAGTGTATTACGGTCACGGGGCATACGTAATCTATTGCTCACTGGTATCGCGACGAACGTTTGTGTTGAATCTACGCTTCGAGATGGGTTTTTCCTTGAGTATTTTGGGGTGTTGTTAGATGACGCTTGTTATCAGGCAGGGCCAGTAGAGGCTCATGAGGCCACACTATATAACGTAAAAACCTTTTTTGGTTGGGTGTCTGATGTTGCTAGCATGCAGCAGTGTTTTACAGATAGCTAATGTTTTGAATAGCCAGTTTTTAGCAACCTAAACCACGATTTTCATACTTAACCTAACCACACTAGGAATGTAGATATGTCTAAACAAGTGATTATCCCTGAAGGTACGAGCAAACCATTAGCCCCTTATGTACCAGCGACTAAGGCCGACAACATCGTTTATGTCTCCGGTACTTTGCCTTTCGATGAAAACAACGATGTTGTACATGTGGGTGATGCCGCTGCTCAAACTCGCCATGTGTTAACGACGATCAAAAACGTTATTCAAACTGCTGGCGGCGATATGGATGACGTGACGTTTAATTCAATCTTTGTAAAAGATTGGGCAGATTATGATGCCGTCAACCAAGTCTATGCAGAATTCTTTCCCAATGAAAAGCCAGCAAGATTTTGTATTCAATGTGGATTGGTTAAACCAGACGCTTTAGTCGAAATCGCGTCCATAGCGCACATTGGATAAGAAAGCCTGTTTAAAAATGACTGCAGTTAGTGAATTTAAAGTTACCTGACATGGAACCCCCTAGCATTGGACAGTAGTAGGGCGCTTTAGTTAACTACACATGTGGCGGAATATTGTTTAAAAGGAAATGACAGATGAAT
The DNA here is from genome assembly GCF_015864605.1 of Psychrobacter sp. SCQQ22. Classification (NCBI taxonomy): domain Bacteria; kingdom Pseudomonadati; phylum Pseudomonadota; class Gammaproteobacteria; order Moraxellales; family Moraxellaceae; genus Psychrobacter; species Psychrobacter sp. SCQQ22. Next base: position 133,152 of record NZ_JADYWZ010000004.1, read on the forward strand.
ACAGTAATTAAAGAAAGCCAAGTAACGCAATCCTCATTAATGAAACATAAGTCTAAAGAATCATTCACCTCTACGGCAGGAAACTTAACTGACATGCAGCAATCTTTTAGAGATGCGATGAGTAATTTGGCTGCCGCCGTCAACATTATTACCACTGAGGGTCCAGCAGGGCGGGCAGGATTTACCGCCTCTGCCGTGTGTAGTGTCACTGACTCACCGCCAACCCTATTGGTGTGTTTAAACAGAAGTGCTTCTGTCTATCATTATTTTAAAGAAAACATGGTGCTATGCGTCAACACACTTGCTCTTGAACATAAAGATCTAAGCGGTGTGTTCGGGGGTAAAAAATCTCTGGAAGAAAGGTTCGATCAAGGCAGTTGGTCTACGCTGTCGACAGGATCGCCTGTATTAGAAGACGCCAGTATTTCTTTTGATTGCAAGATTAAGCTCATTAGCTCGGTGGGAACTCACGATATTCTTATTTGTGAAGTATTGGATATCAAACACAAGCCTGATTGTGACAGTCTCATCTATTTTAATCGAGACTACCATCAATTAAGTAAGTGCACGAACTAAGTAACATCCCTCTACTTTTTAAGGATATTGAAAATGGATAAATGGTTTGTTAAATGGCGTCCATATACTGGAAACCTAGAAACGACGCCGGTAGGTATCAATGAGTATCTACCCATGGGTAAAAGTGTGGTGTTAGGCGCACAGCACTCATTCGCAATGTTCGGCGCGACAATCTTAGCTCCCTTACTGATGGGCTTTGATCCTAGCTTAACGATGCTGATTACTGGCATAGGCACGATACTTTTCTTTCTCATTACTGGCGGGCACGTACCAAGTTATTTAGGCTCTAGCTTTGCCTTTATCGGGGCGGTAGCAGCAGTAACAGGCTATAGCGGTACTGGTATCAATCCAAATATTGGCATTGCGCTTGGGGGCACACTGGTCTGCGGGGTCTTATACGCATTGATGGGTCTGCTGGTGATGAAGACAGGTGCAGGATGGATTGAGAACTTGATGCCACCTGTGGTCACTGGGTCCATTGTGATGATTATCGGGTTGAACCTAGCGCCTGTCACCATACAAAGCGTCATCGGCAGTAGCTTTGATTCTTGGATGGCGTTAGTCACCGTGTTATGTATCTGTTCAGTCGCCGTATTCACCAAAGGTATGGTCAGACGCTTGTTATTATTAATAGGACTGGTCGCTGCGTATTTTATTTATTTCCTATTAACGAATGTGATGGGTATGGGCAAGCCTATTGATTTTTCTCCAATTGCGAATGCCGCTTGGTTCGGTATGCCAACCCTTTACTCTCCTGTCTTTGAGACCAGTGCCATATTAGTGATTGCACCCGTCTTTATCATCTTAATCGCTGAAAACCTTGGGCATTTCAAAGCAGTAGAGGCCATGACTGGCAAAAGTATCTCACCTTATATGGGTAGAGCGTTCTTCGCTGACGGTCTTTGTACCACGCTTTCGGCTTCGGTAGGCGGCACTGGTATGACGACTTATGCAGAAAACATCGGCGTCATGGCAGCGACCAAAATTTACTCTACAATCGTCTTTGTCATAGCAGGTGTGTTCGCCATTCTATTGGGCCTGTCACCTAAATTTGGCACCTTGATCAGTACTATTCCTGTGCCCATTTTGACCGGTGCTTCAATCGTTGTCTTTGGTTTAATTACGATTGCTGGTGCGCGTATTTGGATGAATGCAAAAATTGATTTCAGCAAGAATGGCAACATGTTGGTAGCCGCCGTTCCTGTCATCCTAGGCACTGGCAACTATTCACTAAACATTGCTGGCTTTGATTTAGGTGGTATCGGTACCGCTACTTTTTTAGCCATTCTTATGAACCTCGTTTTCAATTTTAAAAACAAACAAAAAGAAGTGAGCGTGACCACTGAGAGAGAAATCGCTACATCAGAACCGCTCTTAAAACTCAATCCATAAATTTAAACCCTATTCGATATTACTTTAAGGAATCGTGTCATGAATACAGAACCACGCAGCGTACAACAATTGATCAATGGCGAATTTACCGAATCAAATACCACAAAATGGATTGATATCACCAATCCAGCCACGCAAGAAGTTATCGCCAAGGTACCACAATCAACACCTAAGGAAATCGAGCAAGCTATCAAAACGGCATCTGAGGCCTTTCAGAGTTGGCGCACCACACCCATCAGCAAACGAGCCCGTGTTTTCCTAAAGTATCAACAATTGATACGTGAAAATATGGATGAGCTAGCGGCGCTACTGACTGAAGAACAAGGTAAGACTTTGGCAGATGCGAGAGGCGATGTGTTTAGAGGTCTTGAGGTCGTAGAACACGCCTCAGGTATCGGCAACTTGCAGCAAGGGGGCTACATTGAAAATGTCGCCAGTAGTGTTGATATGTATACCGTTCAGCAGCCAATAGGTGTCTGTGCAGGTATTACCCCCTTTAACTTTCCTGCCATGATTCCGCTATGGATGTTTCCAATGGCCATCGCCACAGGCAACACGTTCATCTTAAAACCCTCTGAACAAAACCCAATCGTGACCATGAGATTGGTCGAGTTGGCACTTGAAGCCGGTATACCAAAAGGCGTATTGAATGTGGTTCATGGTGGTAAAGATACGGTGGATGCGCTGTGCGATCACCCAGATATAAAAGCGATATCTTTTGTGGGTTCAACAGCGGTGGGCAAGCATGTGTATGATCGTGCCGGTCAGGCTGGCAAACGTGTGCAATGTATGATGGGTGCGAAGAACCATGCCGTTATCATGCCTGATGCCAATAAAGAACAAAGTCTGAATCAATTAGCAGGTGCAGCATTTGGTGCAGCAGGTCAGCGATGCATGGCACTGTCTGTTGTCGTATTAGTTGGCGAATCTAAACAGTGGGTTGATGAAATTGTAGAAAAGTCAGCACAGCTAGTAGTGTCTGCTGGCAAGGATGATAAAGATTTAGGTCCTCTAATATCTAAGCAAGCCAAAGCCCGTGTCGAGCGCTTAATCCAAGCGGGTATCGATGAAGGGGCGCATCTAAAACTAGATGGCCGTGGTTGTCAGGTAGCAGGTTATGAAGAGGGTAACTTTGTTGGTCCAACCATCTTAGATCATGTAACCACTGATATGAGCTGCTATACCGAAGAGATCTTTGGTCCTGTCCTATGCATTATGTATGCCGACACGCTTGAGGAAGCCATTGAGATTATCAATACCAATCCAAATGGTAATGGCACTGCCATTTTTACCCAGTCTGGCGCCCATGCACACAAGTTCCAACAAGATATCGATGTTGGACAGGTCGGTATTAATTTACCAATTCCAGTACCGCTACCGATGTTTTCGTTTACAGGGTCTAGAGCCAGTAAGCTCGGTGACTTAGGTCCTTATGGTAAGCAAGCGGTGCAGTTTTATACGCAGACTAAAACCGTGATATCACGTTGGTTTGATGAAGATGCTAGTGAAGGCGTAAATACTACTATTTCTATGAAGTAGCTATACGGCCGTATCAAACGTAGGACGTTATGTAGAGCGTGTGATTAATTGACAATAGGCTCTACATAACAACATACAAAAGCAAATATAAATGCAAATGGTGGATTTTATGAATATCAATACAATACCGGAAATCATTGAAGATATTAAAGCAGGAAAGATGGTCATAATCATGGATGATGAGGATCGGGAAAATGAAGGTGACCTGATTATGGCAGCCAGTTTGGCCAAACCTGATGATATTAATTTTATGATTACACATGCCAGAGGTTTGGTTTGTTTGACCTTGACCTCCGAGCGTTGCAAAAAATTAAAACTACCTCTGATGTGCAAAGACAATAAAGCACCCTATAGTACAAATTTCACCGTTTCCATTGATGCAGCAAAAGGCGTAAGTACAGGTATATCAACGGCAGATAGAGCTCAAACCATTAGAACTGCAGTATCTCAAGACGTTACCTTTGATGACGTCGTAACCCCAGGTCATATTTTTCCATTAGTGGCTAAAGAAGGGGGTGTTTTAGAGCGGGCTGGGCATACTGAGGCAGGTTGTGACCTAACGAGACTGGCTGGTTTAGAACCTGCTGCGGTTATTGTAGAGATTATCAACCAAGATGGTGAAATGGCTCGTAGAAATGATCTGATCAAATTCGCCGATACTCATAATCTAAAGGTTGGCACGATAGACGCGTTAATCAAATATATTAAGTCCCAAGAGACCGTTGAAGATAAAGGTAAAAGCGAAGTCGAAAACTTCGAAGAAACCGTAGCGTATGAGTATGATGAAAGCGATGAGCGTACTGTTGAATTGATTTAGTAGATTGGACTTAACTTGATTCCATAAGCTATTAGATACTTTTACCGCAATTTGAAATTTACTAAAATTGGATGAAACCCTATGTTAGTTAAAAAATATCCTTGTCAGAGCGACACGACAGAAACGATCGTATTTAGTTCAGGTTTAGGCGGGCATGCTGATTTTTGGTTACCTCAAATTGAGAGTTTTACCGAGCATTACAATGTGATTTGTTATGAACAAGAGGGGGTATCACCTGATAGCGAACTCTTACCCGATAACTATTCTATGCAAGATTTAGCAGAACAATTAATCGAAATTTTAAAACAAGAAGAGCTGTCTAACTGTCATTTCGTCGGTCACGCACTTGGCGGATTTATCGGTATGGAAGTCGCTTATAAAGCGCCAGAGTTGTTAGATAAACTGGTTATCTTAAATGGTTGGGAAAGCCTCGATCCTCACACTATCAAATGTTTTAGCATGCGACAAAGCTTGATAGAAAACACAGGTATAGAAGCATTTGTACGCGCCCAAGCGATATTTTTATACCCGCCTATATGGATCTCAGACAACATAGAGGTACTCACGCAAAAAGAAGATAAAGCCATCGCTAACTTTGCTCCCGTTAAGAACGTCTTAACGAGATTAAAAGCCTTGCAGTCTTATCAACCTCTAGTAAATGCTAAGCACATTAAAAACAAAACGTTGGTTTTAAGCAATCTTGATGATGTGTTGGTGCCATGGCAACGTGGTCTAGCTTTAGCCGATAATATGCAAAACGCTCAATTTGAGTTAATGCTGACGGGTGGACATGGCAGTACAATCACAGAGACCTGCTCAACCAATAGCAAAATCCTTCAATTCTTATCTAAAATTTAATATCAATTAGGAAGTACTATGACTGATTCCCTATCGTTATCTCCAGAAGGTCTTGATCAACTGTTTGGTAAAGCCAGATCCTTCAACGCTTGGCAAAAAAAAGACGTGCCAGATGCACTACTTGAAGAAATCTATCACTTAGTTAAAATGGCACCCACCTCGGCCAATTGTTCACCTGCACGGTTTGTATTTCTCAGATCTGATGACGCTAAAGCGCGCTTAGAGCCAGCACTGTCATCAGGTAATATCGAAAAAACAATGACAGCACCTATCACAGTGATTGTCGCTCATGATAATGAATTTTATGAGCAACTTCCTAAATTGTTTCCACATACGGATGCCAGATCATGGTTTAACTCTAGCCCTGAACTCATACAAGAGACGGCGTTTAGAAACAGCTCTATGCAAGCCGCTTATCTGATCTTGGCTTGTAGAGCCTTGGGTTTAGACACTGGCCCCATGTCTGGATTTAATAATGAACTGGTGGATAAAACCTTTCTTGAAGGTAGTAAATGGACTTCAAATCTACTGATTAATATAGGGTATGGCGAACCCGATCAATTATACAGCCGTTTGCCAAGATTGGATTTTGATGAGGCTTGTCAGATCTTATAAGAAACAAGTTATTCATTCACTGAACTGTCTTGTTTTAGGAGTAGTAGACTGAATTGATGACATGTGAAAGGATAGTTGTTTTTGGCTGCATCATATTCAGTCGCCAACTACCTAACAATTTGTAGTTCAAACCCTAGTAACAAAGTTCTTATCTAAATAAAAATATATGAGTGATAAAGCCTTGTGATTTTACAGGCTTAATGAATAGTAAAGGCAACCACTACGGGCATAGCTCCCCGCCTTGAACTCGAGTAAGTGTCTCCCAGACACTTACTCTTCCTCGCTCATTTTACCATGCGCTAACAGATAGTTTTTCGGGTGAGGAGCACTGCTCCGCAAGGAAGAATGAGCGGGTGTATCACCAAGACTATGAAATAAGATCTGAAGCCATCAATGATATCATTAAGTATATTGAGATTGATTATAATGAGGAGTAACTAGCAAAGTACCGCTTTGCAGCGACGTAAGACAAGAGCTGTGCTCGCAGTGAGACTAGGAACTAGGCTTAAAAAGGTTTGGGTTATAAATCGCCAAGACAGATGTGGTTTGATTATTATCGTCAGGTTGCGTGACTAAAGTCTCCCAAGCTTGACTATACAATACAAATCCGTAAATTTACCCTGCGTAATATAAAATATTTATTCGCTTATTTGTATCAGTACCAGTAAAATGCGAGACTGTTTTCTACACGAGCTTATGAGTAACCAATGATACGTTTAACTGAAATTAAATTGCCATTAAATCATGCACCTGAAGATCTAACGACTGCTATAACGACAAAACTTAAAATTTCTGCTGAGCAAATGGCGTCATTTGTGATGTTTAAACGTGGTTATGATGCTCGTAATAAAAGAAATATCCAATTAATCTATACGCTAGACATCACACTGACCGACTCGGATTTAACACATGATTTACTGGTTCAATTTGAGTCAGACAACCATGTTAAAGCAACGCCAGACACCAGTTATAAATATGTAGGTGAAGCGCCAAAAGATTTAACTGAGCGTCCTGTTGTTATTGGTTTTGGACCTTGTGGTTTGTTAGCAGCACTTACCCTTGCTCAAATGGGTTTTAAACCTATTATCATTGAACGCGGTAATGAAGTAAGACAACGCACCAAAGATACCTTTGGCTTTTGGCGTCAGCGTAAATTAAACACAGAATCTAACGTACAATTCGGTGAAGGCGGAGCAGGTACTTTTTCTGACGGTAAACTATATAGCCAAGTGAAAGATCCCAATCATTATGGCCGTAAAGTAATGACAGAATTTGTAAAAGCTGGCGCACCAGATGAAATTTTATTTGTCAGTAAACCGCACATAGGTACTTATAAGTTAGTCACTATGGTAGAAAAAATGCGTGCCGAGATCATAGCGCTTGGTGGGGAAGTCCGTTTTGCTACTCGCGTAGACGACTTACACATCACTGACTCAAAAGTAACTGGCGTGACACTTAATACTGGCGAAACCTTAAAAACTAACTATGTTGTTTTAGCCGTTGGTCACAGTGCCCGTGACACCTTCCAAATGATCCATGATAAAGGCGTGTATGTTGAAGCAAAACCTTTCTCGATTGGCTTTAGGATTGAACATAAACAGTCAACCATAGACCAAGCACGCTTTGGTGACAATGCTGGAAACGAAATACTTGGCGCTGCGGATTACAAACTGGTGCATCATTGTAAAAATGGTCGTTCTGTTTATAGCTTCTGTATGTGTCCAGGCGGGACTGTGGTTGCCGCAGCATCAGAAGAAGGCCGTGTTGTCACTAACGGCATGAGCCAATATTCAAGAAACGAGCGCAACGCCAACAGTGCTATTGTTGTAGGCATCGACCCAGAGCGAGATTACCCAAACCACCCCCTTGCTGGTATTGACTTACAAAGACAGCTAGAAACCTTAGCGTTTGAATTGGGCGGCAAAGATTACAGTGCACCAGCGCAAACCATTGGCGATTTCTTAAAAGGTAAACCAGACTCAGAATTAGGCGATGTAAAACCGTCTTACACACCAGGCATTACCTTAACCGACTTAAGCAAAGCACTGCCAGACTTTGCCGTGGATGCCATACGTGAAGCCATTCCAGCGTTTAATAAAAAAATCAAAGGATTTTCATCTGATGACGGTTTACTAACGGGTGTAGAAACCAGAACATCGTCACCAATCAGCATTAAGCGCAATAAAGAGTTCCAAAGCATTAACACTAAAGGACTATTCCCGGCTGGCGAAGGCGCTGGGTACGCAGGTGGCATATTATCCGCAGGGATTGATGGCATTAAAGTGGCCGAAGCTGTGGCAAAATCGATATTGAACATAGAGTGAGAGCGGCTCTAAACGGTAAGAAAATCCTAATATTAAAACGCTTAACTAGATAAAAACATGCGAGCGAAAAAGCCTTTCAAGCTATGAAATATAAAGCTTGAAAGGCTTTTTTGTGTTTTGAGAATGATGAATTGCTTTTGTATTTTTAATGGACTTTAAGGTTCTAAGCGCTTGAAAATCAAAAGCTTTGGCTCTCAATATATTTTGTAAAAATATGAATTTTATTGACTATAATAATTTAAATAATGGAAAATATTAAATTAAAATCAACTAAAACCCTGATTTTCACATAGCCGCTGTATTCTCGTCTTAATGTGTCAGTTTTCCCTTTTCTAATAATTGTCCGGCCATTTTTATGAATGCCTGTGCAGCAGGAGAGGCTTGGCGTTTACTGTGGAGTGCTAAACCAATCGTTCGTTTGTATTGCGGCGCTAGTTGTCGAACCACATAGCCATCGGTTGGTAACGCTTGAGGGAGTGCTAATTCAGCAACGAGGGCAACGCCTTCACCTTTTGAAACCAAGGTAATTGTCGTCATCAGTTGTGTTGTCCTGTAGCGAATATCAGGGATCAGATCCTCGGCTGCAAATAGCTTGGAAATAAGTTGCGCTGAACCTGCTTCGGTCAGAATAAAAGGAACCTGACATAAATCTTGAAGTACAATTTTATCTTTATTTGCCAATGAATGTGTTTTGGGAATAAGGGCAACCATTTGATCTTCAATCAATGCAAAAGTATCAAAATTCTCATCTGGAAGCACTACAAAGCCAACATCAACACGTCGCTCTTGTAACCATTGCACGACCTGTTGGTCATTTCCTTCATCAACACGCACCTCGATATTGGGAAATTGCTTACGGTAACTATCTAGGATCTCAGGAAGTAAGCGCAAAGAGGAAGTGGGACCGAAAGAACCAATATGCAGACTACCCAGCTGCAACCCCTTAATATCAGCAGCTTCTTGGCGTATGGTCTCAGACAACCCCAGTATTTCTCGAGCGCGGGGTAGTAATCGAGTGCCAGCGACAGTCAATTCCGCCTGTGACTTATTACGCTCGATAAGACTGACTCCTAAGTCCTCCTCGAGTTTTTTCAGTGCGTGCGAAACAGCTGACTGACTAATACCTAACTGTTGGGCTGCCAAGGTAAATCCGCACAGCTCTGCAACGACCACAAATATTTCAAGTTGGCTAAACGGCATGATCTTTTGCTCATTTTACTATGACTTAACATTAGTGAAATACTATAGCACATATCAGGTTAACTCTTATATTGAGCGACATCATGCAACCAATTAGCAATACCTCTAACGACTTGGCTTTACCCTCTATCTGGCCAATCTATTTCAAACTTATCTTAGTCGCCTTACTGTGGGGCGGGACTTTTATCGCAGGGCGTTTACTGACGGAATCGCTTTCACCTTTAATGTCAGCGATAGGCCGCTTTGGTCTGGCAGTATTTATACTCATTTTACTCACTATAAAATTAGAAGGTAGGCTACCAAAGCTATCGCTCAGGCAGGTCGCGATCACCTTCGCTCTCGGCCTTACTGGAATATTTACCTATAATCTGTTCTTTTTTACGGCGCTCTCTGAAATGCCAGCCTCCCGTACCGCTCTATTTGTTGCATTTAATCCTATCGCGACGGCGGTACTAGTTTCCCTTTTATATCGAGAAAAATTTTCATTGCAGATGTTGCTTGGGATCTCTTTGGCGGTATTGGGCGCACTAACCGTGATCAGTAATGGTCATCTACTTACCGTGATCCAAGACAGTGGTCAGGCTTTTGGCCGTGGTGAATTGTCAATGCTCTGCGCGGTAATCAGTTGGGCTATCTATACCGTCGTGGGACGGAAAGCGCTGCTTGGTTTATCACCTTTAGTGTCAACGACTTATGCCGCTATTTGGGGGTTGCTATTGCTATTAATGGTATGGTTGTTCAATCCAAACATGCAGGTGCTACCTGAGTTAAACTGGAAGATCGGTGCCGCTATTGGCTATTTGGCACCGTTATTCCTTTTATTTGGTATTATCAAGGAATCAAAACGATTGGCGCGGCGCAAACGTCGGTTTTTACTAACTTTGTTCCGTTATTTGGTGTGTTGCTCGGCGCTTTGCTACTCAATGAGCAGATCTCCTCTTCGATGTTACTCGGTGGCGCGCTGGTGATAACTGGAGTGGTTTTGACAAATCGGCGTTAAGAAAGTGGTGAATACCCGCATATTGAAATGATAAATATCAAGCGGTGTCGATAATACCTTATTCAAACCCATAGGCCCCTTACCTAGATAAAAATATGCGATCAAAAAAGCCTTTCAAGCTATGAAATATAAAGCTTGAAAGGCTTTTTTGTGTTTTCAGCATTAGGCTGCATAACTAAAATCTACCAAATGAATTTCTACAGCTTTGACAGCATAGGTTAAAAAACTAATAAATTGATTGGATATTAACAATTTTTAAAATGTTTTTTTAGAATTATTACAACATATTTATTATTCACAACTTAAAGAACATAAGCAGTACAGAGGATTTAATGGCACAAATTGATTCCAAATTGGAATGGCGTTAGTTTCCTAATTATTAAAATTGAGTTAAGATCGAAAAAGAAAATAATGGTCATAGGTACTGGAGTGCTGTATGAGGAAATCTCTTCCATTTATGAGTTCTTTAGTCTTTTTTGAAGCTTCAGCTAGGTTGGGGAGTTTTACTAAAGCCGCTAAAGAGCTCTGTATTACGCAGAGCGCGGTTAGTAAAAAGATTGGACTTTTAGAAGAGAGTTTAGGCTTTGAATTATTTGCTAGGGAACCAAGACAGTTGATCCTGACTGAAGCTGGGGAGGAGTTTTACAATGAAACGAAAAGTGTTCTGCATCAAATGTATGAAAGCATTAATAGGATAAAAAGATATGCTGATACCAATACAGTTACTATTACCTGTACTCAGGCAGTGTCTCACTACTGGTTATTCCCTAGAATAACTCGCTTTAATCTAAAGCATCCAGATATTGCTATCAACATTTATGCATCTAATGCCATCACCGAAGCTACCTGCACCCAATTTGATCTGGGGATTTTAAATGGCACTGATGATTGGAAGGCTGATTTTCATAGTCATCTTCTATTTTTTGAAAGGATATATCCGATATGCCAATACGAATACCCTATAGATAAACTATTGACTCCCGAGGAGATTCTGGACCAAAAATTGATTCACCTCGATCCTTCGGATTGGAAGTGGCCCACCTGGATTGATTGGTTTGCCAGTTTCGGCATTGAATTTAAGATTCCGAGTAATGCGCAGCTTTTCAATCAGGTAACCCTTGCTTTAGAAGCCTCTAGGCAGGGCATGGGCATCGGGCTTGGATGGGAGTTCATGACAGAACAAATGCTGGATAGACATGAATTGAAACGTGTCAGTGATGCATTTTATGCACCAAACATGGCTGACTTTCTGGTTTATAGGAAGTCAAGAGAGTTATCTGATGCAGCTAAGATATTTCGCGATTGGCTATTAGAAGACGTATCAGAATCTCAAGGGGAGGCAATAACATTGGATGGTTTTTCCAGCAATTTATCATAGCCTACTTGTGTGCTAGCTTGCCGATATAAACAGTATTTTTATTATTTTACTGTTTACTAGATATTTTATTGCGATTCCAGTATGGAATGGATGTGTTCTAAATATTCGTTTGTTAAAGAAAGAGAGACTCTCTAATATCACTCTAAATACTTATTCTGGAGTGAATAGATGAAAACATTAAAACGATTTCCTGCAGTGGATGGTTCACTGGGGTGGTACGAGAGCATGCCAGTCCAACGAACTCATCCTGTTAAGCAGGTCACTAAAAATCAGTACTTTGATTATATTGTTGTTGGAGCAGGTTTTACCGGGTTATCAACAGCCGGCCGTTTAGCAGAACTTGAGCCTGATTCTAAAATAGCAGTTATAGATGCGTTAATGGTAGGTCAGGGGACTTCTGGACGAAATGCTGGATTTATTATTGATCTTCCTCATAATTTAGATTCGAGTAAGTCGAGTGTACTTGCCGATACTCATGTTCGGGAACTGAATTGTTTTGCTATATCAAGACTGGATCAAATTCGACAAGAGCAAGGAGACAATGTTTATTGGAATCAAGTTGGTAAATATATGGCTGCTCATGAAGAAAAACACTTTAAAAATTTGGATTCTTTCACAAAAACATTAGATTCGATTAATTCAGATTACGAAATTGTAGAAGGGGCCGACTTAGAGTCTCGTCTCGGAACTGGATACTATAAGAAAGCTGTTTACACAAATGGTAATGTCTTAGTTAATCCGGCTGCGTTAGTGGTTTCTGTGGCTAAAAACTTACCTAATAATGTGGAAATTTTTGAAAACTCAAAAGTTACATCAGTCGATTTTAATCTAAAAAAACTCTATTTTGATAATGGTGTATTGACTGCTAATACTATTGTATTGGCAACTAATTCCTTCACTGAAGAGTTCGGCGGCTGCAAAAATAAATTAGCACCTGTTTTTACCTACGCTAGCTTAACCAAACCGCTAAATGAGCATGCACTTCATAAATTTAAGAAAGTTTCTCCATGGGGAGTTACTTCTGCCCACCCAGCTGGTACAACGGTTCGTTTTACACCTGACAACCGAATACTGATTCGTAATTCATTTGATGTTTTACCTGATTTGCTCAGTAATCAAAAAATGATTGATGAAGCTAAAGTACATCACCGCAGCTCTTTTATGGCACGTTTCCCTTCTTTGGACGCTATTCCCTTTGAATACAGTTGGGGAGGAATGTTGTGTATGACTATGAATCATGAACCTGTTTTTAGTGAGTCTTACCCAGGGGTTTATGCAATAGCTGCAATGAATGGTGTGGGTATAGCAAAAGGTACTTATCTTGGTTATTACATGGCAGAGATGATTAAGGGTAATAAAAGCGAGGATTTAGACTTTATTTTAAATAACTCCAATCCAAGCTGGGTGCCCCCCGATCCTTTCAAAACTATCGGAGCAAGAGTACGACTGTCGATTGAGCAGCGTACTGCAAAGGGCGAAAAGTAGTAAAATTAAAACCTGCCCCCTGCTGTCAAATCCGTATAGTTAAACTTGGGAGATTTTAGTTATGCAGTCTGATGCTGAAAGCTAAATCACACTTGTCTTGATTGGCTTTCTGGTGACACTAATCTATTAGCAGGCATTGGCTATCAAAGTATTGCAAAGTTACATGAACAAACCTTCACTCCATTTAAAAAACCTCGTGGTGGTCAATTGTTATAGAGATGCAAAATTAAATGCTACCTTATTAATTAAAGTCGCTAACTTGGGGTGAGAGCTTACGGGTAGTAAACGTAGTTTAACTACAGGGGTTATCTTTTACTCTGATAAATATCTTCTTTATTAGGGTGTATTTTTATAAAAATACTACTCACTTTTAAAAGCTTGATTTTCTACCTCTTTGAAAAGCCAGTTTTTAAATGCTTGTACTCTTGGCAGCGCCGCACATTCGGGGCGGTAAATAACATAATACGCCAAAGGTGATTCAAAATAAATATCAGGAAACAACCTCACTAACCGCCCAGCGGCTAGGTCATCTTTAGCCATTACACTGCGCGCTAATGCTACGCCGTGGCCGTCAATTGCTGATTGCAGTACGGCAGCAGAGTTATTGATTTGAATGCTTTTAGTGATCAGAGGACCTGTAACACCGGCTTTTTTTAACCATGATGACCACGACGGAAAACTGGTATGGGCATCCATTGATTGATCGTGTATCAGGGTTTCGTTCAATAATTTATCAATCGTGGTGAAGCGGGTTGGATCTTCTAGAAGTGTAGGTGAGCATACTGGGTATACTTCTTCATCCATTAGTTTTTCTGCGCCCAAGCCTTGCCAATTACCTATGCCAAAGCGTATGCCTATATCTATACGCTGAGAAGCAAAATCAACCGGTTTCAAATTTGTATTTAAATTTACATTGGTTTGCGTACAAATAGCTTGAAAGTGATGAAGCCTAGGCAATAACCACTTAGCGGCAAAGGCAGGGCTTACTGCAACCGTTAATACGCCGCTTATGGCATTGTCTTTTAAAATATCTAGCCCTTGGGCTAATTTATCAAATCCTTCCTGTATCAATGGCAAGGCACTTTGCGCAGTTTCAGTAATTATAAGCCGTGTTTTACCAGAGCTCATTCTGTGAAACAGCGGCGTGTCGAGCCACTCCTCTAATGTCTTTACCAGTTGCCCAACCGCTGCGGGAGTTACGTTTAGCTCGTTAGCAGCCGCTGAAAAACTCTGATGTCGTGCACTGGCTTCAAAAGCTTCAAAAGCTTTTAATGCATTGAGATGTATAGGTGATTTCATACGGTAAACTTTTTCTTTATTGACGGCTCAGATTATCTCGTTTGTTAAACAAAGTAAATAAGTTAAAAATACCTCCTAAGCCAAACAACTCGTCAACTGCTTGAAAGGCAATTTGATATTTTGTTTTATTGATACAACTAATGCAGCGCGAATGGGCGCTTGGAGAAATAATGATGACTAAGCAATTTTCAGGTAAAAAATTACTCGTTATTGGTGGCACTAGCGGAATGGGATTTGAAACGGCTCGTTTGATCTTAGAGCAAGGCGGACAAGCCGTTATCGTCGGCCACCGTAAAGAAAAAGCCCAAGCGGCAAAAGAGCAACTATCAGCTTTAGGTATTGTAGAGGTTTTAACAGCCGATTTAACGAGCGATGAAAGCGTGCAAAACTTAATTAATACTATTTCGCAAGATCACGCAGACGTAGATTTACTGGTTAATGCCGCTGGTGTTTTTGCCCCTAAACCATTTTTAGAGCACGAAGCAACTGATTACGATAAGTACATGCAAATTAACCGCGCATTATTTTTTATTACTCAAAAGGTAGCCGCTAATTTAATCTCAGCAAAACGCTCTGGCGCCATTGTAAATATAGGGTCTATGTGGGGCAAGCAAGCCATTGCCGCTACACCAT
This sequence comes from Psychrobacter sp. SCQQ22, assembly GCF_015864605.1. NCBI lineage: Bacteria > Pseudomonadati > Pseudomonadota > Gammaproteobacteria > Moraxellales > Moraxellaceae > Psychrobacter > Psychrobacter sp. SCQQ22. The sequence goes on from NZ_JADYWZ010000004.1 coordinate 148,268, forward strand.
CTTCAGCGTATTCAATGGCAAAAGCGGGCTTACATGCGCTAACTCAGCATTTAGCAATGGAATTAGCGGCCCATAATATTCGCGTTAATGCGGTATCGCCAGCAGTTGTACAAACGCCAATTTATGAAGGGTTTATCCCGAAAGCAGAAGTAAACGATGCACTGCAAGGCTTTAATAGCCTTCACCCAATTGGCCGTATAGGTACGTCACAAGATGTGGCAAACACTATTGCATTTTTATTAAGTGACAAAGCGGCTTGGGTAACGGGTGCTGTGTGGGATGTTGATGGTGGCGTAATGGCAGGACGCAACTAATAGCAATGGAACAGAATGTTTTTTAATGATGCTCACGCACAATTAAAAAGCGCTTAATGAGCGAAAATTTATAAAGCAAGAGCAATAACATACTGTTATTGCTCTTGCTTTATTTAGGTTAGATAAACGCGAGTCAAGTCGGATTTTTTACAAAAAGCCTCTCTGCTATCAATTAAATATAGTTGGTAAACAAGATCTCAATTTGGGGTTGAGTGAGTAATGCTAGACAGAATAGGCGGTGAAAAAGCCAGTGCAACGAGTATGGTACGCTACGCGTCAGAGTCCACTTTTCTAAGCCATGCTGACCCTATAATGGCATAGTAAATTTGAACGATGGATGGATTTGACGGCAAGGGTCAGTTTATGTGTCACCATACCACTCGTACTTTAGCTTAGAAACTGGTTGATATGCTCACCAATTTCATCAGGCTTCTCATCAATCAACCAATGAGCGACATCTTTAATCCAGACAAGCTCTGCGTTTGGAATCGCTTCTGCCAGCTTTGGTGCATGTTCCGGTTTTTGGAAAGGGTCTTTATCACCCCACATGATAAATGTCTGATGCGGAAGGTTACTAAGTTCGTCAGTAATGGCCTGAGTATATTCTTTGTTCAACCGTCTGAGGTTGCGAAAGAAGGCGTGCTTGCCATCGTCAGTTGACCAAGGTTCGAGATACATCTCAATAAGCTCATCCGTCATGACGCTCTTATCATATACACCTTTTGGCAGGAAACCTCGCATCATGCTTAAAAAGTCCTCTAAACTCATCTCCGACTCAGCACCAGGTTCCTGTAGCGGCTCAAAGTCTGGGATAGGCCATGAATCGAAGCAGATGCTATCTATCAAAACAAGCTTTCGAACTTTCTCTGGATAATTGACAGCTATCAACTGAGCAACACCTCCACCAATATCATGCCCAACAATATCTGCTTGCCGCGCACCTAGAACATCCATGAGTTTTACAATCATGTTGCTTTGCGCATTAATGGACACATCTGCGCTTTTCGGTTTTGCAGATTTCCCGTAGTTGAGAAGGTCGGGAGCGATGACCCGATGTGTTTTTGCAAGTTGTGGAATAATATTTCGCCACATGAGGCTATTTGTTGGAATCCCGTGCAGCAGGATTATTGGACTACCTGAACCCTGTTCCAAAAATGCAATCTTATGCCCGTCAATGTAGGTATGGTTTTCTGTTATTTGGGTGCTCATAGCATCCTCCTAAAGATGAATATTGATAATCGTGAAATCGTTCTACGGAAAGGGGAGACAGTTTTTGTCAGCTAAGACAAGCCAATAACCGACCCCAACGTTATAATAGTAATGTGAAGGAATTCTTCAGGAAGTATGCGGTCTCAGTGATCAACGGCAACACGGCTATCAAAAATAGCACTAACTGTGTACGGATCTTTGTTTATAAGAAGCTTAGTATAATCCCATTATTTCCTATTCTTCGTACTCAATAAAAAGCCTAATGCAATGGCTTTATTGAAATAACGCGACTCTACCAAAAACTGTCGTACTGAGGGTCGTACTGAAGTTAGATAAACCAACCTGATGAAAGTGATTTAATCATACATTAATAGCAAAGGTATTATGGTCTCAGCCGTTATAGGTTTGTACCTCAACCGTTGGTAGTTTGTTGAAAGGTGTAAGAGATTTATAGTGTCATGGCCTAGCTTAGATTTAGAAAACCACCTTCAGTCCCAGCAACGGCAATAGATATCGAAATTAAAAACATTGATATTGAGAAGAGAAAATTAGCAGATACCGTCAAATATGAGCAAACTGCTAAGCCGGTTATTTCAGGAACGACTCAAAAAATATTTTATATCTTAGAACTACAGATTAAATCGAGGAGTTATGCTGTGTTTTTCGGAGGTACAGCGGCATATGTGAGGCCTTCGTACTCCGTTGAGACACGAGTACCGCCACCTCCATCAAGTGTCTGACCAATATTGGTCAGTGAGCCGATGATGGCGGTGTTTCCAGTCGCACGCGCAAACTCGCAAGCTGCTGCAACTTTTGGCCCCATAGAACCCGCAGGAAGATCAATCTCACTTAAAGCATCTGGATGCGCCTGCAAGATGCCTCGTTGTTTGTCAGTCCCAAAGTCTGTATAAACATACGCCACATCAGTGGCAATCACCAATAACTCACATTCAAGGCTACGGGCAAGTAACGAGGCGCACAAATCTTTATCGATTACTGCCTCGACCCCTTGCAAACAGCCATCTTCATCAAATGCCGTTGGGATACCACCACCACCTGCACAGATCACAATCGCGCCTTTTTCAAGCAGCCACTGTATGGGTTTTAGCTCAAATATCTTTTTGGGCTTAGGGCTTGCAACCACTCGCCTAAAATATTGACCATCGGCTTTAACGACCCAGCCTTTTTGCGCACTTAGCTTTTCTGCTGCCTCTTTTGAGTATACAGGGCCAATAGGCTTGGTTGGATTGTTAAAAGCAGGGTCTTTACGGTCGACTTCTACTTGAGTGAGTAGGGTGGCAATGGATGAGTCTCTCGGCAGGACATTCCCAAGCTCTTGCTCGATGATGTAGCCAATCATACCTTCCGTTTCTGCGCCCAAAACGTCTAATGGATAAGTATCGACTTCAGTGTAAGCCGCGCCTTGCAACGCAAGCAAACCAACTTGAGGGCCATTACCGTGAGCAATAACTAACTCGTTACCCTCCGTGACCTTGCTGATTTGTTCAACAGCCGTCTTGATATTTTGGCGTTGGTTGTGAGCAGACAGCGGCTCTCCACGTTTTAATAAAGCATTACCACCTAAGGCAATTAGTAACCTCATGATATTTCCCTACGCATTGTCTTCAGTTAACGTCATATCAGGGCGTGTCTTCATTTCAAAAATAGTGATAAAAATGAGATAAATGGCAGTCAAACAAGAAAAATAGCGCAGATAATATCGAGATATTAGTCAGCTATTTGACGCCGTTTGGCAAGATTTAGCCACTTTTAACCTATTTAGATGACTATCGATTGAATTGAGGGCACGCCCCGGTAGCACGCGTTGCTAATGTTATACATTAGATATTACCAAGCGCCGAGACTAGAACGGCTTTAATCGTATGCATACGGTTTTCGGCTTGCTCAAATGCGATGTTGTAAGAGGATTCAAATACCTCTTCGGTCACTTCGATACCCTCTGCGAGCTGTGGGTATTTTTCAGTTATTTTTTTACCAACCTCGGTATCTGAGTTATGAAAAGCGGGCAAACAATGCATAAACTTCACGTTTGGATTGCCAGTGGCTTTTATTAGATCCATATTGACTTGATAAGCCATTAGCGCATCGATTCGCTCCGCCCAGCTCTCAATAGGCTCACCCATCGATACCCATACGTCGGTATGAACAAAATCAACCTCTTTTGCCGCCGTTTTTACGTCTTCGGTGATAGTCAGACGCGCGCCTGATGCTTTGGCAAAGTCTGCACAAGTGGCTAAAAAGTCTGCTTCAGGCCACAAATCTTTAGGGGCACAAAGGCGTACGTCCATACCCATCTTAGCGCCCATTAAATATAATGAGCGGCCCATGTTATTACGTGCATCACCAAAATAAGCATACTTAATCTGATGGATTGATTTATCGGTATGCTCACGCATGGTCATTACGTCTGCTAGCATTTGTGTGGGATGAAACTCATTCGTTAGGCCATTAAAGACAGGAATATCCGCATATTCTGCTAACTCATTGACAATCTTTTGACCGAACCCGCGATATTCGATGGCATCATACATACGGCTCAACACACGAGCAGTGTCTTTCATGCTCTCTTTGTAGCCGATCTGTGATGAGTTCGGGCCAATAAACGTCACATTGGCACCTTGGTCATATGCCGCTACTTCAAAAGCACAACGAGTGCGGGTTGAGGTCTTCTCAAAGATTAGCGCAATATTTTTGCCTAAAAGATGCTTTTGTTCTGTGCCTGAGTATTTCGCTCTTTTGAGGTCACGAGCCATATCCAAAAGATAGGTAAGCTCGCGTTCACTATGATGCATAAGGCTCAGCAGATCACGGTTGTGAAGATTGAAACTCATGATAATTCCTTAATTTTTAGTATGTGTTTATTTTGGATGGACTATCACTGTATTTGGCGCCGCTATGAGGAGGTAGGGTTCAATACGCCCTAATTCGTTGGATCGCGAATGATAGGGCAAGTCATGCAGTGACCACCACCACGTCCACGGCCCAGCTCGGAGCTTGGAATCGTAATCACTTCAATGCCTTGTTTGCGCAGTAACGTGTTGGTATAAGTGTTGCGGTCATAAGAGATGACAACGCCTGGCTCAAGGGCAAGGACATTGTTACCATCATCCCATTGCTCACGCTCAACTTCGTAGCTATTGCCGCCTGTTTCTACCACTCTTAATTTATCGACCCTTGCGGCTTCTTCTATCACTTTCAAAAAATGTCTGTCATCTTCGCGCACATCTATACCGTGTGGCTTGCTTTCATCAGGACGAATATGAAAGGTCGTAATATGATCTGTCACTGCTGGAAACACATTGACCAAATCAATATCGCAAAACGTAAATACGGTGTCCAAGTGCATTGCAGAACGTTGATTAGGTAAGGCTGCTACGATGATATGGTCAACCGAACCATCGATGAATAAAGTCTTGGCCAGTCTGGTAATCGCTTGTTGTGACGTTCGCTCACCCATACCAATCAGCACGGTTTTGTTGCCGATAGGCATGACATCACCACCTTCTAAGCTACAGCCACTGAGATCTTCTTCAGTATCATCCATCCAAATTTTGAAATCAGCACCTTTAAAGTCTGGATGAAATTTATAAATAGCAGAAATAAGGAGCGTTTCTTGCTGGCGAGCGGGCCAGTACATCGGGTTGAGCGTCACACCGCCATATATCCAGTTTGAGGAATCGCGAGGAAACTGAGTATTGGGCAGTGGTGGCAATACAAACTCAGTCGTACCTGACAGTGCGGATAATTTTTTGAGTGATGCCCCAATATCATTCGGTAACTCTTCAGTGGTGACGCCGCCAATTAAAAATGAAGACAGTTTCTTGTGCTCAAGTTTGGTTAACCAATCTCTCACTTCGCCAGCCAATAAAGTACCGACGTGATTATCAGTGATTTTATGATCCATAATCCACTGCATGGCATCATTATTATCAAGGGTTTGTGCGAGCAGTTGATGCATCTCAACCACCTCAATATCGCGATCTCGCATCTTTGTGACCATATCATAATGATCACTTTTGGCCTTGCTAACCCACATTACATCATCAAACAATAAATCATCGCAGTTTTGCGGTGTCAGTCTTTGATGGGCAAGACCTGGAGAACACACCATAACTTTGTGTAATTTACCGACTTCTGAATGAACACCTAAAGATTTGTCAGACATTTTTGTATCCTTATGCGATTTGGGTGCGATTATCTCACCACTGTTTAGAGGACGAACAATCTAAAAAAGCAACTGATGTGACGATTACGACGAACGGATTTTTCTGGTGATTACAACGGTAAGGCGTTTTATTTAATAGGGTCACTACAAGCTTAACGTACCGCTGTAGAGGCCATAGGCTGCATAGATGGCACTGACAGTAATGACTGCTAGCACCACTTTTTCGGCTGTATTGAACAGCTGATGCTTGTGCTCTCTGCGTGCTTTTATATAGAGAACCACACCAGGAAGATACAACAAAGCGGATAGTAAAAAGTACTGAATACCAGCGGCATACAACAGCCAAATACTATAAAACAGCGCGGTTACCCCAATAATAATATCTTTTGTGGCGCTTTCGGATGGTTTGTAGCCCTCTTTGCGATAGGCCACCAAAAATCCATAGGCAGCAGAAAAGAAATAGGGAATCAAAATCATGGAAGTGGACAGATAAAAAATATTGTTATAGGTGCTTTTACTAAAGTAGGTGATGACTAAGAATAGCTGTGTCGCTGCAGAAGACACCAATAGTGCATTTACCGGTACATCAACGGCATTTGTCTTATAAAAGAACCTCGGCATGGTTTCGTCTTTGGCGGCAACGAATAAAACTTCGGCACAAAATAGCGTCCAAGCCAATAAACCACCGAGTAGCGAGACGACCAAACCTACTGATATAAAGGTCGCGCCCCACGGGCCAACGGCATACTCTAGCAAATAAGCCATCGACGGGTTTTTCATCGCTGCCAGCTCAGGGAGGGATCTAACACCCATCGCTAAAAAGTTAACCAGCATTAATAGCACTAACGTAAAAATGAACCCCAATACGGTGGCTTTGCCAATATCAGAGCGTTTTTTGGCGCGTGCAGAATAGACACTAGCCCCTTCAATACCAATAAATACCCATACCGTCACCATCATCATGTTTTTAACTTGATCAGGAACTGACCCTAGATCCGTCTCTCTGCCCCAAAAGTCGCTATTAAAAAGATCCATATTAAAGACCGTAAAAATAATGACAATAAAGGTGAACAGCGGTATCACTTTGGCGATCGTAATCAACGTATTGACTGAGGTAGCCGTCTGGATACCTTTGGTAATCATGAAGTTGTATGCCCACAATAATACAGAGGCACCCACCAATGCAGTTAGGGTATTACCATCTCCAAACACATTAAAAAAATAACCCAGCGTACTAAATATCAGCACATAGTAACTGACGTTGCCCAACCAAGCAGAGAGCCAGTAGCCCCATGCAGAGTTGAAGCCCATATAGTTACCAAAGCCTGCCTGCGCGTAGGCATAAACCCCACTGTCAAGTTCAGGCTTGCGATGTGCTAAATTTTGGAACACGAAGGCAAGCATCAGCATACCGATGCCAGTGATGATCCAACCAATCAAGGACGCACCAGGGCTTGCGGTTTCAGCGATGTTTTGCGGTAATGAAAAGATACCACCGCCTATCATAGAGCCTACGACAAGGGCAATGAGTGCAGTAAAGTTTAGATTTTTCTCGGATGGATTATGCGTTGTTTCAGACATGGTGACGACCTTTTACTCTCTGATTGAGAAATATATGAAAGCAACAAAATAGATATGGCCTTGAAGAATACTTAAAAACATTGTTTAATATATGAAAACCCCATAATATTAGCATGGATTATTATATATTTGCTAGATGAATGATTTTTGCTTGTAATTTCTATGTGTCTATATCAACCAAACAGCCGTGGTATTTGACGGCAAAGGTATTTTTCACGGCAGTATTTTTTGTAAAAGCTATAACTCAGATAGGCTAAAGCTCATAAGGTTAGATTTTGTGGAACGTATGATGATTGAGAATAGATTCAGTTTCTGATGGTTTATTGAGGTGGTATCGAGTACCATAACCATAACCACAATAAAATTATGGATTTATTGGTATTTCTGACTAGGTCGTGTCCTAATCGGCCCAATATCCGATGAATCAACTGTATTGCCGAACACCTTATATACATCACTCAGCATCCTGCATTAGCGTAAAAAGTGTCTTGTGCTCACAAAGCGCTAATATTGCCCGTCATGGTGATCGACACGAGGTGTGCTTGAGCTGATTTCCTACACTCAACACGCCCTATACTAAAAATCATTAAAATTTTTAAATTGAGGACATGCCCTAATACGGTTAAAAGACGTATGGGTTGGTTGTTTTTTGTTTTATTTCCGCATATAAATAATATATAGGAACCGTTATGAAAAAAGCATGGGTTTTGGTTCTATTGCTTGTCGTGGCCGCTGCTGCCGGTTGGTATTACTGGCAACAGCAGCAGCTTGCACAAGCCCTACCGCTAGGAATAGTCAGCTCAAATGGTAGATTGGAGCTTGAGCGGTTTGATATTGCTAGCCTTTATCCAGGTAGAGTCGAGCAAATGCTGGTGGCGGAAGGAGAGGATGTCGAAGTCGATCAGCTGCTTGTGAAGCTGTCTTCTTCACAAAGCGAAAGTCAGTTAGTGGCGGCACAGGCAACCGAGCAGCGCGCACATGAAATGGTGTCGCAGGCACGGGCGGGTCGTAAGCAAGGAGAGCAGGCAATGGCGCGTGCCAACGCCCAAATCGATGCGCAGATTGAACAGCAAAAAATAGCCAAAATGGAGTTGGATAATGCTCGCAAGATGCGCCGCGAAGATTTGGTGTCAGATTCAGAAGTGACCAAACGCCAAGCGGCATATAATGGCGCGGTTGCGGTCGTGCAAGCGGCGAGAGCAGCGTACGCAGAAGCACAGGCAGCTGTTCAACAAATCGATGCTCAAGTAGCAGAAGCAAATGCTGGTGTCAATCAGGCCAAAGCTCAAGAAAAATCTGCAGCATCGATGAATGACGATATGTTGATACGCAGTCCTAAAGCGGGCCGTGTGGAATACCGAATTGCCGAGGTTGGTAGCGTGATTGCAGCAGGCAGCAAAATGGTCAGCCTGCTAGACACAGAAGATGTATCTATGACTATTTTTTTACCTAACGGGCAGATGAGTGGCTTACAAGTTGGTAATGACGCGAGAGTCGTGCTGGATGGTCTGGACAGTGTGTGGCCCGCAAAAGTCTCGTTTATTGCATCACAAGCACAGTTTACGCCCAAGTCAGTAGAAACACAGAACGAGCGCGAAAAGCTCATGTTTAAAGTGCGTATCAAGTTGCCTGTTGAAATAGCCAAAGAATACAAAGGCCTACTCAAAGGCGGCATGACAGGTAATGGTTATGTGCGTAGCAATACCGACGTAGTATGGCCGAGTAACCTTGCTATAAACCTTCCTAAAAAAGGCCAATCCTAGTTTCTCACGTTCGAGTATGACAGCAGAAAATGAGGTCATAAATTATTCAGAGGGTTTTACAACCGAAGAGTGATCTTTATGAATAAATTAACGATACAAACTGAGAGATAACGTATGGATAGCCAACATACCGCCGTTGAAATTAACGCTGTTTCGCATACATATGGCAAGACGGTTGCTCTTGATAATATTTCCCTAAATATTTTACAAGGGAGCACCGTTGGGCTAATTGGTCCTGATGGTGTTGGGAAATCAACGTTGTTGTCTCTTATTGCAGGGGTCAAGGTCATTCAAAATGGCTCCGTGCAAGTATTCGGTAAGGATATGGCAGAAAAATCTGCACGTGAGGCGCTGTCAAAACATATCGCCTTTATGCCACAAGGCTTAGGGCATAATCTTTATCCAACCCTGTCGGTATATGAGAATGTGGAATTTCATGCGCGACTGTTTGGATTGAATGCACATGAGCGCCATGTACGAATAGCCCGTTTGCTTGAGGCAACTGGGTTAGCACCATTTCCTGATCGTGCGGCTGGCAAGCTATCAGGCGGAATGAAGCAAAAACTGAGCTTATGCTGTGCATTGGTGCACAATCCTGACTTACTGATTCTGGATGAGCCAACCACAGGGGTAGACCCTTTATCACGCCGTCAATTCTGGTCATTAGTGGCCTCGCTACAAGCTGAACGTCAAGAGATGACGGTCATCGTGTCGACAGCCTATATTGATGAAGCCAAAAATTTTGAATACCTGCTAGCGATGGATGATGGCAAGCTCTTAGCCAATCAGCGGACGCAAACCGTTATGACAGAGCTGAATGTCACGTCACTTGAAGAAGCCTACATTAAGCTATTGCCACCAGAGAAACAAACGAATGCAGGCGCGTTGGTTATCACGCCATTTGTCCCTGATCCTGATGCACCGCCCGCTATTGAGGCAAAAAACCTAACCAAGCGTTTTGGAGACTTTACAGCGGTTGATAATGTCAGCTTTCGTATTGAGAAAGGTGAGATTTTTGGTTTTTTAGGCTCTAACGGTTGTGGCAAATCGACCACGATGAAAATGCTGACTGGATTGATTGATAAAACAGAGGGTTCAGCCAAACTGCTGGGTCAATCTATCGATGCAAATGATATAGCGACAAAAATGCGTGTCGGTTATATGTCGCAGTCTTTCTCGCTTTATGAAGAGTTGAGCGTACGTCAAAACTTAGAGCTGCATGCAACCCTTTATCAAATAGAAGGGGAGCGTGGACAGCAAGCTGTAAAGGATGCATTAGATAAATTTGACCTCAGTGCCGTGGCGGATACAGCGCCAGCCTCGTTGTCACTGGGTATCCGCCAACGATTACAGCTGGCAGCGGCTTGTCTACATCATCCCGAAGTATTGATTTTGGATGAGCCAACCTCAGGCGTCGATCCTGGTGCTCGTGATATGTTTTGGCGACAGCTATTGACGCTTTCACGAGAAGATAAAATCACGATATTTATCTCTACTCATTTTATGAATGAAGCCAGTCGATGCGATCGTATCTCTTTTATGCACCGTGGTCGCGTGCTGGTCGTTGGTACACCGACAGAGCTGACACATAATAAACAAGCGGAGGATCTCGAAGAAGCTTTTGTAGAGTATCTGCTCGAAGATGAAAAAAATGACACTGAACCCACCAGCCAAAACGACACGACTGAAAATACGTCAGCAGAATCAGCGATCATAGCGTCTGAACCTGATAGTCAAACCGACAAAACCGACACGCTTAAGTATTGGTTTACCACTGTGTGGACATTTGCCACGCGCGAATTTAAAGAGCTATTACGCGATAAAATCAGGCTGTTCTTTGCTATCGTTGGGCCCATTATTTTGATGGTCATGACCGGTTGGAGTATCTCTTTTGATGTGCACGATTTACCTTATACGCTACTGGATCAAGATTACTCTGCACAAAGTCGACAGTTGACGGAGTACTTTTCGGGCTCAGAATATTTTACATCTACGTCACCCGTAGACTCTATAAAGGCCGCTGAATACGCGCTTAGAAGCTCTGAGACGCAATTGGTTATTGATATTCCAGTGGATTATGGACGTGATTTATTGGCCAATAGACAACCAGAAGCGAGCTTTTATATTGATGGGACAGTGCCATTCAATGCGGCCAATATTGAGGGCTATGTAGGAGGGATTATGAGGATATATATCAAAGACCTTCTTCAAGATACTGGCTTGCCTATCGACTTAGACCCTGCCGCTGAAGTGGTTCCACGCTTTATGTATAACCAAGATTTCAAAAGTGTGAACGCGGTCATTCCCAGTGTGCTAATGATGATACTCATGTTGATTCCGGCAATGATGACCACGCTGGGTGTGGTACGTGAGCGTGAAGTTGGCTCGATATCAAACCTCTACACATCACCAGCCAGTGTGCCTCAATACCTACTTGGAAAACAGCTACCTTATGTCGTTCTGGGACTGATCAATTATCTCATACTTGTGCTCATGGCCATATTTTGGTTCAAAGTGCCCATAAAAGGCTCTTTTTTGGCGATGTCTTTTGGCGCATTGCTGTTGGTCTATGTGTCTACAGGACTGGGGCTTTTAGTGTCTAGTTTGGTTCGCACACAGGTTGCCGCCTTGTTTGTCACAGCCATCGTCACTCTGATACCCACCATTAACTACTCTGGGTTGTTGTACCCGCTCTCTAGTATGGACGGCATCGCTTATGCCATTGGGGTCGGGTTCCCCGCATCTTGGTATCAGCGTATCAGTATTGGCGGCTTTACTAAAGGACTGAGTTGGTCCAGTTTTTTGACGGAGTACATGGTTTTGACCGCTTTTGCCTTGGCATTTATCACATTTGCCTCTATTTTCCTGAAAAAGCAGGAGGTATAAGTGCAGACTTTTAAAAATATCTGGACGTTGACCATCAAAGAATTGCGCAGTCTGTTTGGAGACAAGATACTGTTTCTCATGATTGGCTTCGTGTTCTCTGTCACTATTTATTCTGTGGCAGAAGGCATCAATACGGATGTACGTAATGCGCCTGTAGGTATTATAGATTTAGACCGCACAGCCCTGACCAGACAAATTCGAGATGCTCTACAACAACCTTACTTTCTGCCTCCTGTCGATGTGAAACGCGAAGATGTCGATGAGTTGATGGACAAAAGCAAGCTTATTTTTGTGCTGGAATTTCCACCTGGGTTTGAACGAGATGTGCTGGCTGGACGAAAACCGCAAGTTCAGCTGTTAATTGATGCCACCACCATGACTCAAGCAGGTATTGGGCAAGCCTATATTCTCCAAATATTTAATCAGGAAGTGAGTGATTTTTTAAAACAAGCCGATCCACCGTTATTGGTCAAGCCAGTACTGAACATGATATTTAACCCAAACGGAGACAGCTACTGGTACACACCAGTTATGGAAGTCTGCAATATGATTGCGCTCTTGGCAATAGGGTTGTCCGGTGCTGCCGTTATCCGTGAACGCGAACGTGGCACCATCGAGCATCTGTTGGTGATGCCAGTCAATACAACAGAAATCGTGATTTCAAAAATACTTGCCAATAGCTTGGTGATTTTATGTGCCTCCATGTTATCGATGGTTTTTGTGGTCCAGTATCTGCTTGGCATTCCCATTAACGGGTCGCTGCTTTTATTCGGTAGTGGTGTGGTCGTGTATCTGTTCTCCATATCTTCTCTCGGCATTATGCTATCAACCATGGCACCGAGTATGCCGCAGTTTGCCTTATTGATGTTGCCTGTCTTAGTCGTATCATTACTCTTATCTGGCTCTATAGCACCGCGCAGCAATATGCCCGAAGCGGCACAAATGATAAGCGAGTATTGGCCCACGACTCAGTTTGTCAGCTTTACTCAAAATGTTTTATTCCGTAATGCTGGCTTGGACATTGTTTGGCCTGAGCTATTAGTCATGACAGGTATCGGCGTCGTGTTTCTTATTTTTGCTTTAGTACGATTTAAAGCGATGCTTGAAAAGCTAGGATAATGTGCAAAACAGGCTGGCCCAATTTGGCTCAATAAAAGCCAGTCATACGTATACCGATATCCTAAGAGACGTTATAGGGCGTGTTTGATATTCGACCATGGCACTGAATTAAAAATAATGATAGAGAAGATAAGGAGGAGAAGCGCATGTTTCCATTATCCAAAATTGTGAGTTTGGGAGCATTGGTCTTGATCTTAAGCGCCTGCCAAAGCACACAGGTTGTTCGCCAAAGTGACATTTCTATTCCGACGACATTTGACGAAAACAAAGCGGCGAAGGGCAGTCCAGAAATTAGCCACTGGTGGCGACAATGGCAAGATCCGCTATTAAGTCGCCTAATAGAGCAAGGCTTACAAGACAGTCCCGATATCCGAATCGCTGAAAGTCGTTTCGCAGAAGCAGTGGCAATCAGTCGTCTTGCCACTGCTGATCTTGGGCCACAAGCTGGCGCCAATGCTTCAGCGGGCATTATAAATGGTTCGGCTCATCTGTCTGCAAATGACAACCTCAGTCGTCTATTGGGTGCTAGTACAGCGCTGCTGGAGACGCACCAAGATATAGATAGCAGTCATGCTAATGCGGGATTCTCTGCTGCGTGGGAGCCAGATATATTTGGCAGAAAACAAAGTGATGCTGATGCCGCCCGTTATGCGGCGTTGGGTGTACAAGAAAAAATATATGGCGCGCAAATGCTACTGGCAGATCAAATTGCTGATCACTATTTTCAAGCCCGTGCCGCCCAGCAGCGTGAAGTCATTACCGCCCGCAATGTAGAGATATTGACGCGCTTTGAGCGATATATAAAAGGGCGTTTTCAAGCGGGTCAAGTCACCATGTATGAAGTTAATAATGTCCAAAGTAAACTCAATGCCATGCGTGCGAAAAAAAGCACAATCAATGCAGAGTATGCAATGCACGTACGTAGCATAGCCGTACTTATCGGGCAAGTACCGCAAGGTTTTGAGCTGCCTTCTACGACTGTGGACATTCTCAATTATCAACCGAGTGCGCCCAGTGGCCAAACGCCTCAAGGGTTGCTAGAACGTCGTCCAGATCTGCGTGCCTATGGTGCACAAGTCAATGCCTATTCTGCCAAACTGGCAAGTGCCAAAGCCGATCTGCTGCCACGTTTCTCCATTCGTTTTTTAGGTCAAGGCGGACGCATTGACGTTGACAGTGATGTGCCAGATTTGAAAGGTTGGGGCAGTATATTGAGTGTGGGTATACAAGTTCCCATTTTTACGAACGGTCGGATTAAGGCCAATATTGACAGCGCAGACGCTCGATTGCAAACGGCGCTGCTACAGTATGATCGAAGGCTACTGCGTGCGCTTGGTGAGGTGGATAATACCTATCAGGCACATCAGGCTCTACAGCAGCAACAAAAATTGCTGAATACGGCCTATCAGCAGTCTGCCAAGCGTGCCAGCGATGCCGAAAAGCTGTTTCGTTATGGCTATCAAACGTTAGATGAAGCTCTGACAGCGCAGCTCGACTCGGAACAAATACAAGAAAACTTGATTTACTCGCAGCTTGCTCGAGCACAAATGCTACTGAACCTTTATAAATCACTAGGAGGAGGATGGGGAGAGGATGTCACTGCGGAGGCATCGTAAATTCAGATAGCTTATGAGTGATCTATGTTGAAAAAACTGTAGAACTATCACCAAGACTACCAAACAAGATTCGAAGCCATCAGCGATATCACTAAAAATGCAGTTTAGTTATTATCGTCTGGTTGCGTAACTATGATTTTCCAAGTTAATGCCTACAAATATAGCCCATAATTTAGTTAGTTAATTTAAATATTTATTTAAGATAAATATTACTTTGTTTAACAATAACATAACTTTCATATAAATTTAACTTAACAATAAGGCAACATATTCTAACCTTGCAAAGGTATCTAATATTTATAGGTCGACACACACAATGATTTTTCAATCATATAAAGGAACGTTAGATTATGCCTTTACACAACCGAAATCAGATAGATCCTATTAGCGAAGACGTTTATGAAGACCCAATGAGTAATACGCTACTCAATAAATTTCAATTGCCTCAAAACAGTACCCAGCCAGAAGTTGTTGCTCAGTTTATAAAAGACGAGCTACTTCTCGATGGCAATGCCAAGCAGAATCTGGCTACATTTTGTACGACATGGATGGAAGATGAGGTTCATGACATCATGGACTTATGTGTCGATAAAAATATGATTGATAAGGATGAATATCCACAGACTGCTGAAATGGAAGCGCGTTGTGTTCATATCTTAGCGGATCTATGGAATAGCCCACAAGCTCATACGACTCTTGGTTGCTCAACTACTGGCTCATCAGAGGCTTGCATGCTTGGCGGATTAGCCATGAAGTGGCGTTGGCGTCAAAAACGCGAAGCAGCAGGATTAGATGCCTCAAAGCCCAATTTGGTCGTTGGGCCAGTACAGATTTGTTGGCATAAATTTGCGCGGTATTTTGATGTTGAGCTTCGTCAAATTCCACTTGAAGGTAATGAGGTTAGTACCAATCCCGAAAAAATAAAAGACTATGTTGATGAAAATACCATTGGTGTCATTCCTACCTTAGGGGTGACTTACACTTGTGTGTATGAAGACGTCGCTGCGATGGCAAAAGAGCTAGATGATATTCAAAGCGAAAAAGGATGGGACATACCTATTCATGTAGATGCCGCTTCGGGTGGATTTATAGCGCCCTTCATTCAACCTGAACTTGAGTGGGATTTTCGTATCGATAGAGTGAAGTCTATCAATGCGAGTGGTCATAAATACGGTCTGGCACCACTAGGTGTCGGCTGGGTAGTTTGGCGCTCAGAAGAAGACTTGCCAGAAGATTTGATATTCTATGTAGATTATCTAGGTGGAAACATGGCAACCTTTGCGCTTAACTTTTCTCGACCAGGTGGTCAAATTGTCGCGCAATACTATAATTTTTTACGATTAGGATTTGAGGGTTATAAAGGTGTTCAACAAGCTTGTGTGGATACCGCTCAATGGTTGGCAGATGAAATCTCAAAGTTAGGTCCGTTTGAGATGTTTTATGATGGACGAGGTGGTTTACCTGCTCTTAGTTATACCCTAAAAGAAGGAGACTGGGGTTTCAATCTCTATGATTTATCTGACAAAGTTCGCCAACATGGTTGGCAAATAGCCTCTTATCCACTACCAAACGATCGTCAGGACACCGTCATTCAACGTATTCTAATTCGTCATGGTATCAGTCGAGATATGGCCGCGTTGTTATTACGTGATATTAAAGCCGCTGTTGAATGCTATAAAGCGCATCCAGTTTCACATTCTAGCTCTACTCGTACCTTTCATCACACATAGAAGAGCATTATGAGTAATCCTACTGTAGTCGGTCAGATATTCGATAAGATAGAGCCTGTTACTGCTTCAGGCTTACATGGATTTTTTCAACTGCTGGATAATCAGCCCATAGTATTTATCTTGTTATCATTAGCTTTAGGTACTTATATTGGTAATCGTAGCATCAAGAATATCTCTTTAGGGTCAACAGCAGGTACTTTGCTGGTAGGGGTTGTGCTTTCGATGATTGCACAATCTGCTTATGATATTACTTATGCCATACCAGGGGTTCTTTCAACCTTTATGCTCCTTCTTTTTATGTATGCTTTAGGGCTTAAAGTTGGACCTCAGTTTTTTGCTGGATTAAAAAAAGGTGGTTTGGCATTCATTAGTATCGGCGTCATTGTCTGGTCACTAAACTGGATTATTTGCTTTTTTGGGGCAAAGTTTGCAGGCTTAGCACCTGGATACGCAACAGGACTTATCTCTGGTAGCTATACCATAACGGCCATACTAGGAGTGGGGCAAGGCGCTTTATCGAGTGGTGCCTATATACCACCGTCAGGAATAACAGCGGAAGAAGTTGGTGCCAATATGGCTGCAGCCTATGCCGTTAGCTATGTCTTATCCACTGTTGGTATTATTTTACTCATTCGCTATTTACCTAAGATTTTTGGTTACAACTCTGCTAAAGAGGCTAAAGCCGCTGAAGTTAATTATAATGGCGGTGCGACAGATCCTTTACCTGGAGCACCTCAGGCATTAACACTGGGTTTTTCACCGTATGATTTACGAGCCTTTTATGTGACTCACAAAAACATTGTTGGCAAAAGTATCTCAGCGTTAGTCAAAGAGTATCCGCAAGCGCCTATTTTACGTTTGGTTAGAAGTGGCGCGATTGTAGCGTTATCAGATGATCCTATCGTTCAACTGAACGATATCGTTACGGTTAGAGCCAATATTCATGATTTAATTTTTGTAGACAATGAGCTCATCGGACCTGAAGCTGATGATCAATTGGCCCGCAATGTTCCTATAGAAGTTGCAGATATTCACATCGGCTCTCATGATATCTCAGGTCAAAACATTCATGACCTCAGCGAGTTTGGAATAGGAGGTGTTACTGCTCAAGCTTTATTTAGAGCAGGTAATGAAATCCCCCTAGGTCCTAAAACACAGATTTATTTCGGAGATGTGATTAGACTAGCAGGTCCGGATGTGGCTTTAAATATGGCAGGGCAACGCTTGGGAGGACGAGTAATATTACCAACCATGAAGTCTGAAATAATTTATCTTGCCGTTGCGATGGTTATCGGATATTTAGTCGGTATTATAACGGTCCGAATTGCAGGTATTCCATTTGCACTAGGAACTTCAGCAGGGTGTATTCTTGCTGGGATTGCCGTTAGTTATTTTCGCAGTCGCAACCCTGAGTTTGGTGGTCCGATACATGAAGGCGCCAGAAGTTTCTTGCAAGATTTTGGTTTAAACGTTTTTGTGGCAGTTTTAGCCGCCAATGTTGGGCCTAAAGTCATTACAGCCTTACATGGTGATACTCTATTATGGCTAGCAGCAATCGGAATAGCAGGTGCGTTAATACCACCGCTCGTTGCCTTCTGGATAGGGGTGAAATTCTTTAAACTTAACTCAATCATTGCTGATGGTGCCGCAACTGGCGCTAGAAATAGTACACCTGGACTAAACGCCATTATGGAAGAGTCAAAAAGTTCAGTTGCTGCTATACCTTACCCTGTCAGTTATGCGCTTACGACCGTCTTAGCTTTGATTGGCGGTTATATTTCGATGATTTTATCTTGAGTTTTTAGGACTGAAATTAGTAGACAATGATTATTTCAAAATTCTAATATTGACAATCTCACCTAATAATAAAGGCCTGAGAAAGCTATAGATCTTATACTGAACTGCCCCAAGATTTTTGGAGCATTAACCTTCTAAAGAATGAGCGTTGAAATTAGCAGTTTGATATTCCGTTTAAAAGTATTTTCAGATATCTGCTAGATATACCCTTAAAATACTGTTATATAAAGTTATGATTTTGACATATTAAGTAATAAAAAACCCCCACAGCGTATAGGCTATGAGGTTTTTTTATTACTTCTGATAATATTTATTGGTGCGCCCACCAAGAGTGGGCTATAAGTCTAAGAGTCTTTAATACCAACCTATACAGAAATTTTATAATTAATTTTAACAACATATTTAACAACAATTCTATGTCGTTAGAATAGCGGCTCTACTATAAAAATAAGCAAATATTGCTTACAAGAAATATTGTTTGTACCTATATATTTTTAATATTGACGTATATATTGAGCACGAGAAGTAGAGCAGCCTTTATAATGTTAGAACTATTAGTAAAGCAGAAGCTATTAATAATTGACTTGAATGCTTACAATGTCAGAGTATTTATCAGGCCGAAAGTCGGCACTGAGAACAGTAACGTATACAGTCTTTAGTTGAGAGGTTCCATCGCCAGTACCTAGTACGCCATTCCCGACGTTATTCGAGGTGGCAGTATTTCCCCATATAACTTCATTAATTGAACGCAATTGATAAGGTATTTTATCGGTATTGTTGCCAGTACCACTCATCATACCAGCACCATTGACATTATTGTTGGATGGCATCAAGCCAATACTATAGGGTGCACCATTGGTGCAGGTCACGCCAATCGCGCTAGAATTATCGCCCATGATATTGTTTCTATTTGCAGAATGAGAACCTAAATTGATATCAGCAGTAGAGGTAACTAAACAGCTTGAAATTACGGTTGCTTGAACGGTAAATGGGAACATCTCTACTCCTGAGTTACCCGTTGAGCAATCAAGGTCAGATGAGGTGTCGTTAGCCCTAAACGTTAATGCGGTATGACTGCCATTGAAATCGTTGGTGTAAGTTCCGGATGTTGCGAGGGCATTGTTATAGTTTGAGAGCAAAGAGACGTTAATAGCTACGCTGCCTGAGATAAATGAGTTTTCGGCAATAGCAAGTGAGCCTGAGTTGAATTCAGAACCACTAGAATTTCGGGTACCCCAATCAATATTTCCTGGTAATGTCATGGTAAAAGCCAAGTTTGAATCGACAGACCCATTCTTCATGTAACGCGGAGGGTAAGTGCTGTTATTATTGCCACCGTCTACTGCAAGGCAAACCGATACATATCCTGCGGAGCCGCTATTGGTGCATCTATAGTTTAATGTAGCACTAATTCTTGCATCATCGGCGTTGGCGGGGGTGATAGAATCGCTAATGTTCACTTTACCGGTACTTCCCACTGCTGTATTCATACCTGCTTCACACGTAACATTGGGTACAGCATAAGCATTCCCTGATGGTAACCACCATGCACCTACTATCAAAAATATACTATATTTCCATCTTAAAAACTTCATTATTCTTTTACCTTTTGACAGATGAGAGGACCGATGAGTGGAATATCATCGCCCTGTTTATGATAATCAAAGCTGACCGTACAACTATCACTAGAGGGCATGATTACTTTTAGTACATTGTGCTCATCTAAGGTATCCAAATAGACTTCGCCATCAAATCCAATAACTGCTGAAGATGCATCTTTGTTCGTAAGTAACCGTACTTGACTGCCAAGCGGTAATGGCTGGTTAACGTTGTCGGTAAGGAGGACAGAGGCAGAGCGCACAGGTGTGATGCCAAATCTTACTAATACTCCAGCACGGTCAGTCGGCGTTGCTTCAATATCCACTTTGTCAATGTGCAGGTCAGCGGGCAAGTCCATAGGGTTAATAGCAATTTTATTGTCTTGATAAGCGTTCAATGGTGTTACCAATAATAGCCCCTGCTTATTCGTTGTACCTATGGGACTGTTTTGCAGCAGCACTGGTACATCGGCGATACCATCAGTGGAGACCACGGCAAAACCATTATTGATTTGGCGGGCAGCAAATAAGCCTCCACCCATCATGACCAGCGCGCCTGTACCGCTAGCATAAGTAGAATAATTATCGTTGTTGCTACTGATACCAGCTTGTAATCGACCGTATGGACCAAGATAATTCAATTCGGCTAAGCCATCGGTGCTGCTGTTGTTACTCGTACTGTGCCTTGCTTGCGCACGCCAGCCTATGCCGCCCGCATTTGGTGTTGATTGCGACACATCTGTTACCAAGGAATGACGCTCGTTAGTGCTCTGCACACTACTATTCAGCGAGATATTATGGTCTAAGGATAGCGAGGCCCCAAAAGAGACGCTGTTATTGGCAGAATTATGGATATCATGATTGTAATTGGCGTTCAGACTCAGTCGTCTCCCAAAGGACTTTCGCCAAGAGGCACTGGCAAATTGTGAGGTCTCTTGCTGCGTAAAAGCGACCTGATTATAACTAAGACCAAAACTGCCTAGAGATTGGGTGCTATAACCTGTTGAGAGTTGTTCACTTCGGCTGTTGGGAGCATTTCCGTAACGTGTGGCGACGTCACGGTAGTCACCATGAGTACCAGTGGCATTGAGACCGATATGGAAGCGACTATTATTCCAAGAGTAGTCTGCACTGTATTGCAATCCACCTTCACCTTGGCTGTCGCTACCCGCTAGTGAGGCAAATAAGACACCGCCTTTGCTACCTAATAACCAAGTGCCACCGACACCAGCATTACTAAGCCCCTCAGTCACTTCAGCATGGGTCTCTGCGGTAAAGCGATCACTGACTCCATAACGCCAAGTGCCAAAGCCGGCGATATCATTACCATAATCAAAAGATTTGAGGCCATAATTTTGGCGTACGGTACCGAGCTCTACTGACCAATCGGACAGCCCTGGCTGTAGTAAACGATGGGCATCATAAAGTGAGAAATTAAGCGTGGTGTTTTGTCCTAACGCATCAGTCAAGACGAGCTGGGCATTGCCCGCGCCGCTAAAACTGGGAGCTGTATTAAGCTCAAATGGACCGGCAGGTATGTCGCCGCTGTATTGCTTGAGACCATTAACATAGAGCTCTACCGCTGAGGGTAGCGTGGCCGAGCCAAAAAATGACGGCAGAGGCGTGGTGGCAATATAGGGCTGCAGGTCAAAGTTACTGCCAAATTGCAGTCCGCCTAAGCGTGTGGACCTTGTCCAGGATAGTGTACTTGTGAGTATGTCGCCGGCTCTGATAGTGAGTAACTTATCTGGAAATGATTTACTCCAGCTGGTATCCAATCGCACCGTGCGGCTGTCCCAATCCTTGCTACTAATAGCGCTATCAGCAAAACGATTGCCAGTTGTCAGGGCAGTAGAACTTAATACACCAAAGTCATTAAACGCGCGCAGTTCTGTATAAGCACTTAAGCTGGTCGCGTTGTCCTGTGTTTGTGTACCATAAAGGTTGTAATTTAACAGAATACCAGGTGATGCGGTCGGTTTTGTGCGTCTGCTATTGCGGGTATTAACGATGGTCGTGGAAAGGTTAAGTATGTTTAGTGGTGCAATAAGGCTGACCGTTTGCTGGCGTGCATCATAATCAATCTTGATGTCAGATAGAGTGTTTAGCGGCCTTGGTTCGATAGTATCGGGTGATAATATAAAGCCGAGTTGCTGCAATACGTTTGCACTTGCCCATAATTGCTCATTATAGTATTCGAAATGTGCTAAACCTTTGTCCGTTCCGTTAAGCTTAACCTCTAAATAGAGATCAAGCTTATCTGGATAACCCTTTGCGTCACGATTTTCACGGTTTAAATCAAGCTGTGCGAGACTGTCGTTGGTAAGGTCTGTAGAGCTCGCCGTGATATCGTTTGGTTCGATGGCATGGCTGATAGGTATCATTAAAGTTTGCAATAAGGCTATTTTAGCGATCGGAAGTGTCCAGCGTAACGTCTTGTATTGTCTCAGTGCCATTGATCGTTACCTTGAATTTACCGGCTATCGCACCCGCTATAAGGCCGGAGGGCGGTACTTTCAGTGTCCAGTTCATAGTGGCATCTGGTAAAATATAACCCAGTAAACCTTGATGTATATTAATATTATTACCCGCATCATTTACAACGCTCAGGCCAATCAACTTGGCATGACCATTGCCGCTATTGTGGACGCGTAATGTAATCTGTTCGCCATCTGGTAGCAAGGTATATTGCCATTTCAATTGTGGACTAGTCTCAACAATACCAATAGGCTGTACAAATACAGGTAAAGAGTAGCTCATCGCAAATTGCAAGCCACTCTTTTGCTTAGGGGACTTAATCGGTAGCTCATTAACCAAAATCCGATAACTAGTTTCCATTCCTTGCGGAGGTGCCTTAGCACGGATAATTCGAACCAGTTGTTTGTCACCGGGGTTGAGCTCAATCATTGGCGGACTGGCCAATAATCCTCGTGAGGGAGCGAGCTGATCGCCTGTTTCATCTTGTGACCACTGATAAACGCGCACTTGCGCATTTATCACTTCGTCACTCGAATTACTAAGGGTCAGGCCACTGGCGTTTTCTCTAGCTTGCAAGCTTAAAGAGATGGGAGAGACCTGTAGGCCACTTGCCATCGCTCCACTACAAGACAATAGCAAACTAGAGATAACAGCAGGTTTCGCAACACGGCGTAACCAGAGACTCGGCATGGTGATTAATAGGCTACAGAAATATTAATAGTATCGTCGTAAGCACCAGGTGTAACGTCGGCATCACTAGTCACTGTGAGATAGATAGGAGTAGTGATGGCGGTAGCATAATCTGCGAATTCGTCGGTAGATACTGTATTAGTAGTGCCCCACGCAGTGCCACTAGCTGAGCCAGATGTCAGTTTATACGCTACTTTTTCAGCGTCTAAATCTCCTCCAAGCAGAGTACCAGTACCGTCGAGGCTAGTGGTTGACGCAGGTGTTAGACCAATAACAGCCACAGAACCTTTAGAACAGTTTAAGATAAGGTTAGTGGTTGCCGTTACAGCTGTAGTTGCCTTTCCTGCTTCAGTTGTTGCAAGTACAACATCTAAAGGAGCTGCATCTATAGTACATATAGACTCAACGTCCATACTAACGCCAAAACTACTTGAGGTAGGGCTAGCAGCATTCGCACTAGACATAGCAGCGAATCCGCCAATAGTAACTAATGTAACAGTCATTAATGATTTTTTAAATTGCATGGTAAATCTCCAAAGGTTTAGATCTTTTAGGGTTTCGGTGATGAATTACAGCGTAATCAGTTGAATACGATGTGCTTGCCGAGCTAGATAGCAGAAATCTCGTTTTTTTAGCAATCTAGAACCCACTGGCTTAAGATAATTACCTGAGGCGAACTGACTCTTTCAGTTACAATAACTACGACTATCGTCAATATTTGTTGCTAAAGCATGACAGGGTTGTTTTAGAAGTTTGTGACTAACATGTATCCACGCTAATATCCAATTTTCCATATGTATTATTGACCGATGCGTCACTACAAATAACCTCATCAAATAGAGCCAACATTAAGTTTGCATACTAGCCTTTATATACTCTACTATCATACAATGAGCTTTATAAGCCGTCATAAGTCGATGTATTCTATCGCAGCACGTGTAGTCTGATTTTAAGCCTGTCCTATAACCCAAAGCACTCAACCCTGCCCAACAAACAATAAGACGAACCAATGACCAAAAACTTCTCTCAAACAGCGGCTTTCATCTGGTCTGTCGCTGATCTATTGCGTGGTGACTTCAAGCAGTCTCAATACGGCCGCATCATCTTGCCATTTACGCTACTGCGCCGCCTAGAGTGCGTATTAGCAGACACCAAAGCTGCTGTGGTTGCCGAGAGTGAGCGTATCGCTGATAAGGGTTTGCCAGAGGAAGCACAAGAAAAGTTCATCATACGTGCCAGCAAGCATGCGTTTTATAATACCTCGCCCATGGATCTTAGCAAGATTGGGTCAGAGTGATATCAAGGATAACCTTAATACCTACGTGCAATCCTTTTCTAAAGACGCGCGTGAGATATTTGAGCACTTTAAGTTTGAAGAGTTTGTCGGGCAACTGGCCGATGCTAACTTACTCTATAAAGTGGTGCAGAAGTTCGCCACTACCGATCTTAGCCCTGACGCTATCTCTAACCATGAAATGGGCTTTGTGTTTGAAGAGCTAATCCGCCGTTTTGCTGAAAGCTCAAACGAGACCGCAGGGGAGCATTTCACGCCGCGCGATATCGTGCGCCTGACGACTTCACTGGTGTTTATGGAAGATGATGACGCATTGACCAAAGACGGCATTATTCGCACCATTTATGACCCAACGTCGGTACGGGCGGCTTCCTATCCTCTGGTATGGAATACGTGCTAGAGCTGAACCCTGATGCGGTCATGCGTACCTATGGGCAAGAGCTCAACCCTGAGTCTTATGCCATCTGTAAAGCCGATATGCTTATTAAAGGGCAAGAGGTGAATAACATTAAGCTGGGCAATACCTTGTCTAGTGATCAGCTGGTCGCTGAGAAGTTTGACTACATGCTGTCGAATCCACCGTTTGGGGTAGATTGGAAAAAGATATCAGGTGAGATCAAAGACGAGCACGAGCAAAAAGGATTTGACGGCCGATTTGGGGCTGGCTTGCCGCGTGTGTCTGATGGCTCGCTATTGTTCCTCATGCATCTGATTAGCAAGATGCGTCCGATCACTACTGATGACCAAGAAGCTAGTAATGGTCAATATAGCAATCAGGGCAGCCGTATCGGTATTATCTTAAATGGCTCGCCGCTATTCACAGGCGGCGCAGGCAGTGGCGAGAGTGAGATTCGTCGCTACATCTTAGAGGCCGACCTACTAGAGGCCATCATCGCCCTGCCTACTGATATGTTCTACAACACGGGTATCGCTACCTATGTATGGGTATTAAGCAATAAGAAAGCGCCTGAGCGTAAAGGTCACGTGCAATTGATCGATGGTAGCAATCTATACAGTAAGATGCGTAAATCACTGGGCTCTAAGCGTAATGAGATGAGTGAAGACGATATCAAAACCATCACCAAAAGCTTTGGTAACTTTGAAGTGGTTGATGCGCGTGTGCTAGATAAGCCTGAAGAGGTGAAGTCTAACCGTGGCCGTCAGTCTGCTAATCCTAAAGCTGAGCCTGCTAAGACCTTTGCCAGTAAGATATTTAAAACCCATGAGTTTGGCTATCGCCGTATCACCATTGAGCGTCCGCTACGTCTATCCGCTCAGCTATCTGACGATGCCATCGAAACCTTACGTTATGCCTCTAAACCGTTTGATATGGTCATGCCAGCGCTGTATGAGGCATTTGGTCGTAACTGGACGGCTGATAGCGACACCGATTCTGATACAAGCAACTATGGTGACTTATCAGCGGTCACCCTAGAAGCACGTGCGATGATTAAGGCGGACTTTAGCGAGCTAAAAGAAAAGCAAATCAAAGACGTGCTGGCGGCTAAGCTATGGCAAACGCAACTTACCCTAATGAATAAAGCCAAAGCCTTACAAGCGGCTATCGGTGAAAACCAGTTTGATGATTTCAATGAGTTTGAAAAAGTGCTCAAACAAGCGTTAAAAGAGGCTGATGTGAATCTTGATGCTAAAGAAAAGAAACAGCTGATGGATGCTATCACTTGGAAAAACCCTGAAGCAGAACCCGTCATCAAAAAAGCGGTCAAGGTTGAAAGTCCGCTCTATGGTGCGTTTAGTTATACCGATCCTTCCAGCAAGACCAAAATCGTTGAGTTCCAAACAGACAGCGATTTACGTGATTATGAAAACGTACCGCTTAACCCTGACGTGACGACCACTGAGCTGATCGAAAGTTACTTCGCCCGTGAAGTACAGCCGCATGTGCTTGATGCGTGGATCAATAGCGATAAGACAGATGCTATCGATGAAGAGATCGGCATTGTGGGCTTTGAGATACCGTTTAACCGTCATTTCTATGTGTATGAGCCGCCGCGCGCGCTTGCTGAGATTGATGCAGACTTGGATGCGGTCAGTAGCGAGATTATGCAGTTGTTGGGTGAGGTGCATTCGTAATGGCGAAGTATCAACAATATGAAGAGTATAAGGACTCTGGGGTTGAGTGGTTGGGTCAAGTTCCTAGCGAGTGGAGTGTTTCACCACTTAAGCTTTATCTAAATACACGAAAAGGAGTTGCTTTTAAGTCAGCTGATTTCACTGATATAGGTATAAGGGTAGTAAAAGCAAGTGATATTAAAGATAAGACTATTCGTCAGTCAGAAGTATTTTTGCCATCTTCTTTTTCCGAGATATATCCTAAATCTGTACTGAAGGAAGGAGAGATAATAATAAGTACTGTAGGAAGTACTCCAGATGTTAAAAATAGTGCCGTTGGGCAGATTGGTATATTGCCATTCGAGCTTGATGGTAGTCTGTTAAATCAAAATACGGTAGTGCTTTCACCTAAGAATAATGTCCTAAGTAATTTATTTCTATTCTATCTTATACAAACTGATGTTTATAGAGAGCATTTGGATTTAAACGCTCATGGTACAGCCAACCAAGCTAGTTTAAATATTTCGGATATACTGAATTTCACTTTTGCGCGTCCTACTATTCAAGATCAAGCTCAAATCGCCAACTTCCTCGACCACGAAACTGACCAAATCGATACCCTAATCGAAAAGCAGCAAACCCTTATCCAACTGTTAAAAGAAAAGCGCCAAGCCGTCATCAGCCATGCCGTGACTAAAGGCTTAAACCCTGACGCGCCGATGAAAGATTCTGGGGTGGAATGGTTAGGGGATGTGCCGGAGCATTGGGAAGTAACCAGAATAAAATATATTACCTCTATGTTTGAACAGGGTTGGAGTCCTCAATGTGATTCTCATCCAGCGACAAGTGATGAATATGGCGTTTTGAAAGTAGGCTGTGTTAACTATGGCAGTTTTCACTCAATTGAGAATAAAGCTTTGCCGCCTGAGTTGCAGCCAAGATTACAGTACTTGATAGAAAAGCGTGACTTATTGATTTCACGTGCAAACACGAAAGAACTTGTTGGAAGTGCGGCAGTAGTTAATCAAGACTACAACAATCTACTTCTATGCGATAAGTTATATCGTTTGCGATTCAATTCGAATATACAGCCTGAGCTCATAGCACTATACCTTTCTATTGAGCCTGTCAGAGAACAGATTGAGCTACAAGCTTCAGGGGCTAGCTCTTCTATGCAAAATATTAGCCAAGATGTTATTAAAGAGCTGCCATGCTTCTTATTACCAAATGAAGAAGCCTATGAGCTATTGAGTTATTTTAGTGAAAAAATGAAGGTTTTTGATAACCTAGTTTCAAAAGCACAAAAAGCCATCCAACTTATGCAAGAACGGCGTACCGCCTTAATATCTGCCGCTGTCACGGGCAAGATTGATGTAAGGGGTTGGGTTGCGTCTGATAGTAAGTGATAAAACGCTTTACAATATTAACAATAAAAATTAACATTTGTAAGCTTTTAACAACTCTACTAAATAATCATGGATTAACCGAAGGATTCTATTTATGAAAAAAACCATAGCGATACTCATGATGAGTGCCGTAAGTCTATCAGGTTGTGCAGTAATGAATGCGATAGATGCGTCTAATGAACGTTCGCAAAATAGAGCCTTAGATACTATTTATCCTACTCATGCAGAACGTGATGCCATACTCAAACGCGCCGCTACTGAGAGTGTCGTGGATAAAAACATCATCGGTAATACTTGGCTGCAAGTCAGTGTAGATGACAAAGGCAGAACGTACTTTGTCGATACTAGCGTTAGAAATACTAAAAATACGGCCACATCAGAGGTCAAAGTGCTCGATGTTGACCAAAGCTATAAAATTGCGACTTATCAGTTTTTTTGTTATCAAGGCTATGGACGTAAACTATTCGGTGACAGCTACACAGCCGACCATCAAAAGAAATTTCAGCTGATTGGTTTTGGTCCTGGTGAAGACTATGATAGAAGGCCTTATTCTTTTGAAGAACCTTATGCCAAAGCTCTTTGCGCCCTTGGCGGGTTTTCACGTGATGCGACTTAAGCCCTCGTATCGAGCATGTCATTTACTATAACTTTTATTATTAAACAGTCGGCAGGTGCATTCTATGCACCTTTAATTTAACGATATTCGATTGACGCTTGAAAATCACCCTATAGATTCAATGGCTATCAAAATAATTAAAGGGCATTAATTTATGAAAGCAATGACTGTAGCAGCTGTGCTGACCCTAATGGCAGTCACCACTAGCACCCAAGCTGAAGTCTATCAATGGCAAGATGATTTATGCGATATGAAAGGCGAGTTCAATAATAGAAAGTATAGCGCCAAGCAAATCGAGAACTCTCATTTCATGTTAAACAATTTGACTAGCGTACAGCTTAGTAGTTCTTCTCCTCTGTACCCTAGAGACATAGACCAAATATCAAAGTCAGACCTAGACAACTTAAATCAAGAGTATCAGGCACGCAAGCGTAAGGTTGAGCAATTAGAAGTCGTACCACAAGCGCAAACCTACAAGCGTGAGCTGTTAAAGTCCATCGATGGCGAATATGTCCTTAATAAATTAACCATTCTGGCTTATTTAGATCCCTTGCAAGCGATGAGGCTGAGTCCGCCGATGTGTAAGCAGTATCTTGCGCCCTTTTTCAAAGATGAAGCCGCTGTGCAGAATAAATGGCAGGAGTTCGTCGAAGAGCAAATTCAGGAGCAAACACTCTTTAGTAATGATGACGGTAAATATTCACGCAATTTGATTACAGAGCGTTATCAGCGACAACAAGCCAGCGACCCCGAAAACTATGCCAAAATAAACTTACTGACCTATGGCTTTAGTAATTGCGTGAATGATCAGATCTATCATGCTGACTCTGAAAAAGTCTTTAAAGACTCTCAAAAACTGAATGAAACGTTATTTGGTAAGAGCCTAAAGATGGTGTGTGAAGAGCCGTAGCGGTTGATTTAAGTGTGCAAAGATAGAGACTTTAGGTTTGACCATTATTAGTGATAATTGAAAGGTAATAAGTGAGTTTATGAGAAAGTTAATATTAATGTTATCAATATTTGGAATATGTGCATCCCAAATGAGTGGTGCGGCCGAAACTGCTTCTTCAAAATATAGTTCTAGTCATAATATCTATAGTACGAACAGTGGGGCTCATATATACAGCAACGAAGAAACTTCTAAAGCGATTGATAATTTAAGTGCTCATGCAAAGCAAAAAGACTATCAATTTGCCTTAAATAGCCGCGTATCTGATGAGAATAAATACTCTGACTCTAAGGATAGTTTGGCTGATATGAAAAAATGGGCAAACCAAGGCAATGTAGAATATCAAGCTAAGGTTGGCTGGATATATTACAAAGGTGAAGGCGTTCGTCAGGATCTAGTATTATCAAGAAAAATGTTCCAAAAAGCAGCGTATCAAGGAAGTATCCAAGGTCAAGGAATGCTTGGTTTTTTTTATGAAAAAGGCTTAGGTGGACTTCGCCAAAACCGAGCTACAGCAAAGGAATGGTATGGAAAAACTTGTGATGTGGGTTATCAATATGGCTGCAATCAATATAAACGATTAAATGAACGCGGTTATTAGTGGACAATTGTTTTATTTTTATGCTAGCATCGTCCAGCATGCTTTTATACCAAAGATGCTAGATGATATAGCAACTATACATAGTATTGGTTTTTTAAAAATAGACTGTATAAAAAGGTTAGATGATGTTTGGGTTTTTAAAATCTAAATCTGCCAAAATGGCAGGAAATGTTCAAAAACTTTTTCTTAAAGATAGTTATCATGAGGCTATTGAGTTGGCTGATAACTTATATTGTCAATACATTGATAGCGAAGATTCACAAGAGCGCGCCCATGCCAAAGCTGCTTTAACATGGAAAACAACAAGCCTTATTATGCTTGAAGAATATCAAAATCCTATATCAGTTTGTGAAAAAATTATTGATATTTATACTCATGGGAATCTTCCTGAAGATATTCATGATGGCTATAATAAAAAAATTATAAGAGCGGCATATACTGATAAAGCCAGAGCACTATATGGATTGAAAGAATACAATAAATCTTTAAAAATTATAGACTCGGTAGTGGATGAAGGGATTGATTGTACCGATGAATTGACAGAGGTTGCAGTACTTGAAGCATTATTATTAAAGTATGAGATTCTTCAAATGGATCCGAATCTTTCTAATAGATTGATAGTACTAAATAAAATATCTTTTCGTTTTCAGCTGAGTGATAACCCTAAAATTTTGGAGCAAGTTATTCCTGTCGTTAGAGACATGATGCTTATATTTATAACACTTAAGGATATTAAAAACCTACTCATTGTCCGTCGTATTCTTGAAAATATTAGTATCAGATCAAAATCTGAAGAGGTTCCAGCTTTTCTATCATACATAGATAAATTTGAAGAATCGTTTAAAGAATAGAAATAGCAGTTATCGGCTATATATAATATATGGAACATACAAAAGGTTTTGCCAGCGCTAGCTGTATATTGCTGATATTTTGTCTGCTATATTTATATACCGTTTAACAAAAGTAAAAATAAGAAAATGCCATGAGCCGCGACGTCACCTAAGAATCTGTACTCCAAACTGATGATGTCTGTTATACCGCGCAAGGCTAGCAGTTGAATCAGTTCTCAAAAGATATTTCACGCGCTACCAATATTAAATTTAGCGGATAGAAAGGCCTAATCTTATCAATCATGATGAGGTTAGGCCTTTTTTGCTTAATAACTAAGGATAGCTTTCTATGTATCTCGTCAATTGTGCGTTATTTTGATACTATTGCTAAAGCTAATTTTATATCAACTATAGTTAGGAAAATAATATTTTTCTAGCGCTTAATTGCTGATGTAATGATCTGAAGATTTCTTTAATTCGTGAAGGATGTTTTACATTCTAAAGAATATTTCTGCATCAATAAGGATAAATAATGTTTTGGTCTGCAAAATCTAAAGCTTTAAGAATGGCAAAAAAATTATTAAAACTAAATAGACTTTGTAAGCTTGAAGCTGCTATTGAAGTAGCTGATAAGCTGTATAGCCAATATATTAATAGTGAAGATCAACAAGAACGTAGTCATGCTAGACTTGCTCTAGTAGGAAAAACGCCAGGTTTGTTCTTGCTTGGTAGATATAGAGAAGTCATAGTACACGCTGACCACACTATCAAAGTTTTTACAGATAGCAAACTATCTGAAGATATAGAAGGAGAGGTTGTATCTGATTATTATATTAGAGAGCTCAACAGAAGTAAGATAAAAGCACTCCATGCTTTAGAAGAATATGATAAAGCACTCTTACTTATAGACTCAGTTTTAGATGACTTTATCACTCACACACATCATGGTACAGAGTATATAACCACTGAGATTCTATTATTAAAAGCCGATATTTTTAAAACAAAAAAATATAATATCAATGATAGGCTGGCTGTGTTTAATCAAATCATTGATCGCTATCGTAAAAGCAAAGACTTTAATGTTTTAGAAAATGTTCTGCATGCCCTTACTGAAATTCTGATTGTATGTGTTGAACTTGATGACCATGAAACGGCGCTTACTATTAGTCAAACAGCTAAAGAGCTTGATAGTAGAGCTGATGAGGTTAAAGTTCAAAGAATAATAACAGGTGTGGAACAGTTTGAAGTGTTATTGAATGAGGATAAAAAAGAATCAACGAGCTAAGTTGTAGCATTAAAATGATTATGTACACCTATAAACTCAAAAAATCGCCTTTTAAAGAAAAAGAATGAAAATATCAATCCTAAAACTAAAGTCTACCTTGAAGATAGTGCTATTCAGCATAGTACTTGCAAGCTTCTCGCCATTAGCGCAGGCAAGTAACTCGGCTGCAAGTCAGGTACTCATCGATGATGGCTCTATTGCCACTCAATATGAGATAGGTGCGATGTATGCCGCAGGTGAAAAGGTGCCTCAAGATTATGCCAAAGCTGCTGAATGGTTTCATAAGGCTGCCGACCAAGGGGATGCAGTGGCACAATGGAATCTAGGTGCTATGTATAATTCAGGTGTGGGAGTGAAGCAGAATAGTTTCAAAGCGTTTCAATGGTATAAAAAAGCGGCTAATCAAGGCGAGCTGATGTCACAGTACTTCTTGGGAGTTATGTACGAACATGGCCGAGGTACGGAGCGGGACTATGATAAGGCTTATGAGTGGTATCAAAAAACAGCCGTCCAAATAAAAGCAACCCTTCAAGATAACTTTGACTACTATTATGACAACGATACCGCAACCAGCTACGCTAATATTGCAGCGCTCAACTTATTAAAAAAATCAACCAGTCAAAACAATCTAGGGGTGATGTACTTAAAAGGTAATGGTGTGCCACAAGACTACGATAAAGAGTTTAAGCTGCTACAAAAATCAGCGATTCAAAATAACAGTTATGCTCAGCGTAATATGGGAATGCTTTATATGAGCGGTGATGGTGTTGATCAAGATCGCGAACAAGCCATGAAATGGTTTCATGAAGCATGCGGTAATGACGATCCTATGAGCTGTAATATTTATGAAGCTTTATTTTTGATGGATTATGAGGTTATAGCTTCCTTAGTGATGTCACTAGAGAATTAAAAGCCATTGTATATGAGATTGATGATTTTATAAGGAAGTTGCTATCACTTTACAAAGCCCCTATCCAGTTACAAAGCGCTATAAGCAGCTATTTTTGGCGCTGATTTACAGCCCTGTAGCTGCCTATATTTTCACTGCTTATACGACTTATCAGTCTTATGAAAAGCAGGATAAAGATTTAACAATTTCTGTAGCATTTTTTACGGGTATTGCTGGTGATATGTTTAGTGATATAAAGTTTATATTCTTGATATATGGGGTAATCCCCTTATTTTCGTTACTACCTATATTATATCTAGTGGTCCCTTACAAGGTTTTAAGCTCAGAGAGAGAAATCGTTGGAAAATATAGAACGCTGTTATTGACATTATCGCTATTGGCATTTTACTTATTCTCTAGGCAATTTGCATATTTTATAGCTATTTCATCTTGAGCTTAATTCTAGAATAATCTTTAAAAACAATAAACCTAAACGGACTCAACATGACCAACGCGCATAATGTCACTTACGAATCTGTATTCCAAGCCGATATTGTCACTCAGATGCACGCGCACGGCTGGCAAGTAGGTCATGCCAGCGGCTATACGGCAGAGACCGCGCTATATGAACAAGACGTGCTCGACTTTGTGCAGAAGACCCAGCTAAAGGAGTGGGAGAAGTTTTGCCGTACCTTTCCTATCGACTCTGATCGCCACTTTATCACTGCATTGGTTAAGCAGCTTAATAAAGCAGATGAGCACTCTACCGATCAATCCTCACGCACTTATGGCACACTTGGCGTATTGCGTCATGGTCTGAAGATTCGTAACGCGCGTTTTGACCTATGTCAGTTTAAGCCTGAGCACAGCCTTAACCCTGAGATCATGGCACGCTACGAGGCCAATATCTGCCGTGTGGTTCCTGAGGTGGTCTATAGCTCTCATACCAGTATAAAAGACAAGACAGACGGCAAGGTCGCTAAGCGTAACCGTATCGATGTGGTGCTGTTCGTCAATGGCTTGCCCGTCATAACGATGGAGCTAAAGTCGGAGTTTAAGCAAGCGGTACAAAATGCTATCACTCAGTATAAGCGCACCCGCCTGCCTAAAGACCCAGATACTAAAAAGCCTGAGCCGCTGCTGACGTTTAAGCGTGGCGCACTGGTTCACTTTGCTGTCAGTCAATATGAAGTCTATATGACGACTAAGCTGGCAGGAGACAGTACTTATTTCTTACCGTTTAACAAAGGCACCAGTGACGGCGGCGCAGGTAATGATACGCCTAAGGATCTCAGCCAATATGCCACTGACTATCTATGGAATGAAGTGCTCACGCCAGAGAACCTGCTTGCCATCCTCGGTCACTTCATGCACTTGCAGATCGATGAGGAAGAGGACGCTATTGGGCGAAAGTCCAAAAAAGAGACCATGATGTTCCCGCGCTACCATCAGTGGGATGTGGTGACCAAACTGGTCAATGCCGCCATTGATGAAGGCGCGGGTCAAAAGTACCTCATTCAGCATAGTGCAGGATCGGGCAAGTCTAACTCTATCGCATGGACTGCCCATCAGCTATCCACCTTATATAACAGTGACGGCGATAAGCAATTTCATTCAGTCATCGTTATCACCGACCGTACCGTGCTTGATGACCAGTTGCAGGACACTATCTATCAGTTTGAACATGCCGATGGCGTGGTCGGTAAGATCAATAGAAAAGAAGGTGACGGCTCAAAGTCTGAGCAGCTTGCCAGCGCATTGGTCAACTCACAGCCGATCATTATCGTGACCATTCAAACTTTCCCGTTTGTACTCAAAGCCATTGAAGACTCAAGTGTGCTCAAGTCGCGCCGTTATGCCATCATCGCCGATGAGGCGCATTCCTCACAAACAGGCTCTACCGCCCGCCAGCTCAAAGAAGTGTTGGTCTCAGGTGATATAGAGAACAGCAATACTGAGAATGATGCATCGCTATCGAGCGAAGACATATTGGAAGCCACACTTGCCGCCCGCCGTAGCAGTCCCAACCTCAGCTACTATGCCTTTACTGCTACCCCTAAGCCAAAAACCATTGAGCTGTTTGGACGCTTACCTAACCCTGACTTGCCAGCCTCTAAAGATAACCTGCCAGCCGCTTATCATGTCTATTCCATGCGTCAAGCCATTGAAGAAGGCTTTATCCTAGATGTGCTTAAAAACTACACCAACTACAAAGTGGTCTATCAGCTTAAGCAAAAGCTGGCCGCCGCTGATGATGAAGTCGATGCACGTCGCGCCAAGATTAAGCTCAATAACTGGGTGCGCTTGCATGAGCATAATATCGCGCAGAAGGTTAAGATCATTATTGAGCACTTTAATGACAATATTAAAGGCTTATTGGGCGGGCAAGCCAAAGCGATGGTAGTGACAGGTTCCCGTAAAGAAGCGGTACGCTACAAGCTAGCCTTTGATAACTATATTGCTGATTACGGTTATAGAAATATCAATGCCATGGTCGCCTTCTCAGGGGAAGTCACCTTTAACGATAATGACCCTGACAGCGGCGCATTACTTGGCGAGAAGTTCACTGAGCACAATATGAATATCGGGTTAAAAGGCCGCGATCTACGAAAAGCTTTTGACAGTGATGACTATCAAGTGATGTTGGTGGCTAACAAGTTCCAGACAGGCTTTGACCAGCCCAAGCTGTGCGCGATGTATGTTGATAAAAAACTGACGGGTGTGGATTGCGTACAGACCTTATCGCGACTTAACCGTACCTATAAAGGCAAGGCAGAAAGCGGCACGTTTGTACTCGACTTTTTTAATGATCCTGACGATATTCTTGAAGCCTTCCAGCCATACTATGAGACCGCAACCTTAGCGGATGTGTCTGACCCTGATCAGGTGTTTGACCTTTATGAGAAGCTGCGTGCATCTCAAATTTTCTTATGGCATGAGGTCGAGCAATTTGTTGAGGCCTTCTATAGTAAGAACAAGTCTAACGCGGCCATTAGCAATATCTGCAAGCCAGCAGTTGAGCGTTGGCAGAAGAAATACAAGCTGGCACGTGAGCAAGCACAGCACGCCAAAGTGATGCTTGAGCGTACCAAAGCAACGGGCGATGTGGTACTGATGACCAATGCTGAGAATGACTACAAAGGTTTTAAGGCCGATCAAGATGCGCTAGAAATATTCAAAAAGGATTTAGGGACATTTACCCGCCAGTATGAGTTTATGTCACAAATCGTGGACTATGATGACAAAGAGTTAGAGAAACTGAGCCTATATGCGCGTAACTTACAGCCGCTACTACGTGAAAGCGTGGACAGTGAAGATGACGTTGATCTAAGTAACATCGTCATGAGTCATTATCGCGTCTCAAAGCTGCATCAGCAGGACTTAAAGCTACAAGAGGGCAAGTCTGAGTATCAATTAGATGGTGGCAGTGGAGCGGGTACAGCAACACCCAAAGATAAACAAGAGGCGCTATTGTCTCAGATTATTGATAGATTAAACGAGGTTTTTGCTGGTGAGGACTTTACCGATAAGGACAAAGTGAACTTTATGAATACCATTTGGGATAAGGTCACGGAGAACGAGATTGTGGTCAAGCAGTTCACCAATAACAGTGTTGATCAGATTATGCTGGGTGGTTATCCCAATGCTGCCGAGGACGCTATGTTTGATGCCAAAGGTACGTTTGAAGACATGACCATGCATCTACTGTCTAACCCGAATCAGTTTAAGCAATTCATTCGATTGATGCTTGATACGAAGTTGGGTGCTGAGGCAGCGATGTAATATCTCAGATTCTTTTTAAGAAGCGTTCTCTCGCTATAATCGTACCAAGGTGGTTCCATTTTTCCAGCTTTTTTTTGGTTCCAAAATTATTTCTGGTTCTGAGCTGAATCATTTTCCATGACTGGGCTAAGAGTGGTTTTTTATGTTGGAACCAAAGAGAAAACAGGCGTGTTTTGGTTCCAGATTTCCACAATTTGACTGTTTTGGTTCCAATATTTTGTAGCGAATAATGTCACTTCACAGCAAGATTAATAGTACGGACATGCTGGCTAGTTGGCGTAATATCGACATAATTATCAAATGAAACTGCTTCCATTTCTATGATTTTTTTTGCTTCCACAAGATTTTTTGCTTCCAAGCCAAACTGCCCTATATGATTGGTCTAAGCGTGGTTTTTTTATGTTGGAAGCAGTTTATTTTAGGGTCTTTTTGCTTCCACTTTTTTATGTTTATGCTATTTTTGCTTCCAATATTTTTCACTAATACCATGAGAGTACAAACAGTAAAAAAGGCAGACGATAAACGCCTACCTTTGATTATTTTTGCTGTGACCTAGTTTTTTGTATGGGACAGACGGGACAAGCGGGACAGCCCCCATAGTCATTAGCTTTCAGTCGTCCCGTTTATGTTTTTCACTACGGGACAGAACGGGACGGGATTGTTACAATATGACACCCTGTCCCGTTTGTCCCGTTTCCGTTTTTGCTTTCGGGACAGCTCTACCCCTTACTGTGTAATGGCTGTTCCGTCTGTCCCGCTTGTCCCATCGGTTTTTAAGGTTCACAACAAAGTATGTTAGCAGTAACCGCGTAAACAGACGGGCGAACCTTGCCACTAAATAGAGTATTAGGGGTTTTATAAATTTTACGGTCACCCTGATTTGAAAGTAACAAGCCTGCTTCATCTAACACCTGCAATACTTTTCTTTTACTAAATGGCGCACATACGCTGTTGAAAGTTTCTTTAGAAAAATAATAGTCCCCTGTGTCCTCGTTGCGATAGCCCACACGGTTGGGTGTTCTTTCCTCAAAGTTGGGGCGGGTGCCGGTGGTCTGGAAACAAGCCTGAAAGCGACTTGACCCATGCTGTTCAATAAACGCCTTGATATGGTCTATGATTTGGCGCTGCTCATACTCACCGTCACGCCCATAGTTATCAAGCCAATTATCCAAGCACGTCATAACGGCTGTGGTTGCTTGTCCTACTTGCCAGCCTGTGATGTCTGCCTGAGTTGCCATCTCGCCAGCGGCAGCCACAATAGCGAATCGTTTAGCCACTCTATGCGCTTGTGGAGCAAGGTCGCTATACTTACTCACAAAGTCTGTTACAAGCTGCTTAGCGGTGGCTGTGGTCGCTGCCTTATCAGTGGTGATATGTTCAAGCCATGCTATGCCAGCTGTTCCATAGTAGCTATGTGATAGCTCGTTGATCTTATCGGCTTGGGCTGCGCCTGTGGGTGCCAATACCAAACTATCAAACGTCTTTAAGCCTTTACCAGCATCAGCATCGATATGAGCCACTCGAACCTCAATACCTGCATTAGTCTTTTGTCCTGCTTGCGCCATGATGTTTTGCAGCGACTCCTCACCATTGGATAAAAAGATAATGCGCCATTCTTTGGCTATGCGGTTGTGTCCTGTAGTCGTGCTACGTCCTTTACCTTGACCATTACCTAGCATATAAACGGCTTTGCCTACTATTTTGGGGGCACATTCGCTCATCTCATCGAGAGGCAAGAAGCTGTCGTTATGCTCGCTGGCTGTGCCCTCAAGTGCGTTATCAGTGCTGCGCCATGTCTTAACATACTTATCAGGATTACCCCATACACTAGCAGCCAACTTAAGCGACAATGACTTGCCCATGCTTGATGAGCCTAAAAGGTGAAAACCACCCCCGTCAGATTCTAATAGCGCGAGTAATTGACCTGCAAAAGCGCAAGCAATAGAGAAAACAAAACGGCTTTGCTCTGCTAGTGGTCTGCATAACTCATCACGCCATTGAGCTAATGTCCCTTGCTGGGCTAGGGTGCTGTTAATGCTATTTGCAGACTGATAGACAATAAGTTCTTTACCATCACCACCGATAGCGCCATTAGGTAAGATATATTGCTCACCATCCCAGCCTAGTCTATCGACACACCGCGCGCGTTTGTAGATTGGATAATCTTGTAAGTAAGCGTCTAAGTAGCTGCGCTGTTTGGGGTTGGTAGTAATGTTCAAGCCTTGACTGGCTAATTCTTTGCGGTATTCACGGGCATCACCTTGCAATAAAGATAACGGCATTGCCCATTTATGCAGCTCGTTATCATCATCAGGCCACTGTAATAACCGCCCCCATGTACCGCTGCTTATGTCCCGTGTCTTAGCGATAATCTCAATGGGTGAACAAACAAACGCCTTAAACTTAAAGGTTATATTTGCTGGGTCGTCATCGTTATACTTCACGAAAAACAGCCCATCGTGGTAGAGCTCAAAACGCCCATCACTGTAGGTCATCGGTTCATTCAGCTGGGGATCATCGCGCCATTCAGGATAATAGGCAGTGTCTTGTAAGTTGATTAGCTGGGTGTCATCGGCTGCCAGTATTGCTTCATAGCTGTCAGCTTGCAGCATAGTGACGATATGAGCCACAGTAACCAATGCCCTAGCATTCACGCCTGCCAGTAGAGTTATCATCCCTTTGTTATCTATGGTCATCGGTATGGTGACCTGTGATCCGCTGCTCCAATGCTGCACCATCTTTTTAAGGCATTGCTTTGTTTTATGAGGGCTAATGATGATCGTTTTATCACTAGCCATTAGGTGCATATAAATATCAATACCATCATCTAGGTTATCAAGTGCTATCACCTCATTGGCTGTGTTTGGCTCACCAATGACGATAGCGCCATACCCTGTAGGATCAATAACAATAGGCTTTGCTTTGCTGTTTGGTGTGTAGAATACTGCGCCTACTGTATTACCTTGTTTGTCGGTGATTGCTAGTGCTATCGTGCCAGCTGTCGCTTCGGT
Organism: Psychrobacter sp. SCQQ22; assembly: GCF_015864605.1. Taxonomy (NCBI): domain Bacteria; kingdom Pseudomonadati; phylum Pseudomonadota; class Gammaproteobacteria; order Moraxellales; family Moraxellaceae; genus Psychrobacter; species Psychrobacter sp. SCQQ22. The sequence goes on from NZ_JADYWZ010000004.1 coordinate 187,972, forward strand.
TTTGCCAATTTGTTCACCATGATATATAGTGGTGTTGTCTGTAGAAAATAGCAGCCGTTCAGGTTCTATCATGCTGTATAGCTTGGTTAGAAATGGACAGTTTGCTAGCTGTCCTTCTGTAGGTGGCTTGCAACCTTGTAATAGAGTATGAGCGCCTATGTTGTCAGCATGGGCTTTTTTATTTTCTATCGTTTGTGGTGTAGTGGTCATCTTTTACCCCTTTCTGGCAACTGGTTCGGCTTGCGTGTAGCTTGATATTTCTTGTAGTAGCTCTTACGCTTGGCATACTTGCGGCTTTGCTTTGGTGGATAGCTTCTCACTGTGCTACCTCCTTGCCGTAACGAGTCAGTGCTAAGATTTGATTGGTTTTCTCTAATCTTGCATTTAATAGATTTATCCATGTATTGACAGAGTCATTTGTTAAACGTGACATGGTTACAACGGTATGTGGTGGTATCTTGGCGTAGTGAACAAGTGCTAGCAGATGCCCAATATCATTCAATACAGTGACCACGCCTTCGATATCACAGGCAATATCTGATAGATCGTGTGCTGATATCACAACGACCTCTGTGTCGTTGTCGGTAGTTGTATCGATTATTTCACGCTGGCTATTTTGACCGATAGACAAGGTATTATCAGGTAAGTTGCTGAGAGCTTCTAGCTTATTTTTATAGTCATTGCTACTCATGGTTTGACTCCTCCACTGCAGGTCGTGAGATAAGCTGTACTATGATCTCCGCGCTTAAATCGCTGGCGTGTTCGCTGATAATGAATAAGGCAGATCTTATAGCTACTATTACAGCCTTTGACTCTGGATCATCCACTTTAATGAGATTCAGTGTATCGGCTAGCCTGTCACAATCGTTGGAATAGTCTTGAATGTGGTCGTTTGCTACTGACAGCATTTGACCATGGCGTGTGAGGAGGTGGGATTCTAATACTTTAAGAGATTGACTCATACTGTCACCTCGTCATTACTAATCGCGGCGTGAGAATCTATCCAGCCGTTAATATCAGATAAAAGCCATAGGCTAGCACGGCCAATTTTAATGGGTGCTGGAAATTGATTTTGACTGATTAAGTGGTAGATATGTTTAGCAGAGAAACCGACGATACCGCGTGTCGCGTTTTTAGCAGACACAGTTCGCTGTTGTCCTGATTGAGTCGTATAGGTCTTCGCAATGCGTTCCGATTGGTTAGCAAGGTCTGCCATTCTTAGATATTGATCGGTGAGTTTCATAATATTTACCTCATAGCGGTTAAGGGAATGGGCGGTAATGCCCTGCTATGAAGTGAATGTTAAAGGGTGGGATATGGTGGCGGGCAATGGTGCCTAGTTAAGGCAGTGGTATCTGGTCAAGGTGCTATCTTGTTTAATCTTGACTTAATTTATCAGTATGAATAATATTAATACTTCTCAATGCTTGAATAAGCGCTGGTGCTCGAGCCTTTGGCTCTAAAGGCGTTAGAAGAGTTCTGATCCTATCTTTCAAGTTACCGTCTCTTAATTTCAAGCTGTTAGTTATCTTATTGAATTTCCCAGTATTGAACTGTGTAATGTGTTCGATATCGTGAACCTGATAGTATTCTTTCCATATACCCATCGCTAAATGTAGTTCGGGAGGATATTGGTTTTTATTCATTGCTTGCCAGTCATACAAGTGTTTATCAGTTGGTATGGCTGTTTGCTCATTTAACTGGTCATTAAGCTTATTTATATCTTGCTCTTGTTGTTTGATTTTAGTGTTGGAGGCTGCCAACTCTTTGATAAGTTCGTCATTGGTCTTAGGTTCACTATGCGCTACCGTTGGGTGGCCAGATGTTCCTATATCTATTGATAGCATTGATTTGCTCAACTCATTAGGTAAGCTTAAAATATCATTGCTTAAATCAAGGAGCTTTATATATTCAATATTAAGAATATCTTTCTTATAAAAGTAGGAAATTATAAATTCATCATCTGTTTTTAATTCATTAATCCTGTATAACCTATAGTCATCAGTATAGTCTTGTTTAATTATTAAATCTGATAAATGGAACTCGTTGTAATAACCACTAATATCATTTTTACAATATATTCTTATATCGTATTGAACATTGCTACAATATCTACCTAGATAACCGATGACTTCATTGAGCGTATTACCAGTATGATTAGCTATTAAATCAATAAAATCACTAACGCTAATATAATTATCATCTTCAGCTTCTATGATTTTTTTTAGATCCACAATTGCACCCACACACCCTCAAAATAAAATAGGAGAAAGGCACTGACAGCTTAAAGGTGCGGTGACTGTCGTTCAGATATTAATCCTAGCCTTACATTTGTAATGACAGCGCATAACGCTATCAATTTTTATATGTCAGAGTAATACTGAGAATGTAATATTAGGTTATTTGGCTGGCGAGCTGAGCCAATAAATCAGGCGATATACCTTGAGCTTGCAAGCTTTTTATTAACGTTTCTTTATCATGTAACTCTATATCCGTGGCTTGTACCCTGCGACTGCTTATCTCGCTCGATACCTCACTAGGCGTTAAAAGGTCAAAGCTAACCGCTTTTCCAGCTCGCAAGTCGTCTAAGTGGTCTGCCCAACGGTTCATCATAATTTGACGTTCTGCTAAGTGGGCTGAGAGGTCGTATCGTTTTTTAACACTGGATTGTTCAAGGTGGGCTAACTGGACTTCAATAATGTTTTCTGGAAACTGCAGCTCATACAATCCTGTGCTCGCAAGCTGTCTAAATCCGTGTCCCGTCATTTTAGGGTAGGGATCACCTGTGTAGCCCATGCGCTTTAGTGCTTGATTAAACCATACTTCGCTATATGGATTACTGCGCTCAAAGTTGTAGAAAACATATCCTGTCCGCTCAGTTAAGGGACGCATACGCTCGATGATAGCCATAGCTTGTGGTGATAGGGGGATAATGTGATCCTGACGCATCTTCATCTTGTGCGCTGGCACTCGCCAAACGCTTTTATGATAATCAATCTCTGACCATTCAAAAAACCTCAACTCTTTTGTTCTAACAAAACACAGCGTCATTAATTGCATGCCAGCGACGGTCTGTTCATGAGCATTTGGATTATCTACACTGTATTGATCAATATTACGTAGTAGCTCAGGGAATTGGTGTTGCTCCACTGCTTTCATGCGCTCAGCCTTATGAGGTCTTAGCGCTCTACTGCGTCCATGAGCAATATTAATAAGATCATAACCTAGCGTGTTGATAGCATACTCAAAAACCGAACTGATAAACGCCACGCACTTGTGTGTTGTGTCAGTCGTCCACTTACCTTGCTTTTCAAAATACGTCTGAATCGCTAATCTAGTTTTAATAACATCCTGAGCAGTAATAGCATTTATAGGATAGTCACCTATATGTGGTGAGACATGCTTGTCTAAATAGGTATGCAGCTTTTGAATATTCTTGGGCGTGGTTTCTGACTTTTCATTGATATAACTGTTAGCAATAATTTTAAATAAATCTTTCTGCTCAAAGTTATTTTTATGATGGTTTTTTTGGTCGGTAGGATCAATACCGTCGTCAAGTGATGATTTAGCTTTATCACGTGCTAATCGTGCTTGTTTTAATGATACTTCTGGTTTAAAGGAGGAGTCGATGTCTAGCTTGGCTGGTTTGTAAATACCTATCTGATAGGTTTTTTGCTTAGGTTTGAGATCTTTATTAGATTGATAGCGATAAGCCATTTGCCAAAATAGGGAGCCATTTGGATGTTGTATTAGATATAGATTATTGCCATCGCCGTGGCGTGTAATTTTACTAGGTGGTGATTGTTTGGCAATAGATTTTACGCCAGCATCCGTCAACTGGTAGTCTTTTCTCTTTGTCATGACTTGGCCTTAAAGGCGTGGAGAGGTTTTAACAACAAAACCTAAGAGAATTTAACAACAAATAACGCTCTTGTTGAATATTTAACAACATATTTAACAACAGTGTAGTGGTGCTGCTAGGTAATGACAAGTGATGCAGGAAGACGTAATGTAAGTAAAATCGGGGGCTGTAGCGGATTGGGGTAATGCGAGGTTATGTCTAAATACAATAATTGGTGCGCCCACCAAGACTCGAACTCGGATCGATCGCTTAGGAGGCAACTGCTCTATCCTGTTGAGCTATAGGCGCATTATGGAGTGACATTGTAGGAAAAAGCAGTCATAAAAGCAATCAACAAAATATAAATATAGATAATTTATTATTACTCGCCATTGCTAAGGGCATCAGCGACATTGGTTGATCCAGTTTCTGATACCTGTTGTGTACGTGATGTTGGATTAAATAGATCATTGACGCTGTTTTTATAGCCTTCAATATTATAATAATCGTATTCTTTTAAGATATCTTGTCCTGTGCTTGAAAGTAAAAAGTTGCGGAACGTAATAGCAGCCGTGTTATCTGTCAAAATAACCCCTTCAAGCGTTTGCTCATCTTTTAACGCATAACTAAAAGAATTCAGAGTACGTGCTTCTATATTGATATTACCATCAGTATCTTCCTCATCTTCATGACTAAATAGATTTTCTTTACTGGTCTCATCTGCATTGTTGGTAAGGATGTTACTTTGCTTGATTTTATCTTGAGCAGCTTTAAGCTCTGCTTGTAACGGTGCGAGTCTTTCTGTCGATAATCTATCATTAGCGATAATCATATCGACATCAAATACAAATTTTGACGGCTTGCTAGTATCATTATCTACTAAAGTTAGGATGTCACTTGCAGAGACGTAGTTTGCCACGACCTGTATGTGGGAATATCGAGACTCGAATCTAGCAATGATATCGTCTAGAGGTATCTGTAGACTTTTTTCCGCTTGCAAGTATACAGCACTATCATTCAGTGACTTTGCATCATCTTGAGTAGTGGTAGCTGTCGATTCATTTTTGTTTGCCATGATTGGCAAAGGATCTGTATTTTTACGGTTACTGGTATACAACCAAGCAAATATTGCAATGAAGATGACGAGTAGTAGTAAAATCAGCCCAGCTAGCAGCAGTTTGTAGTCTTTCATGTATGACTGCTCTTTTTTTAATTATTTTACGGGATTAAATAAAAAATTGTGATGGATTTATAATATATTTTAGATCTTTTGGTGCAACACCTCATCTGCTAAATCTGCGAGCATGTCTGCGAAAACATCTGTTTCTAAAGGTAGCGTTGTTTTTTGCTCGTTATTGTCACTACTTAGCTGACTTTCTGTATTTGATGGCACAGGAGGGGAGTTTGAAGGCAAAGCAGGTTGATTGTCAGTTGTTCTCGCGGGTGTTGTTTGGTGCGCAGCCAAAGGCGACTCACCTGAGGTAAGTTTTTCTGTCAGCCATTTAAATCCATGTGCTTCCCACCATGCTTCAAAGCGTGGTAACGTGCTCCCGCGCACAGCGACTGGCAAGTTTAATGTGCGAAGCTTTTGTGCCAGTATAGGATCGCTAATGGCTTGATGGATACTGAGATAGAGCGATTTGCTATCATCAGTATAAGGTTGTCTGTTTTGCCATGATCTGTCATCGATTTTCATACGTGGCAATTGCCACAGTTCACCGCGATAGTAAACGACGTACAAACGTCGCTTAGGGTGAACAAAAATGGCATCAATAGGACGCAAGGGCATAATATTTCGTTATCCCGCTGATAAAAAAGGTTGAGGGTACATAAACTATAACAGCTATTTTAACAAAAACGACGATAGTCTTTTTTGATCTGCACAATTGGACGGAAAACGACACTAAATGTCGTGAACAATTGTACTGCTAGCATATATACTAGTAAACTATAGCTATCAATGGCACACTGATCATCAGCGTATTTCCATCATTTCTATGACTCAATAATCATTGATAGTTGTCGTTATTTTCATGCTATATGAAACTGCAATGTTAGCAGAAGCAAATGTTGACCACGACTACGAAATATAGATTCACCAGTGTTGTTCAACAGACCCTATTATAACAAGTTTATTTTAGCTAAATTTTTGCTAAAACGATAGATACCTCAAGACCTTCAAGCAAGATTCGTTCGTTTTGCGCTTCCATACTTCCAATCAGATTAGTGTCTATGTTTACCATTATTCAATCGCACCGCACCGAAAACCTTGTAGATCAACTGCTTATAGAATACCAGTCCAAGGATCAGCCTGTATTTGAGCCTTTTATTGTCATTGTACCGTCAATGGTATTGGGCGATTGGTTGGACAAGACGATTGCCAGCCGTGCTGGTATTAGTACGTTGGTGCGTACTAAGTTCTGGGGTCAGTATCAATGGACGCTGATGCAAGATGTATTGACTCGCCATAATACGTACTTACTGGCGCAAAACCCTGAAGCGACAACTCTAAACGTGCCGGAAGTGGCGGTGTTGTCACCAACAGTGATGCAATGGCGACTGTTTGGGTACTTAACTTACTATCAAGAGTCGATTGTTACAGATGAAAAACATCCGGTTCATCCATTACTGGCATCTTTGATTGATGACCCACAGGCAAGTGCTCAACAAGACAGTTTACAGCAAGGCAGTGTGCTAAAAGGCAGTGTGCGACAGGATAAGGCGCAACAAGATGCCCGTATTTGGCAGTTGGCAAGCGATTTGGCGAGGGTGTTTAACCGCTATTTGACCCACCGTGAGGATTGGTTGGCGCTATGGTCGCACAACGAGCCACTGAATGTAGATGAGTTGATAGCAGATAAAGATGCACTGTCACTGCGCTTTGATAAATATGCGCGTGGCACGCCTGAGTGGTTGGTCGAGCATTATGTTGAGTTGGAAGTTGCCCAAAGATTCTTGTGGGCGCATTTATTTGCTGATGTTCATCTACACCGTGTGGCACTGGAGCGTGCGTTCTGGTCGGCCTTAAAAAATAACAAGGCGAATGAGCGCGACCAGTTGCCAACCATACTGCGTATTTTTACCATCCAGCAACTGCCACAGACCGAGTTAGACTTTCTACAGCGCCTGTCGCAATACATGAATATCACGCTACTGCATTACAATCCATCAAAGCTATTTTGGGCGGATATCGTCGATAAATCATGGTTGCAGCGTCAGCAGATTATCAACCCTGAAAGCGTGTTTTTGCGTGATTATGGTCACAGTTTGTTGTCTCGTCTAGGGAAGCAATCGCGTGATGCTTTTGCCATGCTTGCCAACTTGTCTGGTAATGAGCAGTACGACGATGCGCTGGTTGAATGGCAAGATAACTTTGATGAGACGCTGAGCATTGGTTCTAATAATGGGGTTGCTGCTGAGTACATCGATGATACTAGTAGCGCTCAGAATAGTCCAAGTTTGTTAAAGCGTTTACAGAACGATGTGCTGATGCTGGATGAGCAATCGACCCAGCAAGCAACGGCCGCTACAGTCTCGCAAGCAGTAAGTAAGCAACTAGAGTCAAGCTTTGATGAAGAGAAGCCAGCAACGGCTTGGTATGAAGATGAAGCATTAGAGAATAAGCGCTTTGAGAAAGACCGTTTTTGGGCAATCTCTTCCCAAGATAACAGCCTAAGCATTCATTCTTGTCATAGTTTACAGCGTCAGCTTGAAGTGTTGCGTATTATGATCGGCCGTTGGTTGAACGAACCTATCAAACTGGGTGAGAAAAAACGCCATATCTCTGACATTGTTGTGCTGCTACCCGATGTTGAGCGTCATCATGCATTGATTGGTTCTATTTTCGTCAATGGTAAGGGTCAAGACGGTTTGACTTTGCCTGCTAAAGTGACTGGTGTTGTTGATGCCGATATTCGCCAGTTATGGGAAGCCATTATCGGTTTTTACAAACTATTGGGTAGTCATAGTGCCCGTTTTGAAGCAGCTGAAGTCTTAGACTGGTTGATGTTGCCGCCCTTGTTTGAAAGCTTTGGACTGACTCATGAGCAAATGAGCCGTGGTTGTGACTTGTTGGTAGAGGCGGGCTTTATTCGCGGTTTTGACGAGCTGCATCTTAAGCAAACTTTGGACAGTAATGATTACGACTATCGCTTTAGCTTTGCACAAGCACTAGACAGATTGACCCTAGGTTTGGTCATGCCAGAAGCTGAGTTGAGCGACTGCTTGTATCCTTTAGATGAGGATGAATGGCCAAGCACTGCTTTACCAGAAATGACCTTACCGCTACCACAAGTGAGCCTAAATGATGCGCTGATCGTTGAAGCGCTTTGCCGTATTTACACTGGCTTGGTCGCACGACGTGATGACCATACACAAAAAATGAAAGCGGAAGATTGGCTCGATCAGATTGAGACACAAGTTATCCATCGCTACTTTGGCGACGTGGACCAAACGCGTACCATGCGTGCCATTTACAACGCGATGAATGGTTTTAAATCAAGTCTACGAGCCAATCGTCACTATAGGCAATACGCTAGTGGTGATATCGACAACAGAGAAGTAGAGCAGAGGCTGGCAGGTGTGGAGCAATTGCCGCTCAAGCTGAGCTTTATGCTAGACAGTATTGAAGCAGAGCTTGAAAGTCAGCAAGTCAGTGCGGAGCCGACGGGTGTGATTACCTTTGGTCGATTCGGTGCACTAAGAAACGTGCCGTTTGAGCTGGTGGTGATGCTCAATATGGATCTCTCTGAGTTTCCTGGGCGTGATCGTGACAACCGCTATGATTTGATGAAAGCGACTAATGCACGCCGCGGTGACAGAGTTAGTGAAGATGATGACAATGGCGCATTTTTAGATGCGCTATTGTGCGCGCGCAGTGCATGCTGGATGTTCTACAATGGTCAAAGCTTGACGGATACCCATGAGCATCTGCCTGCCAATCCAGTGAGCGAGCTATTGCAATTCCTACAAGGCGAGGTGCAATGGCAGGTGAACTCGCTTGAGACCTTGCCTGAGAATATTGATCCCACTACCGAGAGTCTTAAGCGCTATTTGCCTAAATTGATTAAGCAGTGGTTAGTGACTGAGCATCCTGCACTGCCTTTTCATGAGAGTCTGTTTGAGACAGAAATTGAAGGCGCTGATATTTTTGAGCAAGCGTCTCCTGATATTGATGACAATGCTAATGCTAATGCCAACGTTAATGCCAACATTACTATCAATGCTCAGGAGACTAACTCTGTCGATATGATTGACGAGCTGGATGCTTTATTAAATACAGCCATGCGCAGAACCAAGCTGGCTCAGAAAAAGCAGTTTCCGCCTGCGCCGCTTTGGCAAGCGGTGTTTGATACCTTGAAAGGGCGAGTATCTAGTGAGCCTATGCAACTGGTCGGCTTACCCACAAAGTCACAGTATGAGTCAATCGCTCAAGTGCTTGGTCAAGGCTTGGGTCAGCTAGGTCAAGTAGACAATCAAACCTTGTCTGCATTGGTCGAACTATTGGCGCTAGATACGGTTGTTGATGCTAGCGATGTCAATAGCATGACCGAGGCGCTCATCCAAGATTTATCTGATAGCGTATTTAACATCGGAGAGATAGATATTGAAGGGGTGTTGGCTTACCAAGTGCGCCACCCTGCCAAAGCGTTCTTACGGTCTCAAAAAGTGCATGTGGTGCAAGGTGAAGAAGCGCTGTCGCAGCAAGAGCCGCTATTTCTAAACAGTTTAACTACCTATGAAATCAAAGATCATTTGATTAAGCAGTTGGTTACTGATGAGAATAAGAAAAATGATAGTAATGTAGCGGCTGAAACCATCATTCCAATCCTGATGTATCAAAAAATCATGCCCGCTGGTGTCGCTCGCCAAACTACATTACCCAATCAACAAAAGAAACTGCAACAACAATGCTTGGAATTTAAAGAGCAGTTAATTGCTAATGGCTTTGATGAGAGCAGTATTATCAATGAGGGTGAAGCAGATAGCGCCATTATATTACAGCTATTGACGCCAACCGCCGAACATCCTGTTCAGATAGAACTAAAAAGTATACTGAGTAACATGGATAATGATTCAAGTAATCAGACGAATATAGAGGGTATAGAAATACTGTTTAAGCTGTTGCCGAAAGTCATTAAGATAAAGGGCTCAGTACCTATATTAGCACCCATATCAATTATTCAGGCGGGTGTGCCTTATGCTCAGCAATCGCCTAAGCAATGGTTAAATATACTGCCCAATTCTGCTAGCCCTAGGCATTTGCTCAAGTTTTGGTTATCACATTTGTATTGGCAAGTGGCCAGACGTACCACTGCCGAGCAAGTGGCATTAAATGATGGCGTAAGTATTTGGCGCTTCAATAAGGCCAGCTCACAAGTTGGTAACTATAAAGATGTAATCGCATTTAAACTAAGCCCAATTGTCTATGAAGACGCTGTGATTGAGTTGATAAAATGGGCGTTTTTTGGCAAGCTAACGGGTCAAGTGCCTATTACATTACTGCCAGAATATGCACTTAATTACCTTGATAAGTGCGCAAAAGTCGAAAAGGGGGTTAGCTATTGGCCAAAACGTGCCGACTTCTCCGACTGGTTAAGACCTAACTATAACTCAGACACGGTATATGATACTTGCTCGCAGCATGCCATTTGGCAATACGTACTGCGAGACCAAGATTCATTCAAAGCGCTATCGGCAGCGTTGACTACATTAGCCCAGCCACTGTATGAGCCGATGTTTAATGCGTTAACTAACTTAGATAGCTAACAGTTTAGAGTAGTTTCTTTTTGCTCTCTTGTTCTAATTAATAATAATTAAAAGTATGCACCCATATGACAGACTTTACCGACCCAGCTAATACCATTGACTCGTCGACACAACAGAATTTATTTAATGAATATTTAGATGAGCTACCTCATTTGTCTGCTGTACCTGAACGTAAAGCCGATGTCATACCAGCAATCGATGTTGACCTAACGGGCAAGCACCTAATTGAAGCCTCTGCTGGTACTGGTAAGACTTGGACGCTGACTGGTATCGTACTGCGCCTACTGATTGAGGCGCGACGTGCCCCAGAGCAAATCATAGCCACGACTTTTACTCGAGCTGCCGCTGCCGAAATGCGTCAGCGTATTCATGATCGTTTGGTAGATTTTTATCAGCTATTACAATGGGTCAATAGCCTAAGTGCTGATACTAGCAACAAAGAGAGTCTCTATCCCAATATACTACAAGTCATGCCTGAGGGTAATAAAGATGCACAAGCAGGCAGTAATTCAGACGTAGACGCAAACGTTGAGACAGGCATTGATGATTTAAATCAAGATCTTGCTGCTGATAATCAAGCAATTGCTGAGCAACGTAAACAAGCAAAGAAAGATCGTGAGGATTGGCTGATTAATCAGGCCAAATATGTGCGTTTAGATGGCATCATGCAAGATCCTATCAACTTGCATCTTGTCGGTTATTTGCTAGATCACGTGTACAGTTACCCAATGGCGGAAGCTATCAGGCGTACGGCACTGGTACTCACCACATTGGATAAGCTATTTGTAGGTACACTTGATAGCTTGGCGCAAAAATGGCTGACGGAGTACAGCAGCGAAACTGGTCACCAGCAGGGCATGGGGATTATTGAAGACAGCAGTATTGAACAGGTGACTGACAGTATTATCCATGATGAGCTGCGTCAGTTTCAAAGCCGTTTGTATTATGAGCAGCCTAAACTTTACGCGCTAATGGATCAGCAAGGTAAGCTAACTGCGGTTGGCGATCATAAGAAATATGTTACTCGCTCGCTCAACTTTATCTCTGCGCCGATTGATGAGATAAGGCATGAGAAAAGCTTTGACTTTGAGGCATACGAAAAGCTAATCAATGAGTTTTCTCAGTTAGATTTAGCAGATATCCAGCCTTACTTAAATCCTGACTATAGAAAGTCTCAAGGGTTTCGTGGTGGTTCTAATTTAACCAAACAGTTTGATGCCATTATTGAAGTGCATCAAAAAATATCGGAGTATCAGCTGACATTTAATAGCTATTTAAATGAGAGCGAGAATAAGATTTTGACATCATTGCAAGATGCCAGATATCCAGATGAAGATGGCAAAATCAAGAACTTTAATAAGAATAAAGAAAAAGAGCACCAGACGCTTTTTGAGTTAGAGACCATTAGTAAGTTAATGGCTATCTTAGACATGCTTGATAGTTTAAATCAGCATATTTTGTTGGTATTAGCCAATCTTAACCGTCATATTGTGCTGGCTGTGCGCAATAGGCTACCAGTCATTTTGGAAGAGCGCGGCGAGACGACCTTTAGTTTGCAGATGGTACGCTTAAACCAAGCATTAACTGGTCGTCAAGGAGATAAGCTGGCGCGTTATATTCGTCATCATTATCCTGTGGCATTGATTGACGAGTCGCAAGATATCAATGGCGAGCAAGCCATTATGATTGAAAGCATCTACTTGCCAAAGAATAAGCGTAAACAGTCGGACAGTGACAAGCAATCAACCACTAAGAAAGCCAATCATGAATTTCTGCTATTGGTTGGTGATCCCAAACAGGCTATTTATGGGTTTCGTGGTGGCGATGTGGCCAACTATAACTACATGAAATCCCAGTTTGATAAAAGTGCTCTTTGGACGCTTGATATCAATCGCCGTTCAAATGCCGGTGTGATTAACGCATTGAACTGCTGGTTTGGTATGGCTGATGCAACAACTGCTGAGAATAAGCTGTCGCAATTGGGTACTGGTATTCACTACCAACATATCAAAGCGGCAAAACCGGAATATGAGCTGTCTTGGTTTAATGCGTCAAATAGTCTGGATGATGTGCTGGTGACAGAGGTGCTTTCTGCTCAGCCAGTGAGCTTATTGCACCTGCCTTATGACAAGGACAAAGAGTTTGATTACGATGAACATGAAATAACAGCTCGCCATATAGCCACTTTGCTTAATAGTGGTCAGACACTTAAAGGTAAGCCGATTCAGCCGAGTGATATTGGGGTGCTGGCACGTGCCAAAAAAGATCTGAAACGCGTTGAAGATGAGCTGGTAAAACTTAATGTGCCGACCTTGACGACCAGTGATGTCAGCATCTTTGAGACTATCATGGCAGAAGATGTGGCAGCATTGTTGAGTGCTATGCTATATCCGTATCGTCATGACATGATTAATCGGGTGTTGACCAGTCACCTATATGGACTGAGTATCAAAAACATCAAAGCCATGATGACGGATCATGAGTCAGGCATTACCGAGGGTAGCCGTACGCCAAGCGCCCATGCAAACAGTTCTAATTTGAAAAATCTCTCAGCCAATGAAGCTACTGATACTAAAAAAAGCTATCAAGACTTTATTACCTATCTAAAAGAAGGTGCACAGCGTTGGCAGCACTTTGGCATCTTATCGGCGCTACATTATTTATTAGATAAAAGCCCTGTACAGCCGAAAGGCGTTTGGCAAGCCCTAGCTGCTCATCCAGAAGGTGACCGTCATATCATGGACTTGCGTCATGTGATGGATATCTTGGCGCAGTATGGTCTAGGTATGGGTGAGCATGAGCTACTGGCGTGGTTCAGGCAGCATATAGATGCAGCGCCCAACAGTGACTGGGCTAAGCAATATCCGCTACCGACAGAGTCTGGCGTACAGCTAATGACCATTCATAAGTCAAAAGGGCTTGAGTTCCCTATTGTCTATGTATTGGGAATGGGTGACGCCAGTAGGAAGTCTGGGAATAAGGAAGACTATGGGCTATATCTATATAATGCGCAACAAGCGCCTTCAGTGCTAGTGCGGCAGTCGATAGAAGTACAGCAGTCGACTGATAATCAATCAACGGGTAATCAGCGCCGCTTCTCACCGTTGCAAGGCTCTGCCACGGTTGAGGGTTACTATACTGATATCGAAACACAAGAAGGTTTTGATGAGATAAGACGGCTTGGCTATGTGGCATTTACTCGGGCCAGCGAGCAGCTTTATGTTGTGCTACGAGATCCGAGTAACAAGACAGGGTTTGAGCTAAAGCCAGTGTTCTATTGGTTTGAATCGTCAGAAGCAAAGTTTGAATTACCTGATAGACTCAAAGGTACCATAGGCATGCTCAGAGGGCATAAAGTTAATGAGTTCTATGACAATAACTACGCAAGCAATGATGCTAATTCAGCAGGCGTAAATGATAACGTTCAGCTAGCCGCAACCAAATCAAGTGCTTATAAGCCTGTGACAGAGGCTATTGAGTACGCGCCCTTTGCAGAGGTGATGAAAACCAATTATTTTTATGGTTGGGCTAAGACCAGCTTTACCGCTTTGGCACGTCAGCTAGATGAATCTACACAAGCAATGGCGATAATGGATGAGCGTATTGATGATGCGATAGACATTGATATGACAGAGTCTTCTGTTTCAGACCTCTCTTCACTGAATAGTAAAGAGTCTCTCGAACAAGACGGTGAACTCAGTCTCAAGTCAGAAGATGATATCCGTTTTACCTTTGTAAAAGGCGCCAATGCTGGTACGTTTTTGCATGAGATATTTGAACAAATAGATTTCACCAATAAAACCCAGTGGTCTCAGGTTATTGATAGAGCCATTAGTAGCTATCAGTTACCGCTGATATATAGCAGTGCTGAACAACAGAGCCGCAGATCACAAGGAAGGAAGCGAGGAGATGGTGATGTATTTGATCTTGAGTCAATAGATACAACGAAGCATGAGGCATTAATCAATTGGATTGAAGAGGTGCTACATGCACCGCTACTATCTTCCAACCAACCTTTGATATCTCTTAATAAAGGTAAGCGATTTGCTGAGTTAGAGTTCAACATGGGGCTGTCAGAAAGGTTTAAAGCACAGGATATCAGTAAGCTTTTTCAACAGTATTTACCTGATGAGACAGATAAACATGTCACTCTAGTGCCACAAAATAAAGCGCATTTGTATCGCTATCTACGCGGTGAGATTGACCTAGTATATGAGCATGCTGGCAAGTATTATGTGGTTGACTATAAGAGTAACTTTTTAGGAAATAGCCTAAGCGATTACAATGAAGATACGCTCAAGAAAGCAATGTCCAAAGCAGGGTATTGGCTACAAGCAGCAATCTATCAAGTAGCATTACATCGGTTCCTAGCCATGAGAATCAGTGATTATACGGGTAACGAAGATAAGTACTTAGGCGCTGTAGAGTATGTGTTTTTACGCGGCGTATATGATCCGAATGCTAAAATCGCTGACACTATATCTCAAGATAATAATAAGCCTAGCAGTAACAATTTAGAGAATCATAACTGCTATGGATTGGTTACTTGGGATATTCCTATCGACTTTATCAAAGGTTTAGACGCACTATTTGGCCTGCCGGATTAATAAACTTTATATAACACTCAAATGGGCAAACATTGTTATAACATTTAATCAGATTAAAAAGAGACCAGGACACGATGAGTAATAATAACAACAAGAGCAAGTCAGCCATTAGCTTACAAGAGAGCTGGGCAAGTAATCTCAGTGATTATATTTTGCTGCGCCGTCAGCAAACACATGTAGCATATGACGCGGTAGATGCAAAGACGAATGATGAGAGCAAAAGAATCAATAAGTCGGGAAATAATGACTTATTCACTGCTCTATTCGTTATTTTAGCAGCTCATTTGGAAGAGGGTCATACCGTATTGACCATTGAGGTAGCTGAGCATGACACGCCGCTACAAGGTCAAATTAATGGTGAATTGGTCGCACTATATGCGTGGCAGCAGAACTTACTAGAGATACTGGCAACACCCATCCTTGCGCTGATTGATACTCAGATAGACACCCAACCAAACGACGACGCTACAACGGAGACATCGCTATTTGTATTGCTAAATACTTTGTTTGGTCAGCGAGCTCAGTTATGGGCGCAGCTAGCACTCAGCAACCATGAAAAAGAGATGCTAATCAAACGGTTTGATGCGATTGCTACGTTATATCAGCGTTTGAAAAATAGTGACTCAGTTGCTTTTGTTCAGTCAATTCATGAGAATACTTTATTTGCTAATGTTGATGCGAATACTGATAGTAATAATAAAAATAGCCTAAGTAAAAATAAACCTATCATATACCAAATACAAAAAATCGAGACAAAAATATCGCTCACCTTTTGGTTACACCGTGCTTGGCAAGCAGAGTTTAATTTAGCAAAAAATATCAACAATATCTTAAATCAGCAAGTAAGTCCTTTACAGATAGCAATACCTGAAAACCTTCATGAGAACCAAGTGAAGGCAATCAATGTCGCTAATAATAATGCGTTTAGTATTATTACTGGTGGTCCAGGCACAGGTAAAACCTACACTGTTGCTCAATTGGTCATTGCGCTGCAGCAAGCGACAGAGAGTGGGAGGGATGGGGCTGAGCATATTCGATTCAGTACGGACAGTGCCAGTTTGGCATTGGCCGCACCAACTGGTAAAGCTGCCCAGCGAATGCAAGAGTCTCTGCAGGCGGCTCTAGACGCAGCGAATGTAGAACTACAGTTGCAAGAAGCCAAAACCATTCATCGTCTGCTAGGTATCGGCCGAACAGGTAGACCTCGCTACAATGCTGATAATCCATTAGGTGAAGATATTATTATCGTTGATGAAGCATCGATGCTCGGGGTTGAGTTGGCCAATTATCTTGTGAGTGCGGTAAAACCAGGTGCAAGGTTGATACTATTAGGCGATGCGAACCAGTTAGCAGCGGTAGATGCAGGGGCTGTACTGGCTGATCTATGTCGTATTCCACTACTACAAGCCATTCATGCAGAGCTAACAGAAAGCCGCCGATTTAGCGCTGATTCAGGTATCGGCAAGCTGGCCACTCAAATTAATAAAGTAGAGGTAGATACGCAAGCAATTTGGCAATTATTAAGACAGGATGACGCACTGAAATTTCAGTATGTAAACACGTTGCAAGCGGAATTTATATTAGATAATCAGATAAAAAATAGCCTAAGCAAAGAAGAAATTATTTCAAAAATATCCCAAAATTACCATCCATACGTAAATAAAATTCAAAATTTACTAGAAAGTCCAATAGAAAAATCTATGCCAGAATCAGTAAAAAATACTGTATCTCTATTAATGGAGACATTTAATAAATTTAGAGTCTTAAGTGCTGGTCATAATGGCGAGTGGGGCGATCATTATATTAATAATTATCTCACTCAGTGGCATCTGGCTGAGCTAAAACTACCATTGGGTCAAAACACATGGTTCCATGGTCGACCTGTTATGGTTTTACAAAATAACTATGAGCTTGGGCTATTTAATGGTGATATTGGTTTTTGCTTGCAGACCAGCGATGATAGAAGCCGACTAGAAGTGTTTTTTGAGAATAAAACACAAGGAATTGCGGTTAATTTACTAAATGAAGAGGTAATCGCCACCGCATATGCGATGACCATTCATAAATCACAAGGATCTGAGTTTGATCATGTAGCGATTACTTTTGATAATAGTCATGCAAGATTACTGAGTAAAGAGCTTATCTATACAGCAGTGACCCGTGCTAAACAACAAGTGACCCTTTATAGTACCAAGCAGGCTTTCGAACGTGCTGTCAAAACACCAACTGAGCGCCATACAGGTTTGGCATTACAGTTTTCTAAGCTTTAATAGATAAGTATTACAGGACATGAAAGTACAAAATATAAAAAGGGGGATTAAAGTTGCATACCTTTGATAGTGTGCTAGATCATATCAATAAAATCATTTATGAGCCTCACCAATTAATTGTATCCTCAATTAAACAGGAGGCACAAAACGCTGAATACGCAGCAGGATTATTTACCTTATCATCTCGATCGGCTATTAAAACAGCTAGAGGTAGAGTGGCTAAGCAAACACCGAATAAAGTAGGACAGTTCGTTACTTTTTGGGAAAAGGACGCCAAAGGCATTAATCAACCTTTCCAATATGATCAGTCACCAGACTTGTTAGTAATCACGACATTTAAAGACAATCATACATTTGGGCAGTTTGTTTTTCCGAAGTATATCTTACTGAGACATAATATTCTTCAGTCTCATTCTACAAAAGGTAAGATGGGCATAAGGGTCTATCCTAGCTGGGATAAGCCAACCAATAATACTGCTGTAAAGACTCAGACTTGGCAACTCGATTATTTCTTCACGGTTACGGATACAGGCGTACTACCAACAGAAAAAATACGGGCATTGTATATTGTATAGTCGGTGAACGACTAAACCGCTACGGCGTTCCTCATCCTTAGATGTACTACTTGTACTATCTACAGTCGGCTGCCTTGCACCCATTTTAGAGTGCTTTGACTATATGAGTTATAAAATATAAGCAATAAAAAAAGCATCCAATTCGGATGCTTTTTTAGGACTTAAATGTTTTTAAGCAATTAAGACTAAGAGTTAAACTTTCTCTTCTTTGATAGCATAAATGCCTGGCAAGTGACGCAAGTAACCATGGAAATCCATACCACAGCCATACACGTAACGGTCAGCAACGTTGATACCAACAAAATCAACGTCAAACCCTTCAACTTTACGATCGTGCTCTTTGTTGAGCAAAACGCAAGATTCAAGTGACAAAGGTTTTTCTTTGCTTAATTCTTCGACGACTGTTTTTAAGGTAATACCTTCGTCAAAAATATCATCAATCAGTAATACGTGCTCACCCTCGATGCTAACATCAGGTTTGTATTTCCAATCTAACTCATTAGTACCTTCGTTATCGCGATAACGTGTCGCATGGATATAATGCATGCGATGGTAAAAGGTTAGGTGAGTCAATAATTGACCCGCTGGGATAAGTCCGCCATTCATAACGACCATAACGATTGGGTTTAGACCAGCATAATGCAGGTTAAGTTGAGCAGCAAGACGTTCGTAAGCAGCAGCAACTTCGATACTGCTGATAAGGCACTCTGAATTGCGTAGTGTTTTTTCGATTTCTTGGTTACTGATTTGGGTCATCGGATGCGCCTTCGGTAAAAAGTGCCGCTTATTTTAGCAAATTTTAGTGAAATTTCCCAATAGCATATGACTTTTGGGGCAAATTTAATCTAATACTGGGGCTTATTCTGGTTTTTCTACGATAAAAGGGCGGTAGTAATTCGCTAAACGGTTTAATGAGCTGTCAGGTAAGTCGGGCAGTAGCTTATTCAGTGCCATACTCATACCTTTATCAATGGCAGCTTTAGCAACTGGCACTGATTTCCGTTTAATCATACCCAGCTTCAACGTTTCGGCATAACGACTAATGAAATGCGTTAATGTTTGGTCATTCATCGTTTCGAGTGCTGTTTTAAACGCTTTTACATCTACGTGATCAGGGGTAATAGCGGAAAATCCTTTATCGATCAGTTGACCATCTGCCTCAGATAATTTGAAGCCTACTCGTGTTACCCCGTCATTATCAATGAAAGTCGCATGATCTCTCAAAAAGTGAAAGCTAGGGAGTACTTCTTCATTGTTTTCTTTACCGAGTAAAATATTGAGCAGTGTATCTGCTGTTTTTTCAACGGTAACAACTATCTTCTGCATAGAGGCTTTGCGTTCAGGATTTGGTGTAATCTCAACCAGTCCAACCAGTAGATTGTCGATCAAATCACGTGCCGTTTGATGGGTGAGTGCATCACGATAAGGGTAGTAGTCTACGGTCTCATTTGAAGCAACGACTTGTTCGGCTTCCTTCACCAATACTTTTAATTTATCTGAGGGTACGAATCCAAAATAGTGCGCCATGATGCTTCCTTTGTTCGCTGTTTCGATGGTTGCCTGATGTTATATCTATCATTAAATAAGTACTACTTTTACAGGATGCTTATTTAAACCTGTGCCGAGTATTTACTCAAAATTTATCACAATACGTCTCATTTAGTGACTTTTTATAATTGTACAGTCTAGGTTTTTTAGCTAGTAATCATATTAAAATATCGCTATTATTCTGCTACAACGGGGTGGGCTGCTCGCGGCACACTAATTTATCATATTTTAAATATTTTGATTTAAAAAGCTTGAACTCATAAGGCTATATGCCACTTGTCTAGGGAGAGATAAGATGAATAGTGCTATTGTACTACTATTTGGCGTCGCCGCCATGCTCTGCGGTTACGTGTTTTATTCAAAGTTTATCGCCACAAAAATTCTAGCACTGGACGATAGTCGTCCCACGCCAGCTCATACTATGAAAGATGGTATAGATTATGTCCCCACCAATAAATATGTATTGTGGGGACATCATTTTACGTCAGTCGCAGGGGCCGCACCGATTATCGGTCCTGCAATTGCCGTGATATGGGGTTGGTTGCCTGCCATCATTTGGATTGTGTTCGGCACAATCTTTATGGCGGGCGTACATGATATGTCGGCTATTTGGGCAAGTATGCGTAATAGAGGTCAATCGATTGGTTCTATTGCTGGTACCGTTATGGGTACCCGTGTGCGCAGTCTGATGATGATCGTTATCTTCTTGTTATTGCTGATGGTCAATGCTGTATTTGGCGTTGCTATCGCTAACATGATGATAAAAACACCATCTTCTGTATTACCAGTTTGGGGCGCGCTAGTCGTTGCCTTTATCATTGGTCAGTGTATTTATCGCTACAATATGAATTTGGTTTGGGTATCAATTATCGGGGTAACTGCGTTATACGGACTTATCTATCTTGGTCCTATGTTCCCTATTGTATTGCCTGAGACTATTTTCGGGTTACCTGATAATGCAGTATGGATTATTATCTTGTTTGCCTATGCAGCGGTTGCTTCGCTACTGCCTGTATGGATGCTATTACAACCACGTGATTATATTAATGGTTTACAGCTATTCGTCGGTTTAATTTTATTATACGCTGCGATTTTTATCGCGACGCCTGATATTGTCGCGCCAGCTATTAATACATCATTACCAATGGATACACCCTCACTGATGCCGTTGTTGTTTGTCACGATTGCTTGTGGTGCTATTTCAGGGTTCCATGGTTTGGTTGCGACAGGTACGACTTCTAAGCAGATTGACAAAGAAGGAGACGTTCGTTTCGTTGGTTACTTCGGCGCATTGGGCGAAGGTATGCTCGCACTGGGTGCCGTTTTGGCCGCAACAGCAGGTTTTGCTACGCTTGGTGATTGGGAAGCGGTTTACCAAAAATTTGGTGACGGTTCGATTGGTGCCTTTATTGATGGTGGTGCAACCATCTTGAATGCTGGTGTTGGTATTGATATGGTGCTATCGCAGACGATGCTTACAGTAATGGCTGCATTGTTTGCGGGCACTACGATGGATACTGGTGTGCGCTTGCAGCGTTATATCTTCCAAGAGTTTGGTGAGATTTACAAATTACCCATACTTAATAAAAGTGTCGTTGCAACGTTACTAGCAGTCGGAACTTGTCTATTATTAGCATTTGGTGCTGGTGGTATTGATGGTGCTGGTGGTATGGTTATCTGGCCACTATTTGGTACAACCAATCAGTTAATGGCTGCTTTGACCTTAATGATCGTAACGGTTATCTTGTTACGCAAAGGCAAGCCTGTTTGGTTTACCTTAGCGCCGTTGTCGTTCCTATTGGTTATGACCGTATTGGCACTATTGATTCAGCTTAAAACTTTTTTCACGGACGGAAATTGGCTGCTTATCATTATGGACATCATCATTTTGATAGCGACTATTCTAGTCACGTTTGAAAGTCTATCTGTATTGCGCAAAGAATGGTCGCTACACAGAGGTAAAGGCAAAATCGAAGATGATGCCTAATATCTGATACCTAATAAGTGTCAATTATTTAAGTGCCATCGAGTATTTAATTAATAGGCCAGTACATATATTGTAAAGAAACAAAAAACGCTAGCAGCCATTGCTGGCGTTTTTTGTATCAAATAGGCATGATAGATAACAAGACGTAGGAGATGAAAAAGTTATGGACGATACCAATATGTCAGATAATGCCAAGCCAAGCGATACCATATCGAACGACATGCCAGATATTAAACCATGGTGGCAACGGTTTACCGCTGGGCTAAATGAGTTTTATCATGCGCCATACCGTCAGACGATGGCACGTGCTGCACGTGATGAAGAAGATTTTTTTATGCTACTCATGTTCGCTGAGAGCCTAGGCATTGATAATCCTGCCAGCTTTTATACGCTAGAGCTACAGCCTTTATTTTTGGAAAACTTCCACGAGTGGCACACTAGAATGGGTATGGATAGATGTCCCTTTGACCACGTTGGTTGCTGCTAATGGTAGCTATATTGATTAAAAAAGAGAGATAAGTATGGCATTACATTCCTTACAGGCATTGGTAGAGCAGCTGGCAACACAACCGATTATATTTATCGGTGGAAAAGGCGGTGTGGGAAAGACCACGACTGCCGCTGCACTTGCCAGCTATTATGCAAGCCAGCAGCAAAAAACCTTAATTGTCTCAACCGATCCAGCACATAGTTTGGGCGATGTATTAAATATTCGACTGAAGAACGAAAAAACAGTGATATCACCTTATCTGGATGCTATTGAGCTGAATCCTGACACTATCGTTGACGAACACTTTGCACAAGTTGAGCGTACGATTAGAGCCTATGCCAATCCAGATATGATGCCCAAGATTCGAGAACATTTACAGCTATCAAAATCGGCACCAGGCGCGCAGGAAGCAGCGATGCTTGAGTCTATGTGTCAGCATTTGGTCAACGCCGCAGATGCAGATTATGATCACATTATTTTTGATACGGCACCAACAGGGCATACTCTACGGTTACTGGTATTACCAGAGATGATGGGTGCATGGACGGATGGGCTACTGGCACAGCAGCGCCGACAGTCTAAATTGCGCTCGGTGGCAAACCACTTGGACAGTCATAATCAAAAAAATGATAAAAACGATGTGGCAAATCCATTTGCAGCAAAAAAATCTGACCGCTGGGAGCAAGCCGTATCCGTATTAGAAAAACGCAAACAGCTGTTTCGTCAGGCAGGAGTATTACTTCATGACCGTGCACAAACAGCAATTGTGTTGGTCATGACCGCCGACGTATTGCCATTGGCTGAGACCAGACGTGCGATCAAACAGTTAGAAGACAGCAAACTTACGCCAGCAGCGATAGTCATCAATCAGCTGATAGCACCAACTCAGTCTGATGATTTTTGGCAGCGTCGAGCAGATAGGCAGCAGCAACTCATGCAAGATATAGAACAAAGCTTTACCAAGTACCCACTATATCCGATTTACCTACAGCAAACGGATGTACGTGGTACTGCTGCGCTGAGTGCTTTATTGCGACCAGTACTATAAATATTCGAGAATAACGCTGGCAGTTACTTTATTTTCTATGTTTTTAATTATGATCAGTTTGGCTAGTCGTGATTATACGACTGCAATTGAGCTGAAAGCGACCACGCCATATCTGCCCGTAACAACTGAGCTTGTTCAGACTTACCGCTACTAAGTGATGACCATTGCGGCTTGCCACGTGCTTTTTTTAACTCACTTGGTAATTTGTGCGTTGGCCATGGCGTCACTAAGTTGTCGTCTTCATTTTGTTCTGATTCAATGTTATTTTTTTCGCCTTTATATATCAGCTGGGTCGCATCTGTGGCAGCATGTCCACGATGACGTAGTGCCGTGAGTAAATCTATCGAGCGAGTGGCTAATAGTGTCAACGTAGCAGGATCAATGTATAAGCGTTTTACCCCAGTAATCCTATCAGCAATACTACTAGTATTAGACAATAACCCTCCTGCAATACCACCAATCGCTGCACCTAAACCCAATGTGGTGCCTAGTGCTGCTGCATCAACACCTAAGCCTAATAGTGCACCAGCTGCTGCTCCAGAAGTCGTGCGTATGCCGTAGCTCTTCAACAGCTCAGGGTCAAATGGATCTTGCTGATATGCCTGTAGTTCAAGTGGTGTGGCAGCAACTGCATTGTCATAAAACTTATATAAATTAAGCAAATTATGCTGCATAGCACGCTCGCTTTGGCGAACAGCTTCCTGCATTTGTGCCAACACTGGCATAGGATCGTCGCTGTCATTAATCTCACGTACGAAAGCGGCGACATTGATTAGAAAGTCAGCAATGATAATATTTGCTTCATCACTCAATTGTGCCCAATTTTCCGTTCGACGCTGCATCAGCTGCTCAAGCATCTCAGAGTGGGTAAGCATGGTGGCAAGATTTTGCCATAAGTGCATTTCATCTTCGAACTCAAAAGCAACCGAATCAAAGCGCGTGGATATATGCAAGTTTCGTCTTGCCAGCATCGTCTGCCATTCATCAATATTGGCATCTTGACTGTCCGTGAAATTAAAGACAGGCATCACAGGAATAGCGGCCCAAGACAAAATAGCCAGCTCATCTTTATACTTACCTAACACTGGCTCACGCGCATCAACGACGTAGATGGCCATATCGCTTGCCAGCAGTTGCCGAATCACTTTGGCTTCTTGGCTATAGTCATAGTTGTTTGAATGGTCTACACCTTGAGCAATATCCGACGCCAAAAACTGCTGTAAGCGCTCAATACCATCACGCCGACTGGCTGTATTATCTTCTAACCAATCCATCAATCCTGAGGCATCTTCTAGACCAGGGGTGTCATATAGTGCCACTAAGACTTCGCCAGTCTGGCTATCTGTCAGTTGCGCCTGCTCGACATGCCGTGTGGTGGCAGCCTCGTTTTTGACCTCACCAAAATAAACGTCACGTAACAAGGTACGCAAAATAGAGGTTTTACCCGTGTTGGTATGACCGACGACCGCCAATTTGAGCGGTTCACCACTGGCGATGGTTTTCTTTGTCATTCTTGGTTCTGGTGTTGATGGCTCAGTTAATAAAGGTTGAGTGTCTTGGTTTGGGGAATCAAGAGTTTCTTCATAAGCCTTGTCCGCAAAGAGACCAACTGGTTTGTCACTGTTTTTATTATTCTCATGATTGTTATTCATAATAGAATCTTATATTAATGAGGAATATTCAAAAGCGTTATGCTGCACTGGGTGGTCTGAACAATACTTTTAACTTCTGCTTAAAACCTTTGGCACGAAAGACACGCTGCCACATACGATAAAACACACCAAAGATTAAGCCAATAATATTATCGTGACTGGTTTCACCAACTGCGCCATATTGTACGGGGTTATTGATGGTATCTTCTTCTACATAAGTGCCAAACCAGCGATCAAAGATAATAAGCACGCCGCCATAGTTTTGGTCAATGTATTCGTCGTTGGTACCATGATGGGCACGGTGATTGGATGGAGTGTCAAAAACATACTCAATCCATTTGGGAAACTTGCCAACGGTTTCGGTATGGATAAAGAACTGGTAAATAAGATCAAGCGCGTAAAAGAAAAACACCCATACTGGATGCACACCAAGTAGCATCAACGGCACAAAGAACAACCACCAACCTGTGACTGAATACAGTAAGCTTTGGCGCATGGCAGTGGATAGGTTCATCTTATCATCAGAATGATGCAATACATGAGCAGACCAAAACCAATTCATCCGGTGCGAGGCACGATGGAACCAATAATAGCTAAACTCAACCGCGATAAATATAGGAATAGCCGTCAGCCACGTGACATCGATGGTAAATAGTCGATATTGATATAGCCACAAACAGATAGGTATGACGATAAGGGCTTGTACCACTAGCTCGAAACTCAAATAAGAGCCACCCAAGCTAAAGTTGGTCATCGCACGTCTCCAACTGAAGCTCTGACCATTACCACGCTTAGATTGATAGAACCATTCTGCTAGAAATAATAAGAAAAATGGCCCACCTGCCAGCGGTAATAGCCACTCTTGCCAGTGCGCAGGCAAAATATTTGTTAGTATTGGGTGCCATGACTCAGGAGAAATGGTCAAAATGGTTTGATTTAATGCCTCTTTATAACCATCCAATACCTGACCATATTGACCTAGCGTCATCAGGTCGTTATCTTCTGCTGCTGCCATACTGGACTCCTTTCCATTATGAATCATACTTATCATACCAGCGAGCTTTGAAATACTTTTCTCTAAACCTCATCATCCACCAAACCGATTTTTCGAGCAGAAAGCGCTGTCTGCCACTGCTGATAGCGAACGTTTTGGTTTTCCACTTGTTGTGGCTTTGAAACATGTAAGTCTGAAACATCGGCAGTCGAGATATTAGTGTCGCTAAGCAGTTTTACAATCAGCCCTTCTTTTGCATGACTGGCAATCTGATCAAGCTTACGCAATGTGCCACGGTCAGGCAGCGCTTTATTATGAATACCAAGTAAAACTTGTACAGGATGACTGTCTAAATACGTCTTTAACCGTGCCATATCGTCACGATCATCTAATATGCCAAAATTTTCCACATCGCCTGCAAGTATGTTATCAAGACCTGATTGCCACCAGTTATTTTGCTCGGTTGGATATTCAAGTAGCGCAACCAGCTTCTTGCCAGCACTCACGGTTGCTTTTAGCGCGACAGGGGCAGGTGCTTCATTAAAATCATCGGCGTCCACCACATGACGTTGCCAAAAATTCAAAATCTTTTGATAGTAAGGCAGTTTGATATCCAAACGCATTTTTTTACGACGAAACATCAAGGCACAAAATGCCCAAGCAAAGGCTCGCGGTACGATACCGTACATCAGCAAGCTACCAACCAATAACCCCGCCCATTGCCTTGCAACAGATAGCGGCATGGCATCTGTCACCAATCTGCTCTGTGCGATAGCGGTACTGTCCGGCACCCCGAATCCCACCATATTAGGTAGCCAGCCCAATACCTGAGTCAAAGTAATAAGCGCTTGATCAGAGAGTAAGGTCGACTCCCAACTAAAACTGTACTGGCGCACAATCAACAAAAATACAATCGCCAATAGCATCCCCGTCAATGTCGCGAGCCACAATTGATGACTAAACCGACCGAGATACCAGCGCATACCGCTATGCTGTAATTGACGTTCGTACAAGTTGACTGCTGCCTTGGTCACATCATCCTTACCACGTATTAGGTAGCTGGGACTGACAAAACTGGCGAACCAATTGGACGATTGCTTGCCTTGATTAACCAAGGTCATGGCGAGCCAGCCCAACAGCATAATGGTATGAAACCCTAATAAACAAACCAACACGTAAAAGAAGTTAACCACATTGGCCTGTAATAGCGTAAACAGCCCCAAAAATCCTGAGATGCACCACACCACGCTCATCACGACCATGATGCCTTTGATACGGCCGTCAATTTTACCCAAAACTTGTGCCAACGCACCGTTACTATCGATACGTGAGGCTCGGCGATGCAGCTTTTGGATGGGTTTACCATCTTCGCCTTGCAGTTTTTCTGTGATGAGTAGCGGGTCAGTGGCAAACACATGCTGCTGTGTCTCAAGCGTGCGTACCAACTCAGTCAATTGGTCTTGGGGTGATAGCATAATGCGATAACATCCGTATAAAAGCGTTGATTTAGAATGGTCATAATTGATTATTGTAGCGTATATATAATAACGATAGCCTCTATATCAACGATTTTATTTTTAGAAAAATTGAATCCATAAAGGTCTTATAGTTGGCGGGCTTCATTCGTAAACACCCATCCTTTAAACATTTCCATCATGGTAAAGACCATAAAAGTACGCCAAAATGAACCATGTATACGACAACAAGAACGATAAAGTTTATAAAAGCTCAGTCAAAAATAATCCAAAAAAGGAATCGTCATGAATAATAAAACCTATCTAATCATCGGTGGTACAGGTGGCATTGGTAAAGCCATGATAGAGCAGCTGACCGCCAGTACAATACAGGACGCGCTTGTCTTTGCTACTCACCATAAGAATATACCTGATTTTGAAGCACCCAACTTACATTGGATATCGATGGATGTCTGCGATGAGAGCAGTATCGAGCAAGCGGCTGACATCATTAAGCAGCAGACCACTCATATCGATTGGGTCATTAACTGTGCGGGATTATTGCATACTGACACGCAGCAACCGGAGAAAGCCCTACGTCAGATGGAGACTGAGTTTTTCTTACAGAATATGCAAGTGAATGCTTTAGCTAGCTTGCTGATTGCCAAGCACTTCAAACCGCTACTGGCAAAAGCCACACGTAGCAATGAAACGCCCGCCATTTTTGCGACGATATCAGCGCGAGTGGGTAGTATCAGTGACAATCAATTGGGTGGTTGGTATAGCTATCGTATGAGTAAAGCGGCACTCAATATGGGGATGAAAAACCTGAGTATCGAGTGGGGAAGGTCGCTCAAGGATGTGTGCGTGGTGGTCATGCAGCCAGGTACAGTCAACACGCAACTATCAGCCCCTTTTCAAAGTAATGTGGCTGACGGACATTTATTCTCGCCAGCCTATAGTGCAGAGTGCTTGTTAGAAGTGCTGAGTAATATGAACGCCACTCAATCAGGTAGCTTTGTAGATTGGGCAGGAGAGTCTATACCTTGGTAGTGATAAAGATAATCTCACAATATTGATGCTCTATGTATTAAGAGTTGAGAGTTAAGAGTTAAGAGCATCAATATTGATTTAGGTCATCAAATACAACAAGCCTAAAACAAACAAAGCCGCCATAATCAACAGTAAAAAGCTTAGTACTTTACTCGTCGTAGAGGACGCACCTGTACGTTCCTTTTTTACTTTAACTTTTTTGACAACGTGCAGAACCATTTTTACATGTTCAATATTGTCTTCGAGATAATGCTCACCCTCTGGTACAAACCCTAGAGATTCGTAGAAGCTAATCAAGTAAGCTTGTGCAGAGATGATAATAGGGCGCTTTTTACCGTATTTTTTACGGCAATGCGCAATGGCATGATTCATCATATCTCGTGCTAAACCGTCCCCTCGATGCGCGGCTAACACCAGCACCCTGCCAATAGAGGACATAGAGGTATCACTTACTTTGGTCGTCGCATCAGATGATGATAAGTTAGACCGTAACTTATTAAACTCAGGCGGGATAATGCGACAATAGGCCACCAATGCCTCGTTCTGATGCGCAATCAAATGCAAACAATCAAAATCCAGCTCATCCATATCTTGATAAGCACAGTTTTGTTCGACCACAAACACTTGTGAGCGGGCTTTTAAAATATGATACAGATCAACAGAGGTTAACTCATCGAACGTTTTAATAGAAAAGGTACAGGTCATAATTAAGCAGCTTTTAACGAATTGATTATTGAGGTTAAGTACAATATTAATGGTTAAACATTGGAACGTTTCAAGTAATGCGCATTATAACGATTTAAGTACGTATTAACCATTCCTAACCATTTAGGGTTTGACTGATTTTGTCCAAGTTTAAGCTGTCTGACATCGCACTAAAGATTTCAAAATACTTGCCGCCTTTATCATACAGCGCTTCATGCGTGCCCGTTTCTACCACTTGACCGTTTTCTATCACGACTAAGTCATCGGCATCGATGATTTGCGCGATATTGTGCGAGACCATAATCACAGTTCGGTCTTTTTTGATCAGATCTAAGCTCTTTTTGACTTGTTGACTGGCTATCGCATCTAGGCTAGCGGTAGGTTCATCCAAAAATACGATGGGCGGATCTTTTAAAAACATACGTGCCAGTGCAATACGCTGCTGTTGACCACCGGACAGCGATTTTGCCGTGCTCTCATAGCCTTTGGCCAAAGCGACAATTTGATCATGTATAGAGGCTTTTTTTGCCGCAATCACGATGTCTTCTTCACTAGCATTCATATTGCCATAGCGAATATTTTCGCTAATAGTGCCAGAAAAAATATGATTGCTTTGTAGCACCAAACCAATGTTTTGGCGTAGCTCATGAGTGTTACACTCTGCCAAATCATGTCCATCCAAATAGATTTTGCCAGCGTCCGGCTCATAAAACTTCACTAGCAGGCTGATAATGGTACTTTTGCCAGCGCCAGAGAGGCCGACCAAAGCCGTAATACGATTGGGCCTTATGGTAAAGCTCACATCTTTTAAAGCCTGCGTGCCATTGGGATAAGTGAAATCAACGTTTTTGAGTTCAATATGACCTTTTAAATCAGTGCTATTGATACCATCGATATTTTCGACTTGCTCATCGTCTTCTAGTATGTCGAAGAACCCTTCGGCATAGGTCAGTGCATTATTAATCTGATCATAGATACGGTGCAGCTGACGGATAGGGGCGGCGACATTCTGAAACAGCATGACATGAAACAAAATCATACCGATGGTCATCTCGCCTTTTAAGACAAAATAGGAGGTCAGTAGAATAATCACCACCACACCGATCTGCTCAATGAAAGTCTTTATCGCGTCATAAATGAAACCAATACTACGGATACGCAGTTGGTTGTCAGTCATGTCTTTTTGAATGGTGAAATGTTTGTCAGCCTCAATCGACTCACGGACAAAGGACTTGACCACACTGATAGAGTTAATCAGTGAGATAACGAGACCGCTTTTGGCCTCTCTGAAGTCTCGCATCTGTCGACGAAAGCCACGCAAACGTTGTGCTTGCTTTTGACTGATAAAAAAGTAAATCGGTATGATAATCAGACCGACCAGACCAATCCAAAAGTTGGTCGAAAACATAATAATAAGCGATACGGCAGCACTGGCAAACAGCGGTAACATATCGATAAAAAAGTTCTGTACCAAGCTTGTGAGACTATTCACACCATAGTCAATACGGGTTTGCAATTTACCACTATCGTTTTCGCTACTGGTATAAAACGCCATGCGATAGGTAAGGATGCGCTCGATGATGCGCTGAGACAAATCACGTGATAGATTGATACGAATCTTTTCGCCAAAAAATCGCTGTCCAAACGATATAAATATTGAGAGTATCTCTTTGGTTAAGAGCACTGCACTAATAATGCCAAGCATGCGCAGGCCTGCTTCCCAAGGCTCGGTAAGCGTTGCGATTTCAGTCAATGTATCGACAGCATAACGCAGTACAAAGGCATTGACTTGCGCGGTGAACGAGCCGAGTACCGTCAACACCAACGTTAGTATAATTAATGCTTTGTAAGGCGCTGCAAATATAGCAAGCTTTTTGAGAATATCCCACAACAACGCTCGCCGCTCAGTTTTCTTGAGCGGCGGCTGGTTGTTTAATGGGGTTTTGCTAAGTTTAGGAGTGGTCGACATTTTATTAGGTTAAAGTAAACGGTCTTAAAAAGCTATGGTGAATAACAACTATGCAGATAGCAGATGCTTAAAAAGCATCTGCTGGTACAAAGACTCCACCAACCATAATACGACGTGCTGAGCGACTCATTGATACTTTTTTTGCTTGCCAGCGACCGTCGACTTGTTCTGTTTTCCCACCGACTAGCAACGTACCTGATGGGTGACCAAAACGCACTTCATTAAACTTCTGACCACCTGCTGCTTCGTTAACCAGTGTGCCTTGTGTGGTTGCGGCTGCTGCAATGGCGACGGCTGCTGTCCCCATCATGGCATGATGCAATTGCCCCATACTCATGGCGCGTACGACCAAATCAATCTCGGCCGCATCGACCGACTTACCACTAGAGGCCGTATAGCTCTGTGCTGCACCCACCCAAGCGATTTTAGGAATATGCTGGCTGGTCTGCGCCTCGCTCACGTCTTTAAACAATCCCATCGCCACACCGCCTTTGGCGCGAATCATCTCAAGTTTGGCAAGTGTCTCGCTGTCGCTATTAACGTCACCTTGTAATTCAGTGCCATTAAAGCCTAAGTCTTCTGCCTTTATAAAAATAGTCGGAATACCAGCGCTGATAAAAGTGGCTTTGACGCTGTCGGTAGTTAAGCCACAACCAGATACATCGAAGTCATCGACCAAGTTACCAGTAGGGAACATATCGCTGGTGGCATCCACAGGGTCGATA
Source organism: Psychrobacter sp. SCQQ22 (assembly GCF_015864605.1). Classification (NCBI taxonomy): domain Bacteria; kingdom Pseudomonadati; phylum Pseudomonadota; class Gammaproteobacteria; order Moraxellales; family Moraxellaceae; genus Psychrobacter; species Psychrobacter sp. SCQQ22. The sequence continues at coordinate 219,658 of NZ_JADYWZ010000004.1, forward strand.
AATTCAATTTTGACTTCAGCAGCAGGGAAAGTTACGCCGTCTAATTCAAAGTCGCCCGTCTCTTGAACTTGTACTTTGTTTTGCGTATCCAAATAAACAGGTACATGCGCAATGATGGTTTTTCCGATATTCTCTTGCCAGATACGCACTTCACAAATACCGCTATCTGCATTGTCATTGATGCTGTTATTGATCTTGTCAGCGTCAACCAGCTCCATATTAATGGCACAGGCACCAACCGCTGCGGTTAAATTACCACAGTTTCCTGCCCAATCAATCATAGGTTTGGCGATATTAACTTGTCCGAACAGATAATTCACATCATGGCTAGCATCATCTGCTGGAGATAAAATAACCGTTTTTGAGGTACTAGAGCTACCATTGCCTAAGCCATCGATTTGCTTACCATAAGGGTCTGGGCTACCAATCACACGTAGCAAAAACTTATCACGTGACTCGCCAGCGACTTGGCAGCGTTCGGGTAAATCAGAGAGTTTAAAGAATGTTCCCTTCGAGGTGCCGCCGCGCATATAGGTGGCAGGGATTGATAGTTGGGGGGCGAATGTATTTTTATTATTTGACACTTTAAAGTCCTTCTAAATATTTTGTAATGGAAATATTGATTTTAAATAAGGTCTTCGCTCACAAATCGTATTTATCGAACGACGATATAACTAAAGTAGGTTTATAGTCAGCGAATGAACTGGATTCTTGAATCCTTAATTTACTAATAGATTTAACAATATCTGGAGAAATACTTTCGGTGTACAGCGTTACAGACAAAATATCATACCAGTTTGCAGTTTCAGCATCTGTGTAGAATAAAGACCTGTTTTTCATATTAAGTCCTATGCTTGTTTGGTTCATAGCATTTTGGGTTTCGATACGAATATTTTGATCCTTAATGGCTTCAAACAATTTTAACCATTCATCTTCTAGCTTAGGGAACGTTGCTAACTTGGCTAGTTCTTTCAAAACAAATCTAGCATCTTTTTTTAACTGAGCAGTTTGTACGTTTTTCATCCAACCCTGAGAGCTAAAATATTCTAGAGTGCTTAAATCAATGGTTTCAGGCATTGTTTGTATAATTCGACATGCATTCGCAAGTTGATGATAATAAAAGAGCCATTGATAATGAGAAGAAATATGGTCTAAATTCAAATAACGGACACCGTCATATTTGAAAACATCAACTATTAAGCTCCGATATAAAAGATCAGCAATAGTTTTTGATTCCCAAGCACTGAAAGTAAGAAAATTGCAGTTGTTTGCAGCTATTCTTAATATGAGCGATAAGTTTCCTTCATTGACATAGTCACTTGACACAGTAATAAGCCTTTTTATTCATTAAACTATATAAATATACGCTAGTAATATCTAGTAGATTTTTTTAGCTAATTCAATATTTCATAAAGCTAAGTTGAAGCATAAGTTCACACTAATTGATTTAATCACTATTGAACTTGTCAATTATTTATTAGCGATAGAAAATGCTATAGTTTGTTTTTATAGAAGAATGTTATGACACTTAAAAGTTTGGATATTATGATTTTAAGTAGTACAGATAAAGCTACTATTGAGCATATTTTAAAAGACAATCCTGACTTGTCTTATGAGTTCGTACGTCAATTATTAATTGCTCAAACAGAGGTTGATGCTGGAAAAGTTAAGCCTTTTAAATTTGGTTGAAATTAATGATCTCAGTAGTGATAACGACAAGAGATAATCGTAAGATAATTATCATCGACGGCATATACCAACCGATTGGCATCATCGATGCGCCTTGACCAAAATCCTGATAGGTTTTCTTTTAGCGGTTCAGGTTTACCAATGCCTTCAAACGGATTACGCTTACATTCGGTGATGAGTTTATTAATACGTTTGAGTGTTTTTTTGTCTTGGGTTTGCCAGTATAGGTAGTCCTTCCACGCGGCATCTGTCCATGCTAGTTGCTCACTCATGATTAGACCTTTTGGATTTATTGAAGTCTTTTAGTTTAAGCATTCTCAATGTCGCTATCCGTAAGCTCATTATCTTCTGCTGTGTCAATTAGTTCACGCTTAACCGTTTTTCCAGCTTTATACTGGGCAATAGAGTCCGCTAAGTGCGCCGCATTGGCAGGAGATTTTAATAGATAGACGGTTTCCATCAGGCTATTGTAATAGTCTAGTGACATAACGACCGCATCATCAGCGTCACGGCGGGTTACGATAGTGGCGTTGGCATCATCGTTTACCGTATCTAGAACGGACTTTAGGTGCTTTCTGGCTTCTGAAAAACTAACGACTCTCATGGCTTACTCCTCTCACGACATACTTCATAACTTGTACAATATATCGTACATATTACGCTATTGGTGAAGCAAACTCAACATTTAGCTATTTTTCAACATTAAGATATAAGTAAGAAAGCTCAGTGTGTAGCGTGCAAACCATTTTTTGAACTAAGGCTTTAACATTAGCAAATAAAAGCCGATGTCATATAAACAGGTTATACAACATCGGCGACTTTTATACTTTGCTACTTATCACACTAAAAACTACAGGATAGCCTTAGACAATATCGAGCGTACCTTCGATAAACTCTTTAGCAAAGCGTTGTAGCATACCGCCAGCGTTGTACATTTTTACTTCGTCAGCAGTATCTAAACGGCAGATAATTGGCGTCTCAGTGGTACTACCATCAGCACGATGGATTACCAACGTCATTAACCCGCCAGCAGAGACTTCGCCCGTTACATCAAAGGTCTCCGTACCATCGATATTTAATGTATGGCGAGTAGCGCCTTCTTCGAACTGTAATGGTAATGCACCCATACCCACTAAGTTTTGACGATGAATGCGCTCAAAATCTTCGGCAACGACCACTTCTACACCAGCGAGACGAACACCTTTGGCAGCCCAATCGCGGCTTGAGCCTTGACCATAGCCGTCACCTGCGATGATGATGAGCGGCTGCTCACGGTTCATGTAGGTCTCAATCGCTTCCCACATACGCATGACTTGACCTTCTGGCTCAACACGCGCCAGTGAGCCTTGGATAACCTCACCATCTTCATCACGCACCATTTCATTCAATAGCTTAGGGTTGGCAAAGGTAGCACGTTGTGCGGTTAAATGGTCACCGCGATGGGTGGCGTATGAGTTGTAATCCTCGGCAGGCAAGCCCATGGTATCTAAATATTCACCAGCAGCTGATGCACCCAAAATTGCATTCGACGGTGACATATGGTCGGTTGTGATGTTATCACCCAACACTGCCAACGGACGCAAACCTGTTAGCGTATTCTTTTTCGCCATTTTTCCTTCCCAGTATGGTGGGCGGCGAATATAGGTCGTCATTTCACGCCAGTCATACAGTGGACTTAACGCTTTTCCTGTGTCTTTTTTGGCTTCATCAAACATAGGGATATAAACAGCATTGAATTGCTCAGGCTTAACTGCTTTGGCTACAATAGCGTCAACCTCATCATCATCAAACCAAATGTCTTTTAGATAGACATCATTGCCGTTCTGATCTTTACCCAATGAGTCTTTTTCGATATCAAAGCGAATGTTACCAGCGATGGCGTAAGCGATAACCAGTGGCGGCGATGCCAAGAATGCTTGCTTGGCATATGGATGGATACGACCATCAAAATTACGGTTACCAGATAGCACTGCCGTGGTAAATAAGTCGTTATCGATGATTTCTTTTTCGATATCAGGGTCCAGTGCGCCACTCATACCATTACAAGTCGTACAAGCAAAGCCAACCACATCAAAGCCGATCTCTTGTAGCTCCGGCATCAGGCCTGCTTCTTCTAGGTACATTTTGACCGTTTTTGAGCCGGGTGCTAATGATGATTTTACCCAAGGTTTTCGTAACAAGCCTTTGGCATTAGCGTTACGGGCGACGAGGCCTGCTGCTACCATGTTGCGTGGGTTTGAGGTATTGGTACAACTGGTAATTGCGGCGATAATAACCGCGCCATCTGGCATCATGCCATCTTTTGGTTCAGGTAATTTATCACCTTCACCGTGAGCGATACCTTTGGCAACCAAATCAGTGGTCGATACACGCGCATGCGGACGCGAAGGGCCTGCCATATTACGTACGACTGCTGATAGATCAAACTCAAGCACGCGTGCGTATTCGGCTTTTTCCATGCCGTCAGCCCATAGGCCCGTTTGCTTGGCATACTGTTCGACCAATTTGATCTGAGCCTCAGAACGACCGGTTAGGCGTAGATAGTCGATGGTTTGCTCATCGATATAGAACATCGCTGCGGTGGCACCATATTCTGGTGTCATGTTGGAGATAGACGCACGGTCGCCCACGGTTAATTGGCGTGCACCGTCACCGAAGAATTCAATATAAGTAGATACCACACCGGCATCACGCAAAAACTCAGTCATCGCGAGTACCAAATCCGTACCCGTAATGCCTTTTTGCAGTTTGCCCGTTAATTTGACACCTACATAATCTGGTAGGCGCATATATGATGGGTTGCCCAGCATGACGCTTTCAGCTTCCAATCCGCCTACGCCGATGGAGATAACCCCCAAGGCATCAACCATTGGGGTGTGGCTATCCGTACCAACCAAGGTATCGGCAAAAGCGACTTCTTCACCCGCTTTGTTTTTTACCACTTGTACGACAGGTGACATTTTCTCTAGGTTAATCTGATGCATGATGCCATTGCCCGGTGGCACGACATTCACATTGTCAAAGGCGTACTGACACCAGTTGATAAAGTGAAAACGGTCATCATTACGGCGCTCTTCAATGGCACGGTTTTTCTCAAATGCATCTACTTCAAAGCCTGCATGCTCAACAGCCAATGAATGGTCAACGATGAGCTGAGTCGGTACGATTGGGTTTACTTTAGAGGGGTCACCGCCTTGTTCCGCGATGGCATCACGTAGGCCAGCCAAATCCACAAACGCAGTCTGACCCAAGATGTCATGACATACCACGCGGGCAGGGTACCAAGGAAAATCGAGGTCTTGTTTGCCTTCGATATGCTGCTTTAGGGCATTGGTTAACTCTTCTGGTGGGCAACGACGTACTAGGTTCTCACACAATACTTTTGAGCAGAATGATAGCTTGTCATACGCGCCAGCTTCGATGTTTTCGACAGCCTCACGGGTATCAAAGTAATACAAATCAGTATCGGGCAGTGGCTTTTTAAAGGGTTCATTCATTGGTTGTACTAGTGCATTGTCCATAAGTCACCTTTGGCTGTTGGCTGGTTGGAATATTAGAGCAAGTTTTCCATTAATTTAGTAATACGGTCTTAAAAATCTTTATTATTTTATATTGCACTTAATGTTCGAATATATTTGCTTGGCTTCTTGATTAGAATCAAACCCACCAAGAATAAAACTTTCTCCTATAGCGGCTTGGATCTGACTAACGTTTACTATCCTATTATCTACAATTAAGGCCATATATTCAGAAATATGGTGCTGTGCTATTCCACTCAGCTTTATGCCCGTTTCAAAATCAATAGTGAAATAAATACTTAGTTGGTTACCTTCATCAGGGTATAACTCAACTCTTTCGATATCATCAAATTTAACTAATGGGTCACCCACAATAACGGCTGTATCCTCATTTGGCTCATGTATGGTTGAGTCTATAAGATAAAGACCATTATTCGTTGTTTCATCAAACTGACTAACATTTATGCAATCAGTGCTATCTTGTAGGTTTTTAGTGCTAGTGCATGCTGTTAAAGACAACAAACAGGCTATAGTTAATGATATTGTTGTTTTCATAAGCTGAAATTCACGAGATATAATATGATCTCACCTCAATTCGTTTTCAGTTTCGACGAATTGAAGTGAGTGTGAAGTAATAATCTTAACGCGCGCTCATCTCTGGTACTGGACGTAACTCTTCACCCGTATATTCTGCACTTGGGCGAATGATACGGTTATTGGCTCGTTGCTCAAATACATGAGATGCCCAGCCTGTTAAGCGAGAGCAAACAAAGATTGGTGTGAACAGTTTGGTAGGGATGCCCATGAAGTGATAGGCCGATGCATGGAAGAAATCAGCATTACAGAACAGTTTTTTCTCGCGCCACATGACTTCTTCACAGCGTACTGATACAGGGTATAGCACTTCGTCACCGACATCCGCGGCTAGTTTTTCAGCCCAACCTTTAATCACAACATTACGTGGATCTGACTCGCTATAGATCGCATGACCAAATCCCATGATCTTGTCTTTGCGTGCCAGCATGGCCATCATCTCTGTCTCAGCTTCATCGGCTGAACCAAAGCCTTCAATCATATCCATCGCTGCCTCATTAGCACCGCCATGCAAGTGACCACGTAATGAGCCAATCGCGCCTGTGATACAAGAATGAATGTCAGATAAAGTAGAAGCACAAACGCGAGCGGTAAAGGTTGAAGCGTTGAACTCATGCTCTGCGTACAAGATAAGAGACACGTTCATAACTTTTGTATGTAGCTCGTTTGGTTTCTCACCTTTTAGCAGATGCAAAAAGTGGCCGCCGATGGTTTCATCATCCGTTTCGGTTTCGATACGCACATTGTCGTGCGTAAAGCGATACCAGTAGTTGATAATCGATGGGAAAACAGCAAGCATGCGATCGGTTTGATCGTTTTCTTCTGCAAAGTCCATTTCTGTCTCAAGGTTGCCAAGCATAGAGCAACCAGTACGCAATACATCCATTGGATGTGCAGTCGCTGGGATACGCTCCAATACGTCTTTTAGTGCTTGTGGCAGACCACGTAAGCCTTTTAGTTTGGTTTGATAAGCATCAAGCTCACTTTGGTTTGGCAAGTTGCCATAAAGTAGCAAGTAGGCCACTTCTTCAAAGATGCATTTGTCTGCCAGTTCTGACACGTCGTAACCGCGATACGTCAGACCTGAGCCTGATTTTCCAACGGTAGATAGAGCTGTTTTACCAGCGACTTGACCACGTAGACCTGCGCCTGAAAGTTCTTTCTGTGCTGCCATGATTAAATTCCTTTTGTGGGTAGCTTTTTTGGGTGAAAAACGGTATTTATGATAATGAATTTATTGGTTAATAACTGACTATAGCGCCAGTTGAGCGTTACGCAGGCTGTTCAGGCTGTGGGCCGCCTAAGTCGACATTGCAACGCTTAAATTCGGCTTCGATAGGCACGTTTAGCACTTCCATTGCGCTGCCTTCGCCTTCTGCATTATTAATCTTCATATACTTAACGCCAAGCGGTGACTCCATAAACGTTTGAATTTCCGTCATCTCTTCTGGAGTAGGTTCAGCCATTGGCGTTGCGATTTCTTCGCCATTCATGACGAGCAATTGCTCATTGCCAAAAGCAATCAACTTTTTCCCTACCTCTGACGTATAAAAGTCATCCAGCTCTTGCAGCTCTGCATCGGTAAACTGATTCTTATAGAAGCTGTCGACCTCTGCTTTACCTAAGTCTTCATCGCGCGACTCAAAGCAGCTTACTTGCTCTGCGCTGAGTGTACCGCTATTGATAATCGGTGCAAATAATAGCTTGTTGACAGTGTCTAGCGTAATTGTCGTCATTACTAAATCATTTTGGGTTTCGGGTGCAGCAGATTTATCTGTGGCAACAACTTCAGCAGTACTTGCATCACTGGTTGTGTCGTCAGCGGTTTCTGGCGTTTTATCACAGCCCGTCGTAAGCAACAACGCGGCGAGCGTGCAGCTAAAAATTGAAGATTTAACGATAGAACTAGGGGTAAAAAATGACATAAATAACCTAAAGGTAAATGAAGATGAGTTTCGTAAAGATAACAGCAATAGCAATGTGTCTTTTTGGCATTGCTAGGTGCTAATTAAGATCACTAATTAAACTAACTAGCAACTAGCTGCCAATCATTGATTATTTATTATCAGCGAATAGCTTGTCTAGCGTTTGCTCAAATTCATGATAATTCAAGAAATCATACAATTCCATACGAGTCTGCATAGTATCGACAACTTTGTCTTGCGTACCGTCGTTTAGTAAATGCTGATAGACATTCAATGCCGCTTTGTTCATCGCACGGAATGCTGATAGCGGATACAGCACCATATCGACTCCAACGCCATGTAGCTGACCAGTAGTATATAAATCAGTCTGACCAAACTCAGTCATATTTGCTAGCACAGGAATGTCTAGTACATCGGTAAACTTACGATACATCTCGATATCGGTTAACGCTTCTGCAAAAATCATATCTGCGCCAGCCTCTTGAAACGCGACAGCACGTTCAACAGCGGCATCTAGACCTTCTACAGACAAGGCATCTGTACGCGCCATCACTACAAAGTCAGGATCAGTTTTGGCATCTAGTGCCGCTTTAAGGCGGTCGACCATTTCTGAGATACTAACGATTTCTTTGTTAGGGCGATGACCACAGCGCTTTTGTGCCACTTGGTCTTCGATATGTACCGCTGCCACGCCGGCCTTTTCCATTTTTCTAATGGTTTGGGCAATGTTAAAGGCGCCACCAAAGCCCGTATCGATATCAACTAGTAGCGGTGTGTCAACGGCATCGGTAATGCGGCGGGCATCTTCTAGGACGTTATCAAGACTGGTCATACCCAGATCAGGCAAGCCAAATGACGCATTGGCCACGCCAGCACCAGAGAGATACAGCGCTTGATGACCAACTTGGGTCGCCATCATCGCAGTATAAGCATTAATAGCACCAGCAATTTGTAGTGGTTGGTTATTATCGTTTTTTTGTTTTAAGGCACTACGGAAGCGCGCGCCAGCAGATGATAAAGTCATGTTGTAATCCTTACTTGGAGGGATGATATTCTCTTTATTGTTATCGATTATACCCAATTATCAGTCACTGGGAAGGGGGTTTTTACTGTTATTAATTACATAATATAAATTATATATTAAACAAAATTAATAATATTCGTATTTAAAATAATAGTATCCATAAATCAATGGTTCATATGCATTACTATTCATTTTAGTAAAACGACTTCATTGATTAACCTTTAGTATTTACATTTACTTACAAAGATAGGCTAAGTACTTATCACGCTTTATAAATATTACGCAAGAAAAAAGCCCTAATAGCAAGGCTAGCAGGGCTTTATAAGTGATTAGACGTACTCTAGATAGGCATCTAACCAAAGAGGCCGGCAAGATTGGCTAAGAATAACAAGGCAACGCCACCTAGGAACAGTAAGCTTATAATTGAATAAACATTCATACCTGCTGATAGTTTTTTATGTTTTTTGACCAATGAATAATTTAACCAACCAAAGATAGGCGCAGACACAAACGCTGATATCATGGCGAACTTCAGCATGGCACCCAATTGTCCAGTGAAGAAAGTGATAATCACTAGACCACCACCGATGGCATAAGTCGTCCAAAAGGCGACTTGTTTTTTATTAATTTCGCTTTCACCTTTCAGTAGACGCCAGCACTCAGCATTGGCACGGCCATAGCCGTCAGCACAGGTAATCGTCGTGCCGAACATACACATAAAGGCGATAAAAGCGACCAGAAGCCTTGACCATTCACCGATGGTAGCCGTATACATATTGATGAGCTGATCAATATAAGCGACGCCTGCGGTTTGAATTTCTTGACCAGAACCATACTGAACGAATACACCTAATGATAAAAAGAACAACGCTAAAATAGCAGAAACCAAAAATCCCACATTAAAATCAAGCAAACCTTGCTTGAGAGTGGTGTTGTCAGCTTTTCGCTTCGCAGATGTCCACATTGAGGTAATGGCAGCAAACTCAAGCGGCGCTGGCATCCAACCCATGAGCGCCACGATAAAGCCTAACGTTGCTAAATTCCAAGGAGAGGTAGGAATAAAATCAGGCGTCATCACCGTCGGCTTGCCAGCAGCAATCAGTACCGCCAATACTGTGGCGGAGACCAAAGCAATCATAATCCACTTAGTCACACCATCCAGTAGTTTATAATGTCCAGCAAGTAGAAAGAACCAAGACACTCCCACTATGATCAATGACAGCACCATCGTTGATAGACCAAGAGACGCGGGTAGCATAAAGCCTAGTATCACCGCAGCAAGCAGAGTCACCGCTCCTGTACTAATCACCGCAGATAGGATAGACAAGATAAAGTAAATCCACAAATATGCTTTTGAGCGTTTGGCATAACCTGCGATCAAGCTTTCGCCCGTATCGTAGACATAATCAGTGCCGAAACGAAAGAAAGGATACTTAAACACATTAGCTAAGATAATCATGATAGCCAACTGCCAGCCATAGATAGCACCAGCCTGCGTAGAGGAGATAAGATGCGAGCCACCAATAGCAGCAGTCGCCATTAAAATACCAGGACCAAAAATGCGCCAGCTAAAGCCTTCTTGGGCAGTGCTGGCCATGTCGGAATTGTTGAGTTGTTGTGTGGTCATGAGTCCCTCGAAATAGTTAAATAGCTAGCCATCACGTCCTGTGATGTACTGCCAGCAACCATTACAGCAATGTGTACAAAAAAATAAGCGGTGACTGTATCACACCTTGTACTGCTCGTAATAATGATTATTTTTACGGTCAATACCAATAGATAGTTAACGATTGACCGTTTTTTACTGGGCGTGATAGCGAGATTAGCACTTAACAGTCAAGGTTGACAATACTCACATAAATTTCTGCTGACGATAAGTAATACCGCGCTGCTCATAAACGTGATAAATCGCACTGAGTAAGTCAGGAATACTAGGGTGAACGAAGTCTTTGAGCGTATGTAGATAGATAGGGGAGGTAACATTCTCATGCACCAAGCTTTGATAACTAATTTGCTCGGTGCGCACCGTTTTTAGGCTGGCAGGTACGAGGGTAATACCTTCACCAGCAGCCACCAAACCCAGCGCTACCTGTAAGTCACTTACTGTTGTGGTCATAAATGGTGAAATACCGTATTGTGCAAACAAATGTAGTAATGGCTCGGTAATAGGTGTATTAAGTGTGGACTGCTTGTTGGTTGTACGGTTGTTTTTTGTATGAGCGGTCAACTTTACGCTCTGTGCGTTTGATGTCGATACGGTTGTAGCTATTGGTAAATGCGTTTGATGGTATAGGATCAAGCGGTTGTTTGCCAAGTCTATCAAGCGCTGTTCACGGATATGCGCTAAGGCGTGTGCTTTTGGTAGCGCGACGACGTAACGCTCATGCCGTAGTAATATCTGTTGAATCCAAGGGTCTTTGTGAGCAAAGCGACCAAAGCCGATATCGATTTCACCAGATTTGAGTGCCTCTATCTGCTGATATGAACTGATGTCTTTTAGATTGACTTCGATGTCGGGGCTGGATTGCTTGAGCATCGCGATTATTTCAGGGAGCAAGCCATAAAGCACAGAGGGCACAAAGCCAATGTTTAAAATACTACTTGGTGCAGACAGTCGTTGAGTCATACTGGTAACGGTATCAATCTCAGTCAGTATGGTACTGATTTTATCGTAAAAAAACGCGCCTGCTTCAGTCAAATCTAGCGGCCGATGATAGCGATCGATCAACTCTACGCCCATATCTGTTTCGAGCTGTTTAAGTAGACGACTCAGGCTTGGTTGTGACAATCCTGTTTTGGTTGCGGCTGCACTAAAGCTGCGCAAATCTGCGATAGCGATAAATGCATTAAGCTGTTTTAAGTCCATACCCTTAAACCTATTTTTATATATTGTCTTTATATTCATTGGCATATTGACGATATTATGCTGGATATATTTTACAAATATTATTAATATCAAATAAATTGTGCTTGAAGATAATATGGTGAGCAACTATATTGTTTGCTTACGCTATAGTTACAATTTGGTGATAAATATCACAACTCATTCTAGCAGTCATTTAATACCAGTAGAATAAACTGGTTTGGTATTATTCTATGAGCGACAAAAAAACGGATATCGAGACAGATTTTGAAGAGAGGTTGGCGAAAATTGCCAACAAAAAATCGCGTACCCGTACCAACAACGATATCTATGATCGCTTCATCAGTCGTGTTCAAAGCACTGAAGATGACAGCCGTGCTACTAGCAATATAAAGACACGAGAGAAAGCATTAGATATAACCGCGACCGACACAGATACTGTTTTTGATTTCTCAAATTCAAACTCACTTGTAGAAGAAGAAACGTTCAATATCGATGAATCATTAAAGATAGAATCTGATGATACTCATACTCAATTGAATAGTGACTATAACAAAGTCATGGATTCAGAAGCTGAGATGCAATCTGAAGCCAAAGCGACTACCTATAATGATGACTGGGCCACTCAAGAGGCGCAGATACAGGAAGTCGTTAATGAGCCAGCAGCAACAGCACAGAACAAGCTGGCAAGTAGCAAAAAACCGCTTATTATTGGTATCGTTTTTGGCTCATTATTAATTGCTGTTATCGTCGCAGTGCTCATTTTCACTGGTGTTCTATCCACTTCAACAAATACCACTATGCCTGATAGTGCAAGCTCAACTCCCAATAACACTGAGACAATTGAGACCGAAGTAACGACAAACAGTATACCTGCTGAAGATATTGAATCGGAAATAAGCGTAGATGAGACAGAGCCAAGTACTGCAGATACGCCAGTAGCAGCTACAAAACAAGGTGAGGCTACTAGCGAGAATCAAGGCAGTACACCTAATAGAGCAAAGGCAACTGAGGCACCATTATCAGAAGCTGCCTCTAATGATTCGCAAGCTGATACTGCTATCAGTTATGAGGTGTTTAGGCAAGAATCACAAAACACAGTGTATCGTGAGACCAACGACTAGGCTTCAAGTACTATATATATGCTTTGTATTATTGGCCAGATACTCCTTGCTCTATCTAATGAACTTACCATTAAGATGGTACTGTTTTCAATGAAATCCCCTCTACACTGCCACACCGAATAAACGTCCAATCATCGATGTGGCTAGCATTGCAATCGCTCCCCACGAAACGATCCGAACGATAGCAGGTATGATGGGCGCGCCGCCTAAACGGGCAGATATTACACCCAACAGAATGAGACCAAGTAAGGTAATGGATGCCAGTGACCAGACCAATGTCTGCGCTGGTAATACCATGACACCAATCACAGGCAATATCGCCCCAGCAATGAACGATAATCCCGAAGCAACGGATGCATGAATTGGCTTTGCTTGGCTAAGATCGGTCAAACCAATCTCGTCACGAGCATGGGCTTCAAGGGCATCATGTTCCGTTAAAGCCACCGCGACTTGATGAGCCAACGTGTGATCAAGTCCGCGCGTCTCATAAATTTTCGTTAATTCAAAAAGCTCGCGATCAGCATTATGTGTCAGCTCATATTGCTCTTTGGTTAAATCAGCCTTTTCGGTATCTGCTTGCGAAGATACCGAAATATACTCGCCAGCCGCCATTGATAATGCACCTGCTGTCAATGCTGCCAGTCCGGTCAGTAGCATTGTCTGACTACTAGGATTTGCCGATGCCACGCCAACCAGTAAACTGGCAGTTGAAATTAACCCATCATTCGCACCTAACACGGCTGCTCTTAACCAATGGTTGCGGTTGCTAAGGTGAGGCTCGTCATGAATGGAGTGATGCATAGATATCCTTAGAGAGTCGTTAAACACTTGAGACTTAATTATCTACTATTACTCAGCTTTTTATACAGTAAGATTTCCTTAGCTTTATGACTAAATATATAAATCTGCTAATTAATGAAACGCTCTAGCTACTCATAACGCGAGCTTTCATCTCATCCGATCATTTTGTGGCTCATATTAAATGAATGAAAAAAATCAGTGAGTCATTGCACTTGCCAAAATCGTATAGGCCGCTTTAACTCTATCCGCATTAGGATAGTTCTTGTTTGCTAAAATGACGATGCCTGATTTTTTGGAAGGGATATAAGCTATATACCCACCAAACCCATTGGTAGCACCTGTCTTATTGACCAATACGTTGTTTAAAACGGATGTAGGGTGCTTGTCTGTGGTAATGGTCTGGGGGTTCAGCACTACCTCCATCGAGTTACCTTCAAGCAAGGTATCCAGTGAAGTAGGAAACGGATACATCTCCCATGCTAATCCTTGTGTAAAGGTGCTCACCTGATAGTAACCCTTTCTATTATTCTCCAATGATTGCTGAATATCTTTATCAAGAGATACTAATCCCATATTCGCAGCCATATATCGAGTCATATCTGCACTGGTTGATTTGATCCCGTAGGCTTCAGCGTCTAACATACCGGGATTGACTCTGATGGCATCGCCAGCAGCATTATAACCAAACGCATAATCAGCTATTCTTTCACTAGGCACATTGACAAAGGTATTCGGCATGTTGAGTGCTGGCAGGATTTCATCTTCCATTAGCTGTGTGTAGTCAGAGCCCATACTTAGGGCAGATATGTAGCCAAATAGCCCGATGCTGGCATTGGAATATAGACGTTTTGAGTTGACAGGGAATACAGGCTGCCAAGACTTATAATAACGGAACAGTGCTGGATTATCAGTGACATCATCAGGTACTTGAAGCGGTAGACCACCTGCCGAATAGGTGGCTAGATTAATCAGTTTGGTATCACCAATAGCGCTGTTTTTTAGATAAGGGATATATTTATCAGCGGTATCTTCTAATGATAGTGTGCCATTAAGTTCAGAATAACTGGCTAGAGTAGCGGCAAATGTCTTACTGATAGAGCCTAATTCAAAAATCGTGTTGTCTGAGACAGGTATGCGGGCTTGTTTGTCCGCTAGGCCATAATTATAGAGATAAGACTCGCCATCGATAATAATGCCAAAGGACATGCCGGGGATATTATGCTCTTCCATCAATAATTTGGCTTGTCTATCAACCTCAATTTTCAAAGTCTCATTATTGCCCGCTGCTTGTGCTGCTCCAGACATTAATGAGGCTGCAACTAAAATGGTAAGTCCGACCCAGTTTGAGATGTTTTGCACTGATTTTTTCATTGTGTGGTTATTTGTCCGCTTTGGTTATTTATGTTTTACCAATTAAGGTTTGGTTCTTTTTTTCTCAAGTACTTGTATTAGAGTGCTTTGAATTGACGATGCATCAGCAGGTGGTCTGTCAATGGCCGTATTCTTGATAAGCAAGGTATATTCATAGTTAGGTTCGTAGTCAAATCCTTCTATGCCGCTATATCTATACTCCCAATCCGCCTGACTATCGGCGGTGATTCCAGCAGGCTTCGTCAACCAGCAAGACTGCGGAGCAACGCCCACACAATCTACTTGATGGTCAGCGATAATGATTTTTCGTAATACGTATGGCATCGCACGTACAGTAAGCTGAAGCTCGTCATCTAATTGTGACTGCTCGCCCATTACCTCTACATAGTCGCCTATGACCAGCTTTTGCATTTGATAGGTATTCTGCTGATCAAAATCAGACTTGCTAATGGATGCTATATAGGACTTACCACCTTGAGCCACTATGGTGACTTTTTGCTGCGTTCGGTCTTGTGAGGTAATGCCAGTCACTTGACCAATTATCGCCTGAGCGCTGCTTGGTTTTATCGTATTCATAAATGAGTTACCGTCTGTGATTTGACTGACACTCGTTTTATTGCTCAAGTCTGTCTGATTATAACTGCTACACGCCGCTAAAGACGAGGCGGTAACTAATGCCAATGTGCATATTTTGATAAACGACATAACATATCCTTTTTAACGTGAGAGACTTGGTTGTCATTGGCGATGGTCAATACAGACATGTTGTCGCCCTTTTTACCAAAACTGTATTTGCCTTCAACTGTTGCAGCAGCGCTATTTGTTAATTATGTCAAAGAAGCCATATAACCACAATGATGGTTGGGAGTACAAATATCTCAAGTTAAAATTCTCTGATAAAGTAGGTCGATAATCAAACACAAAAAAGGCAGATACCATTATCAGTATCTGCCTTTATATATATTCAAAATCAGCCTATGAAGAAGTTGCTATATCTTAAGTTATAACAGCTTTTTAGACATTATTAAGCTTGAGGTGTGATTAAGTATTTCTCACCTGTTGCTTATTTGCCATAAGCAGCGATTGACTGTAAGTGCAACACTTCTGCCAATGACACTTCATGCGTATAGCTGCTTGCAAACGTGGTGGTGATTTCTTCTGCCACACGTTGGCGCATTTTCACGACTGTTTTAGTACCCAGTTTGCCTAGCGCATTGAACAGTAGGAAACCATTTACACCCCAAGAAAAACCAAAGTTACGGTTCAGGGTGATAGGGCCACGGTTTAGTGCGCCATAGATGTAGGCTTGTTTGAACGTATTAAAGCCATACGTTGTTTAAAACGGATGTAGTGTGGTTTCCTTTTAATAATAAACATTAATAAATTTACCCCTGTATCTTTGCTTATATAATATATGCTTCTAGCTAGTCTCTTGAATTGCAATATTATGCTTTTTAGCAATGTCCATTTCTCAAGGTATTCAATGTTTATTAAAAAATTAAGCAAGATTGTTCTTATAGCTGTGAGCGCTACTCTCATGACATCTTGTATTGGTAGGGCGCCTGCAAACTATATTGGTGATTTAGGTGGTCTCCCCGTTGACCTGCCAAGAAATCTCGTGACTTTCGTTGCGTATAACGGTGACCCTACATTTGGCAAAAAACGAGAGGATAAAAAGCCCACACGCAGCTATGAATCAGAGATAAATAGTTTTGGCTTTGATCTACGTTATACCGACAACACCATATTCGATAAGAGCAATAAAAGTCATAAACATGCTTATGATAAAGAGCAGCACTTGCCTAATGACCCTTGGGTATCAGTTAGAGTCTCCTCTGGCGATAAATATCATGGAGTAGGCGCTATTCACCGTATCGGCGATGGAACAATTAGTGCAAGTGGCCTAGACCCTGTTTATACGTATGAACAGCTTAATAACGATCAATACGGGTTGGAAGTTTATGCGCCGCCGGGTATAGATCCTAAGACTGACCGTCCTTATCGTGAAGACAGATATGCAGAAGATGTGTTTATTCAAAGAGATAACAATAGCCAAATTACAACCTATATAAAGTGCAGTAATAGAGATGTGCCTAGGCCACCTTGTATTCACAACTTTGATTTAGAGCCAGACATGGCTTTATATGTCAATGTGCAATATTCACGTCATAACATCGCTGACTGGCAACAAATTGAGCAAGCAGTCAGAGAACAGATTTTAAACTTTCGCAAAGTATCGTATGGTTAAAGTGTTTTACAGGACGTAAGCGTTAGAGCTAGGACTAGGGCTTTGATTGTGTAGTTAAATCTATGTAAAGCCAAGCCAACAAAAAAGGCAGATACTGATAACAGTATCTGCCTTTATATACATTCAAAATCAGCCTATGAAGAAGTTGCTATATCTTAAGTTATAACAGCTTTTTAGACATTATTAAGCTTGAGGCGTAATCAAATACTTCTCACCTGTTGCTTGTTTACCATAAGCAGCGATGGACTGTAAATGTAGTACTTCAGCCAATGACACTTCATGCGTATAGCTACTTGCAAACGTGGTAGTGATTTCTTCTGCCACACGTTGACGCATTTTCACGACGGTTTTAGTACCCAGTTTACCTAGCGCATTGAATAACAAGAAGCCATTCACACCCCAAGAGAAACCAAAGTTACGATTTAACGTGATAGGGCCACGGTTTAGTGCGCCATAGATGTACGCTTGTTTGAACGTATTAGAGCCATAAACGCTGTATTCTTCTACATCAACATTGATAGCCGCTTCCATGCAGTTCAAAATATCACTGCTTAACTGACCGCCGCCGATTGGATCAAACGAAATCGTAGCACCTGTTTCAGTAATGGCCGCTGTTAAATCAGCAATAAACGTATCGCTGCTTGAGTTGACCACATATTTTGCGCCCATATCGCGCAATAGCTTTTCTTGCGTATCTTTACGAACGATATTCACTAAATCAACACCGTCTGCCATACAGATACGGTTTAGCATTTGACCCAAGCTAGATGCCGCTGCGGCATGTACGATGGCTTTGTGGCCTTCAGCGCGCATGGTTTCGACCATGGCTAGGGCTGTTAGTGGGTTCACAAAAGAAGATGCGCCTTCTTTAGCTGTAGTGCCTTCTTTTAGCTCTAAGCAGCTCTGTACATTGGCGCGAAGATACTGACGGTACGTACCACCACCGATCACAGCAACGGTTTTCCCCATCAATGCTTGTGCCGCATCTGATGATCCTGCGGCGACTACGGTACCTGCGCCTTCATTACCGACTGGCGTGTTTTTACCCACACGAGTTTTGACAGATGGCATGAATTTAGCTGGCACATCAGCCGTAATGACTGGGTTTTCGTCTGTGCCTGATTGCGCGGCAGTCGACATGTCAGCGACGCTAAATAGAACGGCTAAATCAGATGGGTTCAACGGTGCGGCTTCAATACGAACGACAACTTCGTCGGCACCCGGTTGTGGCATATCAATTTCTTGCAAAGCCAAGGTTAGTTTATTGTCTTCGCTAATGGTTGAGGTCAGTTGGATGTTTTTATCAGTCATAAGGTTTGCTCCTGCAAATAGTTATTTTTTTGGCCAATCACGTGATGGCATTGGCCCTATTTTTTGGTCGTTTAGTTGTGAGTAAGAATAACGATTGTTTTATCGTTAAATGCTTTTTAGAATTGAACGGGTCAGCATCGAACTAGCCAGCGTTTGCGGCTTTAATTTGGGCAGTCACATGCTGCATGAACTCAGGCATATTCGCTTGGCTATCTGCCTGAACGCTTTGTGCAATGTCGGTTTTACTCATGGCCTTGTTCCATTCTTTCATACCTTCCACTTCTGCCAGTACATCCCACTCAAGCTGAGTAGATCCAAAAGCGTTGACAATGGTGTTGACGTGATGCACATAGATGTCGGCCATGGTGAATTGTTCGCCTGCAATCCAAGGAGAAAATTTACATAGGCGATTCATGGCAATAATACCGCGGCCCAATACTTGACGTACTTCATCTTTGATTGCGTTAGGTGCTTGAGTACCAGAAAACACATAAGGAATCAGTCGGCGGCATGGTAGCTCAAAGTAAAGCTCTGCTATTTTCATAATCTGACGTACAGCCGCGCGTTCTGTTGCATTGGTAGGATATAGCGGCTTTTCAGGATAGGTTTCTTCAAGGAAGTCACAAATCACGCTAGATTCCGACAGATTAAAACCGTCAGGCATGGTGATTGCAGGTACTTTGCCCACTGGACTGACGGTTAGTAGATCATCACTACCAGCGTATAAAAGGTCTTCTTGGAACGGAATGCCCTTATATAAAAGAGCGTGTTTTACGATGTTGTAATAGTTGCTTGCAGCAAAGCCGTGCAAAGTAATCATAAGTCATTCTTCCATTGTTGACGTAAAGGTTATTTTTAATCGTGTTTTCATTGCGACGTTTAAGTTAACCACATTATTACTGGTTTTAATGTGGTTATATATAAGGAATAACGTGAATCACTATTGCTATTAAGACAATAATAAGGCGAGAATACTCAAATATTCATTTAAATGGAGAGGTCAGTTGGATCAATTACGTGCGATACGGTATTTCAGCAAAGTCGTAGAAACGGGCAGTTTTACTAAAGCGGCAAGTGCGTTCAATGTACCGCCATCCTCACTATCTAGACGGGTGTCTGATTTGGAGAAAAGTCTAGGCGCGACATTATTAAAGCGCTCGACTCGAATCGTTAAACTGACCGAAGTAGGGCAGGTTTATTACAATGATATGCAGCACATATTGAACCAACTAGAACAAAGTAAAGAAACGGTGCGCAGTTACCAGACCACGCCAATGGGGCGCTTACGAATCAGCTCGATGGTGGGTTTTGGTGAAAGAATACTACTGCCGTTGTTAGACGAACTTGGTAAGTTATACCCAGAGATTGTATTGGATGTCAGTCTCAGCGATGAGCTATCAGCATTGGGCCGTGACGATGTAGACATTGCGATTCGCGGTGGTTATGCACCCAATGAGCGCGTGATTGCCATTAGGCTAATGGACAATGGGTTTATACCGGTTGCGTCTCCCAGTTATTTGGAGATGCATGGTACACCCAATCATGTAATGGCGTTGAAGGAACATAAAGGCCTATATTTCAAAGCGCCAAATGGGCCAACACCTTGGTTATGCCATGTGGATGATCAGTGGCATGATGTCTCGGGGCCAGCAGTTGCGATCTCAAATAACGGGCCATGGCTTGCCAAAAAGGCTTGTAATGGTGAAGGTATTTTGATGTCCACTCGGTGGGCACTATCCTCATATCTTGAGTCAGGCGCATTGCAAGAGATTAAATTTGAGCATCCATTAGCAATCACGCAGCATGCTGATATGGCTGTATATTTGCTGTATCAAAAGCAGCGCTATCTAGTACCAAAAGTAAAAGCCGCCGTCGATTTCTTGGTTGAGAAAATAAAAGTAGTTAAAGCAGAAATGTAGTGGTCAGTTCGTTTAGGGTATTGAATACATTTAATATTTTTATAAGGAATGTGGATGTATTTACTAACTGCCTATATGCCTCAATGTCATCTAAGCCACTGCTCCATATATTTTTAAGGTATTATCTCAAGCGCGCTATGTCAGGGTCGAAAGATAATGCTTAACATACTCCCTATAGATAGTAGGATCATTAGACAATGCAATGTAAGCTATTCTGGAGTGTCATAAACTACTAGAGTGGTATCTAATTCAAAAAGGATATTTATGAGTGAAGTAGCAACAATAATCTTAGGTGTTGTAAGCGGTATAATTACAACTGCAGCTTTATATGTGGTAGGTCTTTTATTTAAAAGTTTTTTTATTCCTTGGTATCAAGCTGTTACATATAAAGGTGTCGATATAAATGGGACATGGGAATATGAAAGTACAGCTCCAGGGCAGAAAGCGAAATTTGAAATGACTATTGTTCAAAGAGCACATATGATTTCAGGTGACGCAACAATTTTACAGGGGCAAGACCTAAATAACCCAACAACAATAACTAATTTACGCATTGATGGTGGTATATGGGAGGGTTATATAACATTAAATATGCAAAGTAAAGATAGAACTAGGTTGTCTTATTCAACTTCACTTTTGCGTGTACTTCATGGTGGTTTGGTATTACAAGGAAATTATGTATTTCGCTCTATAAAATTGGATGAAATACATAATATAGAAATGCGATGGCGTCGTAAAAAATAACTAATAAGGAAGCGTAAGAGTTATCTACGCTTTAATGTTGTCTAATCTACCGACTCACGCATTTTTAACGTACTACCTTAAGCACTTAGTATATCAAAGCCGTAGGTTTTTTAGCTGATAGGAGAAAGGTAAAAAGTGCGCAGTAAGATTTTCTTGATTATCAAAACACATCAACTCGATGTGATTTTTTATGCAGGAAACGATTGCCAATATCTCCACTTACTCTATCGGAACCGATCTTTTATATTTGACAGACTCTCGTGTGGCGAGCCAAATGAGAGGGATGATAATCAATGCTGAACCTATCAATAAGCTGATATCTGGTA
Source organism: Psychrobacter sp. SCQQ22 (assembly GCF_015864605.1). Lineage (NCBI taxonomy): Bacteria > Pseudomonadati > Pseudomonadota > Gammaproteobacteria > Moraxellales > Moraxellaceae > Psychrobacter > Psychrobacter sp. SCQQ22. The sequence continues at coordinate 241,115 of NZ_JADYWZ010000004.1, forward strand.
TCTCATGGAACCACACGATGCCGATGAATACTGCTCCTAACAGGCCCGTATATTCTGCACTAGATATTTTATGGGCTTCCACCGCTCGGTAGACCAGTACGCAAATACCCGCATAAATCAAAATAAACAGATTTGAACCGGCTGCTATCCATAGCGCGTACCAACTCAAAGGGGCATTTTCCCAAATGGCCAAACTAAGCCCAAATGGTATTCCGACTAAATTGGTCAAAAACAGTGTTTGTGCAACGGTGTGATTAGAAGGCAGTTTACGCACTAGTAGGTTGTTCGTCGCCATGGTTAAGGCCACTATCAGTGCAAAGATAGCACCCATATTAATTTGCGTTGGTTTTACGATAACAAGAATGCCGACAAAACCCAATATTGCCACAATGATGCTTGGCGCGGTAAGTCTGTCTTTGTAAAACAAAAACCCTAACGGCAACATCATCAAAGGAGCGGTATAAAAAATAGCATTCACCGTTGCCAGCGGCAGCGCTTGAATAGACAATACCATAAATACCGCACCAAATAACCAAATATGACCCCGTACAAAATGCCATTTTATATTACTAATCAACTTGGTTTTTTTATTCAAAAAGCAAAAGGGCAGTAGCATCAAAACAGCTGTCAACTGACGTAGTAGGACAAATTGATAGACCGCTGCGCCATCTGGCAATTCTTTGATCAACGCATCTGATAGGACGGCAATCATATTTCCCACAACCAATAGAATCATGGCAAACCCAACACTCATCTTTGGCATAATAACCCTCAGCGTTACTCTAGAAATAGTTGAAAATTGACATCAAATGACGTTCATTTAATACTTGAGTAAGCAGTATATTCATATATTTACATGACGTATAATGATATAAAGCCCTTTAGTATTAGCTGAGATAATAATGAAACTACCGCCATTGCGCGCGATACAATGCTTTGAATCCGTTGCAAGACTAAATAGTTTTTCAAAGGCAGCAGAAAGCCTCAACGTGACGCAAAGCGCCGTGAGTCATCAGGTTCGAACGCTTGAGGAGTACCTTGGAGAAGCGTTGTTTTATAGGCAGGGTCGGACACTTTCGTTGACAGAAATAGGGTCGCGTTATTTCACAGAAGTAAATCAATCGCTGACGGCTCTGTCCAATACCAGTCAGGCCATTCGAAATGACCAGCCTGGCCATATTCGTCTAGCACTGTATAGCTCGGTGGCTGTTAATTGGCTGATTCCTCGATTAGAAGACTTCCATACACAACACCCAGAAATTGAGCTCACCTTAAACATGGTGACAGACCAAGACGATTATAATGAGCAATGTTCTGACTGTTTTATAACCGTCCATCCGCCAAAGCGTAACGTAGTCAGCACGTTTTTATTCGCTGAAAAGCTATTCCCTGTCTGTGGTCAAAGGTTGTGGGAGGAAATAAAAGACCAACCGTTGCCTGAAGCATTATGGCAACATCCCATACTGTCCGTAAAATACGCTGGAAAAAGCGAAAATGCGGCCAATGATTGGCTAAAGTGGTGCAAAGCAGGTGGGTTTGAGCTGCCAAGCGATGTAAAAATCAATCAATTTAGCCATGTACTGCTTGCAGCACAGGCCGCGCGTTATAACTTAGGTATTACGCTTATCGACAACTATATGATGCTAGAACAAACGCATCAGAAAAATCTCGTTAGAATCCCAATGCATGAATTACTCACTGGCGACAGCTTCTATTTCTTTTATAACGATTTAAAGTCAAATCAAGCTGACATTCTTAAATTGAGCCGTTGGTTGGAATCCCAGTGCTATTAAAGAGTATTGCTATTAAAGAATAATATTCATTATAACCACCCCTCACGAATGAGAATAAAATTCTATGAAAATCGTCATCAACCAGATTGATATCACCGATTATCAAGTGTCGGTAAATGCCGCCTTGATATTGAAATCCATCAATGAGCACAAAGACTGTCAAGGCTTTATGATTTTTCCAGAGCTCGCTTTTACAGGATTTCCGACAGCAGATAATATTGACTCTTTATGCAGCCAATCACAATCGCATTTTGAAGACTTACTAATAGCCAGCAAACATACGGATTCAACCATCATTGTTGGGCATATTGACAAACAGGATCAACTTTTCTATAACGCATGTTCTTTTATAAAAAACGGCAAAATCATTCATAAACACCGAAAGTCAAAGCTTTGGCTTGATGATGTTGGGGTATTTACCAGCGGAAAAGACTTGTCAGTGGTTAGCATTAATGATGTGGTTTGCGGTGCTCAGATTTGTTTTGAGTTAGAGTTTCCAGAAGGTTCGAGAGCACTGGCAAAAAAAGGCACACAGATCATATTTATGCCAAACGGCAATATGTCTCCCTATGCAAATACCCACTATGTATTGAATCAAGCTCATGCTATAGAGAACCAATGTTTTGTGATTACCTGTAACGGTGTGGGCGTCGGTCATGGCGGTGAGTTTGTAGGAGAGAGTCTAGTCGTCTCTCCTACAGGAAGCATTATAAAAAAACTTGGTTCGACGCAAGAAATAGCAGTAGTGGACATCGATTTAACAGACATAAAACAATCTGAGCAAAACTACCGTTATATAGACTTAGCTTGATTCAACCATAGAGTTTAACGATTAAATTGAGTGGCAAGGTGGTTTTCTGGAATAGGGAATACCTTGTCGTAACTTAAGTTATAGAAGAAGGCATAGACCACATAGAAAGTAGCCATCGTAATATCCATCATAAAGGCCTGCCATAGGCTGATGCCTAAGTACCATGCAATCATTGGTAAGAATAATAACAGTAGGCCCCCTTCAAATAAAAAGGCGTGTAGCAATCGTATTGGCACCGTCTTATGCACATTCCCACGCAGCTTCACCATAGAGTGATCAAACAGTAGGTTATAAAAATAGTTCCAACCTGTTGCAATGATGGATCCAGCCACCGCAATCAGACCTATCGCATGAATATCAAAGCCAAATAACCAGCTTGCTAGCGGTACAAATATGATTAAGCCAACTATCTCAAAACCTAGCGTATGGCGAATACGGTCTTTAGTAGTACGCATCGAACTTCCCGATTGAATTAGTGATTTATCGGGCTATTGTATCTGTTAAAATCGGATAACCAAGTTGGAACCTATAGGATATACAGATAGATGAGCTTTTCATTAGAGCAACTAAAAGCCTTTGTAGCGACCGTAGAAACAGGGTCTTTCTCAGCGGCAGCGCGGCAATTGGGTAAGGCGCAGTCAGTTATCAGCACGGCTGTCTCAAATTTAGAAGTCGACGTAGACAGTAGTTTGTTTGTACGCAGTGGCCGTTATCCAACGCTAACGCCCGTTGGAGAGCGGTTACTGGTCGAAGCTCGAGTGATACTTGAGCGTTGTGAGCATTTTCGCGGGGTTGCACAGAGTTTGGGTGAAGGGGTCGAGAGCAGGCTAGTATTAGCGGTTGATGAGCTGTATCCGGAATCGAAACTGGGTACGCTAATGGAAGAGTTCTCTCGTCGTTTCCCCAGTGTAGAGCTAGAGCTACTGTTTCCACTGATGGAGGATGTCAGTCGCTTGGTATTAGAAGATCGAGCGGATTTGGGCATTATGTGGCGTCAAGAAATCCTTCCTTCAGCCTTGAATTTTCATACGCTTGGCTGGGTATCATTGACATTGGTATGCTCGCCAGAACATGAGCTGGCACATCAGCCAGTCGCATGGGAAGAGCTAAAACGCTACAGACAGCTAATGGTAGCCACACGCAATCACAGCGATGAAAAAGCCCGGTTACGAGTCGCTTCTGATGTCTGGTGGGTGGAGAGTCAGTGGGTAATCGTTGAATTGGTACAGCGTAATCTAGGTTGGGCGTTTGTGCCTGAGCACGTGGTTGCTAGTGCCTTAGACAATGGCTATCTGGTCGCACCGAAATTGGATTTTGACGATCATGATTGGCCAGTCGCATTGGAGCTAATTTGGCACAAGCAGCGCTCTTTGGGTAAAGCGGCGACTTGGCTAAAGTCAGCAGCGATTGCTTTAAATAAGTAGCGTCAATAAATGCCAGTAAGTACCAATAAAAAACAGTTGTTGGTCAATGCCTACAATAAACACTGCACAAGTGCTCATAATTGTAATAAACCCTTCCTTGTCTACTCTCATTTATGTATCGCATGCGTTTATTTACAACGCTTACGTCTTGTCATTTTAAAAATGTTCTGCTAGGTTACATAACGATAATATAGTTATCTATATATAAAATACTGTTACAAAGCACCAACTTCATACAGTCTTTATTAGATGATTTTTTATCTGCCAGAAATGTCAAAACGTAAGAGGTTGTAATCATGTTAGATTTAGCAAATATGACGCCACAAGAGGTCAGAGCACTAATTGGTAAGAACGAAATCAACAAGCCGACTTCTGGCATGTGCAAAGGTCACATACAAGCAAACTTAGTCATAGTACCCAAGAAATTGGCCTATGATTTTTTATTGTTTGCACAAAGAAACCCCAAATCTTGTCCTATTTTAGACGTAACAGATGTTGGTAGTTCGGAACCACGGCTGATGGCGAAGGGCGCAGACTTAAAGTCTGATGTCCCAAAGTATCGAATATACGAGTTCGGCGAGCTAGTAGCTGAGGTGTCAGACTTAACAGACTATTGGAGAGAGGACTTGGTCTGCTTTCTTTTAGGATGTAGTTTTTCCTTTGAGTCTGCCATGCTCAATGCGTCTATTCCTGTCAGACACATCGAAGACAATCACAATGTGCCGATGTATATCACGAATATAGAAACTGAGCCTGCAGGACAGTTTTATGGAAAAATGGTGGTCAGCATGCGACCGATACCTTATCCATTAATCACCAGAGCCGTACAAGCCACCTCTCGGTTTCCGCAAGTACATGGCGCGCCTATCCATATCGGAGACCCTAGTGTCATCGGTATCACAGACATTCACTCTCCCGATTTTGGTGATGCATCACTCATAAAGGAAGGTGAAGTGCCTGTGTTTTGGGCTTGTGGTGTGACGCCTCAAAGCATCGCAATGACCAGCAAACCTGAACTGATGATAACGCACGCGCCGGGACATATGTTTATCTGCGACCCAAAAGATGAAGACTTGGCAGTTCTATAATGTTGGGTGACAACGCCATTTTAAAATGTAATGGCATCCAATCTTGTTTGTCCACAAAGCTCTTAGTAAATAAAAGCGTATGGTTTAAAAGTAGGGCCCTATTTACATCAGTTACATCGCACAAATTTTTTATAAAAAACAATTATTCACTTTTACTCTAATGGAATAGCTAACAATATGAATATTAACTTTACAGATCTAGAAAAGCTGATCAAAATCGCCGAAAGCGCTGACATACAATCATTAGAAGTAACCGATGGTGATGCACGTATCTCTATCATTTGTCAGGCTAATGGCAATGAAGGCAGCAATCATATTGGTAATACTCACCACTCAAAAACTGCTCATTCAGAATCACGTACAGCAACCTCCCACAATAACACTTCTAATAATACCAGTGCAGACAACAGTTCTATGGATGAAACGGTGACTACTGAGGTCGCCAATTCACCTGCCTCTTCATCTCAAGTATTGGCACCTATGCTCGGCACTTTTTATCTTCGCTCTGAGCCGACCGCTGAGGCGTTCTTTGAAGTGGGCGATCAGGTAGTAGCAGGGCAGACCCTATGTATCATTGAAGCCATGAAAATGATGCATGAAGTAAAAGCAGAAGCTGACGGTACGATTCAAGAGATTCTGATCGATGAAGGTGATGTCGTAGAATATGCACAGCCTTTATTTATTATAGCGCCAGACAGTTAAAGCCACTCAATAGCCACTCAATATTGTATAGACGCTGCACAAACACTGTATTTGACACTATATTTTTAAGGGAATAAATATGTTCACAAAAATCTTAATTGCCAATCGTGGCGAGATTGCTCTACGTATTATCCGAGCTTGTAAGCAATTGGGTATTAAATCCGTCATTGCCCATTCTGAATCAGACAAAGACTCATTGCCTGTACGCCTAGCCGATGAAAAAATCTGTATCGGGCCTGCCAATGCCACACACAGCTACCTCAATCAAAGAGCGCTGGTTTCTGCTGCAAAAATCACCAACGCACAAGCCATCCATCCAGGCTATGGCTTTTTGTCTGAAAACGCAGACTTTGCGGCCTTGATTGAAGACTCAGGTCTCACGTTTATTGGCCCAACAGCTGACAATATCAGAAACATGGGCGACAAGGTTGAAGCCAAAAAACAAATGACAATGGCTGGCGTGCCCTGTGTACCTGGTTCTGATGGCGCATTGCCTGCTGATTCAGAGCAAGTTATCAAGATTGCCAGTGACGTTGGCTATCCAGTCATTATCAAGGCAGCAAGCGGTGGCGGCGGTCGTGGGATGCGCGTGGTCGAAAAAGAAGCCGACTTACTCTCTGCGATCTCTATGACGCAAACAGAAGCCAAAGCCAATTTTGGTAGCGCTATCGTCTATCTCGAAAAATACTTACAAGCACCGCGTCATATCGAAGTGCAAGTCATGTCTGACACCCACGGCAATGCTATTTATTTAGGCGAGCGTGATTGCTCTATGCAGCGTCGTCATCAAAAAGTCATTGAAGAAGCGCCAGCACCTGGTATCACCGAAGAGCAGCGTCAGAAAATCGGTCAAGCATGTGTCACAGCTTGCGAGCAAATGCAGTATAGAGGCGCAGGCACGTTTGAGTTTTTATATGAAAACGGCGAGTTCTTCTTTATCGAGATGAATACTCGTGTGCAAGTTGAGCACACCATCACTGAGATGGTGACGGGCGTCGATATTGTGCAAGAACAGATCAGAGTGGCTGCAGGACTGCCATTAGCATACAAGCAAAGTGATATCGCCATTACAGGACACGCTTTTGAGTGCCGTATCAATGCCGAAAACGCGCAGACATTTTTGCCAAATGCTGGGCGCATAGACTACTGCCACATGCCAGCAGGGTTTGGTATCAGAGTGGATAGCCATGCTGAGTCAAACTACACCGTGCCGCCATCTTATGACAGCTTGATTGCCAAGATATGTGTACAAGATCGTTCAAGAGAAAAAGCGATAGAAAAAATGCGTGCAGCCTTATCGGAGGCGCAAATTACCGGCATTGATACCAATATTGGTCTGCATCAACGACTCTTCGAGGATGAAGTGTTTTGTGAAGGTCAAATGAGCATTCATTATCTGGAACAGTGGATACAAGACAATATATAAATCAGTTCTTGCCCGCAAAAGCGAAAAACAAATCTGACATTAGCGTCAGAAGCGTCAGAATCAAGATATAGTCGGTTCAATATAATTTGGATACCAGGAAGGCGAGTGAAAGTACTACAAGTCGTAGACTAAGCGAGCCTGGCACCGTATCCAATTTATAGAGGATTTGACTATAGCAGATAAAAAATAATGGAGTACGTGCTAATGGAACTACAATGGCAACTATGCAGTGAAACCAATCTCGCGTTGTTTTTCCCTAAACCGATCAGCTTAGAAAAACAACAAAAATGCTGGGCTTTATCAGACAGTATCCAGAAAATGCCAGAAGTCATCGAAGTGGTGATTGGTATGAATACGCTCAGTGTGTTCATCGTGCCATTAACTTGGGCTGAGCTTACTACCTTTAAATATAGGCTGTCAGACCTACTCAATGATATCCCTTCAAAAACTATCCAAGGCAAGCACGTCGAGATACCCGTGCAGTACGGCGGTAAGTATGGCCCCGATCTAGCGGCCATGGCGAATGACCTAAATCTCTCGGTTGAAGCTGTTGTTGAGCTACATACCAAAGCCACTTATACCGTTTACTTTATCGGTTTTCAGCCAGGATTTCCTTATCTTGGCGGCTTGTCTGAGTCGCTGTATTTCCCAAGGCATGCCATCCCTAGAACTCAAGTCCCTGCAGGCTCAGTGGGTATCGGCGGCGAGCAGACAGGGGTGTACCCTTTTGAGTCTCCAGGCGGCTGGCAGTTACTCGGCCAGACGGATACTGCTTTATTTGATTTAACCAAGACCTCTCCGACGTTGCTTAACGCAGGCGATACTTTGACATTTAAAGCGATTGATATTCATCAATAAGCGATAAATAAAAGATGCATGAATCAAAAAGACAAATAAACAGGTGGTATCAATGAAAATTTTAACCGCAAGTGCCCTTGCCAGTATTCAAGATTCGGGACGACTGGGTTACCGCAGTATGGGCGTGGGTAGAAATGGCGTGATGGACAGCTGGGCGCTACAAGCTGGCAACGCTTTGATGAAAAACGAAGCCAACGAACCCGCTATTGAAATAGCGCTCGGTGAGCTAACCATACAGTTTGAAGAAAGCGTCAGCTTTTGCTTAACAGGCGCTTTATACGAGGCCTATCTAGACGACAAGCGTGTTCCTTGCTATTGGCGTATCAATGCAACAGCTGGGCAAACACTCAAACTTTTGCGCCCGCTACAAGGCATGTATACCTATTTATGTGTGCACGGTGGCTTTGATATCGAGCCAGTATTGCAGTCAGTTAGCACCAATCTCAAAGCAGGATTTGGCGGATTTGAAGGCAGATACCTAAAAGCCGATGACAGCTTAACGGTAAAAACCGAATCAAACCTGCCTGTGATTGGGGTGGCTCGACTTGCCCCAACCGAGGTTATTCGAGTGATAAAAAGCAGTGAGTATGATTGCTTCACTGAGTCGTCTCAACAAGCATTTGAGACCCAGCCATGGAAACTACAAAGCAGTAGCAACCGTATGGGTTACCGCTTAGAGGGAGCTACAGCGCTTGAATTTAGTAAGCCAGTAGAAATGAGCTCACATGGTGTTGATATTGGAATGATTCAGGTGCCACCACAAGGACAACCGATTGTGTTAATGGCAGATGGGCAGACGACGGGTGGCTACCCTAAAATTGCAACTGTGATTCAAGCAGACATAGGTCTGATGGCACAGATTAGATTTGGCAAAGCCTGTCAGTTCGTCGTTGTGTCGTTAGAGCAGGCACTGGATGAACAACAAAAGAGACAACATTACATCGATCAAATAAAGGAGTATGCCAATGAAAATTGATTTAAATGCTGATGTGGCTGAAGGCTGCGGGCAAGACGATAAGTTATTGACGATAGTCAGCTCAGCGAATGTCTGCTGCGGCTTGCACGCTGGGTCTTATAGCGAGATGCTAGCCACGTTGCAATTGGCAAAAGCAAACAACGTCAGCGTAGGCGCGCACCCTGGTCTAAACGATAGAGAAAACTTTGGTCGTATTCATCAGCCGTTAAGTGAAGCTGATTATCGTGCTTTATTGGTGTATCAGCTGGGCGCAACCAAAGCACTTTGTGACTTGGTTGGTGTGTCATTAGACTACGTAAAACCGCATGGTGCGTTGTACAACCAAGCCGCTATTGATGAAAATTTATCAGATATCTTGGTGAGTGAAATCAAACGATTTGATCCAAGCCTAAAGGTCATGGGTTTGTCCGGCGGCTATTTGGTCAAGTCAGCTAAGAAACATGGTCTAGAGGCGATATCAGAAGTGTTTGCCGATAGAAACTATGAAAAAGACGGCTCATTGGTCTCTCGTAGCAAAGACAACGCCCTGATAACTGACACAGACGATGCGATTAAGCATGTGTTGCAGATGATTACTGAAGGGACTGTCACCAGTGTCTGCGGTCAAACCGTACCCGTAGAGGCGCAAAGTATCTGCCTACATGGTGATGGTGAACACGCTATTTTGTTTGCGCAAGAGATAAAGAAACAACTAGAACTCAAAGGTATCACTATATCTGCCCACTAAATATCCGCCCGCTAGGGCATGTCCTCAATTCAATCGATGGTCATCTAAATGGGTTAAAAATGGCTAAATCTTGCCAAATGGCGTCAAATAGCTGACTAATATCTCGATATTATCTGCGCTATTTTCCTTGTTTGACTGCAATTTATCTCATTTTTACCACCATTTTTAAAATGAGGACACGCCCTAATCATTTGATTAAATAATTCCATATAGCACAAGGATGTTTATGAGCACCATAAAAAAACACAATACCGCCATTTTAGGCGCGGCCTTCCTGATGGCTACATCAGCAGTAGGGCCAGGGTTTTTGACCCAAACGGCCACATTCACCGAAAGCCTAATGGCGAGTTTCGGCTTTGTTATCTTAATATCCATTGTTATGGATATCGGCGTCCAGCTTAACGTTTGGCGCGTAGTCGCAGTCTCCAAAAAACGCGCGCAGGAAATCGCCAACTTGGTGTTTCCTGGTGTTGGTTACTTGCTCGCTTTCTTAATCATTGCGGGTGGCCTAGCTTTCAACATTGGTAATATTGGCGGTGCCGGACTTGGCATGCAGTCCATGTTCAACATGTCGCCCATTACAGGCGCCCTAATCAGTGGTGTGATTGCCGTCGCCATATTTTTAGGCCGAGAAACGGGGCCTATGATGGATAAGTTCGCTCAGTTAATGGGCTTTATCCTGATTGTATTGGTCATTTATGTGGTCTTTAAATCTGATCCGCCATTAGCAGAAGCCGTCAGCAAAACGATCATGCCTGACAAAATTGATGCAGTCGCTATCGTAACGTTAGTCGGCGGTACGGTTGGTGGTTATATTACTTTTTCAGGTGCGCATCGCTTATTAGAAGCAGGCGTCAGCGGAGAAGAGAATTTAAAATCAGTGACCAGAAGCTCGGTCTCTGGTATTTTGATTGCCTCTGTGATTCGCGTGTTTTTATTCCTTGCAGTATTAGGCGTGGTATCTCAAGGCTTTGCATTAGACCCAGCAAACCCAGCCATGTCGCCGTTTCAGTACATTTTAGGAAATGCGGGTAAAGTTATTTTTGGCATGGTGATTTGGGCGGCTTCTGTGACCTCGGTGATTGGTGCTGCTTATACCTCCGTGTCTTTTATGACCAACTTCCATCCATTCATTGAAAAGCACAAACGCTACTTCATTATTGGTTTCATCGTGATCTCGACAATGGTGTTTGCCACTATCGGTAAACCGGCTCAAGTACTGGTATTGGTCGGTACGTTAAATGGTTTGGTATTACCTATCGCCATGGTCATCATCTTGATTGCCGCCTACAGAAAAAATATCGTTGGCAATTATAAGCATCCGATTTGGATTGCGGTATTTGGTTGGTTAATCGCCATTGTGATGAGTATCCTAAGTGTCATGACCATTGCTAAATATCTGGGCATGAGTTAAAAAATTAAGATAAGGAATGTATTATGGATATAGAGCAAATAGAACGTGTGGTCAAACTGGTTGAAAGCAGTCAGCTGCACGAAGTCACGATTGCAGACAATGGGCAGTCTATTACGGTGGTTAATAATCTAGGTGCGCAGAATAATGTGAGCGCTAATCCTATAGAGGCCACGACTACTCATGAGCCTGAACAGACTAGTAGTGATGTCTTGCAAGTAGGTGCCACCTACGTAGGGCAGGTATACTTAAGTGAAGACGATGCAACAGACAATTTGGTCAAAGAAGGCGACCACATTCAAAAAGGTCAAACCGTTTGCTTCATTGATGAGTTGACCCGTTTGCAGCCAGTGATTAGTAATAAAGAAGGTGTGGTCACGGCTGTCTTGGTTGAAAGTGGCCAGAACGTTGAGTACGGGCAGCCTATTTTCGAGTTAGCTCGTCGTTAAAGGCCGTTAACGTGGTTTTGGTTAAGAAAAAATCTAAACCCTTTAAGCGTCATCTGTCGCTTAAAGGGTTTTTTATGTGCTGAGTATTATCATCGCTTGCGCAATATTTTATCGCTAACTCTGTGAAAACTGAATTTTTTACGGAAATCGTGGTTTAATAGAATGCTAAGCGCGCTATCTAGGCACACTCTAAAGGAATAATAATGACAGTATGGCTACTAGCAATTGATCGAGAATATTCTTCTTATGAAGAATTGAAGTATAGGAAAGTTTTGGGGCAAGGTTGGTCGGCTATAGGAGACCTATCCCCTCTATTACCTGTTAAAAATGAGCAGAAATTTAGAGAAATTATTACCAATTTTGTTAGTTATGTGTATAACGACTGGACAGACAATCGAGATCCGAGTCGAATAATTTTGAACCTAACAAAATTTTCTAAAGGAGATTATGTCATTTGTTGTGAAGGTGAGTCTGTTAGAGGGATTGCAAAGTTAACAGAGTCTGTTGAGTATCATTATGACAATCCAAAATTGTACGAATACTCTCAAGTTGTTTACCCTGTAACAAGTTGGGTAGATCTAAATAATAATGGTAACATCAAAATTAAATCAATGGGGCCTGTTGGTATTCAAAAGTATGGTGGCGACCTTGAATATATTGCATCGTTCTTTGATCCACAAGCTTAACAATGGTTTTCAAACCTGACAAACAACGATTAGCTTTCCACCTTCATCGCTAATTTTAACCAACTATATTATTGCCTGTTAATAAGGTGTTAGATTTACAAGAGGTAATAGATGGACACAGTAAATTTAGAGACTCTAGCATCCAATCCATTTGTGACATTGGGTAGTTTTTCCTTGGCAGTATTAGGAATTACCCTCGCAGTTGTGTTCTACTTTAAATCCCAGAAAAACAAAACGCCTTGCTTCGAGCAATCTAGCAACACAATAATCGAAGGATTGCACAATTCACTTGATGGATTAGAAGTAAGATATAAGGGTTCTACTCAAGAGCGTATAACTGTTACAAAGCTGGCTTTTTGGAATAATGGAAAAGACACAATTGATAGAAGTGACCTAGTAGAAAAAGACCCCGTAAGAATTAGTATTCCAGAAGATATTGATATTTTAGATATTCAGATCATAAATGTCAGCGAGGAGTCTAGTACAGTATCAATTCAGGAAAATAAGGCATGCCCTAATTCTTATATCCTAAATTTTGATTTTCTTGATCATAAAGAATATTTTGTAATACAAGTCATTCACAATGGCTCTTCAAGTGAGAAAATCAAGATTGAGGGAAAGATTAAGGGAGTAAAAGCAATAGAAAAAGTAACTAGCTCTCATGTTCAGTCAACGATATCAAGCAGCTTTCCTTTCTTTGGTGAACAAATGGGCATGTTATTAGCCAGTCCACTACTTATGAAATATGTTGGTTCGCTCACATATTTTTTCATGGCAATGTTTGCTGTATGGAACCTCATGATTGGTAATACACAATGGTTCGTTTGGCTTGGTGTTATAATTTGTCTGTTTATTTCAGGGGCTAGCTATTATATGTTCAGACACATTGTACCAGTAAAAATCTAGCAAGGCGGGTAAGCGAGGTAAAATGCTAGGCACTTCGCTCTTCGCTCCTTTTAAAGTGCCTTACATACTCAACCGAGACCCTTAAAAATTAGTTTGTACCGAACTCACTTGCGCTCAAAAATGGTACATATTTACTTGACGCTTAGCAAAGCATTGATATGAATCTCATTATCAAGTTAAACACATTGATCTTTGCCTAACTTTTGAAGCCATAATTACTCAGCTTGAATTAGAGTGAGTTAATACATAAGATGAAGTAAATAATGTCGTCAGTTCTTGCCAGTAACGGAGCAAACCTTACTTAGTTCGTCGTAGCACCTGTCTTCAATCTATGTTCGTCGTTCAATTACAGTTATTCTATTGAAGATTTTTAGCTGTGTGGACTTGAGCACAGATATTGTTTAGAACGCTTTAGGCGACAGGCAGAAAGGTTCGATGCTGGCATGCCCCATATGGAGAGGGTGATTTTTACTGACCCTGCCCAAGATCCTCTAAGATAGCGCAGTCTGCATTATCATCGCCTGCACAATGATCAAAAGAATTCTGTAGCGAGTTGACCATCTCCTGCAATTGGGCGATTTTTTGGTTTAGCGTTTCGATATGCTCTTGTGTCAGTTGCTTAACATCTGCACTCTGACGGTTGGTATTTTTGCGCAGATACAGCAACTCTTTCATTTGCTTGGATGAGAATCCCAAGTCGCGAGAATGTCTTAAAAAGCATAAGTCGTCGATATCGTCTTTAGAATACAAGCGATAACCTGAGTTCGAGCGATTGACTGTTTCTAGCAAGCCAATCTGCTCATAGTAGCGAATCATTTTGGTAGAGATGCCAGATTTTTTTGATGCTTGACCAATATTCATATTTCTCCTCCTAACTTAAAAAGGGACTTAAATAACAAAAGGGTTTAAATAACCTGTGTATTTAAACCCTATATGGATATCCTTTACGATTCTACATTCACTCTGTAGCGGTTTAGTAGTTCGCTGACTATACTCTAAAGTACTTGAGGCGTAACGCATTACCCAATACGAAAACAGAAGACAGCGCCATTGCGCCTGCCGCAAAAATGGGTGAGAGCAGGATACCAAAGGCGGGATACAAGACACCTGCGGCAATCGGAATCAAAGCAACATTATAAATAAACGCCCAAGCCAGATTTTGTCTGATATTACTGATGGTGGCTTTACTCAAGGCAATCGCGGTAGGCACACCTTGCAGACTACCTGATATTAGCACCACTTCAGCCGCCTCAATCGCAACGTCTGTGCCTGTACCAATGGCCAATCCAACATCGGATTGAGCCAATGCAGGGGCATCATTGATACCGTCACCAACAAATGCCACTCGGCCATATTGTTCTTGCAACTGGCGTATTGCATCCACTTTGCCTTCGGGTAACACTTCTGCCACTACCTGATCAATATTTAATGTTGCCGCAATCGCTTGGGCGGTATGGCGATTATCACCTGTAATCATGGCCACTTTTAAGCCCAACTGATGTAGTGCAGCGATGGCGGCATGAGTCGTCTCTTTAATAGGGTCGGCAACGGCAATGATAGCGGCCAATTGCTGATCAATCGATACATAAAGCGGGGTTTTACCTTCTTGCCCCAAACGTAGCGCATCTTGTTCAAAAGGCGCAACATCAAGCCCCAATTGCTGCATGTAACGATCAGCGCCAATGTGAATCACTTGGCCTGCCACGTTTGCTTGAATACCCAAACCTGTCATCGCTTCAAAGTCAGTGATAGGCAGCAGTTGAATATTCTGTTGTTCTGCGGCTTGTACAATGGCTAAGGCAATGGGATGCTCAGACTTTGCTTCAACCGATGCCACCACACGTAGAACTTGTTCTTTCTCAAACCCTTGTTGGACTTGGAAATCCGTTAAGGTAGGTTTGCCTTCAGTCAATGTGCCCGTTTTATCAACGGCAACCACGCTCACATCCTGAAGCATTTGTAGCGCTTCGCCTTTACGGAATAATACACCTAACTCTGCACCACGACCCGTACCGACCATAATAGAGGTGGGAGTGGCCAATCCCATTGCACAAGGGCAGGCTACAATGAGCACGGCGACCGCATTGATTAAGCCAAAGGTCAAGGCAGGGTCAGGACCAAAAATCAACCAAACTATAAAGGTCAATGCTGATAAAAACATCACCGCTGGTACAAACCACATGGTGACTTTATCCACCAATGCTTGAATCGGTAATTTAGAGCCTTGGGCTTGTTCTACCATACGAATGATTTGTGCTAATACAGAATCTTCACCAATGGCCGTGGCTCGAATATTCACGGTACCGTTTTGATTGATAGTACCGCCGACTACTTGATCACCTGCTTGTTTTTTCACAGGAACAGGTTCACCAGTAATCATAGATTCATCAATATAACTGTGACCGTCAACGACTTCGCCATCGATAGGCACACGCTCGCCTGGACGAATCTCAACTATCATTTGTGCGGTGACGTTTTCTACAGGGACTTCAATGACTTTGCCATCTTGCTGTACACGGGCCGTCTTTGCCTGCATGCCTACTAAATGCTGAATGGCTTGAGAAGTACGCCCTTTGGCCTTTGCTTCAAAATAACGACCTAATAAAATCAAGCTCACAATCATGGCAGCGGCTTCGTAATAAACGTGCACCGTGCCTTCAGGTAACGCTTGCGGGATAAAGGTCGCTATTAGAGAAAAGCCATATGCTGCGATAGTACCAATCGCCACTAGCGAATTCATATCTGGCGCAAAACGCAATAAGGCTGGCACGCCTTTTTGATAAAAGCGTCGGCCTGGAAAGAGTAGTACCAATGTGGTCAAAACAAACTGTATCAACCAACTTTGCTGAGTGCCTAGGTTATTCACCACCCACATATGAAAGGCGGGAATCATATGCGAGCCCATTGCTAGAATGAATACGGGCAGTGACAACAGCGCAGAAAGTCCTAAATCTCGTTTAAGCTGATTTTGCTCCGAGGCTTTCTTATCTTGTCGATCACTTTGGTCTTGTTCTACCAGTTTGGCCTCGTAGCCCGCTTTTTTAACGGCATCAATTAAGTCGCTCGTTTGTATTTGCGCATCACCTTTAATCCAAGCGCGTTCAGTCGCAAGGTTTACAGTAGCTTGTTGCACGCCAGCGACTTTGGCCAAGGATTTTTCTACTCGTCCAACGCAAGAAGCACAACTCATGCCTTCTATAGATAGCTCGATAGGCTTGGTTTCAGTCACCTTATAGCCTGCGCGCTCTACCGCTTTGTTTAACTGGGCGACATCTAAAGGCTGAGATGAATAAACAGTCGCCTGTTCAGTGGCAAGATTTACCTCGGCGTTTTCAACATGTTCAATATTTTTTAATTGTTTTTCGATACGCCCAACACAAGACGCGCAACTCATGCCTTCAATGCTCAGCACTTCATGATAAGTAGGAGTTTTGGTGTTTTTTGTTTTCATAACAACCTCTGTCGTTTTTAACTATATTTTTAATCTTATTTTCAAATCTATAGTGACAGCATATAGGTTGACATCATGGTAAGGTCAAGCGTATTTCTATAATACTTTTAAAACATTACTCTTGAACCGCGTTGTGATGACGAAGTAAGGGTGCGGAAGGTTGAAATGAGAGGAGTTGTAGATAACAAAGGAGAATATTGCCGATAACTTATCTCATGGAAACAAGGTCGGTACCCTAGAACCTCCGGCTGTAGGCTTTTGGATTATTATTTACCATAAGCCCCGTTATGGGAACAGTAAGCATTATCTCCTTCCATCACCACTATAGTCGGCAAGATGCTAATATGACAATCTTACTCCTAGAAGCCAATTAAAATTTATTTAAAAAATCTCGTGGAATCAGGTAAAAATGCGGCATAAATAAGATACAATTATTGTTTACTTTTCTTATGCTAGATAAAAATCATGTCATTAGCTAATCATCTAAAACCTGTTTTGATAACAAGCATTCAATTATGTAGCCTAGGTGGTATTACCTGTCACGCCTACGCCCAATCTGATCTGAATCAAATAGAGCAGCAGCAATACAATCAATATCAACAACGACTTGAAAATTTTGAAGATAGAACCTCCAAGCCTTTTGTGAATCTTAGCGAACCAGCACCAGATACTAGCTTGAAACAGCCACCACTTGGTGAAAGTCCTTGCTTTAATATCTATCAGATTAACTTACAACTGCCTGATGAACCTGCTCTCAAAAAGCAATTTGCTACTGTTTTAGGCCCTATAAAATATGGACAAGGATCCATATTAGGTCATTGTATTGGTCAGAAGGGCTTAAATTATGCGATACGTAACGTACAAAATGCGCTAATCGAGCAAGGTTTTATCACCACTCAAGCGACTATTGAGCCTCAAGACTTGACGAGTGGTGTGCTTAATATCACGATCATACCAGGGCGACTTAACAAGGTATGGCGATCTGAAGACGGTCACCCAAAAACGAACATCAGCAATGCGATCACGCTTTCAGAAGGTGATATTATCAATCTAAGAGACATTGAAACTAGCTTAGAGAACTTTCGCTTGCCTCAATCAGCGATCACCAATATTGATATTATACCTAGCATTAATACTATTAATAATGAGCAGTATGGCAGTAGCGATTTAGTCGTCGCTCAAAAACGCACCACACCCATACAATGGCAACTCAGCATAGATGATTCAGGGAATGAAGACACTGGGAAGTATCAAGGCACGGTGACCACCAGCATCGACAACCCTTTGAGTGCCAATGATGCGTTAAGTCTCTCTTATACTCATTCTATTGACCCTTGGAATAATATAGACAAACTTTCTAATAATAATAGTCTATATATCAATTATCGTTATCCTTATAAAAAATGGCAATTGCAATTGCTCTACAGTGATTATGATTTTAATCAAACTTTGGCTGGTCTCAATCAAGACATTGTTTATAAGGGTAAATCTAATCAAAGCTCAGTTGAGCTTCAAAGACTGATCCATAGAGATCGTTACTCTAAAACCAGTGCCAGCTTAGAGGGTTATCATAAAAACTCAAAAAACTATTTTGATGATCAAGAAATTGAAGTACAAAGACGTCGCACCTCTGGCTGGAAAGCAGGGATCGATCACCAGCGACAAACATCTTTAGGAGATATAACGGCAAGCTTACAATATCAAAAAGGTACGGGTGCGCTATCAGCCATAGATGCGCCTGAAAGCTATATTAGCGAGGCAACTTCTCAGCCCAGTATTTGGAACGCGCAAGTAAGCTTAAGGCATCCATTTAATGTAGATACATCTTCCTACCAGTATATACTTCAATGGCGTGGACAATATAGTCCTCAATCATTAACGCCTCAAGATCGATTTATAATTGGTGGACGATACACTACTAAAGGGCTTAGCGATGAGCAAAGCTTATCAGGCGAAAACGGTATGTTACTACAGCAAGAAATTGCTCGGATCGTACCACTCACTGGACAAGTTACCCTGATGCCCTATATGACACTAGACCAAGGCTGGGTAGGTGGTGACAGTACCGAGTATTTAGCAGGAAACTATCTAATGAGCACCAGTATCGGCGCCCGTATATATGCAAGTAATATAAGTATAGATGGCTTTATTGGTAAAGGTATTCAAGCACCTCGATCAATCGATAAAGACGCAACCGGCGGCTTTAGAGTGACGATATACAACTAGATTTTTGCTGAGCAGCCCTTAGTAAACTTTCTTTAAACTCTAATGTAAATAAAGAACTGGTCATCATAAGATAACCAGTTCTTTATTTTTGCCTATAGTATTTGTAGGTTTACTTAATCATCAATTACTCTATTTTGTTAAACACAATAATTTCATTAATATCAATATTTTATATCTATTCCGTTCTTTAAATTAGGATTTAAAAGATCCATTTTTTATCAAAATTTTTTTCTATAGGCTCTAGAAAATTTATAAAAATAACGCTAGTCTTTACAATAGTTTGTAGATACAATTGCTTACAATTTTTGACATTTATCAACTTTTAAGAGCGATTACTGAGATGAATAAGCAGTGCTATAGAGTAGTGTTTAACAAAGCCCGTGGCATGATGATGGTTGTTAGTGAAGTGACCAAAAGTCAAAATAAAAAAGCAGGTAACAGCAGTGGTAAAAAATCACCAACTGCAAAATCAGAGCCACAATCGGGCACAAACATATCCTATCATCGCTTAGCCATGGCAATTTTATGCTGCCAAAGTATGATCTACACTCAGGTTCAGGCTGCCAACAGCCAAATACAAAATACGGCTAGCAGTGTGCCAGCTGCCCAACGAGCGGCGCTCCTAAAAGCGGCCAATGGCACACCTATTGTCAATATCCGTACACCCAACAGCAATGGTTTGTCTCATAATACTTACAACCAATTCGATATCGGGTCTAACGGTGCCATACTAAACAACAGCATAGGCGGAGTAAGCACCCAGTTAGCTGGCGCTATCGTAGGCAACCAGTATCTTGCACAAAGCGCTGCCAATACGATTCTGAACGAAGTTCGTAGCAATGCTCCAGCCAAGTTCCAAGGTAACCTTGAGATTGCAGGACAACGAGCAGATGTCATAATTGCCAGTCCATCGGGTTTGCAGATACAAGGTGGTGGGTTCATCAATGCCAATCAAGCAACGCTAACGACTGGTACGCCTAAAATCGATAGTGCTGGCAATCTGACAGGATTTGATGTCAAGCAAGGACAAATTCAATTTGATAATGCGGCGACAGGCAATGCACTCGGTGGTGATCTCTACGATGGTAAAAACAAAAACCAAGCCAACTATGTAGATGTCCTAGCAAGGGCTGTGACAATCAACGGTCAGATTCATGCCAATCAAGATATTAATATCGTTAGTGGTAGTAATACTGTTGATTATGATACGGGCGCCGCTACGAAGATTACTGGTACAGGGACTGCTCCAACCTTAGCAGTCGATGTGAGTACGCTTGGTGGTATCTATGCAAACTCTATTAACCTTGTCGGGACGGAGAACGGCTTGGGCGTTAGAAATGCCGGTAATATAAAAGCCACTCAGCAGATTGTACTGACCAACTCAGGAAAAATTGAGAACACAGGCGCTATACAGACCACTAAAGCTCAAACCAGCTTATTGAGTATAAATGCCACAGGCACTACAGGAAGTATTGAACACAGTGGTAATATCGGTAGTTATGGCATGATCGATATCCAAGCTGATAAGGATATTTTACTCGATGAAGGGATTATTAAAAAAAGCAGTGCTGGCACTGCCACTCAGTTGATGCCAGACATCTTACGAATGGATGCTGCTGGCGACCTAAAAATGTCAAACGGTTCCGACGTTCGAAACTTTACCATAGTAGATGATGAAGCAAACATCTACCTGCATTCAGGTCGTGATACTTATGTTGATAGTCAAAGTATCGTAGGCTCAAACGGTGGCGTATCTATAGATGCCGATCGCTATGTGCGTCTGCTTGATGGCAGTAATACTTTTGCTCGTTATGCACCATTAACTGTCCATTCTAAAAATGGCACATTGGTTGATAATAGTAGAGTATCTGGCCGCGGTGATGTACATATTAGCGCAAGTAAAGCTGATAATACCAAGACGGCCGATACAGTGATTCGTAATCAAAGTGAATTGCAGGCGCAAAATACGCTAACACTTAGCGGTGAACGTGATGCTTATCTTAGCTCAGGCAGTCGTGTCGTTGAGTCAAATGATTTTGCATTACAAGCTGGTCGCAATGCGGTTATTGACAACAGCGGCAGCATCAAAGTTACTAACGACGCTGTTGTACAGGCTGAAGAGCTGGCTTATCTGAAAAATAACAGCCAACCTATTAATATCGGCAAACAACTCATTGTCCAAGGCAAACAGGCCACGGTACTTAATACTACTGCCAATGCAAACGATGGTATTTACATCAATAGCCAAGGCAAAGATACGACTATTACCAATAGTAATTTGAATAGCGTTAAAGGCGCAGTCACGGCTGTAGCAAATCAGGCAGTTCTAAACGTTAATAATCTGAGTACCGATGCTAACAGCACGATACTGGCTGCTACAGGTGATGTCAATATTGTAGGTAGTACACTCAAGACAGATAATATTGCGATTGAATCTGGACAGGATCTAACAGTCACTCAGCTTACTACCTCTAATAAAGATATCAAACAGACGGGTAGTATCAGTACAAACGCTAAAGGAACGTCAGATATTACAGCCAGTCAGTTGAATAACACTGGTAATATCAGTATTAGTAGCGACAAGTATCTAACCATCATTGATACTGATATTAATTCAGCAAAGAATTTGAGCTTAGAAAGCAAACAGCGCTTTTATAACAATGCAAGAGTAGAAGAAAATGCCGATGGCAAGCTGTTTACTAACTACAATGCAAATACCAAGCAAAATCACTTTACTGCTGGTGACGTCTTAAGTATTGATAGTAGCTGGTGGCAAATACATAATGACACTGACTTTAACGGCAGTGCAATACTGATAAATACAGATTCTGGTCACAGTTTATCAAACAATCTCAACCTAACCGCGACAGGTGTCAGTAAAAACGTTGATAAGAATATTAACGGTGATATTCAAATCGTTAATAAAGGTACTATTGCCTTAGATCAACGGCATACTATCAATGCTAAGAATGATCTGGTTATCCAAGCGGATAAAGGTATTAAGATTACTAAAATGCCTAAGATCGTAGCACAAAGTATCGGACTCAAAACGACGATTGCAAATACTGAAAAAAATGATCAAGGCGTAGATAATACTTATGGTGATGGAGATATCAGTATTACAAATACTGAGTTATCAGCGACCAGTAGCTCAGGTAACGGTTTAGTCATTGATGCTGCCAACCATTTGAATATTATCGATGCCCAAATACTCTCGACCGGTAGTAGTACGCTAAAATCAGGCAATCTGATGCGGTTAAACAACAGTAACATCAGTTCTGGCAAACACCTCACACTCGATAGCAATAATCAATTTATTACCAATGGTGAACGCTATGCTACAAACTCAGGTACTGTAGATGCGCCAAAGTGGAGTAATAGCTGGAGACATGTGGCTGGTGATACAACACTGAATGGGAATGAAATCGTTTCTATAGATAGCCGCTGGGCGCAGGCCTATCAGAATACAGATATCACTGGTGGTGCTGTTATTGTAAATGCAGGCTCTAGTCTTGGTCTAAACAGTAACGTAAATATCGATGCCAAAGGTAGTACGGCACTTGCAAAAAATACAACAAAGTTGAGCAATGGTGACGCTGCAAATACTTTAAATGGCGACTTGATAGTTACTAGTACCTCTAGCAACATAACTATTGATCCAACCAAAGTAACTCTGGCTGCTACAGGCGACGTCACCTTAGCTGCCCAGGGTGGCACACTATCCCTAAAAGGTTATAAAGGCACGCAAGGACTTGGCTCTGAAAAAATAGTCGAGCTAACTGCTGGGGGTAATATAAACCTTAGCGGTAAAGATGTCATAGTTGAAGGTAGTGATTTAACCTCAAAGTTGAATGGTATCAATATTACTGCCACTAATGGTAGTGTGGAGTTAAAGGGGGTTAAAAATAGTTTTAGTAACTATATTTCACCTTATAAAGTTAAAGATATTGAACAACAGATTATATTCGTAAATAATGAGCTCAAGAAATATGATGCTGATATAAAGATATTAACCGAAGCAGAAACTCTGAATGGGTATCTTTTAGAGGCCTATTCTTTAAATAACCATAATA
This sequence comes from Psychrobacter sp. SCQQ22, assembly GCF_015864605.1. Lineage (NCBI taxonomy): Bacteria > Pseudomonadati > Pseudomonadota > Gammaproteobacteria > Moraxellales > Moraxellaceae > Psychrobacter > Psychrobacter sp. SCQQ22. The sequence continues at coordinate 264,122 of NZ_JADYWZ010000004.1, forward strand.
TGGTTCAAAGTTTCAGAGCAAGATTGTATCCATTAATAAATTCACCTGAATATAAGCAAGCAAAACAAAACGAAGCTGTTATTAACCAACTTAAAGAGCAGTCTGAAGACCTTAAGCCTATCCTTGAAATCTCCAAGAAAGCATCAACTGGATTTGAGCATAAATCCGCCTCGTTGACAGGCAGCAAAGACATCAACATCACTGCTAAGCAAGGCGTATTGATCGAAGGTAGTGGAATCACGAGTAGCACTGGCGGCATCACTATCTTAGCTGAGGGTAATCTTGCGCCTACTACAATCATTGGTACTGATCCGACAAGTAATTTAAGCAAAACGTATATTAACAATGACAGTATTCGTATTACGGGGCTTGCTGATATCTATCAACAAGGCAATATCAGCAATGGAAATATTACAGGTCCAAACTACTCCTACCATCAGATCGTTAATCAACCTACACTCACAGCAAAAAATGATATAAAAATATCGGCTCAAGGCAATTTACCTAAAGCGTCAGAGACATATAGCAGTGCATCAAAAACTTATACCACGAATAATGCGGTCATCTTAAACAGCGCTGATATTAAATCTACTAATGGTAATGTCCGTATTGATGCTGCACTTGGTGATGTCAATCTTGAATCTGCTCAAGCCGCCTTTATGGATGGCTCGCAAACCACTAGTACATCACGGTCATGGTATGGCAAAAAGAAAACTAAGACCACGACTAAGACGTCTAATAACAGCAACGCAGTCACTACTGATATTCAAGCAAAAAACATCAGTTTAACTGCAGATGGCAATATTAATATCTATGGTTCAGAGTTGACAGCAGCATCTACTGGTAATATTAATCTATCGGCGGGTAAAGGGCTATATTTATACGCCATTGATGATATTGATGAGAGTACGACTGATATTAAGAAAAAGTCTAGCTTCTTAGGTGTCCGTTATAATAAAGACCATACCAATGATACTAGACAAGAGTTATCGCAATTGCCTACTACCTTGATAGGTGGCAAGGCTTACACTCAATCAGGTAGTAATACTTTATTGCAAGGTACAGTATTTGACACATTGAAGCCAGCTGACATTAAAGTTGGTGTTGGCAAGTATGCAGACGATGCCGCTAAAGTAATCTTAGTGCCTATTACCAATCAAATCACAACCACGCATACTCAAGAAAGAGAAAGTACGGTTTGGATGAAAACAGTTGATCAGGGCAGCGTAGTCACTACCGCCTCGTTACCTAAATTTAATCAAGTACCAACCATCACTTCACCAGGTGGTGTGACAGTAGCGGTGCCTGTTGATGTGACTGTTGACGCTAATAATAAAGCCAAGGCAAACATTCAAAAAAACCAAGAAGAACTAGGAAAGATTGCCCTTAATCTGTCTAAGCAACCGGGCTATGAATACCTCGCTACTCTAGATAAGAGTAATGATATCAACTGGGCACAAGTAGAACTGATTCAGAAGAATTGGAACTATACGCAAGAAGGATTGACGCCTGCTGCTGCGGCTTTGATTGCTATTGCCGTGACTATGGCAACAGGTGGCGTTGGTGGTGCTGCTGGAATGGGGGCAACACTTACAGGTACAACAGGCGCAATGGGCGCAGCATCAACCGCTGCATTTTCAAGCCTTGCTGCGCAAGCCTCGGTCACTTTGATTAATAATAAGGGTGATATTAATAAGACGCTTAATCAACTGGCAAGTAGCGCAACGGTTCGCAGTATGGCAACCGCTGCATTGACGGCTGGATTGACGGCTAAGCTCAATTTACCGCAAATGGCTAGTAATGATTTTGCTAATAAGTTGGTAAATGGCGTTGCCGAAGGTGCGACTGGTGCATTTGTTAATGCTGCAGTCAACGGTGTGAGCTTGGAAGATGCTCTAAAAAATAGTTTGCGTAGCTCCTTAATCGATGTTTTTTCGGCTGAAGTTTATAGTGAGTTTGTAAAAGATTTTGACTCAGACTATTTCGCTGATAATTTAGCTCATAAGTTAGTTGCTGCAGGTGTAGGTTGTATATCAGCTAGTGCTAATAAACAGAGCTGTGACGCTGGTGCGCTTGGCGCGGCTGTCGGTGAGATGCTTGGTGATTATTTAGTTGATGACTCAAGATTATTGACTCTCGACGAAGAGAAAAAAATTCTAGACTATTCTAAGATGCTTGCAGGAACTGTGGCTTTACTAACTAATGTAGACGTAGATACCGCAGCTAATAGCGCTAGCATGGCAGTTGAAAACAATGCTTTAAAGCAACCTAAATATGGTTCTAAGTTTCTAAATGGTGCAGTCGTTTTGCTTGAGCAAGCAACTGGTGGTTTGGCTGGTGCTGCTGTAAGCGTAGGTAAAATTGGCGAACCCTTCTTAAGTCCTCTTGACACCTATGCAGGTTTAAAACAATTTGCTAATCAAGACGACAAAATGCTCGCCGTTCAATTAGCAGTTGCCTATGACTTGCAAACCAGAGCAGATAACTACAATATGCATGCTGCTAATGGCAGCAACTTTGGTATGGGAATGGAATCTGCTATAAATACTCTTGATGCAGTATTCATAGGAGCAAGTATAGTTAAAGCTCCTTCCCAATTATTGAGTGCGTTGCCAAAATTAAAAGCAGGAGCGAGGGTAACCCATAATGGTGCTACATACATTCTAAAAAATGGTAAGATCATTACTGCAACAATAGCTAATTCAGCGCTTAGACCTTCGGTTCCTTGGAAATCACAAATAGGGGCAGTAGGTATTGATATTCCTTCTGTTAATCCTGCAAAACGAGTTCCGACGACGACACCTTATGCTAGCCCAGGTAGTACAATATATGATGGAGTTGCAACTAGAGTAAATATAGTCGACAAAGCAACAAATTTTACACCATTAAGAGATAGCGGGTCTCCTGTTAGCTCAGGATTTAAACATGTTGTCGATGGACATTTTAATCAACCTTTAGGTAAAAATAGATCAGTATTTACAATTTCAACTCAAGAGTTAAAGTCCATACTTGGTAATGCTTCAATAACTAAAGTCCCAGTAACAGCGATGGTAGGTGGTCAATATACACGCACTGTTAACACAAGAAAAGTTATCGGCAATGCATCGTTAAATCAAGGTGGTAAACCAACTACTTATATGAAGATATTTACAGATTACCAAGGTAATTTAATAACGGCTTACCCAGTTAAAGGCCTTTAATTATGAACTACAATTCAAAAGATTTTGATCTTATCAAAAACAGTTTTATTAACATGGAAAACAATACTTCTTTGTTATACTCTAAAACCATTATATACGTACTTAATAAATATGAACAAATTTTTAGTAATACGCCACTTTCTAGTTATGGACTTTTAAATTATAAGAATTTAAATCCGGATTATTATCCAATAGAGCAGGCTAATATTAGTGAAGAAAGAGTAAAATTACTTGTCAATCGTCTGGTATCTGTAGACTTTCAAGATATAGATACATTTGCAATGTTTCTTAGAAGTGACATAGAACGTTTATTTTATTTTGAACTAGAAGATTATATATGTCCAAACTGTGGTTCGGAAGGTGGTGGCGAAGTATTATTGACAAGATACGAAGGCTATGAACCTCTTTCTTTCTTATGCCTTGCTTGCAGTTATTCAAGATTTTTGAAAGGTGGTAAACCAGAAGGTTATGTGACTTTTATACCACTAACGACTGAAGAACTTAAAGAACATGGATACTTACAGTAAATTGCAATAAATAATTTGTAGGTTAAGTACAACTTGTGATTTCCATATAGGTATTAGCACGTAAACACCATTAGAAAAAGCAAGCTCAAAAGCTCAATTTTTCTACAATCTTAAAACACAAATAACTTTGGTCATGTGCTGCCAGAGTTATTTTTATAAATCAGTTATTAATAATAATCGGATAAGAAATAACCCGTGGCTCAGGTGGTGGCGCAGTTCGCACTACCTCTGTCATGGGCTTCTCTGTCGCTTTATCTTTTATCCAGAAGTCAACATAGCTGTCTTTACTAAACCATGACGTACCAATGTCAGTAGCGAAGTCCAGCTGATAATTAGTGTTAGCTTTGGCATCAAAGGTAATCTTGGTAGGCAGCGTATAGTGTCCTGCCATACGATAAGTAACAGTTAATGTATGCTCACCCGTCGTAAGTGGATAAACATTATCCCAAGTATCGCTGTAAGTCTCTTTTTTCTCTTTAGGGACGCGCTTATCATCAATTTCCATAATATAGGCGATACGATCACCAACGAGCTTTGTATGTCGTGGTTCCATTTTACCCATAACAGTTGCGCTCGCGCCTGATACTGGCGGCTGATAGATCAGCTCAGATGGTAACTCTTTGACATTTTTCATGCTCATACAGGCGGTTAATAACGGTAGCATACATACCAATACAGTCCACTTCATCGCTTATCCTCTATAGAATCAACTCCATTAATAGTCGTCATCTGTAATAATTTTTTAAAAACATTCGTTGGTAAAAATCTAACGTTTATAGTTTACCTCTTTATCTTTTCATCAGTGGTATTTTTATTAGGAATTATCGCAATAGCTAGGGCGTAATGTACTTTGAGCTTGTTTGATCATTATTGGTATTTTTGGGTATTCCCAAGGGAACCAGCTACTTCAGCCTTCAAACCTATTAACAGACTACTCAAAACAGACTGGTATAGTGGAACCACTAACAATAGACCGCGAGCCTTGATACTCTAGATCCTCCCTAATTGAACGTTTCTCAAATTGTGAAGCGTCCTTAGAAAATTGTTTATTAATATTCTAAATTCACAACATGACTTCATAACTCGTACTACGTCCTGAGGCATCAGATTTTTTTAACATGCCTTTTTCTACCAAATCATTAATATCTCTTAATGCAGTATCAGCCGAACACTTGGTTATCGTTGCCCATTTTTTAGTGGTCAGCTTGCCATAAAAATTCGTTAGTAAGGTATTGAGCATAGTTACCTGTCTAGTGTTTAGGGCTTGTTGACGGTGCGTCTGCCAAAATTTTGCTTTGCTGATAATCTTATTGGTTGTTGTCTGGGCAGATAGCAGTGCTTGCTCTAGCGTCTGTAGAAACCAAGTTAGCCACTCAGTCACATCGGAGTCGCCTTTTTGTGTGCGCTCTAGTATTTTATAATAGTCATTGCGCTGCTGGAGTATCTGAGCCGACATACTATAGAATCGCTGCTGACTATTATCACTTTGCGCCAGCACCCGCTCAGTGATGGCACGAGTTAAACGGCCATTGCCATCATCAAAAGGATGCAAGGTGACAAACCATAAATGAGCGATACCGGCTTTGATAACCAGATCTAAGTCGTCTTGCGCATCTGCTGCTGTATTGAACCATAACAAGAAACGTTCTAACTCTATAGGCAGCCTCTCAGCACTTGGCGCTACAAAATGAATCTGTTCGCGCCCATAGCCGCCAGATACCACTTGCATAGGGCCTTTGCTATCATCACGGATTTCTCCTGTGTTAATACGATATAGACCGCTATACCCTGTTGGAAACAAAGCGTGATGCCATCCCAACAAGTCAGTCAGGGTCAGCGGTGACTGATAGCCATAAGTGGCTGCGAGCATCATCTCAACGATAGCATCAATCTCACGCGTCGCCGCTGGCATGTCACTAGTATCTATGCCCAAGTGACGCGCAACAGAGGAGCGTACCTGCTCATTATTCAGCGTTTCACCTTCAATCTCAGACGTTTTAACCACTTCAAGCGTCACCGCATCCAACTGTGCTTCAACGTTTAAATCAAACCCTAGTGTTGATAGCTGCCCGAGTAAATAACCTTGTAATATACGCACACGGCTAACCAATGGCAGCAATTGTTTATCTGACCAGTGCCACTGTGTCCAATCTGATCGCTCATGGTTGTATGTCACATATTTCATAACTTTCTCATAGATGCGGTGATTAATAATGCTATTCAATGCATATTATGCGGAGATTGTCACGGTTATTCAATGCATTTAGGATAAAGTAAGACGAATATAGGTCAAATACACTGCTTATGTTTACACCATGCAAAGCATTGATGCAAAAAACTCAGTAAGGTTATCAATAACCTTGAAATAGGGTAGGATAAATGACTAAGAATAAGATAAACTGCCTCCGCGAGCGTTGACTCGGTTCAGCGCATTTCAGATTGAGCAGCGATATTTTATTACTAGAAAGTAAAACCCCAATAATAAAGAACGTTGATAGCAGTGACAGAATCAGCTGTCATAAGTATTTTTGCTAGATTAATGATGAAAGCACACTTTATACAAGACCATTGATATTAAGGCACATCACTATGGAAGACGCACCAAACACGATAGAACAAAGACCCGTATTCATGCCCAAAGTCAACAGTGACAATTTGGTAAAAACAGACATGGTTATGTTTGAGCGACATGTGGGATTTGCAACCAGACAAAAGAAAAAATCCATCAATGACCTACAACAAGTCATTCGCAAAAAGTATGGATTTAAGCAAGTACTTGAGCTCTCTAGCAAGTCTGGCAATAAGCTGAGTTTTCCGCTAAGCCCGTTCAGCTTACAGATTACGGATGAGCATGATGGCAATCCATATAGTGTCGAAAATGCCTTTCAAGCCAGCATGATTTTTGAAGATGGTGGTCCTTATCTTGATCTGCTAACAGTAGCGCCAAGACAAGCCCGCAAAGATGAGCGACTCACCACCTCAGGCGAGCTCATTGGCTATAATTACTTTGGTATGGAGTGGGGCGTAGAGCCATTGACCACGTTTTATGACTGGCTGTACGTGAATGCTCTAAAGCAAAACCCTCAGCTGCATGAGGAGGTCATTCAATATCAAGGGTTCACTGATATCACTTTTAATCCTAAAAAGTCCATCCATAGTGCGGCATATGCGTTAGCGTTATTTGTGGCGCTGCATAAACGAGAGTTGCTCGATAATGTTGAAGATCCAATGACGTTTTATGACTTATGCAACGGTTTTAAGATCAGTAATACTGAGCACCTGTTGGAAGATGGTTGGGTCTAATAGTTAGACTACTGCATCCGTTAGTAGTTAGTAGGCATTAGATAGCAGGCAGATATAACAAAAGAGCACAGAATATCTTCTGTGCTCTTTTTCGTTTATCAAATCAACATTCGCGCTAATTTTTTCTCGTTTGATGGCCATCTATCTTATTTTTATCTCCATTTTTGAAATGAGGATACACCCTAACATATCGAAAAAACCAATAAGTAGGGGTTGACAGAAAATCATCAGAGGTAGATACTACGCGTCATTGATAATAATGATTATCATTTACATTATTATTCAATAAAAATAAGCAGTATTTTAAGAAGTAAGCGTCAACACTTACTTTTGAATGTTTATCCAAGACGACTGACAATAACAAGGCTAAAGCTATGGACACGATCCTTTTAGACAAACCACTTGATAACGAATGCTACTTACACCGTCAAGAACAATTTGAATCGAAGGTTCGCAGTTATCCACGTAAGCTACCTTTTGCGATTCAATCAGCCAAAGGGGCGTGGATTACTGATGTGGAAGGTAATGAGTATATCGACTGCCTATCAGGTGCTGGCACGCTGGCACTTGGACACAATCATCCCGTAGTCATAGAAAGCATCAAAGCGCTATTAGACAGCAACCTACCGATGCATACATTGGACATTACTACACCTTTAAAAGACAAATTCAGCGAGTTCATGTACAAACTACTCGCCACCAATAGCGATGAGTATTGCTTGCAGTTTTGTGGCCCGACGGGTGCTGATGCGGTAGAAGCGGCTATTAAACTGGCCAAACAAGTCACGGGTCGTTCAGGTGTTGTTAGCTTCAGCGGTGGCTATCATGGCATGACACATGGCGCGCTGGCGGTGACAGGGAACTTGGCACCTAAACAAGGTATCGAAGGTCTGATGAGCTCGGTACAGTTCTTACCTTATCCCAATATGTATCGCTGCGCGTTTGGCTTGCCTTTTGAGCAAAGCATTCATGCCCATATGAGCTACTTTGAAAACTTCCTAAAAGATGTAGAGAGTGGCGTGGTGAAACCAGCCGCGGTCATTTTGGAAGTTATACAAGGGGAAGGCGGTGTCAACCCTGCGCCCATAGAATGGCTGAAGCATGTGCGCCGAGTGACAAAAGAGCTAGGAATCATGCTGATCATCGATGAAGTACAAACAGGGTTTTGCCGTACAGGACGTTGGTTCGCTTATCAATATGCCGATATTGACCCTGATATGATTGTGATGTCAAAAGCAATCGGTGGTGGTCTGCCACTTGCAGTATTGGGTATCAAAAAACAATACGATGTATGGCAGGCAGGCAATCATTCTGGCACGTTTAGAGGCAATCAATTAGCCATGGCGACTGGCCTTGCCACTCTCAATTACTTAAAAGACAATAACGTTGCTGACTATGTTTTAGAAATAGGCGCATGGTTCATGTCGCAGCTAAAAATACGCCAACAGCGCTATCAAAAAATGGGCCAAGTCAGAGGACGTGGTCTCATGATTGGTATAGAGATTATCAATCCCAGCCTACCTAAGCAAAATGATGGTAGCTATCCAGCAGACAGCGATGTGGCTGCCAAAATCCAACAAGCGTGTTTCAAACATGGATTGGTGATTGAAAAGGGCGGGCGCGGTGGCACAGTACTGCGATTATTGCCGCCCCTCAATATAACCAAAGATGAGCTGCAGCAAGTCTTGCAAAGGCTTGATATGGCGCTAGAGGACAATCAATAGTCTTGCCAGCGCTTTAGCATGATTCACACATTTATAAAAAAGCTCTGATAACAACTCTAATAACGACTCTAATAACGACTCTAATAATAAGTCACTTATTTGCGATTTATACCATCGTGGAATAAACAAGTGAGGATATTTTGCATTTATTAAATCAGCAAACCAGTGAGCAATATGTCACGCATATGCAAAAAACCAGCGCTGTCATCAAACAATGGCTAGACGACAATAACGTCTATTTGGGCGGCACGCCGCAACAAGTGCAAGCGAACAATACCTTTAGCATCCGTGAGCAAGGGCGAGATATCGACACGATACTCGCTGATATTCAAAACAAGTTTTTACCCAGTTGTGTGTCGACGGCCAATGCGAATTGCTTAGCTCATTTGCATCCACCCACACTAGTTATTGGTCAGATTGCTGAGATGATTATCGCGGCTACTAACCAAAGTATGGACTCGTGGAATCAAAGTCCAGCAGCGACCTATATCGAAAAAGATTTGATCCATTGGCTGTGTCAACGTTGTGGGTTTGATGATATCTCTGGTGCCCTCTTTGATGAACAAACAGGCCCTAACGCTGGTGGCGTCTTTACCAGTGGTGGTACGCAAAGTAATCTGATGGGTCTACTCCTAGCACGCAATCAATTCTATAAAGCTAAGGGCGTTGATGTGCAAAAGGATGGCCTGATGGGTCAGTCTGTTGGCAAAATCCTGTGCTCAGACCAAGCGCACTTTTCTATCGAAAAAAACGCGGCGCTACTAGGTCTAGGTCAACAATCTGTCATTAAAATAGCGACCGATGCATCAGGCGCCATGCTGATGTCTGATTTACAACATCAGATAGATAAGCTGGGTGCTGACAATGTGATAGCCATCATCGCAACTGCTGGCACTACCGATTTGGGTGCTATTGATCCTCTAATGGCTATTGGCAAGATCTGCCGTGATGCACAGATATGGCTACATGTCGATGCGGCATGGGGTGGGGCATTGCTATTGTCACAGCGCTATCGACACTTGATTGACGGCCTGAACCAAGCTGACTCTATTACTCTAGATTTTCACAAGCATTTCTTCTTACCGATTAGCTGCGGTGCTTTTCTCTTACGAGACAATCAAAATTTCGAGAGCATTCGCCATCACAGCGAGTATTTAAACTCTGCTGATGACGAACAGGACAATATCCCAAACTTGGTGACGTACTCTTTACAGACCACACGCCGTTTCGATGCTTTAAAGCTGTGGATGGCGCTGGACTTACTGGGAACGGATGGCTATGCATCCTTGATTGATAACTGTCTAGATACCGCCAAGCAAGCGGCACAGCTGATTGATGCAAATGAAAATTTTGTACTGGTACATGAGCCTATTATCAGCAGTGTTTTGTTTTACTTTACACCTAAAGATACCACTCTATCTGACGAGCAACTCGCACAGCTTAATCGTCACATTGCTCAAGCACTATTGGTCAATAACATTGCCAATGTGGCCACCACCCAGTTTGAGCAACGCCTTTGCCTTAAATTCACCATTCTAAATCCAAATACCCAAATCAATGATATTGCAGACATCATTGAGCAAATGGCTATTGCTGGTTTTAACCAACTTAATTCTGACAACCTGAACGTTGATGGGAAAAAATAACATGATGCAGCACAAAACGCTTGATCGACTTACACTACAAAATCTAATCAATGCTTACTGTTTTGAGACTGGGAACGGCGATATTATTGCCGTAGAGCAGCAAGATGATATACAGAAGCAGGCCTCACAAAACAAGCCTCTATTAGTGCTAATGCTATTGCCTTCGAACACGGTAATGGTCGTACCTGTCGACAGAGTGAGCCAATTGGGTCAGCATCGTTTGGCGGGCACGCCGCTTATATTGAATAAGCAGGTAAGCATACGCTCAGACTCAACATTAGACACGCAACTGGACGACCCTTTGCAAAACAGCCGATGGATAAAATCCTCTGCTATGAGCCTAGCATCTTTGATTATTGAAGACATTGTGCATCGTTATAAAGATAAAGCGACGCTAGATGCCAATGGCGTATTAAAGCGCTGGATTGAAAGTTATGAGGGGCTACAGATTATCTTAGAGCATCGCAATGATGAGATTGATGACATCATTGACTATCAGCAAGATTTTATTCAAACCGAACAAAACCTTATTTACGGTCATGCTATGCACCCTACACCCAAAGGCCGTGCTGGTTTTTATGGTGCCGAGTGGGCGAAGTATGCGCCCGAGACCAATAGCAAAACCCAGCTGCATTATTGGCTAGTGCACCCCAGCTGCATTACAGAAGAATTCGTAGATGGCGACAGCATTACCACAGCGCTCAAATCAAAGTTACAAGCTGATATGAGTGGCTATCAGCAGCAACTTGTGGATGAGTATCCAGACTATAAGCTGTTGCCATTGCACCCTTGGCAAGCAAGGTTTTTGCAGCAGCAGCCGTGGTATCAAAAACTGCTAGAAAAAGGCCAATTGTTTGACTTGGGTGAGCTCGGTTGGTATCTGTATCCAACGACATCAGTACGCACGCTAGCGGCCTTCGATGCGCCTTGGATGTTTAAACTGTCGTTGTCTGTGGCGATTACCAATTCTGTGCGGATTAACCTGCCCAAAGAATGTAAACGTGGCATGCATGCCTGCCGAATCTGGCGTAGCGACTATGGTACTCAGCTCAAAACCGAGTACCCTACGATTGCGGTATTGAATGATCCTGCTTGGATTGCCTTACGTGTCGACGGCAAAATCATTGATGAGACCATTTGCATCTTACGTGACAACCCTTTTACAGAGGATACGCAAGTCACCAATCTTGCCAGCTTAAGCCAAGACCATCCAACCCGTCTTACCAACCGTTTAGAGACATTGTTTAAGTCTATCCATAAACAGACAGATGAGCCTTTAGAACAGGTGGCTATCCAGTGGTTTGACACTTATTTGCAAGTGGGTTTTATACCGCTGGTTCATATGTACTATCAGCATGGTATTGGTTTTGAGGTACATCAGCAAAACAGTCTCATCGAGCTAAAAGACGGCTATCCTACTAAATTTTGGGCCAGAGACAATCAAGGGTTTGGCTATATTGCAGAGTATGCTACGCCGCTCATTGACGCTTACCCCGAGCTTATTAGCGAAGGAGAGTGCGTCATTCCAGAAGACTTTGCCGACTCACGATTTGCCTATTATTTAGTTGGTAATAGTATATTTGGTCTTATTACTGCCATTGCCCGCACTCAGCTTGTGAGTGAGGAGACATTAATCACGACGTTTAAAGCATGTCTAATGGCGTTAGAGCAACAATACCCGCATCGTTCGTTATTTGACTTGTTGTTGCGTAGCCCTACGTTGCCGTTCAAGGGCAATCTACTCACCAGACTCTATGCGCTTGATGAGCTGACCGCACCTGTTGAAACCCAGTCTATTTATGTCGATATCCCAAACCCTATGATGACGTAGCACTTCATATTGAGACAGCAAAGATAAGCACACGATAAAAGTTAGGACTCAACAAGAGTTAGGGCGTGTCCTCAATTCAATCGATAGTTATCTAAATGGGTTAAAAATGGCTAAATCTTGTCAAACGGCGTCAAATAGCTGACTAATATCTCGATATTATCTGCGCTATTTTCCTTGTTTGACTGCGATTTATCTCATTTTTATCACCATTTTTAAAATGAGGACACGCCCTAGCATCAGAATTAACGTGACTACCAAATTACTACTACCAAATCACTAAGGGGCGACCGTGTTAGACATTATTGGTATTGGCGTAGGGCCGTTTAATTTAAGTTTGGCTGCATTACTGACAAAGACCGACGTAACCGCCAAGTTTTTTGAGCAAAAGGCTGAGTTTAATTGGCATAAAGGCATGATATTGCCAAACACCACACTGCAAGTGCCTTTTATGGCAGACTTGGTGACATTGATAGACCCAACCAGTCCGTATTCTTTTTTGAATTATTTGCATACTCAGCACCGATTGCTTAAGTTTTACTTTTTAGAAGAATTTAAAATTTATCGTAAAGAGTACAATCATTATTGCCAATGGGTAGCAGAGCAGCTGGATAGTCTGAATTTTGATGCGGCAGTGATAGACGTGGTGTTTGACGATACCAATGATGGGTTTGTAGTGACAGTCTCTGAACAAGGCATACAAAACACCTATCATGCTAAAAATTTAGTCATAGGTACGGGCACACAGGCCACACTACCACCATCGTTGCAAGACATTGCCAGACAAGCGCCTAACCGCTGTATGCACACCGCTCATTTTGCAGATAATTTTGACTTGGACAGCCTCAATGCTAGTAGCCTTGATTTGAATAGTACCAAGACAGACAACAAGCTGACCAAAATATTGGTGTTGGGATCTGGGCAGTCCTCAGCAGAGGTGTATCGAACGCTGTTTGATCAGCAGTTTGCTGGCGATGATAGTACTAATGACGACCCTAAGTTTCAGCTAGATTGGATGACTCGCTCGGCAGGATTTTTTCCCATGGAATACTCCCCATTAGGTTTAGAGCATTTTAGCCCGGCGTATACAGATTACTTTTATGATTTAGACTCAGCAACCAAGCCACAAGTCACTGCCAAGCAAGACCTGCTCTATAAAGGCATGGGCTTTGAGACCATACGTGATATCTATCACCGTCTCTATGAGCGCAGTATTACCAATCAAGATTTGTATTCGACGTTACTGTCCAATTGTGAAGTGGTTGAGGCAACGCTGACAACAATGCTAGAAGCGCCAGAGCCGACAGACACCATAAAACTGGTAGTTAAACAGCGTGAGCAGAATCAAGATTTTACTGCTGAGTATGACTGTGTGATTGCTGGTACAGGCTATCGTTACGGTCTGCCTAAGTGTTTAAACACGATACTGCCTAGCATCGCGCATGATGCGTTTGATCAGCCAGTCATTGATAGGGACTATGTACTGAAATATGTGCTGACGGATCAAAAAGACATCGCGACTGAGAGCAAAATTTTTGTACAAAACCAAGAGGTCCATACTCATGGCGTTGGCGCACCAGACTTGGGGCTGGGTGCTTATCGAGCAGGATGTATCATCAACCAGTTAACAGGTGAGCAGACTTACGACACCGACGCCTTAAAAGTGTTTCAAAAATTTGGTGCATAGTTTTCTATAAGCATCGTATTTCATAAAAACCATATGAACCATCTGACAAAACAATAATTAGGAGCAAGTCATGCCGACCATTACTCAAAACCTACCTGATACTTTTAGCATTGAGGCTTATCAAAAGATGTTTGCGTTGAGACCTCTCAAATACCCAGATGATATGCCATTGCTGTATAAATGGATGCATGCTGAGCATGTGGTCGATCAGTGGCAGCTACATCTCCCGATGCCGCAGCTAAAAACACATTTTGAAAAAATGCTGGCCGATGACCATCAGCGTCTCTACCTCATACTTTGTGATGATAAGCCGATTGGCTATACAGAGATTTATGAAACGGCTCGTGACCGGTTGTCTCATTATTACAAAGCCAAAGAGACGGACATGGGCTGGCATATTTTGCTTGGCGATCCAGCGGTGGTTGGAAAAGGCTACCTAAAGCCAACGGGTTTGATGATCAGCAAGTTTATATTTGAGCATACTGAGGCCAAAAAAATCGTGGGTGAGCCCGATAGCAAGGTTGAGGTGTATCAATGGCTAGCAGATAGCTTTGCCTATAGAGTACAACGCCTGATTGAGATGCCAGAAAAGACCGCCGCCTTGTATTTTTGCAATCGTGATGAGTTTTTAGAATCTAGAGGTTATCTCAGCTTTTATGGTGCCACTGCTTAATGAGCAAAGCACTTATAAATAAGGCATCTACCAATGAGTCGCCTATAAACGAAGCCTCGAATAGTAGTGGTAATGGCTTTACCGACAAACAGGTACAGCAGGTGTTACTGACACTACTGCTCGGCGGTACGGTGGTCAGCTTTAGTAATAGCGCGCTCAATCCAGCGATTCCTGTTTTTATGTCGGTGTTTGATGTCGATATCGTGATGGGCGGCTGGGTGCTAAATGCTTATGTATTGGCCATGAGTGTGGGGCTGATGCTAAGCGGCTACTTAAACAAAAAGTTTCCTTTTAAGCATGTTTATTTGGCGGCAATTTTTGGGTTTATGTTGGGCTCAGTCATTGGCATGCTAGCCTATAGTATGAGCTTTGTCATCATTGCCAGAGCCATACAAGGACTGAGTGGTGGTCTGATCATTCCACTGTCTATTGGTATGCTGTATCAGATTTATCCGCAGCAGCAGCACGGCAGAGTAATGGCGCTATGGGGCATTGTTATTATGATGTCGTTGGCGTTTGGCCCTTTGGTCGGTGCTTACTTGGTTGAGCAGTTTGCGTGGTGGACATTGTTTGCCATTACGTTACCACTTAGTATGGCGGTCATGGCGATGGTGTGGTGGTTAATACCTGATATGCGCTCACATGATGAAAAAAGCCCTTTCGATACCATCGGGTTTATCAGCTTACTCACTTGGCTGCTTGCGATGATGGTTTGGCTGAGCACGCTGAAGATAGACTTCACTAGTGCATTGTTCGGCAGTGACGGCTTATTAAAGATAGCCACGTTGGGTTTATTGTCTGTCGGATTTTTACTGTCCGCGATGGTTTGGTGGGCCTATGAGCGGCGGCAGAAACATCCATTATTAAACGTACGCTTGTTCAATAATAAAACCTATTTACACAGTAATATCATTAGCATTAGCCAAACAGTCGGTTTGATGCTGTGTCTCTTGCTATTACCCGTGTTGATACAAGACGTGATGGGTGAGAGTGCTTTATGGACAGGTGTTGTCCTGATGGTCGCGACGCTCGTGGCCAGTATCACCACGCATTACGCTGGCAAGATGGTAGATAAGCAAGGTGCCAGAGGGATTGGCATCGTAGGAATTGCGATTAGTGCGCTATCTACCTTGATGCTGGCATGGTGCTTGTATCAGCCCACGCTTTGGCTGTTAATGCTCATTATGAGTATGCGCGGTGTCGGAGTGGGTCTAGCATACCTACCAACCACGACCGTTGGGTTTAGCAGCTTACCCAAAGACGCAGTCACTGAGGGAGCCGCACTTAATAACATCAGTCGCCGCATCATCTCTACCATATTTATCACGCTGTCCACCCTTTATATAGGCAGTCGAAGTGCGCAGTTATTAGCAGCAGGTAGTAGTGACGGCATGGCAAGCGCCATCCAAGAAATACTGGTAGTCATCGCAGTGATTTTATTATTCACAATCCCTTCAGCGTACAAATTACCACGATCCCCATAAACAAATACCCCGTATCGGGGTTTACTTTAACTTATTAACGTAAATAATTATCATTCGCTTTACATACATCTAAATTCATACTTTTATTTGATTCAATTTTCAGACAGGAAGCTTATATCTATGTCCAATAATCTAGCAAACTCTACCAAAAATAATAATAGTGCAAATGTCACTCATGCGACTAAACCGTGGCAAGCGCCTGTCGATTCTAAAATCATGGCACGCGCTGAGCAACGGGTGATCAAGCAATTGCTACAAGCATTACTATATGAAAATATTATTGATTTTGAATCTAAAAGTGCGAACACCGCTAATGACCGTGCTGATAGTGAGACTCTGCTGAATTTTATGATCAAAGCAGGTGATGATGTCTGTTATACCGCGCAAGGTTATATTCATTACAGTTTTGATATCATCCGTTTAAATGACTTGAATGTACAGCGAGTGGTTAATGGTGTTGCTCAAGATGCCATTCTTGAGCATGTAATCAGTGATATCTTGCTCAATATTGAAGGTGCAGAACTTAAAGACAGCTTTATCAAAGAGCTGCGTCATACCTTAGTGAACGAAACACAATCTCAGATACTGGCTTCTAGCATACCTGTGCCTATTGATACGCTCACTTATGAGCAACTCGAAGGTTATTTGACGGCAGGGCATCCTTATCATCCGTGTTTTAAATCTCGTATTGGTTTTGACTTGCAAGATAACTATGAATACGGCCCTGAGTTTGATCAAAACATCGACGTAGTGTGGTTAGCGGTCAAAAAACAGCTACTGGTGAGCAATACCACTACCGGCATCGATATAAATGAATGGGTGAAAGATTATGTGGGTGCTGATGAATTTGACGCACTTAATACCAAACTCACAGAAGTACTTACAATCACAAATAAGCAAGACGAAGGTACAGCTAGTCATGAAGTAGACGAGACGGCTAATAATTATTGCCTAATACCTGCCCATCCTTGGCAATGGCAAAACACCTTAATTCAAGCATTACAACCACTGATTGCCACGCAAGAAGTTATCTACTTAGGTAGTGCGGGTCATCAGTACCGCGCTCAGCAGTCTATTCGCTCATTGACGATGCTTGGTAATGCTGATGACAATGTTAATGGTGATAATGATGCCAGTAATAATAAAGCCTACTTAAAGCTGAGTATGCACCTGATTAACACCTCAAGCACACGAATACTGGCAAAGCATACCGTGATGAATGCCGCTGTTGTTACTACTTGGTTAAATCAACTGATTGCAGATGACAAGACTGCCCAAGCATTACCCATTGCGTTTTTGGGTGAGACCGTTGGTGTCAGCTTAGATCATGAGGCGTTACGCACACGTGGCTATCAACATCCAAATATGTATGGCGGGCTAGCTGCTATTTGGCGAGAAAACGTAAAGCAGTATTTATCAAAAGGTCAAACCGCATTTCCGCTCAATGGTGTCAGTTATGTCAATGCTGATGGCTCTCATTTGATAGCACCTTGGCTTGATAAATATGGTGTAGAGACATGGATTGCGCAGTTAATTAAGGTCACTGTCACTCCTTTACTACATATTTTATTTGGTTATGGTGTGGCACTAGAGTGCCATGCGCAAAATATCGTTTTGGTACACAAAGATGGCTATCCCATAAAAATATTACTAAAAGACTTGCATGACGGGGTTCGCTACTCACCTGAGCACTTAACCCAACAATACTTGCGTCCAGATTTCTATAGCTTGCCACCTGCACATGCAGCCTTAAATAGAGGCTCGTTCATCGAGACCGAAGATACAGATGGCATTCGTGATATGACGGTTGCTTGCTTATTCTTTGTGGCGTTGTCAGACATCGCAATTTTTATGCAGACGCATTATCACTATTCTGAAGTGGCGTTTTGGCAACAGGTCGCTGACTGCGTGACCGACTATCAAACCTCTCATCCAGAGCATCAAGTACGGTTCGACTTGTTTGATGTATTCGCTGAACAAACGCGCATTGAGTCATTGGCTAAGCGCCGATTATTCGGAGATAAAGCATTCCCGATTAAATACATCAATAACCCATTGTTTAAAAGTCAGGGGTAAGACGATGCATACATTATTTCCTGTACAAAATTCTGCGCAAAACAGCCACCTTGATGCAAACCCTGAGCTAGATATCGAGGCCATTCAATGGTCGCTGATTAATCATTTGGTAGAGTGCTTCCTATTAGAGCAGTGGGTGGATGAGCACCTTATTCAAGTGACAACCACCGCTGAGTATTTAGAAAATCATAAAACGTCTCAAGCTCAAGATGCGCATCAATTTTTAGCGTCGCTACCACAGCAGTATCAAGGCTTCTTTAACCAAGATAACCCATTAATGGTGATGCAAGTTGACCAAAATAGACAATTATTACTACTGGTCGAGCCTGCTTATTCTTCACCATGGCGACTATCTAAATCTTGTCTGCCTGTCATACACAACGTCAATGCCAGTCTGAACAACAACTTGAATAGCAGTCTTGATAGTAATCTTAATAATAGCCATCATGTGGACAGTGCTTTGCTAGAGCCAATAAGCTCAGCAAAGCAATTGTTAGATATCTTTTTATTAATGATGGATAGTGCCAGCTTATCTGATATCGGTATCTTAAAGCTAAAAGAGAGCTTAGAGGCTTCTTTTATAGCTCAGCAACAGTCAGCAGCAGCAAATATCACAATGTCAGTTTGTCAGTATGCGCATTGGCATCAAACCTTGATTGCAGCGGAACAGTGGGCTTCACTGATGGATCGTCCTTTTCATCCACTGGCAAAAGGTAAATTGGGCTTTACGGCAACAGAATACAAATGTTATATGGCAGAGTTTAACCAGCCCATTACGCTGGTATGGGCCGCCATTGCCAAAAGCCATATCATGGTGGCAGAGCATATTCAAGACACAACAACGCAAAATCCAGCGAAATATCTTTTGGATACTACGCAGCAGCAGAAATTGATGCGAGAGCTAGACGATAAAGGTATTACGCAGACGCACATTGCGATGCCCGTACACCCTTGGCAAATGACTCATGTGGTTGATGACATATATGCCGACGATCTTGCCAATGGCACAGTTGTCGCCCTGACTTTTGATGCACTCATCACTTATGCCAGCTCATCCATGCGCAGTATGTTAATTGATGCTGATACGCCAAATAGCATTAAGCTGCCTATAGGTGTGTACGCACTAAACTCAAAACGCTACTTGCCAGCCCTCAAGCTGATCAATGGTGAAAAAAACCAAGCAATATTGATGCAGGCAAGAACGTTAGACCCTGTACTATCAGCACAGTTACGGTTATGGGATGAGCGCCTATGGTGGGGCTATATGTCTCCGTCTCATTTGCATGATAAAAGCGCTATCAATCCGCAATTTTATCAAGAAAAACCCACGCATTTAGGCGCGATGCTACGTCAACTGCCAGCAGATCTTTGTGACGATACGATTCGACTATTACCGATGGCAAGCTTGGGTATGTTGATATATCAGCAAGGTGTTAGTTATCATGTTTTTGACGATATTATTCATAACAGCGTTCAAGAAGGCTCAGCACAGAATAAAAAACTCGCTGTGATAGCGTGCTTTAAGAATCTTTGTGATGTGTTTTTGGGGACTATGCTGCGCTGTTTACGCCTAGGGTTCGCCCCTGAGATGCACGGGCAAAATATTGTTATAGTATTAAAAGACAATCGTTTTACCAGTCTGTTATTGCGTGACCATGACTCCGTACGCATTCATCTACCATGGCTGGCACGCCATAAAATATCAGATCCTGAATATCTAAGCCCACCAGATTTTAAAAACCGTCTATATCGCGAGACGCCGCAAGCGCTAATATTTTATCTACAGTCGCTAGGGTTACTGGTTAATCTTCGGGCGATTATCGAGTCATTGGTTGAGCACTATCATATTAATGAAGATACGCTGTGGCACGAGGCAATGACCAGCATCGAGGAATCCTTGGTGACTATCGATTTTGATGACGATCAACGTCAGATACTTCATGACGAGTTATTAAGCAGTTCACACTATCCGCATAAAACATTGCTGTTGCCTGTGATTGCACGTGGCGCTGATCCTCATGGCAGTATGCCAGCTGGAGAAGGTAAAACAACAAATCCGTTCAAGCGTGTTAAGAAAAGCCGCTAGCCCATTTAACTAACTAATAGCTGCTTAGTAATGCGATAAAAGTTATCGAGACAATAGTGATTGAGACAATAACCACAAGCTAAAAAGTACAATAGTGAGAATATAATGAATGACATCGATATTAACGATCTTATGGATGCTTATAAAGAGATAGGCACCTCAACCATTGGTCATCTGACGGGAGAGGGGTATTTACCAGATATTAAAGCGCTGAATCCCTGCACGGCTACCATAGTAGGCCGAGTGTTAACAGTCCAGCTAGCCTCTGACAACACGAATGTGATCAATCAGGCACTCATTCAAGCAGCGCCTAATGATGTGTTATGTATTGATGCTCAGGTATTGGGCGTCACCGCGTGTTGGGGAGCACTGCGAACTTGCGCGGCTATCTATGAGAAGCTATCCGCCGTCATTGTCATTGGACAGGCGACGGATTCGCTACAGATTCAGCAGCTGGGCTTTCCTGTATTTTCACAAGGAATCAGTGCTGTGACCACATTTAAAAGCAATCACATACAAGGTACGCTGGCATCCGATATTGTCTATCGCTTTGGTGAGCAGACAACGATTATCCGTTCAGGCGATATCGCTATGATGGATAATGATGGTGTGTTTATATTGCCTGTTGATGTAGCGCAGAAGTTATTACCAGATTGCCAAAGAAAGCACAAAGAAGATGAGGTGAAGTTTCAGATGTTTTTTGAGGCTTACCGTAATAATCAGTTGGATAAGTTGTTTGAAAGCCAGTGAAGTTATTAATAATAGAGCGACTCAATCGCGCCTAAAATTGGCATATATTACTACTTACAACAAGGTAAAAATTCATCTGGAAATAAAAACAATTATCATTTACAATGCTATTCACAAAGTTAGTACACACAGTATTATTAGCTAAATATAACTGATACCACTATTTGACGACCCAACTAAGTGAAGTAAATATGAAAAGCCATCATCAAGTTGCTCTATCCGTTCTTACCCTCTGTATTAGCCAGCAGTTATATGCACAAACCAATGATAATACAGCATCTGTGGCCGAAGAGGCTTCAGCAGAGCTGGCGTCGAGTGCGGCATCAACTGAGACGCCTAATGTGACTTTAGATACCATTAAAGTCACTGCGAGTGCCAGAACAGGTACTGCACTGGCTCAGAAGATTAGTGAGATGCCAGCCGTCACGCAAGTGATTACTGAAAGCGAGATTCAGATGCAGGCGACGGGTAACCGTACCACTGGTGACGTATTGGCACAGCTGATTCCGAGCTTGGGTACTAGTAGTGGTTCGACCAGTAACTATGGCACCACCATGCATGGCCGCCCAGTACAGTTTTTGCTAAATGGCGTACCGTTAAGCGGTTCACGCAGTCTTTCACGTGAGCTCAACAGTATTGATACGTCACAGCTTGAGCGGGTAGAGGTGCTTTCGGGTGCCACCAGTATCTATGGTGCTGGCGCGTCAGGTGGTCTGATTAACCTTGTGACTAAATCTATGGTGGGTTATGGCCCTATTAGACAAACTAGAGTGGGCGTTAGTAGTAGTCGTGACTTTGATTCAGATTCATTTGGTTATAATGTAGGGCAAACCTTAGGATATGGCGGTGAGAGGGTTTATGGGCGCCTAGATGTTGATTATGAGACCAAAGGTGGTAAGTTTGATAGTAAAGGTGATCGAGTTAGCCCAGATGTCAACCAAACGGATCAACAAGATACCGAATCACTAAGTGTGAACGGTAGCCTAGGTGTAGAGCTAACGGACACCCAACGTCTTGATCTCGCAGTGACTTATTATAAAGATAAGCAAGATACTGACTACGGCCCAGACTACGGTGATGGTTTAGCCGTGTTATATGGTGCCAGCCCATCTTTAGTAGCCATTGATGGCGCCAACGTAGAAAACCAGCCTTATACCGAAAAAAGCTCGGTAAATTTAAATTATAGTGATGATGATTTTGTAGGCTCAGGTTCTAGCTTAAGCTTGACTGGTTACTACAGAAACGAAAAAGGTCGTTTTTACCCTTCAGTTAAAGCTGTAACAGAGCAAGATGATTATGTTTATTATGCAAATGGTAATCCATACTTTATCACTCAGTCAGAAGCGGAAATTGATGTCATGGGTCTGCGTGCCGCTATGCAAACAGAAACTGAACTTGCTGGTAAAAAGACATTATTTAGCTACGGCGCTGATTTTGAACGTGAAAACAGCGAGCAAACCTACGATGGACAAGACTTTACGGCATTTTATGTTAGCAATGGCTTAACGGCTAAAACAAACGGTCTCACCTATAATGCTGGACCAGATACCACCATTGATAAACTGGGTGCTTTTGTCAATGCAGATGTGGATTTGACCGATAAGTGGCATACCAGTGCTGGCGTGCGTTATCAAAAGCTGTCATCAGATACTGATGCCTTTGTACCGGTCTACGAACAAATGATGGAAGAGTATTACGCTAACGATCCTACAAATAATTATGAAGCAGGAACGGTAGAAGCAGGCAGTACCGACCATGACAAAGTACTCTTTAATCTTGGTACCAGCTATCAGATAACACCGAAAGATCAATTGTTTGCCAATTTTTCACAAGGTCTTGACACCGCAGATATACAGCGAGCGCTGCGAGATGTGCGTGCCGGCTTCGTGGTTAATTCAGACAATGTTCAACCGATTGCAACCAATAACTACGAGTTTGGTTGGCAGGGAAAACACGGTGATACAGCGGCACGCTTGAGCGGTTTTTATAACGAATCAGATAAAGTAGTACGCTTTACAGACAGCTATACTGTCGAGGTTGTGGATACTGACGAGCGAGTTTATGGCGTAGAAGGTTCACTGACTCATGACCTTAGCGATCAGTGGCAAGTAGGTGGTAGTGTGGCATATACCCGTGGTCAATATGACTATAATGGCGATTGGTTGGAGCTAGATGCTGTGCGCCTAACACCACTAAAAGGCACCGCATTTGCTCAGTATAACTTCGATGAAGGCAGCAATATACGTCTGCAAGCATTGGCCGTTGGCGGTGATGACAGAGCTTCTAAAGATCAACAAAAAGACCCTGATTCTAGTGCATTACCAGTTACGGGTTACATGACACTGGATGTGTTGGGACAAGTAGAAATGCCAGTAGGCCGAGTGGGTTATGGTATTTATAACCTACTTAATAAAGACTATTTAACGGTTTATCATCAAACCACTTACGGAGACCTGAACCGCTTACCAGCAGCAGGCACCACTTATGGTTTAAGCTATACCGTCGATTACTAAAAGCAGAACGTATAAAAACCCTTCACGCTATGAAAATTTAGCGTGAAGGGTTTTTTATGTTTTGATTATCGAACATACCGCTATCTACTCATTAAAAAATCGACATCATTACTTTTTAGAGTGGTTTCGGAGTTCATCTATATAGTTTGCCCAATCCTGCATCATCTCTACTCTGATATCTATCTCATCGAGTCTATTGTAAGCACCACCATGCGTGTCTTTAATTCGATGACCCAGCTGCAATTCTGTGACGATATCTGAATAACGTAACTCTGGCTGTTCCATCAGCAATGTTTTAGCCGATGCCCGAAATCCATGCGCACATTGCACATCTTTGTATCCCAGCCGATGAAATATCTGCACTAGCGTCGCTTTACTAATATAAGCATTGCTTGAACCGCGTATCGAAGCAAATACATATTCTTTATGGCCTGTGATGGACTGCATGTTTCTTAGACGTGCAATCACTTGTGTCACCAATGGTACGACCAAATGTGAGACCATATCATCACGACCTTCACCTTTAATGGGGGAGAATGACCACAAATTATTATCCCAATCTATATCATCCCAACGCATAGACCGTAAATCGATACTACGTACAAACACATAAGGTAATAAGTTCATCGCCTCTAATGTAATCTTACTTGCACCTTTAAAGTTAGACATATCTTTTAA
This sequence comes from Psychrobacter sp. SCQQ22, assembly GCF_015864605.1. Lineage (NCBI taxonomy): Bacteria > Pseudomonadati > Pseudomonadota > Gammaproteobacteria > Moraxellales > Moraxellaceae > Psychrobacter > Psychrobacter sp. SCQQ22. Next base: position 288,297 of record NZ_JADYWZ010000004.1, read on the forward strand.
GAGAGTCGCAAATTGATCTGGCTTGGTAATAGCTGGCAAATGATTGCCTGAGTTGGCAGGTGCAAGCTCACCACGTGTATCAATTGCCACATTTCTATTACACAATCCTCGTGCGACAGCGAATGAAAACACCTTTTCAGTATATAGGCGAGTGCTTGCACCAACGAAAGTCGCTTGGTTTTCATTGTTTTGAATCGACTCACACACGCTTAGTATCATCTCACTGGTGATATCGTTCATTCTCAAGTCGCCAATTTCACGACACATGTATCCGAGACATAAATCCCAAAACTTAAGCGTTGACTCACTAAATGATGGTTTTTTAGATTTGCCTTGTTGGCGACCTGATGTTTTGTGATCTCGCCACGCTTTTGCAATCTCAGAAAATGGTGCGTTTTTTAGATGAGCGTATTTATTGGTTTGCTCTTTTTGCTGAATGGCTTTGGGGTCAGAGCCTTTTGCGACCGTATTAAGGATGGTCTCTGCTTTATACTTAACCTCATACAGACTGATATCTTCAACTTTACCCAACATCATCCTAGGGCGTTTGCCATCGATGTGCGGATGAGAATAACGCAGGTAGTATTCCTTTTTGCCATTTGGATAAATACGAAGACTTAAACCAGACACACCTGAGATGCTGACCGAATAGTCTTTATCTCGGCATTCAAGTTTGTTGATGTCATTTGCATTGTCGACAGCCATGATGTGTATCCGTAAATATGATAAGTAAGGCGAATAATAGATTTAGGGTTTATAACTTATGAAAAGCGTCCTATCTATAAACATAAAGGACTATTGGACACTGGTATGGACACCAGTATTTAGAATAATAATCAAAAAACCCTTTATTCATAGTATTTAAAACACTTAATTATTCCCAAGGTTCACTTGGGGATGATTATAGCATAATGGTCAAAATAAGGGGTAGGCCATGTAGTTGTTGGCCTACACACCATTTTTGCCGGTTATTTTGAGAGATGATTAAACATCATTTTGGTACAGACAGTCCATTAGGTAAGCATTTGAGAGGATTTTATATAAAACACATGCTCCTGTACTCGCACAGAATATTTAAATCGGGGTCATAGTACTGTTCTGTGCAAATATGAAGCATGGCTGCAGATAGCTAAATAGCGAGCGAGTGAGAGTGATATTGCAGAATGAATTAATACTAAGACGGCTAAATGCTCAGGCAAATATTATCGAGCTGACTGAACAGCTCATTTTTCGATGGTTAAATTCTCAATGCACTTAAGTAACGTTTGAGTCGCTTACCTTCATCAAAGATAAAAAGTATTGGGGTTATTCATTTCGACGCGGATTATTTGAAGTACAAGAGGCTGACTTTATAGTTATTGCCAATGCTATGAATATACATATTGACAGGACATAAACCCGATTTGTTAATTACGCTATTGAGTAGGCGTTTAATTTTATTTTTTGGGATACAAGTGGAGCATAAAAAGTGATCATTAACCCCAAGTATGCTGGCCTCTTAATGGGCCTTATTATTTCTTTAGGGATGAGTTTTATGATGTCCTTTGTTATGGTTTCTATGAATGTAGGATTCACCGCAAATTTTTTAAATAAGTAGATGCATGCTTCGGCAGCGGGGTTTTTAATTGGTTTTCCTGCATCTGCTGTATTTGTTCCTATTGCTAGAAAGTATGTGTTTAAGCTTACTGGCGTTGTGACGTAAACCACATTTTATACTTAAAAAGAAGTAATAAAGTAATAGCCCGTTGTACTGCTTCACATAATACGTTTAGGTTTGTTGTTAAGTAAATGTTGTACCATTTCACGCAGTATGGGGTTTTGCATGCGATTGGCTGGATAGACCAATGAAACAGGTGTTGCAGGCATATGAAATGGTTCAAGAATAGACACGAGTTGGCCACTATTAATATAGTCCTGCACTAAAAAATCAGGCAAAAACGCGATACCATGACCTGAGGCTGAGTATTCAGCCGTAATATTTCCGTAATTAACTTCAATCGTTCCTGTAACATTAACATGTCGCTCATTGTTACCTTCAAAGTAGCGCCAGCGACAGGGGGTACGAATTGAGGAATCAAGTATACAGTTGTGTTTTGTAAGTTCTTTAGGATGTTGGGGTGTACCGTATTTTGCTAAGTAATCAGGACTTGCGACATACAACACATTTAATTCAGTAAAATTTCGCGCGATAAGCCGAGAATCCGACAATTCATGTACTCGAATAGCAAGATCAATACCTTCCTCAACTAAGTTAATATAACGATTTAGTAATATAAGCGTGATTTTTACAGCAGGGTGTTGATGCAAAAACTCCCCAATTAAACGAGTGATACCAAGTTGTTCAGCATTAGGGGGAGCACTAATTCGAAGGTGCCCAGCAATAATGCGCTGATTGATATCAGCTCGACCCTCAAGGTTTTCCAAAGCATCAACAATCAGATTGAACTGCTCTAAATAATGCTCACCTTCTGCAGTGAGGTTCATCGCACGCGTTGTGCGATGAAGCAATTGACAACCAAAGTGCTTTTCTAGCTCAGATACCTGCTTGCTAACCGCAGAAACAACAATACCCAGTTGGTCCGCTGCCTTGCTAAAACTGCCCAAATCGAGAACAACTTGAAAAGTTGTTATAGCACGAACAATATCTATTTTTCTCTTCATATGAATAGTGTTTTTGTTTTTAGATTGTTTTTCAATTATAAGTCTATTGTTATACTTTACTCAACCTTAAAGAGACTGGAATAAACAATATGAAAATTTTATTAATAGGTGCCTCTGGCACTATCGGAAAAGCAGTAACTAAACGCCTAGCAAATAACGATGAGATTATAGCTGCAGGATACTCAAACGCAGATGTGATTGTGGATTTAGGTAGCGCAGAGTCAATTAAAAAAATGTTTGAACAAGTCGGGCAAGTTGATGCGGTTATCTCAACCGCTGGGGTTGCAAACTTTGGATCTTTTGATCAACTTTCTGATAATGAGTATCAACTAGCACTTAACAACAAGCTAATGGGGCAAGTTAACTTAGTACGCTTAGGACGTGCTTATATTAGCAAAGGTGGTTCAATAACGTTAACCTCGGGTGTATTGTCACGAGAGCCTATGATTGGTAGCACAGCCGTTAGTATGGTTAATGGCGCATTGGAAAGCTTTGTTAAAGCAGCGGCGCTTGAAATTGACAGCTTTCGACTTAATGTTGTGTCTCCAATTTTTGTAAAGGAAACAATGGCTATGATGGGCATGGACACCGAAGGCGGCCTGTCGGCAGATGACACAGCTAAGGCATATGTTGCTGCTGTAACGGATTCAATGCATGGCGCAACACTTGATGCCCCTGATCACGTTAATTAACCTGAACGCTAGTTAAGATATTTACTAAGCAACTGAACTATCTGATATTTAAAACTTTATGTAGCCAGAGATTTTAGGGTCTATTGAACAGAGCTAATTTACGTGTCAATAGCTGCTTGAGATGGATTTATTATCCAGAATTCAGGTTACTTAATTTTATTTAGAGGGAATAACGAATTGCTCCTATGCCATTGGACATGAGTAATTCGTTATGCGCTCCACAACAAAGTATTAATCAAGGGTACCAACGAATATTTGCAGTCTATTTTTAATTGCCTTTATGTAAACTTGGTCAGTTATCTATTGTTAGATGGTATGATGCCACTGGTTTTTTGCGGCTCAATGCTGTTAACTGATGGCGTATGGACGTAATCAGCCAAGCAGCTGTCATAACATTATCTAAGGTGATTAATTTTGATTTCTTATAATAAAAACATACTATTACTAACATTATGTGCAGGATTTATCGTATCGGGATGTACTGAGCAGAAGGCCAATAGTGCAGCTGTGTCAGCCAAGGTCGATAGCGCGCCTACACAACTCATCAATAATCATGAACAACCAAAGCAAGAGTTACTTCAAGCTCTGCGATTCTTTGAAGACAGCTGTGGTTTTGTAGATGGTGCAAAAAATAATGGCTTTGATGCTAGCCCGAGTGAAAAAGACTTTGATGCGTTCAAATCTTCTTTTATTGGTCATGATTCTAATGCCGCATTTGAAGACCAATACTATCTAAAACCATTGTCCAGTGTACCCAAGCAGTACCGTAAGGCCATTGATGATATCCAGGTAGAGCAGGATGAAGAAGGCAGTATGCGTTATAGTGTTTACTTCAAAAATGCGACCTACCGCGACCATGACCTCGAAAAGCTTGTGATTTTCTTTAAACCTGAAACTGATTACGCTTACGATACGTTGTATTTTAAAAATAAGAACTTTGTCGATTTAAAGCCTTCATTCAAACAAGTCTATGTAGATTGGTTGGGTGGTTATAGCGGCGCTGTTTTTAACTTAGAAAATAACTCAGTGACCTGTGATTACAGCCGTTAGATTAGGGCTTGTCTCACAATATTTACGGTTCAACATCGCTTAGTGTTTGAAAAAGCTTGTCAATAGATTGAGTGATTTCATATTCATTGAGACTCCCAAATCCAAAGCGTATATGTGAGGGCTCTTTTTGTGTTTTGTTAAAAAAAACATTTAACGTCGAGTCATCATTGTCAAAATTTGCCAGATTTTTCCCTTTAGAAAGTTTCGATATATCTACCCATATGGCCAATCCTCCCGTAGGTAAGATAAAGGATATTTGATCACCAAATATCCGTTGAAACTCTTTAGCAGCATGATTTCTCCTTTCCTTGTATTGTTGCCTTACTTTTCTAATATGCCTTTTTACTTCTCCAGATTCCATCAAGTCAGATAAAACATGCTCTGTAATCGTATTGCCTTGTCTGTCGATAAGCACAATCTCTTGAGCGGCTCTTTTTATAAAATGCTGATCAGCCACGACATACCCCAATCTTAGCCCTGGTGCAAACACCTTTGACATCGAACCAATGTGAACCACATTTTCGGAGTTGTGCAGGCTTGCTAATGGCGGAATAGGGTTGGTGTCATAGTGAAACTCATGATCATAATCATCTTCAATGACCGCAAAATTATAGAGTTTCGATAACTCTAGCAAAGCGAGTCTGCGATGCATCGGTAGGCAAACGGTAGTGGGATATTGATGATGGGGCGTCACAAAAACCCCTGCCACGTCATTATTTGACAGGATGTGGCGCAAGTGGGTGATATCCAAACCTTGCTCGTCCAGCTGACATTTTAAGACTGTAAACCCGCTTGCTTCGAATGCCGCCTGTGCTGGCAAGTAACACGATTCTTCCATGACGATAGCACCCTCTTGCGGGTTAAGTATCCTTGATGCTAAATAAATCCCCATTTGACTGCCTCTGACAATGCAGATTTCTTGTTCAGAGCAATTCATAAACCTTTCGCTCGTCAACATCTTTTGAACAGAACAACGCAGTTCAATCGCTCCTCTAGGGTCGCCATAGCCAAGCTTGGAGTGCCGACTAAGGCTAATACATACTCGGCGATAGGTTCTTGCTAACAGCTCGTAAGGAATCAATCGAGCATCGGGTATGCCGTCATTTTTTATGGATAAATAATCAGACAGCACTATCGCATTTTCATATAGCGTTTCCGTCAGTTTAGACGATGATTTGGTTGTCTTTAAAGGGCTGATTAATTTTTTATCTGACTCTAGTAAGTGATGCTCTGGTAGCACATGAGAGACAAAAGTCCCTTGTCTCAACTTGCTTTCAAGCCAGCCTTGCACCTCAAGTTCTTCGTATACTTGCTGGACCGTTTTACGGTTTATGCCTAATTGCTTTGCTAAAGAACGGGAGCCCGGCAGCTTTCTCCCTGCATTCAGACGGCCACTTTGAATGCCTTGCGTTATATAGTTTAGTAGCTTCAAGTGCAGGGTCTTACCCGACGCATCTTCTAAGGTAAATTGAGTATCCCAAAGCATAAACGTTGTCGCTCCTTTTTCTGGACTATTCTGGAATATGTTGTCAGAACCATACGGTAGATTTTATCTGGACCAGTAAGTTTTTAATATCTGGCTCTTTGTTTTAGTCCAGATTATCGCTAATCTGTGTTCATTGTCAACGCATCACTTAAAGGAGATATACATGACGACAATGAATATGACTAAAGACACACTCATGAAAAAAGCCCAGCACGATATGGAAACGCTTATCCAAGACATTGGTTTGACCGATCGTCAAAAGCTAGCAGCGACATGCCGTATTTTGTTTGATAAAGGTCATGATGCAGGATTGGCAGGACAAATCACTTGCCGTTCTGAGGCTCAGGGGACGTTTTTGACTCAGCGCTTTGGACTAGGGTTTGATGAGATCAGTGCTGATAATCTGATAGAAGTAGATCAAGACCTCAAGCCTTTAGATGGACAGGGTATGGCCAATCCTGCCAACCGTTTTCACACATGGATATATAAAGAACATCCAAAAGTGAACTGTATTATCCATACACATCCTACTTATATCGCTGCACTGTCCATGTTGAAAGTGCCGTTAATCATCTCTCACATGGATACGAGCGCGCTATATAACGATTGCTCTTTTGTCGCTGAGTGGCCAGGGGTGCCTGTGGGAAATGAAGAAGGGCAGCTCATATCGAATGCGCTGGGCAACAATCGTGCCGTGTTTCTTGCTCATCATGGACAACTGGTCGCTGGCGAAACGATAGAAGAGGCTTGCAACCTAGCAATACTCATTGAGCGGGCCGCTAAGTTACAACTACTGGCAATGGCCAGTGGCCAGATTCAACCAATATCTCCTGAGTTGGCACAAGAAGCGCACGATTGGGTTTCTACAGACAGAAGAAACAAAGTGAACTTCGCCTATTATGTAAGACAAGCACTCAAAAACCATACTGACTTTATGTAAGGATTAACCAATGAATTTAACAGGCATTATAGGTTATACGATAACCCCGTTTACAGAAAATAATAACGTCGATTTTAAGCAACTCGAAACAGTGATTGACACGTTACTTGATGCAAAAGTCGATGCAATCGCGGCTTTGGGAAGTGCAGGGGAAGCCGCTTATTTGAGTGAAGACGAGTGGGAGAGTGTGGCCAGTCATACTGTCAGCTATGTCGCAGGCAAAGTACCCGTGGTGGTTGGTATCGCTGAACTGACGACTGCACAAGCCGTGAAGCGTGCTAAATATGCTCACAAAATTGGCGCTGACGTCGTCATGTTGTCTCCTTTCTCTTATTATAAATTGAATGAAGATGAGATGTTTTTACACTATAAAAGTGTGTCAGATGCCACACCGCTTCCTATCATGATATACAACAACCCAGCGACTTGCGGTGTGGATATGTCTCCTCAGTTTATGCTAAAAATGGTAGATGGCATCGAAAATGCGCGCTGGATTAAAGAAAGCATCGGTGACATACAGCGCATGCATAAGATTTATAAATTATCAAAGGGGAGCGTGCCTTTCTTTAACGGCTGTAACCATATGGCTTTAGAGGCACTCAATGCAGGCGCAGTAGGCTGGTGTACTATCGCTCCGTGCCTGATTGGCGATCAACCAAAGCAATTGTTTGACGCGATCAAAAACAGCAATAACGAAAAAGCTAGAGAACTGTTTTATCAACAGTACGAGTTTTTAGAGTTTATTGTCCGATCAGGTTTGGCTGCTGCAGTGAAGGCTGGCATGTCTGCACAAGGTATCCAAGTCGGTCATCCTAGAAAGCCTTTGCTGCCTCTAACGCCCTTGAAGCAAGAAAAGCTGAAAAGCTGAAAAGCATGCTAATCGATTTAGGCTGTTTTTCTTAGGTTATTTACCGTTTAGGGTTCAGATGGGAGATATGCCCTAGTACTCGAAAAATCAGATCTTTTGTGTCAGTTATTTATGCTTTAACAGTCCGTAAATTTTGATGCATTAGGTCTGCTTATTCGAACTCACTCAATCATTTGACAAAGGATTGAACATGAAAAATGTCTTGGCTATTAGACATGTGCATTTTGAAGACCTTGGCGTGTTTGAGGAAGTACTCATAAACTCAAACTTCCACATCGAATATATCGATGCTGCTACTGTCGATTTCGATACGATAGACCCTCTATCTGCAGATTTATTGGTGGTTCTTGGTGCGCCAATTGGTGCTTTCGATGAGGATATTTACCCATTCCTCAAGTTAGAATTGGCATTTATTGACAAGCGCTTAAAAGCAAACAAGCCTTTATTGGGTATTTGTTTAGGCGCACAGCTCATTGCTCGATTACTGGGCGCTAACGTCGCCTCTATGGGTCGCAAAGAGATTGGGTTTGGTGCTATGCAAACTCATCACTCAACTGGCAATCCTCTTATAGGGCTGTCAGACATTCCTGTATTGCACTGGCATGGCGATCAGTTTGAGATTCCTCAAGGCTGTCGCTCTTTGGCAGCAACGGATATCTGCCCAAATCAAGCTTTTGCACGTGGGAATAATATATTGGCGCTACAGTTTCATATAGAAGCACGGCCAGATAATATTGAACAATGGCTCGTCGGCCATGCTCACGAGTTGAATAGCACGAATATCGATATTAAACAGATTCGCTATGAGGCTAAAAAATATGGAGTGGCGATCACTTCAGCAGCACAAAAAATATTTTTGAATTGGCTTAACGCCACTGAGTAGGTTGATGAAAAGATTGGTTAACAAGTTGGTTGAGCGGTTGTGATTGTGATGATGTAATACGGTATATTTTTTATCACGACCATACAACACAACGCCATGCAATATTTTTTAGTGAATGATTCATCAATCTAATGCTCAATAGAGTATATTTAACATAATATACATTATGCGAAAACAAACCAACGGTTTGAAGTGGTTTTGAATAAATATTCTGAACAGCATTAAAATTCTCTTTACTAACTTGTTCCAGTATTTTTATGCTAACGTCTAATCATACTTGATCACGTATTTAAGGAAATTTTTATGACAAGAGCCTCTTTTTCAAAACTGTCGACTATTGGGATTTTAACGCCAGTATTATTTATCACTGGTTGCCAATCTTTGGCGACAACATCTGATATTCATAACAGCGGTCATTCATCTGAAAGTCACGCTACACTGGAAAACAACCAACAGATGCTGATACAGCAAGCCACAAATATTCAGCAAGCATTAGCAAATCAAAACTATGCTGCTATCATTGATGATATTCATCCCACACGTGGCGTTCGCTTTTCCATGTATGCTTATGTGCGTCCAGAGACTGACAAAGTCTTTAGTCGTGAACAATATGCGCAATATCTACAGCAGTCCAAAATTCGCTTCACTTGGGGCGAAAAAGACGGCACTGGCGATCTATTAATCACGCCACTAACAACATATTTAGATGCTTGGGTTGCAGCCAACAAGTTTAATAGCGTTACGCCTAGCAGCAATGACAAGTCTCATGGCAATATGATTAATAACATAGACAACATATATCAAAAATCAGATGTTGTAGAGTTCTATCATAAAGGTACAGAAAAATACGCTGGAATGGACTGGCGCGCTCTACGCCTAGTATTTGATGAATATCAAGGAAAACGTTATCTGGTGGCGATTATTAATGACCAATGGACGGTTTAGAGTTTATAGAAACGATTGACTGACCACTTTTGTAAGGCGCGTTTAAAATGGCAGCCTACGCCATCTGATTATAAATACCATATATTCAAATATTAATATATATTTTGCAACTTATGTTACTTTGTTTTTGGTATAGTTTTTAATGACAAGCTTTTTTACTAGCCCTCTAACGACAGCATATTCATAATCAATTTAATCAAAGTCTCTTTTTGATTGGGGTCAGATTCAGCGACCAATAAGGTTAATGCCGCAAGCCCAGTATTATTGATGACCATGTCGCCTTTATCATTCAGCAGTCGGTGATTACGGTGTAAAAAATCCACGAATAGAAACGCACCGCTGCGTTTATTACCATCAGTAAAAGGATGGTTTTTTACCATAAAATATAGTAGATGTGCCGCTTTACTCTCGATAGTCGGATACGCAGGCTCACCAAAGACCGTTTGCTCTAAGTTACCCAATACACTATCTAAACCGTCACCGCGAGGCTTGGCAAATAATTCAGTCGCCTCACCCCTATCTATCAGCTGATATTTCAAATCAGTCAGTGCTGCCATAGCCCCAGTCGTACTTGGTAAGATACCTCCATCTTGTCCTGTAGGATTATCCAGTAAACCTTCATCATAGCGCTGCAACCATAAAAATGTCTGCGTATAGCGGCTTATAATCTCAACCAGTCCGCGTCCTTCGTCGGTTTTAAGCTCGGGGCTTTGTGCGGTTTTTTTGATTAGTTTTAGCGCTTGTTGCAATTCAATAGAGTTTTTATCGAAGCGCTGTTGATTGAGCGTATAGCCTTGTACCAAGTATTCACGTAAGCGCTGCGTTGCCCAACGCCTAAATTGCACACCCTGAGGAGATTTTATGCGATAACCGACTGAGATAACCACATCTAGGTCATAAAAAGTCACCGGACGGTCTGAATTTGCAATATGCATTTTTTGCATATTGCTTTTTTCATCGATTTCTTCATCTCTTATGGCATTGGCGATATGACGAGAAACCACTGATTGGTCACGACCAAATAATTCGGTCATTTGTGCTTGTGACAACCAGACGGTTTCTTGCTCAAAACGTACATCTACTTGCGCCTTTCCATCAGCACTTTCATAGATTTCTACTTTTGCCATATCGTCATTTATAGCGTTACTCATCTCAGCTTCCCCAATTCCAATATGCTGTTTTGAATACAGTTTACTGTCACAACCTCTATAAATATCACTCATAACGGCGTCTGACGAAAGAATTTCACCATAATCTCATAAATATCAGGATAAGCATCTATCAGTTTTTGCGGTGTTTCAAAAAACACTTCACTCAAAACTGCAAAAAACTCAGCAGGATTCGTCGCTCCATAACGATCTAGACCTGACTTACGATGTATCTGAAAGTCCTCAAAATCGCGGCTCATAATCTGTGTCCAGTTTGCAGGATCCATATCAGGCTGCATCGGTGGAAAGCCATTGGCACGGCCATTCATCATATCGAGTTTATGGACAAACTCATGAATGACAACGTTGTGTCCATCACGCTCACCTGAATGTTTGGCATCTTTCCATGAGAGAATGACAGGTCCTCGCAGCCATGCTTCCCCGCTACGGTGCTGAGTGCCTTCGTGGACGATACCAAACTCATCTACCGTGGTGCTATCGCTCTTGTACGAGCCAGGATAAATGATGATGGATGACCAGCCAGCATACCAATCGAGACTTAGGTTTAATATTGGCAGGCACGCTTGCAACGCAATAGACTGTCTGACAGCATTGGTAATCTCGAATCCTTGCGCACCAGTAAATGATTTATCAGCCAAAAACAATGTCGCGAGCTCAAATAAATGTATCATCTCGTCAACACTTAATCTGTCGAGTATCACAATACGTTTAGCAGCCTGCATCCAATCAGCATGGCTAAACTCGCTATTATCTAGTATGCGCTGCTCGCGCCAGTCTCTTATGATGCCAAACATACATGCCACCCCTATTCTTTTAATATTTCGCACACATTGGTATTACTGAATCTGAGTATTATATCGGTAATCAGCAATATGCCTTTATAAGTAATATATTGACATGTATGAGTAAAAAACGCTGCTCATACATGAATTATTGAGCAGCGCAGACTTACATTCACACATCAAGATTTAAAATTGATATTGCAAGCCTAGTTGTACTGAGCTGTCTTTATCGTCACGTGCAAAGGTGGTATCACCATTCAGATACGCATAAACGTTTTTATGAACCTTGTTACTCACACTCAACTCAAAACGTCCATAATCGTCATCTTTATCTGTTTGGGTGATGCTAACCTCTCTTGTTTGACCATCAGCTAAAGACGTTGTCGATAAACCATCTATTAAACCATCTTCGAAAACATGCACGTAAGCGATTTTTCCTTGAAGTTTGGCAGGCGTACCCATCAAGTCAAAACCATACTGCAACTGATAACCAAGCTCTGAATCCCATGCCTCGCTAGAAGTGCTATCAACCTTTAGCGCAGTGCGAGAATCAGCATTGCCACTGGTATAACCATCTATGTCTGTATCACTGTAGTTCAGACCCAAAAATGCACCATGCGCGACGTTTTTCTTGATAAGAAAATTATAGCCAAGCTCATTGTATGCGCTCAACACATCAGCATCCGCATCACTGCGTTCGCTATTGTTGATGATGTTTATGCCGTCATTACCATCCAGTTTTACAGTTCTGTTAACGTCTAAGTCATGTTTAGATAAGCTCAGGGATGTGGTGTTCCACCAAGCCGTGTCTTTTCCGCCCAATAAAGAATATGCCTGAACACCGTAACTCGTATCTTTTTTAATACCGTTTTCGACGGTGTTATTGTTTTGATTGGCCGCTTGCACACCTGCGCCAACACGCCAGCTTGGCTGTACCATATATTCGCCATATAGACCAATATTGGCGCGAGTGCCCTCTTGTACCTCATTAGCATCCACGTAGCTTTGGGAGCCATCTACCCAAACCTGAGTACGCGAATCTGAATCAAAAGGCTCCGCATCATCGAGAGTATGTAACGCCAAAGCATTGGCTCGCTCAAGCACCGCTGAGTGCGAGTCGGTAGCATTGTCCTGTAAAGCTAAGCCCATCGTATTTTGAAGATTGAGCGCACTTTTGGTTGATGCAATGATATCAGCATTGGTTTGCTCCACAATCAACCTGCTGATGATACGAGAGTAGTCACGCATTCTTTGCGCTATGCGTTCTTCACCAAAGGCCGCAGTAAGCACTTCTTCGTTATCTAATGCAGGGTTATGCCACGTATAGCCGCCTGGAATATCTGGGTTTTCAGTTTGTGTGTAACCATCATAATCAGGCCCAAGGCCCCAGTTAGTAGCCTCAAATCCGACGACCTCCATGACACTATCAAAAGACTCCTGATCGCTACAGCATCCAACGCCATAAGGCTCGTATGGCGCTGTCTCACCTGGTGCAATAATGGCTGGATTGACTTCTAGTGTAATACCAAGCTCTTTAGCAATACGCAGTGCGTTTTCACGCAAACTCACATTGGCAGCCACTTCATTGCCGTCACTGTCATAAGCGTTTCGCCCTGCATTGGCGTACATTTTGTCGCCTGTAATCAGACTGTCTAGGTTAATCATGCCCAACGCTGTTGATTTTTCTGCGTCCGTTAGCTGATCAACAAACGCCTTTGAACCATTGAGACCGCCCTCCTCTGCACCAAATGCCACAAACTGGATATCATACTCTGTCTCAATGCCTGTCAGGTTTCTGGTCAACTCAGTTAAGACGCCAGACCCAGAAGCATTATCATCCAGTGCCTCTAAATTTGCATAGTTTGGATAGGCGACGGCAGAATCATAATGTGCACCGACAAATAGCGTTCTGTTGCTGTCAGCACTGCCTTTTTGAGTCACGACAACGTTATTACTCGTTAACGTTTGACTTCTGAATAAACCACGAGGCGCTAAAAAATCAAAAGTTTGACGATTGACTTGGTTGTTACTGCTATCGATTGTCATACGCTGCTGCATATAATCAGCAGCTTGGACTTCTTTATCTGAACCTGTATAACGACCAGCATAGTCACGGGCAAGCGTCAGCGCCGTTTCTGTACCATAATCACCGTACTTGGCTTCTGCAAATACTTGCGAGCCTGTAAGCAGTGTCAGCGCCGCAACCACTGAAATCTTAAGCGATGATAAGTTAGTATCCAAACTGCTTCTCCTTGGTTAAAGAACTGCAATCAATACTAAAAAATAACCTAAAGCAATGCAGTTTACAAGATAAAAGACTTATGTTTGTTAATTAACTTTTTAAGCAGAATGGTGGCTCATCGAAACGCTATCTACATAGCTATAATCAATACTTACGGATCGCTGTTTGATATTGATTTTCACCTCCATACTGCTGATTTATCGGCTCGTTTAGGAGTGCTTTACTAATGCTTAGCTTTAGTTATACCAATGGCATCCAACTGTACTTCTACCACTCGTAGCGCCATTGATTTCCAGTCCAAATTTATATCATCGGTAAACACCATGTGGTGACTGATACTCACGTACCCATGTACGATGGCCCAAATATCTAGCGCTATTTGTCTGCGCTCCTCAATAGTAGCACCATCTGGTAGATACGAACCCGCCACCCGTACCAGTTTCGAAAACGCACTGTCTCTAGCAGCAATGGCTTCTTCAGAGGGCTGATATCCTGCATCAGATTCCCCAAAAATTAGCCGATAGTGTGCCTCGTGGTGCTCGCCCACATTGAGATAACCCAAGCACGCTTCTAATACTTGCTCTTTACATGCTTTGCCCTCTGGAATCACATCCATGGCTTCACGGACTAAGTTAAATCCTTCTATGTACAGCGCGTCTAGTATGCCCTGCTTGCCTTGAAAGTGGCTATATATACCGATAGTGGATAGACCTGCGCGTTTAGAGATACCACGCACGCTTAAGGCATCCCCGCCTCCTTCTAAGAAAAGCGCTGATGCAGCATTTAATATTTTGGTTCTGGCATCCATTAGATTCTCACTAGGTCTTGACAATTATAACAGTGTTATTTTAGTATATAACACTGTTATGTACAAACAGTTATATAAGATTTATATGGATAAATTCAACTTAAGAGTAAGGATGCTATGAATACTCAACACCTAGAAACAGATTATCTAATCATTGGTAGTGGCGCGGTGGGTATGGCTTTTGCCGACGTGCTACTTACAGAGACAGATGCTAATATTATTATCGTCGATAAGCATCATAAGCCAGGTGGTCATTGGAACGATGCCTATTCGTTTGTCACACTGCATCAGCCTTCGTCTTTTTATGGTGTTAGCTCACGTGAGCTTTGCGGCGGTATGATTGATAAAATTGGTTTAAACAAAGGCTTGTCCGAGCTGGCATCAGGCGCAGAAGTCATGGCATACTTTGATAAAGTCATGAAGCATACATTTTTACCAAGTGGCCGTGTGACATACTTCCCGATGTGTGAGTATCAAGGCGATGGTAAGTTTTCATCGTTACTGTCTGATACCCGCTATGAGGTCAAGGTCAATAAAAAAATCATTGATGGTACTTATTTCAAAACTTCAGTACCAGCAACCCATACCCCAAACTTCGAGATTGCTGAAGGTGTTAATTTTGGTCCATTAAATGACTTGCCGAGTCTAACCAAACCTCGTGATGGTTACGTCATTATAGGTGGTGGTAAAACAGGTATTGATGCAGTTTTATGGCTACTAGAGAATCAAATTGATCCAGACCACATTACATGGATTATGCCAAGAGACGCTTGGCTGATCGATCGTCAGAACACCCAGCCTTCTCGTGATTTTTTTGTGAACACTATAGGGGCGCAGGCTACTCAAGCAGAAGCGATTGCTGAAGCTGAAAACATCGAAGACCTTTTTAATCGTTTAGAAAAAGGCGGCGTATTGATGCGTATTGATCCAAATGTACGCCCGCAAATGTTCCATGGTGCCACCATTAGCAGTGAAGAGCTTAAGCAGTTACGCCGTGTTAAAAACATTGTGCGTAAAGGTCGTGTGACCCGTTTAGATACTGACAAGATTTATTTTGGTGATGACAGTATTGCTACTACCATCAATACCATGCACATCGACTGCTCAGCACGTGCAGTACCAGTGACAGAGACGTATGATGTATTCCAAGGTAATACTGTGGTGGTACAAACCGTACGTACCTATCAACCTGTATTTAGTGCGGCGTTCATCGCCCATATTGAAGCCAATTATGATGATGAAACTGTCAAAAATGAGTTGTGCCAAGTGGTCCCGATCCCAAATCATGATACAGACTTTCTGGTTGGGCTCGTTAAACAAATGAAAAACCAGATGCGTTGGTCAAAAGAGCCTGCGCTACGTGAATGGATGATTAACAATCGCTTAGACGGATTCACCAAATTGATACGAGCTAGCGAAGATACACCACCTGAAGAGCTTGCCATCCTTAAGCGTTTAAAAGAAGCAGGACCAAAAGCCGCTGCAAACATGCCCAAACTCATGGGTGAAATCATGCAAATAACGGCAGCACGTCAAGCCACCACCGCTAATACCTAAAAAGTAACTATTTAATAATAACTATCAAGAACAACTGTCAAGGAAGCGACTATGCAAGAATTTCAGACCAACAAGACAAACCTAACCCAAGCTCGCCTACAAGAGACGCCTATACACACTCTCGGTGATGGCGAAGTACGCGTCAAAGTTGATCGCTTTGCTTTTACCGCCAACAATATTACTTATGCAGTCATGGGTGACCAATTACGCTATTGGCAGTTTTTCCCGCCAAATGGCGATGAACCCGAAAAATGGGGCATTATTCCAGTCTGGGGCTTTGCCGATGTTGTTGAGTCCAATAGTGATGCGCTGCCCGTCGGTGAACGACTATTTGGCTATTTTCCGCCTGCCAGCGAATTAATTATTACCCCTAAGCGAGTCACCCAAACCAACTTGCTCGATGGTAGTGCCCATCGTGCCGAGCTGCCGCCTGGCTACAATATGTATCAGCGCGTTAACCACGAGCCGGGTTATGACCGTGCCAATGACAATCAGCGCATGCTATTGTTCGTATTGCACTTAACCTCATTCTGCTTGCATGATTTATTAAAGCGCAATGACTGGTTTGGTGCAGAGCAAGTGGTGATTATCAGTGCCTCTAGTAAGACAAGTACCGGCCTAGCATATGGCCTCACTGATGATAAGGACGCACCGCACGTTATCGGCCTCACCTCAAACCGTCATATAGATTTTGTTAATTCCATCGATGCTTATGACAGTGTGCTGAGCTATGACACGCTTGAGCAGATTGATGCGACCAAACCGACAGTCATCGTAGATATGTCAGCCAATACCGATGTACTTAGCCGTCTACATAGACACTTAGGCGATAACATGCGCTACACCAGCAATGTCGGTATCACGCATTGGGACGAACCACGTCATGTAGACGGTATCATTCAAGAACGTAGCCAGCAGTTTTTTGCGCCCAGCCATGTACAGCAATGCATGAAAGAATGGGGCCCTGAAGAATTTAATAAACGCTCTATGCGCTACGTCATGAACAGCACCGCAAAAACCAATGCATGGCTAAAAATTCAAGAGCTTGACGGGGTTAATGGCTTACTGGAGGTTTATGAAGACATTTGCGAGGGCAAAATAGCCGCTGATGAAGGTCTGATCGTGGTTATGTGATACATGCTCACCATCGTTAATATCAGCTGAATCAAGATATTAGTAATAAATAAAAAAGAGAGTTCAAAAGAGCTCTATTTTTTATTTTCGTAGTGTAGTAGGGTTTTAAACCAGATACCTGTTCTACTTATCCTTTCATGGCTCTAACGTGCCAAGCCTTGCTCTGTTAAGTACTCATGTAATCCTTCGGCGAACTGTCTGTAGCCTGCCGCATTGGCATGTATTTTATCAGATTTCAGCGCATCATCTGATAGCACAGTCGACCAACCATCAGAATATAGCGGTATGCCTTCAGCCTCCGCAATAGCTTAATACAGTGGATTATCACTGGCTTTTCCAAACAAGGCGCTGGTACTGAGATGCGGTTCAGCAATCAGGACAACATTAATATTTTTAGATTGCAAAGTATCAATAGTCGCGATGATATTAGCCCGCGTCGTATCAGGTGCAATGCGCTGCAATACGTCATTGCCGCCCACACCCAATAATACCAAATCAGGACTTTGCTCAGTGATCTCATTCACTCGAGTCAGTACATCTGCAGAAGTGTCACCTTTGACACCCGCATTGATAACCCTCCATTTGCTTAGCTCTGCCAGTACCGTAGGGTATGCTGTTTCAGTATTTGCTCCATAGCCATAGGTCAGCGAATCACCAAGTGCAATCACCGTACTGCCTGCAGGTAAAGCCGTTTGCATTGGTTCACTATCACAGCCTGTCATGCCAATAGCTGCAGCAAGTCCTATGCTTGCCAGCGCTAAAAATCTACCACCTAGACTCATATCTGTTCCACTCCTATATTGTCAATAATTGAGCTAAATTTGTTTGAATAAATAGGTCAAACTTACTTAAAATCTATTATTTAACTTTTGTTGTATATCAATCAGTATACGTTGTATAGTTAATAAAGGAGATAGATTACCTGTTCAGCGCAATACCATTGCTACGCGGCTTAGCATAGACAGTGTATTCATCATAAAGTATAACTTTACCAAGAATACGTGAGGTTTTTATGAATAAAACAGCATCTCAAAGTCAGTCTACCGATAACACCCAAAACAAAGAAAGCTCTGAAAATAAAACCCAGAGTCAATCCATAAAAACATCCAATACCAAAAATCCTACTTCAAAAACAGTAAAAGACACTTTAGAAAAATCTGAGAAAAAAGCACAAAATAAAGCACAAAGCTTCGATGAACTACAGATAAGCAAAGGTCAGTATCGCCCAGTGGCAAAGGCTGTTGGCAACTGGCTTGATAACATCAACATGGATGCCCTCAACTACCTCAACGAACAAGCCGAAAATATCTTTTATCGTAAAGGCGTTACCTTTACCGTCTATAGCGATGCCAAAAACATCGAGCGAATGATACCGTTTGACATTATCCCCCGTATTATCGCTGCCAGTGAGTGGCGACAGATAGAAGCTGGTTGTAAGCAGCGCATCACCGCCCTCAATGCATTCTTGCACGATATCTATCATGACCAAGCGATTATGAAGGCCGACATCGTGCCTGCCAGCTATGTCTATGCCAGCGGCTGCTATGAGCCTTGGATGATGGGTATTGAACTGGACAAACCAATCTACTCACACATCAGTGGTATCGATCTGATCCGTGATGAGTCTGGTAAGTTCTGTGTATTAGAGGATAATTTGCGTACCCCGTCTGGCGTCTCCTATATGCTTGAGAGCCGTAAAATATCAGAGACACTCTTATCTGATATGTTTTCTGACACCCCTATTATGGGCATCAGCGATTACCCCAATCGTCTCAAAGCCTGTCTTGCCAGCTCGACGTCCAAATACGATCCACAAATCGTCATCTTGACGCCTGGTCGCTTCAATAGTGCCTACTATGAACATGCTTTTTTAGCACACGAGATGAATGTACCCTTAGTGCATGGTTATGATTTGGTGGTTGAGGACAGCAAAGTCTACATGCAAGGTATTCGTGGCAAGGTACAAGTCGATGTGATCTACCGACGCATTGATGACCCTTATATCGATCCACTAGCCTTTCAATCTGACTCGATATTGGGTGTCTCAGGGCTGATGAGCGCCTATCGTGCTGGTAATGTCGTCATTGTGAATGCGCCAGGCACAGGTGTGGCTGATGATAAGAGCTTATATCCCTTTGTACCAGATATGATCAAATTCTATTTAAATGAAGAGCCTATTTTACCCAATATAGAAACCTATCAATGCCGTAAGCCTGATGAGCTCAAATACGTGCTTGATAATTTAGACAAGCTGGTTGTAAAAGAAACCCAAGGTTCAGGTGGTTACGGCATGCTCATTGGTCCAACCTCTACTACAAAGGAAATTGAAGAGTATCGCCTGCGTCTACTTGAAAATCCAGCTGGTTTCATTGCCCAGCCGACTATCTCACTATCTACCAATCCTACTGCTGTCAGCGATGGCATTGCGCCGCGCCACATTGATTTGCGTCCCTTTATCCTAAGTCACGGCGATGGCTCGGTAGATATTGTGCCAGGTGGTTTGACTCGTGTGGCCATGGTTGAGGGCTCCTTAGTCGTCAATTCATCTCAAGGGGGCGGTATTAAGGACACGTGGGTCGTCGATGACAGTCACTTGCAATCTTCGACTAAAAAACCAAACTGCAATGGTCAAGCTGGCAAATGCTCGCCTTTATCATCAGAGACCAATACCTCAGATCACGCCAACTACTATGATCGTGTACAGCCTCTAGAAGCGGGCTATGAGATGCTAGATGACGCACCCATGATTCTGCTACTCTCCACTGCCAGTTATCTAATATGGCTGGGCCGATACAGTGAGCGCCTGTATTACTATGATGATGTCATGAAAAAACTGGTCAAAGACGATCTCAAAAAATCACAGCTGAAGCACTTAATCGGCCATTTAGGTTTTGACGCGGATGCGGATGAATCGTTTAAGACCATGAAAGCGCAGATGCTGTCTGATTTGGAACGAAATATCATACCGAACATCGTTCAATCGATAGATGACAATGTACAGGAGGCAAAAGGCGTCATTGGTAAAGATACTGCTGAGTTATATAATTTGATTAAGCGGCTTTCAAGTGCTGGTACTTATCGTGCTGCGACCTTACAGCTACATGCATGTAACGCCGCTATGAAACAAGAGCACCCGACAGTGACTTGTTTCTGGCAATTAGGGCGTCATTTTGAGCAGCTTGAGCGAGCTGTGCTACTGGAAGAGGACTCAATAGAAGTCAGTCTTGAATTTAAGTACTGGATCAATGAGCTACCAGAGAACACGCGCTGGCGTGAGCTGACACGTCTGGCCAATCAGATGATTAGATCGAAGAAATTTAGTGATTTTGAGCTGATTAGCAAAGAGTTTAATATCATTTTGCGTCAAGGTGTCTAGCCGAAAAATGATGACAAGCGCTAATGATACAGTCAATTCGATAGGGTTTGAAAGCAAGGAAGGCACGTAAAGGCACGAACAATAGCAAACTAAGCGAGCCTGACACTGTATTCGATTTATATGGGATTGACCATACATATGAAATAAACAGAAAAATAGGAAGCTATCATGAAACTTCAAATCAGCCATCAAACCAATTACTACTACGGCGAGCTTGCACAGCGCAGTGTCCAGTATATACGCATGACTCCCATGCAGATGCCGCATCAAATTATTCATGAATGGGAGGTAATGCTCCCTAAAGTGGCGACCAATCAAAAGGATGGCTTTGGTAATGACTGGCTCACGCTAAGCCGTAATGAGGCGCATAATAATTTGCAAATGCAAGCGTCAGGTATCGTGGAGATTGATACAGAGACCCAACGTTTAGAGGATATGGCTCATGTCCCCTATCTGCTGTTTACCGTACAAACGCCATTGACCAAATGTTCACAAGAGATGCGTGAGTTTGCAGCGCCTTATCTAAAGAAACCCACGCATGACAGCCTAAAGGCGATGGCCAATGCCCTCATCATGAAAATGCCATTCGTAAAGGACGTGACCCATGTAGGTACGACAGCTGCTGAGTCTTTTGCGACGAGCGCTGGCGTGTGCCAAGATCATACTCATGTGTTTTTAGGCTGCTTACGTGATCAGCATATTCCAGCCCGCTATGTATCAGGCTATCTGTATGACGATACCGAAAACCACATGGCTAGTCATGCGTGGGCAGAAGTATGGTTAGATGGCTACTGGTATACCTTTGATATATCAAATCAGCTGTTTCAACCAAGCTCTCACGTCTACGTCGCTATTGGTAGAGACTACTTAGATACTGCCCCTGTACGCGGTGTACGTATGGGCGGCGGCTATGAGAATCTTTACAGTCAGGTACTGGTCACGCGTCTATCATAGCCTGATACCTTTTATGTTCACCACCAAGGATGTTTTATGACTTATTGTGCTGCCATTCGCCTAAAAGATGGTATGGTTTTCGCTAGTGACACTCGCACCAATGCAGGTGTCGATCATATCTCAACGTTTAGAAAGCTGTATCAGTATGGTATTGAGGGAGAACGCGTGATGGTGCTACAAACTGCTGGTAGTCTGGCCACATCGCAAGCGGTATTTACCAAGTTGCAGCATGATATTGACCAACGTTATGAAAGCAATCTCAATACTGTACTCACACTGTTTGATGCCGCACAAATGGTGGGTGAATGCATGCGTAATGTCATGAACCATGCCAAAACGGTGGCTAATGATGATAACGGTAGTCAATTTACCAGCTCATTTATGTTGGGTGGACAAATAAAAGGCCAGCCGCCCGAGTTATATATGATTTATCCCGAGGGCAATTGTATTAGGGCCACCAAAGACACGCCTTTTTTTCAACTGGGTGAAAGTAAATATGGCAAGCCAATTCTGGATCGGTCAGTCACATACGACACCGATATTCAGCATGCTGCGCGTGCATTAATGCTGTCATTTGATTCCACCATTCACTCCAACCTATCAGTAGGCATGCCGATAGATTTTGTCATTTATAAAAGTGACAGTTTAGAGACACCTGAAGGTCGTCGTATTGATGAGAATGATGAGTATTTCAATACCATTCGTCGGCAGTGGTCAAAGGCGCTACGCAATATATTGGTTGAGCTACCTGAGTATCCTGATAATTATTGGAATAAATAGCTCAGTATAAGAACACGCCATTTATATATCTTTTGCACTAAAAAAGCCCTTTGTCTAATGCAAAGGGCTTTTTTATTATCAACTAATAATCAGGCAATAAAAAACCGGAGTAACGCTGAATAAACAGCCCTACTCCGGTTTTGCCTTAAAGGCCTTGAATGCCATCATAATGATGTCGCACTCAATTGTTGTGTAATCTACCTCATGACCTGGTACATGGAAGACTCACTGGACTGCACCTAGATAAAGGCCCTAGTGCATTAGCTCAATCACGATTGCGTGATTGCGCCAGCGAGCTAATGACACTAGGGCCTTTATCTAGGTATTAGCAGGACTGAAACAGTCTTCCTTGGGTAAAATGTAATGGCTTGACTCGTGGACGACGCAACGTCGCCCCTCACCGTAAACGGTGAAACGCTAAATCTCACAACCCGTTAAGTGTGCCTCATAACAGTTAGTACTGTCAATACATAATTGACCACTTTCTTTGCTTGCGACAGTAGGTGTCGCAAGCTATTTATTTTGTGACAAAAGTCCTTGATGTTTTTTGTAAAACGCGGTTACATAGTAATCAAAATTTTACCGAAACATTCATTGTAAGCTGACAAAATAAAAATTAAGGCAAATTTCTATGAGTCTGTCCTTCGCACAAATTCAGCAAGCTTGGCACGCTCAAGACCCAAGCTTGGTTGATAAGTTATGTTTATTAGCAACACAAGTTGATGATGTTCCTGAGTCGCCCATCCCCGAGCACGAACTGACATTTGAGCGATTTTTGGACAAAATTTTAAGTCATCAGTTTCGGGAGCAAAACCCCAAAGTACAGTTTGTAGAGCGTGTGGCAATGATTGCCAAGCTTGAGGCAGACGAAGGCGTTTACCCTCTCCCTGATCGTTACAAAATCCATTTAATATTGACCGCACTTTGGGAAGATAGCAGCGCGTATTCTAGAACCATCTTAAAACAAGCCATTACAGCTTTGCCGGTCAGCTATGGTGTGTGGAAAGGATTGAAGCGCATTTATAAGCAAGCTGAATTTTCTCAAGATTATGAGATATTTGGACAAATTGCCGCCAAGATTGATTTACAACGCTTCAATCAAACCGCTGATTCTACGGTCAGCCTAGCTACCAAAACCTATATGAGCCTCAGAGCATGGCGTTATCTGCGGCAGTTGGGTCAGCAAATGCCAATTGGCTATATTGATGCTGCCGTCTCTGTACTCGCCAGCTATGACGAAACCATGACGGCTGGCAGCCCTGAACAAACGAGCAGCTGGGTGCTCAATCACATCTGCTTCCACAACAGCCTTGATTATGGCGTCAATCGATTCAGCAGTCGCTCACCTCGCAAGCTCTTTGATGCAAAAGGTCGTGCGTTTTCTGAAGCGTGGCAACGAGACCCTGAACCGCTTATCCAGCTATTGGCTATCGCCAAAAACGAGGCTGTCAGACAGTTTGCAACCGATAGCCTAAAGCACGACTTTAAGACCCAATTACGTGATGTGAGTGGTGAGACGCTACAATATTTATCTGCCGGACAAGCGCACAGCAAAGCGCGTGACGAGATGATTGTTTGGTTATTAGAAAATTCACCGCATTTTGAAAAGTCTAAATTTCAAACATTGGGCTTGCATCAAGTGGTGCTACAACTACTCCATTCACACTATCCTGCCGCTTATCAGTATGCGATTGGCTATGCCAAAAGCTACGCTCAGAACTTATCACTCACTGAGCTGATGCTACTGGCAATGTCAGATTATGAGCCTATTAGAAGCTTTGCCATCAACAATATCTTGAGTCGTGATCCTGTTTCTGATATCGGTGTCAACGGTTGGGGTCAGCTGTTAGACACAGAGCATCACTATCAAACCGCGAGCAAACAACTTAGCAAACACTTTACAAGGCGCGATTTAACCCCTGAGTGGTTTTTTGAACGATTGACTAGCGGTAGAACACACAGCGTAAAATTTGCCATAAAAAAACTGCCTGAGCTTTATAGCGCCAAAGAGCTAGGGACTGAATACTTTATTCGCGTTGCCCAGCAGCTAGATATACCAGAGCAACAGGACTTCTCTGCTCATAATGGCAGTTACTACAATAATAATGACTGTAATGACAGCGACTGCATGGACTTTGCGTTGGACCAGCTCAGACGTTTGGATTTGAGCCAAGTAAATGCGGCAGTATGGCAAACACTATTGTTACACCCATTATCGCAAGCGACTATTACCGATTGGTTTGATGAAGATGTACTGTCAGCAGCGACGCTTGATATGAGCTATTGGCATGCACTTGCCTATGAGCCTGATTGGCAAGTGAGTGAATATATTGAACAATTAAAATCTGCTGACACCCCTATTAAAAACTGGCAAAAGCATTTGGCCTTTGATGAATATCTAGCAGAAAACGTGAGGGATTGGCTGTCTGATGTGCGTCGGTTTGCGCCGATAGATTTAGGTTTTGACTGGTTAATGCAGTTAGCCCATAGCGAACAGGCGGTATACCGCGAATTTGCGATTGAACGCATTAACAAAGGATTCTTGCCTGCCGACTTTATCGCATATCTTGACAGTAATGAAGGCGCCTCTACTGACAACGCTTCCAGTAATGGCACTGACAATAAAGACTCGAGTAGCGACGCTGCTACTGAAGTAGATTTAACCGGCCAACGCTATTTATTCACAGGCAAGATGCAAAGCATGACTCGTGGCGAGGCCGAAAAAGTTGTGAAAGCGGCTAATGGTGCCATCAGTGGTGCTGTCAACGGCAAGTTAGATTACTTGGTCATCGGTGATGATGGTTCACCGTTATACGGTAATGGCCGTAAAGGTAGCAAGCAAGTTAAAGCCGAAAGCTTAATCGCCGATGGTGCGCCGCTAAAGATTATTTCCGAAACCGCATTTTTGCAGATGCTAAGCGGTCAATCGAGAGAGGTGTCTGAAGACGATACTTTTGCAGGTGCCAACGCCCTGTGGCATATGGCAACAGATGACGCTACTGCACCCATCAGTGAGCTTGCGATCAGCTACCTCAGTCATCATCATGAACAGATCTGTATGGCACTGACAGACAGACCAGTCGATCCCGATGCGATTATCCCTTCTTCGTTCTTTGATGCGGAACGTGTCATTCCTTTATTGCAACACCGTAATAGCCAGCTGCGAGAATTTGGCTTATTACTGAGTGAGTATGAAATGGCGACGTGGCAACCAACGCCAGCCCTATGGCTGATGATGGCAGAATCTCCCTATACGGATATCACTCAACTGCTAAAGCGTGCACTATTGGACAAGCCATCCGTTGCCAATCGACGTTACCACGTTCAGTCAGCACAATTGAATGCTGGCATGCTGAATGCGTTGATTGAAAGCAAAGCGCGAGTCGCTCGCCAAATCGGCATCACCTTGCTGCAGCGTCACGCCAACTTCCAAGATGTGCAGTCTCTATATCGATTGACCCAAAGCACAGACCGCGAAGTACGCTATGCCGCCGTGACCATGCTATGGAAACACTATAAGGCGCGTCACGTGTCTCCAAACTGGCAACCAAACACTACCGATAAAGATGCTGTACGAGACAAAGACAGCCGCGCACAACCAGTCATAACAGAGCAGTCAGATAAACGTTTGGCAAGCTTGCCTGCAGAGGTTGATCAATTATTAATGTTGCTACGCCGTGGTCTTTTTGAGCTACCGCCTGGCCGTCTAGGCGGTTCGCAAGAGCCAAGTGCTAGTGACAGCAGTAAGCAAAAACATCAACGCTATTCAGATAAAACCTCATCAGAGCAAACTGAGTCAGATAGCAATATCACGCTAAAACCTATATCTGCGAGTCGTGCCAAACTGGCATTGATTGAGACCTTTCGTGATGTGGCATTGGCTGACAGCACCTTTGCGGCGCTCATTATGCCCACACTGTTCACCTTTACGCACTCGGCAGGCAAGATGGAGCGTCATGCGTGTTTGGTTGCTGTCACACGGTTATTGCATCGCTATCCTGAGCTATCTAAAAATCTGCAGCCAGTGGCATCTGCTTGATGGCTTTTGCAAACAGATATAGATAAAAGATACTTAAAAAATATGACGTCACCTCAACTGAGATAACACCATGAAAACAATAACACTCCCCTATTGGGGTCAAATCATTGGCTTAGTCAGTAAGGCTAACAGCACTCAAGCGGCAACTCAAAAAACAACCAAGCAAGATGGGCGCAGTCTTTTTATTACTCGCCAGCAGCAAGCATCTAATACGGTCTTATACATCCTTGATCAACAAGGTGAGCAATTTAGCTTATCGACAACTGCACTGCCTTGTGCGATGCAAGCCATCACCAAAATAGATGACAGCACTATTGTTATGATTGGTGACGATGGTCATCTTTATCAAACGGATTGGCAAGCAAAGAAAGTTAAGAAGACTAGTGCTACATCCTTGCTTGATGCACCTGAAGATAACAACAGTGCTATAGGCCGTGCTGTAGCAATGGCACCACTACAAAATGCGTTGGCTATCTTATATCCAAAACACATTGTGATATGGCCTTATCAGGACAGTCAAGCCAGCAGTACTGTCATCATTGAGCCTTATTCGTCTTCTATAGCAGCATCAAGTAAGGAGTCTGCATTAACAGCGCTAGCAACCTCAAATGATGGCTCGTGGTTAGTCGTAGCAGATAAAACAGGAGCTGTTAGTAGCTATCAATGGACCTCAGAGGAAGCCCAGCTCAATCTAAGTAGTCGCAAACAGCTCCACCAAGGTAAAGTAAACGCGCTTTGTTTTGAGCCAGTTGGGCAGTATTTCTTCTCAGCAGGCGCAGATAAGTGCTTATACCGTACTCATATCCAAGGCGATCTGCATCCTGTTGATAGAGCCAAGTCTAGCCAACACAGCGAAATGATCACGGCGCTTTGTGTCTCAGACACTCGGTTGTTCACTGCCGCCGATGACAAGAGCGTCAAATCATGGGCATTTGATAAAGGTCAGCCAAACAGCTGTAAAGAGGATCTAACCAAGGCTCGACAGATCGCCTTATCTTCTTACGCTGAACAACCAGCGCTCATCGTAGTCAGTGCCGATCAGAGCCTACGTTTCATACCTATTGACCATACTCAAAGTACGTCAAAAAATAGCAAGCTATTGCCAGTCACTTATATCATCAAAGATGGCTATCAGAGAATCAGCAATCTGCTCACAGATACTTCAAACAATAATGATGTGTCGTTTAAAGAAGGCTTGGCGCTGCTACAGGCACAAGCAGATAACCAAATATTAGAGCTGGTTAAAAAATCACTTGCTGATAGCGATACGCTCACGGCCAATCAAGCATTGCAATTGGTACAGTGGGTTGCTACTACTAATCTTGATAAAACTGCACAGGTTTTAGAGCAGCAACTAAGCTCGGCGCACAGTGCAAAAGTACGCCTTGCTGCTTTTCATGCCTTGGCCGACCGCGCAAGTACGGCAAAGCGCCCGCTGCATTATCTAGAAGAAGCCTTTAAAAACCGTTACTACGAAGAAGTGGTGGCTTCTGCGTTACAAGGTTACCTAAAGGTTGCGATGAAGGATGCCACCAGCCAGCGCCGCATCTTACCTATTTTAAGAGAAGCGTTGTCACACAGTTTTGCGAATATTCGTAAGCAAGCATTGGCGTCCCTTGAGACTTTATTGCCAGAGAACAGTCCGCAAGCAGATTTGATGGCCTTAGACTGCAATCAATCAGACATTGTCCAATCAGGGTTAATTCGTCTGTATCAGCGCGGCATGCTAAATCACCTTGAAGTCTCGCGTCAATTGATGCTGCTACAGCATCATCGTAATACAGAGATTAGGCAAACGGCGTTTTACGTCTCATTGCTGTCTCAGCCTAAATTGATAGAGGCGTTGAAACAGCAAGGTGACACGCAAACCTTACGTACCCTAACTGATTTTGATGACTTTCGCTTACTGCGTGGCACGCTATTAGATAATGCTAGCAGCACAGCGACCAATGATAAGAGTGTTAAACAATCAGAATCCGATGAGGCAATACGTTTAACCTTATCTACGCAAGATTTTATCTCGCAAGCAGATAGTACCCAAGCATCTAAGAGTAAGGCTAAAACGGCCAAATCCAAGAAGCCTGCTGCTGAATCTATAAAGCTAAGCAATGACACGTTAGAGCCATTATTACAAAGCTTAAGCAATAGTCACGAAGATATCAGTTTCCGAGCGGCTTATGCGCTGGCTTGCCTACAAGACAAACGAGCGTTTGGCACCCTGATTAGTCTGATGAGCCATGATGACAGCGCCATCATCCGTGCTGGTGTGGCCACCGCGCTTGGTCATTTAAATATAGAAGACGCCAAAGCAGTCCTACCGACATTACTAGATGATAAGGACGCTGGCGTGCGCCAAGTCGCCATGCAAGCCTATGGTAAGTTGTCAGACAATGCATTATCCTGGGCAGCGACGGGTTTTGCTTCTAAACATCAAGATATTCACGAGCAGTCTTTAGCGCTGTTTTTAAAGCATATTGCACCAGATAGCGCAAATAGTGGTGATAGCAGTGATAAAAGCGCTCAGATGTCGTCAGAGATGACAGACATACTGCTACAGGCATTGAATAATCCTTTTACCAGCATTCGGTTAGAAGTGGTTAAAGTTCTATTAAACCGCCAATTTAAGCAGTCATCTGACAGCGCCATCGTTGACATCATTGAGCTATTGCAGCAAAGCCTCTTTGAAGATGTGCATCAAGTGGCGATAGAAGAATGGCAACGACTGTTGCTGTCGATGACATCGAAACATAAAACGAATAAAGCCAATAACACTGAAGAAACTAGCCACCAAAAGACCAATCAAGCTGTCCTGACCCTGTTCTTTGCAGATACGTTTGCCGCTATTCGTCAGCAAGCCTTTGACATCGCACTTAAGCAAAGCAAGCATTTAGGGTTTGCTGACGTAATGCTGAATGCGCTTGCCAGCCCTTATGCTGATACCAAGCAACTGGCCTTTACGACAGTGCAAGCCAGAGCGAATACGACTCAGCTGACACAGTTGATGCCAGCTCTAGTGGCTATGTTCGCTGATGACAGTATTGAGCTGCGCAAGCAAGCCTTGACGGTTGCTTTGGCGCTGACAGACTTACAGCCTACTATTTTAGCGAATAAAAACGGCACCGATGA
Source organism: Psychrobacter sp. SCQQ22 (assembly GCF_015864605.1). NCBI lineage: Bacteria > Pseudomonadati > Pseudomonadota > Gammaproteobacteria > Moraxellales > Moraxellaceae > Psychrobacter > Psychrobacter sp. SCQQ22. Next base: position 317,789 of record NZ_JADYWZ010000004.1, read on the forward strand.
TCAACCGAATCAACACGAAGCATTGATTACCGCTGCCCTCAACAGCCCTTACCCTGATATACAGCTAACAGTCGCTCAACTACTGGCCAGTCAATCACGCTTATACACTGACGAAGAACAGGCACAGCGGAGTGATGAACAAGCGTATCAAGTCTTTAAACACTATCTAGAACTGCCTATGCCCTCTCAAGGTAAGAAAAGTGATAGCTATACCCAGTGGCACAGTCATGTTAGCCAAGCGCTGTTTGGCTTGTCTAAACTGGCATACCCATCAAAGCATGATGCGCTAGGTTGGTATGCTAAATATCTACACCACCCTGATGCTGATTTTAAACCTCTTGCACCAAAGATTACGCAGATAGTTTCTTTTGAGGACATTGATCTACTGGTGAAATGGCAAAAAGATGAGCGCGCCATTATCAGTCAATCAGCCAGTTTGTGTTTGGCTATTTTGGGTGATGCTCGAGGGCAGTACTTCCTTACTCATAACATAAGAGACGAGACAGACAATCTGAGTACGCTTGTTGCACCGATGACGCCTACGCATTGGCTACAAGCGCAGCACGGTTTAGGTATTACACATGCACGGCAATTACAGCCTTTGTTTGAGTCAGAGTCCTATGCAGTAGCAGCCAGACTGTTATTGATATTTAATAACTTACAAGATGACTGGCAAGATAGCCTGCAAGCTACTAAAACAGACACTACTAGCACTGGTCGACCTAACCGACTGATAGAAGCCCTAAGCTTTGCGGATAATGACACGGCAGTAGTCTACGCCAATATACTCGCTCGTTACCCAAATGACGTACAACACCCTAATAACCAGCCAGCACTATCGTCAACGTGGCAGTACCTAAGTGATTACTTGTCACGTAAATTAGGCAGTGTTTTATCCGCTCACTCTGAAGTCATTACAATGATGATGGATGCCATGCCAAACATGGTAGATAAAGGTGGTGTTAAAGGACAGTCGAATAATACGGCCTCTATCCGAGCAAGTACTCTGACAACCGTCAGTACCGAAAACTTACAACAGCTCGCCAACCTCAGTTGCCATCAGCAGCCATCGGTACGCGCCCAAACTATCGATGTTATCTGCAACTTATCTGAATTACTCGCTCATGATTATTATGACGATGAGGACGATGTTTTTGAGACACTACAAAAATGGCAACGCAGTTTGCAGGCATTGTTAAGTGCTCACCCTGTATCAGCTTCTATTCAGGATGTTTCAAACGACGATGCGCAAACAGTAGGTAGCTCTCCTACTGACAAACAAGATAGTTCTGAGGTGCATTATCCATACCAGTCCCTTGCTTTTGGCGCTTGGATTGGTGTCATACGCGCAGGCGATGATTATTATACTAATAGCAGCACCACAGACCAAGCCATGCGAGGGCTAATGTGGCTTGCTACTCAATCATCGCAGCTTAACACCAATAACAACACTAATAACGATGAGGACTGGCGAGATAGTACCAGTCGCGTGTTGTTGCCACTACTCAACCACAGTAGTTTTGACACTCGTGAGTTGGCTTGGGCATGCTTGTATAAACTGGACATGCCTGCCAAAAAGCTGGCTGACTATGCCATGAGCACGCCCTACCGTGATATGGTCAAACGCGGCTTGGATCTATTGCTAGATACCGCAAATAATAATGCCGTACAGCAGCAAAGAAAACCATCGGATACAGCTACTGTCAGTAGTAGGGCTGATCAACAACTCATTGATTTATTAAAAATCAATAATCACACCTTAGCAGAAGAGACCTATCAGCTGCTAAAAGGCCGACTAGGCCATCTGCCTGCTAGCTTACTTGGGCTACAGACCTATTGTCAGTCGCTACTGCCTCAGATCGTTGCTGAATGGAAACAAGTCATCGTCACGCCCTTTGCAAACAGTCAATCGCCGTCAGTGCAGCGCCAAGACAAACTGACGTTTTTGCTGCACGCTGTGAAGAGTGATGATTGGAATGCAAAATATCAAGCACTGAGTCAACTGGTCGAGTTTCATGACGTACTCTTTGCGGACAGCACGCTATTTGATAGCTTATTTGATTTTGCTGAAGACGCTCAGTCCAGTAATGAGAGATATCGTAGCTGGAAATTACTTACTGAGGCACTCACGTCGTACCAATTCATCAATAAGAACACTTTAGAGGGTCGTTTAAATAGCAGCTTTGATATTGCGACTGCTGAACAGGTCGCCAATGAAGCGCACTTACGATTATTAGCCTTACTTGATGATCCACATATCAACAAACCTAAGCAGTTTATTTATTGGGATATCGCTGACCTACGTAACACGAATCTCGTGGCGCCATTACTACAGCGTTTAGAAAGTCTGTTTGAGCACACGCCGCAAAAAAATAAAGAAGAGCGTAAATATTTATTTGATACCTTAGTAAAAATCAGTGGTTACGATCAAAACATTGAGGATTATTTGGAGGAGCGTGAAGACACGCGCTGGTTACAACGTCAGCACCCTAGAGACTCGCAAGTCTTGTTGTCACTGTTTACTACGCTTATGAATCATAGTGATTATGCGCTTGCCGCGCAGCTATTACCGTCACTGGCATGGGTACAATCGGGCGATAGCGATTTATCCTCACGCATTGATACTGCTTTAGCCCTAGCCTACGAGCAGATGCCAGCTAACCATACCTTTAAATTGGTCGAGGCACTGGCATATCGAGCCAAAAGACGACATAGCAGCATTGCCTCATTACAAAACGCTCTACGCAATAAAGACGCTGATGTGCAATTTGCCGCGGCTGAAGGACTGGCTAAGTGTGGTCACGCTGATGGGGTCAATATCTTGATGGCAACGATAGATTACAACCCTGATGCTGAATTCCGCAGTTGCAGTGTGTTAGCCATTGGCGAGTTGCTAGGCAGCAGTGACCATCAAAACCAAAGTGATAACTCGCCTAATGCCAAAGCGCCTGTGAACAACGCTGATCAAAACTTACAGGTTCATACTTTATACAAAGCCTATGATAAGTTAATCAAACTGGCCGAAGATGATGAACATTACTTGCAAGACGTGGCTAGCGAAGCCTTGGGTCGCCTTGCACAAGGTGGTGATTTTGAACATAGCCCGCATATTTTTGAGCTATTAAAATCGCACTTGTCAGACCCCGCAATCCATTTCACCAATCCCGGCATTGTCCATTGGTTAAATGGACTGCGCTGGCTCAACACAACGCCTGCTTGGGAAGAAATACGCCACTATATACGCATTCATATCGATAAAGCCATATTCTTCCGTCCACAAAGGCATGCGGTATGGCTACTGCAGATGAATGATAGCGATGCCAATAAAGCATTAATTTTAGATATCTTAAAGCAAAACAACCTAGATCGTGCTGTGCTCATGGCGGCTTATACGGCATCACAGAAAACGTGGGGCAGTCTTGCGACGCAGATTTATCCTTATGATTGGGCAGCCATCCAAAGCCATAATAATGACTTTATAGAAGAGACTGAGCATTTGAGTCTAAAGCGTATCATTGATAATAGCAGCATCGATGAGCTGGCAGCATTTATCACCCAGTATGGCGCGCACTTACCAGCCGACACCTTGATGGCACTGCAAAATGCCATTATGGCCAAGCAAGACATGCCAACATCGCAGCTTACCGCGTTGATTAGCAGTAGTAACACACTGACACAGCATATTGGACTGTGCTATCTGACCCAATATCCAACTAGCTATTTAGACAAAGAAATGGTTGCGACGTTGCAGCAGCGTTTTGACACTGCAAGCGAGCAATGGCATACGCTTATCGATACCATCAACTGCAGTCCAACGACCATCAATAATAGTCAGTGGATTGATATGGTTGAGCAAGTGGGTGGCACCATCAGACAACTGGTTTGGCTAATCATGCGTCATATAGCCATTACAACTGCCAAAGGCGCTGTCGACAAAGCGGCTACTAAGCAGATCGCGGCAATGCTTGATTGGCTCAATGATGCTCGTCAACCATTGACCATCACCTCTATTCCACTGCTCTCTACGACTGTTAGCGGTTGGTGGCAGCAAGCGCTGTTAGCATTGCTGGCTAGACCTGCCGCTGAAGATAAGGTGCTATCAAGTATCTTGCCAACGTTGAGCGTTGTCTCGACAGCAACTCAATCGCAGCTTACTTATGACAACCAAGCCTTGCTAGGAACTGTGATTGCTCGTATTGAACAAAGCGGTACATCTACCCAAAAATCCATAATAACGGTAGTAAAGAATGCGCTAAAACATAAGGGCTCGTCTACCGAGATACCAATCAATCAGCAGCTACTACAGTGGATCAGAGCCAAAGACGCTGATGCACTCTATCATTGTGCGAGTAATGACAACATGGAGCTGACGGTTCGTATCCGTGCCATTGAAGCGCTTGGACAGCTACATGATCCAAATATTGAACAATGGCTGACGACGCTCATGGCACATGAAAATTCAGACATTCAGAAGCTTGCTTATAAAGTACTACGCCGCTGGCAACGTGCCATGATACGAGCGCAGCAAAAGCGTCCGTTGGCATATAGTCAGGACAGCAGTCAAAAAAGCAATCAGGGTGAAGGAGACAGTCAATGACTATAGACAATCAATTAGACCAAGCATCAGAAACAGAGTCAGAAGTAGTAGCAAACACTGATGGCCTGATGATGCAGTTGGACTACGCCGCACCTAGCCAGATTAGTCAAGTTAACGAATCGTCAGATTCATTGTCGGAGGCGCAAACGACCGAACACACTCAGCATGTGGCTCTATTTGCTCAGCTGAATCGATCGGAGGTTAACTTCCACGGTAAGGTCAAATCTCCCCTTGTCTTTCGTGACAGTTTGCTAGCCTTATTTGATGTGGTGAGTAGTGATTATCGCTATGTGCCAAAAGACCGCTCAGCGTACACGGTATTTATGCAGATGCGCCGTGCCAGCAGCAATAAAAACCTATTTACTGCGCAGCGTGATTATTTCACGTGGTTGTTCGACAATGACCCACTGGCTTTTTGTATTTTGGACCCGATTATTCAGGTGCATGAGCAAGGTGTTAGCTTTGAGGTATTTAGCCGTGATGAAGGCTGCTATGCTCAATTGACATTAACCAATGAGATTTTTGAGCAAAGTGCCGAAGCTACCCTTGGTACCACAAGTATTGATTATAGTGCGGCGTTGTTTAACGGTATTGAGAAAATTCGCGACCATCAGCAAACAATGTTAGACATTGGTCATGAAGCGGTCGGCTTACAATTACTCGAAACCATGCCAGAGACAGCTGAAGCAGATACTGATAGTACAGTGGCCACGCCCACCGTAAAAAAACAGATCATAGAAAAGCGCATTAATGTGCCTAAAAGCTGGATCAGAGCACTGTTACAAGTACAGTCTGCAGGTCAATTACCACAAGACACCATTCATCTTGATCCAATCGCACTGTATAACGTATTGTTTGAGCTGCGCATGCATGCTGATATCAAAGGCAAACGCCGAGGATTGTTGATTGAGCTTAGACCTCAGCAGCTGCCAGTGATTATATTAGAGCCTTTTGACATCACTGTTACTAGCCAAGTCAGCCAACAGCAAAAGCCCTATCAAGGTCAACAAGCGAAGCTGATTCGCTTATGGGGTCGCCGTCGTCTCAGCCTATTAAAACGTCTGTTGCCACATACTGACAGCGTTTCAGTATCGCTACTGGGTCAAGGCATGCCAAGCTACTGGACACTAAAAGGCAAAGGCTTTCATTTCACCTTTGCTATGACAGGCTTTAGCCAAGCCAATTGGTCACAGTCGTTAAACTTTGACTTGTTACTACCCAAGCGCCCACAGCAAAACACACTCAGCGCGGATAATAAGCAAGCACGTGAACAAGTAGCAGAAAGTACTGATAGTGGTTTAGTAAAGGTCGTTGATATTCTTACTCGCCGCCCAAGTACGGTAGAATCATTGACCCAGCAGCTATCAACGCAAGAGTCAGAATTAAAATCAGCACCTATCACGCAAGCCCAAGTGCGACAGTGGCTACTAGCAGGAACGCAGCAAGGCTTGATTCGTTATGATATCGCGCAAGGGAGCTATTACTATCGCCCATTGACGCAGACACCGCTTGATATGGCGCAGTTTGCTTATCACAATGAGGCAGAAAAACAGGCCTTTGATTTGATTGGCCGTGCGGATGCCGTGCAGAAGTTCTCTGTCGAGACCGTCGCTACTAAAGGCGTGAGCATCAGTGCTGATATCTATGTTGAAGAGGATCGACGTACTTACCACAGTCAGCTGCAACTGGGCGATGAAGCACTGGTCAGCCGAGCAGAATGTAGCTGTCCGCAGTATTTACAGCACCGACTCACACAAGGTGTGTGTGCACATCTCATCGCATTAAGGCTCAGTTATAACAATTACGACAGTACCACTGCCAAAAATGACAGCTGGCATGACACTCGCATATTGAGTCAGCGTGTACCTGCTCATCACTCTATTCGCCATTCCACTAAAGCTGCCACTCAGTATAAAAACGAGGCTATCACAGCATCTTCAGGCTTGGTGATGGACTTATCTGCATTGGCGCAGCTATCAGAACCATCTCTAGATAATACAGCAGAAAATATAAAAGATCGTATAAAAGAAAAGGCTGTGGTCGCAACAGATGAGACCTGTATTACTTATATCTATCTGACCATTGCACATAAAAAAATAACGATTGAGCAGACCACGGGCGATGACAGTACGCATCAGCACTTTGTGTTTAACCAACCTGCTCAAGCCAAAGCGGCTTATTTACAACATATTGCCAGATTTGAAGCCAAAGGCTTTATCGAAAACCAAGGGGTGTAAGGTATGACGACGCAGACAGAGCAGCAAAATGATTATATAACCCCTGTGCCTAATGCCACGCCCTTTGAGCGACAGTGGCAGCAACTATGGCAAGACATTGAGCTGGCAGGCGGACGCTATCAATACGTTCAGCAGCAGCTGGTGAAGAACGGCTTTATGGTAGATCGCCAACCTGTCGATAATATGAGCCCAAAAGAACGGGATCGCTATAAAAAAGCCTTGAAAAAAGAGGCAGCAGAAGAAAGAATCCTCAAGAAATCAGCGTGGCAAGCCTATAAAGCCCATCATATTGTCCATCTTGGTCACCAAGTTTACTGGTCAGATGACACCAGTACCGATAAATGGGATATCAAAGACGCTTCCAATCGGCTTATTGAAAATAAATTACCACTACTCAACAAGCATACTGAGCTGGCAGACGCAGTTAACCTAACCGTGCCCCAGTTGAAAGGACTCTGCTATCAAAGGGACGTCGCAACCAATCTGGCCTATTCGCATTTCACTATTGCCAAGCGCAATGGAACAGCGCGTCAAATTTGGTCGCCCATACCGCGTTTGAAGTTTGTACAGCGCTGGATTTTGAATCAAGTCTTAAACAACTTAACGACGCATGATGCCGCACATGGTTTTGTTCGTGGCAAATCCATCGTGACCAATGCAGCCGTACACAGCAATAGCGAGCTGCTTATTAAGCTGGATGTCAAAGACTTTTTCCCTAGTGTCAGTTGGCGCCGCGTCAAAGGCGTATTCCGTCATGCCGGTTATCAAGAACAAATATCCACGCTACTGGCGCTATTGTGCACCGAAGCACCCAGACAAATCATCAAACAAGATGGCGTTACCTACTATGTGGCATTGGGTGATAGAGCTTTGCCACAAGGTGCACCTACTAGCCCTGCACTATCCAATATCGTCTGCTTAAATTTAGATCGACGCTTAACGGGACTGGCTGACAAAATTGGCTTGCGCTATAGCCGCTATGCCGATGATTTAACGTTTAGTTTGCCAGTATCCAATCAGAAATCCAACACTGCAAAGAGCGATTCAGACACTAAGCACAACCAATTGATTGGTCAGCTCTTAGGATCAGTGAATAAAATATTGCGAGAAGAAGGCTTTGCACTAAATAATGACAAGACACGTGTGATTCGTACAGGTAATCAGCATAATGTTACTGGCATGGTCGTTAACGGTAGCGGTGTGCCAAGGGTATCACGCCAAATCAAGCGCATGTTACGAGCAGCCGTTCATAACTTAGAGTCAGGCGGCACATTACGCGCCGATGAGACTTTAAATACGCTGTCAGGATATGCTGCTTGGATAGCCTCGGCAGAGCCAGAGTTGGGACATAGTTATCTAGATAGAATTGAGCGTTTGCACGTGCAGCAAGAGACATCTGCATAGATATTTATTTATATTTATAAAAAATGAGTATTAGAAAAATTCTATTTCTAATACTCATTTTTACATCATTACATGTTACTGATGTAAAGACACTGATATAAATATAGCGCCATTACACCAATAAAAATGGTGCAGTACGGCTGTCTTTTGACTGAGAAACGTCATATGGCGTACCTTGAGCAACAATCATTCCGCCCGCATCTCCTGCCCCTGGCCCGATATCAATGATCCAGTCGCTATTGCTAGCCACTTGCATATCATGCTCAACCATGATGACGGTATTGCCCGCATCGACGAGACCATTTAACTGCGTCATGAGCATAGACACGTCAGCAGGATGTAGACCTGTGGTTGGCTCATCCAATATGTATAGCGTGTCGCCTCGTTGCACACGCTGCAGCTCAGTGGCAAGCTTAATCCGTTGCGCTTCCCCGCCCGATAGTTCGGTGGCAGGCTGACCCAGACGTAAGTAGCCAAGTCCAACTTGTAGCAATGCCTCTAATGCACGCAAAATAGGTGCCTCATCAACGAAAAACTCATGAGCCGCTTCAACCGTTAAGTTTAATACTTCAGCGATGTTTTTATCTCGATAAGTGATTGCCAGCGTATCCTCGTCATAGCGTTGGCCATGACAAACCTGACAAGGCGCATAGACGCTTGGTAGAAATAACAGCTCAACACTGACAAACCCTAAGCCTTCGCAATTTGGGCAGCGGCCTTTTGTGGTGTTAAAGGAGAACCTGCCAGCATCATAGCCATGAGATTTTGCTTGCTTGGTGGCTGCAAACAGCTTACGTACATCGTCAAATAAACCCGTATAGGTTGCCAAGTTAGAGCGCGGTGTACGTCCAATCGCTTTTTGATTGATATTAATAAGCCGACGGACGTGCTCCATGCCAGCGACGATTTCACCACCAATTATTGACTCAAGCTCTTGCTCTAACAAATCCGCTTCACCAATAGGCGCTTCTGTAACTGTCTTTTGTCCCAATGCTTCATTGATAAGCTCTACCAACGCTTGACTGACAAGGCTTGATTTGCCTGAGCCCGAGACCCCTGTGACGCTGGTCATGACCCCAAGCGGAAACTCAACGTCTAATCCTGTTATGTTATTTCGCTCAATGTTGGCAAGCTTGAGCCAGGCTGCTGGCTGCCTTGTGCTAGATTTTGACTGTGCGTTAGACGTAGCATTGGCAAATAGATATTGACCAGTATGCGACTGCGTAACTTCACGAAGTCCATCTGTAGGACCACTATAGACAATCTCGCCACCATGCGTGCCCGCCTTTGGCCCGACATCGACTACCCAATCGGCATGTCTAATGACACTCACGTCATGCTCAACGACAAACACCGAGTTACCAGCCGCGATTAGCTCATCTAACGCCCCTAACAATGCTTGAGTATCAGCGGGATGTAAACCAGCTGATGGCTCATCAAGAACATAGACCACACCAAACAACTGCGAGCGAATTTGAGTAGCTAAGCGCAACCGCTGTAACTCGCCAGGAGAGAGCGTCGGTGTGGTACGCTCAAGCGAGAGATAGCCTAACCCTAACCTTGTCAGCGCCTCAACACGAGAGAGAATGTCACTGGCGATACGCTGGGCGACGATGGCTTTTTCGCGGTTTGGTGTGTTATCAGCTACCTTGGTACAAGCGGTTACTTCTAATTTTTCCGCCATTTCTGTTAGCGTTAACTGTGATAGCTCGCCTATATCCAATCCTGCAAACTTAACCGATAGCGATTCTTTCTTTAGTTTTTTGCCATGGCATTCTGGACACTCAGATATCTGCATAAACTGCGAGACGCGCTTTTTGGTACGTGGGCTTTGAGTGGTGGCAAAAGAGTGCAAAATGAAGTTTTTGGCACTGGTAAAAGTACCCATATAATTTGGCTTTTCACCCTTTTCAATCGCGTCACGCGTTTGCTCAATGTTGTATTCAGGATAAACAGGCACCGTCGGCGTATCATCTGTAAACAAAATCCAGTCGCGTGTTTTTTTCGGCAGTGTGTGCCAAGGCTTGTCGATATCGTAACCCAATGTGGTCAATATGCGGCTAAGGTTTTGTCCTTGCCACGCTGGTGGCCATGCTGCAATCGCACGCTCACGGATGGTCTTGCTGTTATCTGGCACCAGTAACTCTTCAGTGACCTCAAACACGCGGCCAATACCTGAACAAGTCGGGCAAGCACCATCTGGCGTATTAGGAGAGAATGCATCGGCATATAGTATTCCTTGATCTGCCGGATATTCTCCTGCTCGTGAGTACAGCATGCGTAGACCATTGGATATCGTCGTCACGCTACCCACGGACGAGCGCACTGAAGGTGTACCCCGCTTCTGCTGTAGTGCGACTGCTGGTGGCAACCCTTCTATAGAATCAACATCTGGCTCATCGACCTGATCAATGAGTCGTCTTGCATAAGGGGATACCGAATCAAGATAGCGGCGTTGTGACTCAGCAAACAACGTACCAAATGCCAATGACGACTTACCTGAGCCGGATATACCTGTAAAGACCACCAGCGCATTACGAGGTAAATCAACATCGACGTTCTTCAAGTTGTGTACGCGTGCGCCTCTGACCTGAATGTTTTCTTGGTCAGGGTTATAGAGAGCGTTCTTTACTGTGCTTGTTATACTTGTTTTTTCTTCTAATTTTTTTGGGTTTGCCATAGTGCTACTGTTCCTATTAACTTTTTGTTTATTCCTAACATGCCTATTTGTCTTTATTCAATTAGCAGAAAGGTTAACACGTACTCATGCAAGGCTATGGCTAGGCTTACGTATCAATAGCATAGATAGACAAAACGATAACTCAAGTCACCCAATCATTAATAATAATAAACCCGCAATTAATGCGGGTTTATTTAGCAAAAAATACTATCAGGATAATGGTTACTGGGAGATTAAGACACGGCTAATCGCATCAGCTGCGTGCTGATATAACCACCAAATGTCCCTACCGCATAACCTAAAATACCCAAGAATACCCCGACAGGAGCCAGTGACGGATGAAAAGCCGTTGCCACAATTGGTGCAGAGGATGCGCCGCCAGTATTAGCATTGGAGCCAACCGCCAAAAAGAAAAACGGTGCTCGAATGAGTCGAGCGACAGCAAAGATAATCACGATGTGAATACTCATCCATAACAGACCGATTAGTAATAGTCGCCATTGCGAGACGATACCGGCCAGATTAATTTGCATACCGATCGCGGCGATTAATACAAAGATAAATACCGTGCCTATTTTTGATGCACCAACATGATCAAGCCTGCGAATCTTAGTAAAAGAAAAGATGACGCCTATTAAGGTGATAATCACCACCATCCAAAAGAACGAGCTGGCAAAGCTATACTGTACTGCCCATTTGTATGGGGCAAAAAACCCTGCAATCTGTCCTCCGACGAAATGCGCCACTCCGACCATCGCAAAACATAAACCAAACATCACCATCAAATCATTGATGGTTGCTGGGCGCGCATGATCACGCTCATAGCTCTCGACGGCTTTAATAACCTTATCGATACTACTGGTATCCGCGCGTAGAAAACGGTCTATCTTGTCACTGTGTTTTGCCATCACCAAGATAGCCAATAACCATAATGAGGCATTGGTAGCATCAACCAAAATCATCATACCAAACAAATCATCACTGACCCCGAATAGCTCCTTCATCGCGGCTTGATTGGCTGCACCGCCGATCCAACTACCCGCCACCGCTGAAAATCCGCGCCATAGCGTGTCATCTGTGAACATACCAGGCGATATCCACTTAGCCACTCCTAAACTGATTGGACCGCTGATGACGATGGCGATACTCGCAGCGAAGAACATGGCGATCGCTTTCCAACCTAAGCCCAATATCTTGGGCACATCCATCGATAAGGTCATCAACAGCAAACTTGCTGGCAGTAAATAAGTCGCAGTAAAACCGTAAATCTGTGAGCCAATACCATCAGCGAAGACGCCTAAGCTATTCAGAGTGGCTGGTATAAAGCAGCACAACACAATACCTGGTAGTACCGCATAAAACCGTCGCCAAAACTTACCCGGTAAGCCTTGGGTATAAAAAACCAGACCAATAATGGCCATGATGATGCCAAAAGCTAATGGCAAATTATCAATTGCTAAATTTGAGGTGGCAGACATCAAGGTGCTCCAAGTGTTACAACGGGCAAAAGTAAATCAGTATAGACAAGGCAAAAAACTCATACAAGGACAAATACAGAATTATCAAACGCAAAAAAGCCAGATAACAAGTATCTGGCTTTTTTAGTGTTATTTTTAGACGATCAATGAATCAATCATTTTAATCGTCAAATATAACCGTATTACGAGTTGTTACCACGGTTGCCGCCGTTTGGACGACCTTGGCCACGGCTGTCAGAACGACCAGCTGGACGACCTTGGCTGCCGCTTGGACGACCGCGACCAGTTGCAGCGCGCTCACCACGTGGAACGCCAGTGCTATCACCGCGGCTAGGGCCACCAGTGCGCTTGCCTTGATAAGGCTTGCCACCTGAACGCTCATTTGGCTTACCAGATGAATCACGTGGCTTACCAGATGAATCACGTGGCTTACCTTGATAGCCGCTGTCATTGCTAGCACGTTGACCAGTTGATGAGCTGTCGCTTGAACGACCACGAGCATTAGCAGGATTACCTTGATAGCCACCGCTTGAACGACCACGGCCTTGACCATTACCACCACCGTTAGAGCGACCACGACCACGGCCACGACCATTACCTTTGTTTTCGCTAGGTACGTAAGTTTTCTTAGGCTCCATGCCTTCGATGATACATACTTCCATTTTGCGATCTAAATAACGGTTGATGGCGTTAAGCTGTGGACGATCATCCATGCTACATAAGCTGATAGCGATACCAGTACGACCAGCACGACCACAACGACCGATACGATGGACGTAATCTTCAGTTTGGCGTGGAAGATCATAGTTGATAACGTGCGAGATTGCTGGGATGTCTAGACCACGAGCAGCAACGTCAGTCGCTACTAGGATTTTAACTTTACCATTACGCAAGTCTTGAACGATACGGTTACGCTTGCTTTGTGGCAAGTCACCATGTAGGAAGCTTGCTTTATGACCAGCTTCTTGTAACTGTTTTGCTAGTTTTTCAGTGCTACGTTTGGTAGCAGCAAAGATAATGATCTGTTCCATATCTTGCTGGCAAACGATTTTGTCAAGTAAACGGTTTTTGTGATCGAAATCATCACAGTAGTACACTTTTTCTTCGATGTGTGCAGATTCTACTTTGATTGATACACGCTCAGGGTTCTTAGTGAAGCTGGCAGCGATTTTACCTACTGGGCCATCCCAAGTGGCTGAACACATGATCGTTTGACGATCAGTAGGAGCGGCGCGCAAGATGTCACTGATGTCATCAGCAAAACCCATGTCTAGCATGCGGTCAGCTTCATCAAGTACCAATACTTCTAGGCTTGATAGATCAACACGACCAGCATTGATATGGTCAAGTAGACGACCAGGAGTCGCAACGATTACTTGAACGCCTTTTTTCAAAGCAGTGATCTGACCATTGTACGGTGCGCCGCCAACTAGTGGTACACAGAACAGACCGCGCATATCTTTAGAGTATGTACGAACGCTGTCATGTACTTGCTGAGCAAGCTCACGCGTTGGCGTTAGGATAAGTGCTTTGGTTAGTTTGTCAAAGCTAGTAGCACGGCTTAAACGGTCAAGTACTGGGATAACGAATGCGGCAGTTTTACCACTACCCGTTTGCGCTGACAATAAAAGATCACGACCTTCTAGAGCAAAAGGAATAGCTTGTGCTTGGATAGGCGTTGGGTTGGTGTAACCACTGCGATCAAGTGCAGTTAGAATAGGCTTAGCGATGCCAAGATCAGTAAAAGTAACTTGGTTTTCGTCAACAGCGTCAGTAGTAGCCGCTTGAGTGTCAGTGTTTGGGGTGTCAGTGCTTTCGATGATACCGTTTTCAGCGGCGATTGCAGATAAGATGTCAGTCATAGTAATCCTTGGTAAGTATAAGCTGCTGTAAATTCAGCAAACTTGATGCATACCACTGATAACCGTTCACCACGCTGCCTTTATTAAAGAATCACCGGACCACTGTAGGAGTGTCGATAATCAGAAACCCAGCCAATAGAGCTGTTGTTTCTACAATAAATGCGTTCGTGCTGTCTGACGTATTTTGGTGGTAGTGCCGAGTGTCTTATCCTTGCTTGATATACGCGCATTATCGATGCTTTGTCTAAAGCAGATAAAGGCAAACAGCAACCAATCTAATCCATACTTATGGAACAGTAGATAAGATATGAGTCAAAAATAACGGATATTTTAAAAGGTTATTTAAGTACACAAAATCATCGGCAACAATTACTTATGGTCATCCTAGACCCAAAATCGCAGGCGATGTTATCAATCTCATAATTCACGAAAGCTATAAGCTAACGTGGCGACGTAGTATATCATAATAAAAGTACAACTGTACCTATTTTTTCACATAATTATTAAATAAGACTTAGCCAATAACAGATCGATGTTTAAATATCGATCTGATTCAGCAGGTTATCGTTTATATTCAATACTATTTACTTGTTTTAACTTCTGTCACGTAGGTCGGTAGCTGCCAGGCCCCACCTGCTTCAATCATGCGGCACAGCCCAGTACTGCTCTGATGGCTTTTTTCAAACGATTTTCCCGTCCATATCCAGTCAGTCTTAGTTAAGCAGTCACCGATACCACGACCTTTTTGTACTGAAGTGACTATACCTTTATCGTAGTCAGTAGCGTTGGTCGTTACCAGTGTTGGATTGTAAGGTTTGGTGTCATTGATAACCCAGGCACCCGCCCCTGTATTATAAGCACTCGTCCAACAGTCATGCTGTGCTATTAGTTTTGAGCTGTTCAAGCGACTAACTCGCCATGGTGATTTATCTGACAAATTTGGGCAGTCATCATCGACATCTTTGATAGTGCCTTTCATCAGTGCGGCCAATTGCGACGACTTCATGACAAACTTTTTCTTATCATTCACGGCGGCATTCGGTTTAGGCGCGACAAAACGTAATGCGGGTGCCGCTTTAGGTGCTAACACACCACTATTAGGTTTAACCGCACTAGCATGATCAATGAAAGCGCTCGATGTTCCTACTCGCCCCTGTGCTTCGTCCGCTTTGAGCATAACGGCACTCGCGCCTTTATCAGATAGCTGCCAACGTGAGTTACGCAGCACCAGTTCGATATTGCTTGATTTGGTCAGTGCCTCTAACAGTGCGGTCACTTGTGTTTTAGTCAATTCGGCACTGCCTGCTGTGGCCGAAAACGGCTGAGTTTCACCGTAGTCTTTGTCATTAATAAATAATGATATACGGTGACGGTTACCCAGTTTCATCAAGGCTTTAGATGAGCTCTCTTTGGCACCGCCAATTTTTACTTTGCCATCCACGATCGCATTCGCACCTGCACGGCGTGTGAGTAATACAGATATAGGGAATTCGCTATTGTTTTCTGCTTGATAGCCTGCCAGCCGGCACGTACGGGTGTTATCACAAGCAACTTGCCAATCTTGGCTGGTCAGCTCAACGCCTGAATGTGCCATACTTGCTGTACTAAATAAAGTGGTGCTGATAGCAGCAAATAAAGATAATCGTATTTTATTTTTTATCATTAATAAGGGTGTCTTTTTTGTTTTTTTAGAATTAAGTCTTAGACGAGTGGTATCGTTCGGTTGTAAGTATGGAGAGACGTCTATATGTCGATGGTCCTGCGCGGCCTTGACCTGAGAATAGCAAACAGCAAAGCGATCACTGCTTGTTTGTAGTGATATACCCATCAGCTTATGGTTGTCATCATTCATAGTCATTACTCATCAATAGAAGCAGTACAAATATCTACCCATTAGGGCAGTGTCTGCTATCTTAACGTATCAATGTTTCTATCTGTTATACTAATGTACTATTATGTAAACGGGCAAGTATATGATTATTTTAATATAACCATATATAGATACAGAATAACTGTGAATTTGATGGCTATAAACATCTATAAAATAAGGCTGATAAGCAATCCACTTATCAGCCTTATTATTACGCTGTGTACTGCTCAACTATGGTTTAAGAACGCTAAAACGGTACAAGGCAGCCGACTTTAGATTGTACATATAGGAAGGCTAACGCCGTAGCAGTTTAGTCGTTCTCCAATTATAGCTAACCCATTGATTTTAATGGCAACTCTACAGCACGCTTAATCGCTGGTCGCTCAGCAATAGCCTCTGCCCAACGTTTTACGTGAGTATAATCATCTACTTGTAAAAACTCTGCTGCATCATAAAGCTTACCAAGCACTAGCTGACCATGCCATGACCAAATGAGCATATCCGCGATATTGTAATCCGTCTCATCATTACCACACATGTACTTGTTGTCTTTTAGATGGATATTAAGTACATCAAGCTGACGTTTGGCTTCCATCGTATAGCGGTTGATTGGGTACTCTAATGGTTCGGGTGCATAAGCATAGAAATGTCCAAAGCCGCCACCGAGAAACGGCGCACTACCCATCTGCCACATCACCCAAGACAGACAGTCGGCCCGCGATTTGCCAGCTGACAAAGGGATAAATTTGCCAAACTTTTCTGCTAAGTACATTAAGATGGCGCCAGACTCGAAGATAGCAATAGGCTCACCGTCGTTTCTGTTAGAATGATCGACCAAAGCTGGGATTTTTGAGTTGGGGTTTATTGTCACAAAGCCAGAGCCAAATTGCTCGCCCTCAGAAATGTCAACTTTATACGCATCGTACTCAGCGCCTTTGACACCAATTTCGGCCAGCTCTTCTAGTAGCATGTTTACCTTGACGCCATTCGGTGTATTCAGCGAATACAATTGTAGTGGCGCATTGCCTACTGGTAGCTCTTTGTTATAACGTGCGCCAGCTGTCGGGCTATTGATGTTGGCGAACTTACCACCGCTTTCTTTATCTTGCGTCCAAATTTTTGGTGGTACATATTTATTATTATCCTGACTCATAATTTATCCTATTATTTTCTGGTTGTGATAGAACTTACAGTAGCACATTCACCGCTATAGGGTTGAAAAGTGAAATAATCAGTAGAGTAACTGCCCACAAACTGGATGATATCAATACCATATTTTTGGTATGGGTTACCTGTGCCGATACTACCCGCTATATGAGCACCTTTCACATTACATTGATAGCCATCACGATTGCAGTGACATACTGTATTGTTCTTATAACCCAAATTCTTTATATCGGCGTTTATGATAGTGCTTTGTTGTGTGAGACCTTGCACTTGCGACCCTTTATGAGAGCTTACGTAAACAACTCCTACTATGTTGGTATTACGAGTATTGTTTATTTGCCATTTAATGGCCTCATAAGAGCTTAAGTATAATACTACCGGTTTGGAGATAGCAGGTATATCTAGCACGACAGCTTGATTATCCGCCTCATAAACACCAGCGTATAATGCTACAACATCTGGGTATCGCTGCTTGATGGTGGATAAAATTTGATTTGGGTCTTCAGGTTGATTAACATTCTCCATAGGACTGATATCCATTGCCACATCTGTTGTATGCCAGCCATTGCGGTACTCAACTTCGACAATATGATTACCAGCTGGTATATATACTTTTTGCATATCATCACCGCCTTTGTTGTCCTCAATGATAATATGTTTATCGATAAGCACCCGTGCCTCAGAGTGACTTTTACTAATCAAAACTTGATAAAACCCCGATTCAGGTACGCTTAACGAGCCTACCCAATATGCCATGAATTTTTCTGATGGTATATTTTTAAAGTCACTCCAACTATATTTTTTTGCCACTCCTGTGACGTGTTCTCTTTCTATTACCTTTGATGGATTGTCTGCATGCATATAAAAAACTTGATATCCCCGATGAGGAATACCATGATTGAGCTGATAAGTATCGTTCCACGTATTAAAGGCTAATGGGAAGTTATGTAAATGACTATCAAACGTGATGATATTATCGTCTTCAGCACCTGTTTCAATAGGCGGCAGAATGACTGTTTCAAGAAGGATATCGCTATCTTTTTCAATCTCAATATTGTCAGCTATGTCCGGAGTTACTTTAGGCATCTCTGAGTATCCATCACATGCATTTAAACTAAACATATTTAAAAAAGCCAGTTTTTTACCAGCTTCACTAAAGTCACCATCAAACAACTCCGAGATGGCTTCCTCCAATAAGTGCCGTTTAGTTTTTTGCGCATCCCTACAACCATCTGTCAGAATATGAGTACCGTTTACTGTATTGTCAGCAGAATAGCTGTCGTTGATGGTGGTTTCGGAGTTAGCAGTTTCATCATCACTGATCATTAATACTAAAAGTGTGACAACTATCAATGTTACAATGAGTGCAACGGACTGTCGTTTATACATATGATTACATACTCGAGAACAGCTACATCGTAGGATGTGAACGATATGACTATAGCTGTTATATTAATTTAGAAAAATTGTCGAGTAATAATTATACAAGATAATAACAAATGAAAGTGCGTAAAATGACTTTGTCTAAGGTCTGTTGAACATTTAAATTTCAATGTTCAACAGACCTTAATCTTACCGTTAGTTATTTTTTTATGGATGATTAGCATTAATTTCAGCCAATCTGGTTTCTACACTGCTCAAACATTATTAATTGAACATAATTTACTCCACATGCCCCATAACGCTTTCGACTAACAATCGACTAAAATATGATTTATGTCTACTATACTTAATAAAAATGAGTCTAAAATCACCCTGACTCCAACGCAAGATAAATACTTACCCTATGTGCTAGCAGTCGCGCTGTTCATGCAGATTTTGGACGCTACTATTTTAAATACGTCCTTACCGCAAATGGCACAGGCGTTGGGTGAGTCGCCACTGAAGATGCAATGGGCAGTGATCAGTTATGCCTTGACCTTGGCTATATTCATTCCTATCAGTGGTTTTTTGGCGGATAAATATGGCACACGTCGGGTATTTCTATCGGCCATCGTCATTTTTTGTATTGGCTCGTTGCTGTGTGCTGCCTCACCTACGCTAGATTTTTTGATTGGCTCACGCATCGTGCAGGGTATTGGCGGTGCGATGATGACGCCCGTTGCTCGTTTGATACTGGTTAAGTCTTATCCTCGCAACAAGCTCTTGACTGTGATGAACTTTGCGGTGATACCGGCATTGGTCGCGCCTTTGGTTGGCCCAGTATTGGGTGGTTATATCGTACAATATGCCAGCTGGCATTGGATATTTTTAATTAATATTCCGATGGGTATCATCGGTTTTATTATGGGCAAAAAACTCGTGCCTGCATTATTTGAGGATACTAAGCGTCTAGATTGGACAGGGTTTTTATTGTTTGCGGCAGCCGCTTGTGGGTTTACGTTGGCGGTAGAGTTCGGCTCACAGGCAGGACGAGAGCTTTATGGGTTATTCTGTGGTTTGGGTGCGGGACTGCTGATAGGTGCTTATATCTGGCATGCCAAAAAGCGGGATGCGCCACTGTTTCCTTTGAGCCTATTTGACATTCGTACCTTCCGCATTGGTATTACGGGTAACTTATTTACGCGACTCGGTATCAGTGCGGTTCCGTTCCTACTACCGCTACTATTACAGGTGGTGTTTGAGTACTCACCATCACAGGCGGGTTGGTTACTGGCCCCTATCGCTGTAGGTGCCATCGGTATCAAGCCATGGGTGAGTAAAATCATTCAGCGTTACAGCTATCGCACTGTTTTGGTTTACAACACCTTTTTTATGGGTTCGCTTATCATCGTATTGGCACAGTTCAATGACGCATCACAATGGCTGTGGTTCATACCCATCTTGACTGTCATGGGCGCTTGTAATTCTATGCAGTTCAGCGCAATGAATACCATTACTATTGGCGACCTTCATGGCACACAGACCAGTAGTGGCAACAGCCTAATGGCGGTCAATCAGCAATTGGCCATTAGCTTTGGTATCGCCTTTGGTGCAGCAGTACTTAATTTGCTGCGTGATAGGTTCGAGCTAGATACCTTGGCTGCATTCCAAACCACTTATTGGATACTTGGTATTTTAACCATTCTCTCAGGATTGTACTTTTTACGCCTAAAGCCTGAAGATGGTCGCGGTCTATATTAAAGAGTACCGGATAGAGTCTGTCAAATTTCAGACATAAAAATGCCAGCTCATGTTTTGGTTTATGACCAATCATAGGCTGGCAAGTTTAGAAAATATGATCTATTTATCTATCACATCATCTTATGGTGCGTCGTCATCACTCATTTGTGATTGGATGTATCGTTCCACCCCGACACTCTTAATCAAATCTTCTTGCGTGTCTAACCAGTCTTCATACTCTTCATTACCATCTTTTAAGATGACCAATAACTGGCGAGATACGTAGTCAGATTTTGTCTCACATAACGTGATAGCGTCCGTAATAATTGCAAATTTTTGCTTTTCTAAACGCAAATTACAGTCAATCATTTCAGGCACATCTTCAGCGATGAACATTTTGCCATAATCTTGCAAATTCGGTAAACCGCCTAGCAATAAAATCCGTGCAATCAGATCATCAGACCATTTCATTTCAGCAATAGACTGCTTATAAAAGCTTTCATTAAGGGCTTCTAATCCCCAATGACGTGCAATGCGAGCATGTAAAAAGTACTGATTAATAGCAATCAGCGACTGTCCAAGTACTTTGTTTAAAGCACGAATGACCTCTTTATCCCCTTTCATTATCTTTCTCCCTATTCATTTATTATTTAAGCTAAACATTATTCATCTAATTATCTAGGACACGCCCTAGCATGGTGTTAGATGAGATTAGGAGTGACTTCAGCCATTTGGCTTTGTAGATAATTGGGCAGGCCAATCATATCAATTAGGCGCAGTTGTTGCTCAAGCCAATGAGCATGGTCTTCTTCAGTATCTTTTAGTTGCTCGACCAGCATCTCACGTGTGACATAGTCATGCTCTGCTTCACAGATAGCAATGCCATCCTTTAAATGCTGCTGTACTTGATACTCTAGATTAAGGTCAAGCTGAAGCATTTCGGGAACAGTAGCGCCGATATTGATCGCATCAACCGTCATTTTAGGCGTGCCACTTAACATTAAGATACGGCGAATGATGGCTTGGGCATGCAATGTTTCATCAGCCATCTCATGATGGATGCGATCATACAACTTGCCATAATGCCATTCAGCATACATTTCTGAAT
Organism: Psychrobacter sp. SCQQ22; assembly: GCF_015864605.1. Lineage (NCBI taxonomy): Bacteria > Pseudomonadati > Pseudomonadota > Gammaproteobacteria > Moraxellales > Moraxellaceae > Psychrobacter > Psychrobacter sp. SCQQ22. Next base: position 339,294 of record NZ_JADYWZ010000004.1, read on the forward strand.
GAATAAAATACTGATCACGAGCGGCAAGCTCACCACCTAATAAAAAATTCAAATAATCAATGACTTTTGGGCTACCTATCATAACTTATACTCCCCTATTTATACTTTACTACTCACATTGCATCCATAATTACCCATATAAGGATAGTGTTATTAGCAAACTGAGTAGTAGATATCAAAACCAACAAAATGCCTTACAGCGTCAGACATATATAGTAGCATAACGGCTCTGATATCGCTTGTAACGTTAGGAACTAAGAATAAGATGCTAATTGAGAACAATAATTAGCTAGCGTTAATTCTGATTATTAGAGGTGCTTAAAATAGGTGTATTAGCGAAGTTATACGGACGCTTGCAACTTACCCTTTATATATAATAGTTAAAGCGTAAGTGAAGTCTGTTAGATATTTTGTGTGATGCTAAAGCCTATTCTTGATTTTAATATTAAAAGTTGATGCTGCTTAAACGGCGTAAGCTAAGACATCAAGTTTCGCATGGTGCTCTTCTAAGTAATCATTGACCATAGGTTCACAGCAGCCACAGCAAGTCGCTACATCAAGCGTGTCTTTTAAACCATCAAGCGTATCAATGCCTGAGGCAATAGCTGCTTTAATTTGCTTTTCTTTTACGTCATTGCAGATGCATACGTACATGAACTAACTCCTACGAATATCGCTATTCAATAACTACTGGCTAATCATTTTTACTGCTTGACCTATAATAACGATAACTATTATCATTTTCAATAGTATTTGATATATTTTAATGACAGCGAAGTTTTTTTAAAGGAAAGGTATAACTTGGCAAGAATATTGCAGCGATTAATCTATGTAAGCGAATATAAATATTTATGTTATGATATAGATGAATGGTAGTAAATTTACGATAAACTGTAATTTAGCTTATTTTTTAATCGATTTTGTAGATAACTACTGCTATATTGACCATCTATCAACAATAACCCCATAGGGATTATTTTATGTCTGATAATAATTTTACGATACGACCAATTGAATTATTTAAAGTTCTATCCGATCCAACGCGTTTAAAAATATTTCAAATTCTTTTTAATAAACAATCACGTTGCGTGGGAGAGCTAGTAGAAATATTAGATCAACCTCAACCAACGATATCGCGTCATTTAAATCATTTGAAAAAATTAGGTATTTTGAACTGTGTACGTGATGGTACATGGATGTGGTATGAAGTTGCCGATGATTTACCAGAATGGTGCCAAGAGGTTTTAGAGATTACTTATAAGCAAATATCTGCCAATGATGTTGCGCTACCAAAAGCAGGCTAAATGTGATTGGTATTAAGAAAATCTGAGGCATCGTTTAACGCAAAAAAGACCTATTTATCATAGGTCTTTTTTATGTCTGCTAACAATGTGACTATGAGAATGTGGCTGTAATGACATAACTCTAGTAACGTGGCTTTAGCAATATGGCTATGCCATATTCAATTATGTCAGATCTAAAAACTCACTGATAAAGGCACTGGCTGGCTGGTGTATCAGCTCTTCTGATGTTCCTACCTGCTCCACTCGCCCTTGGTTCATGACAACGATTTCATCCGATACCGCACGGGCTTCTTCTTGATCATGTGTGACCATGATACTGGTGATACCTAGCTCATGATGAATATTTTTCAACCAAGTGCGTAGCTCTTTTCGCACCTTGGCATCCAGTGCACCGAACGGCTCATCAAGCAATAATAGTTTTGGCTTCACAGCGAGTGCCCTTGCCAGCGCAATACGCTGACGTTGGCCGCCTGATAGCTGATGTGGATAGGCATTGGCAATTTGTGGCAGCTGTACGAGCTCTAACAGCTCGGCCACACGCTTATTGATGTCAGCTTTGCTTGGTCGCTCATGCTTTGGTAGCAACGTCAGACCAAACGCGACATTGTCAGCGATGTTTTTGTGACGAAATAAGGCATAGTGCTGAAACATAAAGCCAATATGACGTTTTTGCACAGGCGTATTGGTCACATCTAGCTCATCAAACAATATTTGCCCTGAGTCAGCATATTCAAGACCAGCGATGATACGCAATAGCGTCGTTTTACCACAGCCTGAAGGCCCTAGTAAGGTGGTCAGCTTGCCAGTAGGCACGGTGATATTGATATTGTCTAAGGCGGTAAAATTACCGAATTTTTTATTAACGCTGCGAATCTCGATGCTCATAATAGTATCTCTTATTATATTTTTTGTCGCGTGGTTCATACTCTATAAATTGGATACGGTGTCAGTCTCGCTTAGTCTACTATTTGTAGTACTGTCACTCGGCTTCTTCATACCTAAATTACATTGAACCAACTATATCGTGGCAGAGGGTCTATACGACATTACTGCTTATTATTGCCTGCGCCATTCTCATCAGTACTTAACGATAGCTCAGGTATATTGGCCAGTCGCTCAGATTTAGCAAATTTACGCTCTTGTAGCTTCGTCATGACTTGCTGAATGAGTAGCGTCACGAGAGCTAGTGCAGCAAGCAAACTAGATAAGGCAAAAGCGGCGGTAAAGTTATAATCGTTATAAGCAATCTCGACTAATAGCGGCATGGTATTGGTCTCACCGCGAATGTGACCGGATACCACACTGACAGCACCAAACTCACCCATCGCCCGCGCATTGGTCAAAATCAAGCCATATAACAGTGCCCATTTGATATTTGGCAAGGTCACATGCCAGAAAGTCTGCCAACCAGTCGCGCCCAACGTCAATGCTGCTTGCTCTTCACTGTCGCCTTGAGTCTGCATCAGCGGTATTAGCTCACGTGCTACAAACGGAAAGGTGACAAATAACGTCGCTAAGACAATACCGGGAACGGCGTAAATTACTTGGAACCCCATGCTTTCTAGCCAACCGCCAACGGTAGAGTTAAGCCCGAACAGCAATATGAACATCAAGCCTGCGACCACTGGTGACACTGAAAATGGCAAATCAAGTAACGTGGTGACCAACTGCTTACCTTTAAACTGATAGCGGGTGACCAACCATGCAATCGCGATGCCCATCACCATATTAATCGGCAAGACGATGGCAGCAGTAATTAGTGTCAGCTTAATGGCTTGCAACGCTTCAGGATCGACTAGTGAAGCAACATACAACTGCCAGCCACCTTTAAAGGCTTCATAGAACACCGCTAGTAAAGGTATCACTAGCATTACAACCATGAATAGCACAGCGATACCGATAAAGATACGGCGTATCCATGGCGTGTCTTTGGTTGCCGCGTTACTTTGGTAGTCGTAGCTGTTAGATATTTGCATGTTAGCGAGCTCCTACACGGCGCGACAGCTTCCACTGCACAATATTAATGGTTAATAAAATCACAAATGAGATGAGTAGCATAAATAGTGCGACCGCAGAGGCGCCTTGAATGTCAAACTGCTCAAGCTTACTGATAATAATCAGTGGTAAAATCTCAGACTGCATCGGAATATTGCCCGCGATAAAAATAACTGAGCCATACTCACCCGTCGCACGGGCAAACATCATACCTGCACCCATTAATAGTGCTGGTAGCAACTCTGGCAAGATTACTTTACGGAAGGTGGTGAAACGATTGGCACCCAATACAGCTGCCGCTTCTTCAAACTCGACCGATAGCTCAGCGAGTACTGGCTGCACAGCACGGACGATAAAGGGGAAGCTGACCACGACTAAGGCCAACCAGATACCTATCGGTGTAAAGGCCACTTGAATATCGAATTTGGCAAACCACTGCCCCATCAGACCGTTAGGCGCATACAGCGTGGCAAGCGATATACCAGTGACAGCCGTTGGCAAAGCAAATGGTAAATCAACCAAGGCATTGATCAAGGACTTGCCCCAAAACTCATAACGTACCAACACCCAAGCGACCAATGTACCAAACACCATGTTGGTGAGCATGGCTAAAAATGACATCCATAAGCTCAGCTTGATAGCAGCAGTCACTTGCGGCTGGCTGATGGTTTCCCAAAAACCCGTCCAGCCCATCTGCGTGGTCGTATAGGCCATCATGGCAAACGGCAGCACCACCAATAGCGATAAGCTAAAAACAGTAATGCCCATGCTTAGACCAAACCCTGGCAGCACATTGCGTTGACGCAAGCGTGTCAGCCAACCTTTCTTAGGAAGGGGTTTGCTGGTAGAAGATGTGGGTGCACTCATAGTGATATCCTGTTGCCCAACTGATGGTACTTATCGTAAGACCATGTTATATCGAACTTATTATTAGTATGCTTACGGTATAAAGGACATAGTGCGTACGACCATGTCCTTTATGGAATTTCTTATGAATGACTACATCACCTGATTTATAGCAAAGCAATCACCTTTACTAAATGGCTACTCAGTGATCATTCTTGTCTTAGTCATTTGCTACTGTGGTGCATTAATGGCCAGTTGATCAAAGACGCCACCATCGCTGAAGTACGTACCCATGATGTCATCCCATGAGCCAAAGGCATCATTCGGACGGAACGTTTCAACTGGTGGTAATTTATCACCATTTTTATCAAGCACGCTTTGCACGCTAGGACGTAGATAGAGATCGGCTGCCAACTGTTGAGCCGGCTCGCTCCATAAATAGTCCAAATAAGCTTTTGCTGCGTCTGTTGTGCCTTTCTTATCCGTTACTGATTTGACAATAGCCACTGGGCTTTCTGATTTAATCGAGTATTTTGGATAAACGATATCGACTTGACCCGCGCCAAAATCAGTTGCTGCAAGATTGGCTTCGTTTTCAAAAGTAACCAAAACGTCACCGATACCACGCTGAACGAATGTAGTCGTTGCAGCACGTCCACCATTCTCATAAACTTTGACATTTTTTAGCATGTCTTTGACATAGCCTTTAGCCTTGGTTTCATCTTGGTTAAAAGCATGCAGACCATAGCCATAAGCACCTAAGAATGCATAACGACCATTACCCGTGACTTTCGGGTTTGCCATCACAATCTCAAGACCGTCTTTGGTCAAATCTTCCCAATCATTAATGCCTTTTGGGTTACCTTTACGTACCAAAAATACGATGGTGCTAGTAAAAGGTACGGCATTGTCAGGGAATTTGCTTTCCCAATCTGATTCAACTAAGCCTTTTTTCTCAAGCAGCTCAATATCAGACCCTTGGTTCATGGTCGCAACATCCGCTTGTAGACCGTTAGCGACAGACAATGCCTGCTTGCTTGAGCCACCATGTGACTGTTTGATCAGGATATTACTGTTTGGGTTTTCAGATTTGTAATGCTCAACGAATAATGGGTTGTAGTCTTTATAAAAATCACGGGCCACATCATAAGAGACATTTAGCAACTCGATATCTTGAGTGTCTGTTGCTGCGCTACCACTTGCATCAGTCGCCTCGTTATTGCTACAGCCGACCAGACCCAAAGTTAATGCAACACCGGCAATACTTAAGACGTTCAGTGTTTTACTTTTTTGTTGATAGCGCACAGCGTATGTCATAAATCCCTCAAAGATATCTGTTAAGTAATGCAAGTATGCTAACAGCGCCATCTTATTATGTTTAATGATGAATATGCGTATGTTATTGCCAAAACGGAATAACAAGAGCGTAACGTTAAACTTATCAATCAGTTGGCAAAATCCTACTAGAAGATCCTCATTTATAGAGACTCAAAAGCACATAAGATTGACGGTATTTTCTACCTGACAGCTGCCAAGTTATGCATGATTTTATAGATTGCTTTACAGGTTATTTTTTTACACTTGCCAGCTGATCGAAACGTCCACCATCAACAAAGAACGTATCCATAATCTGCGTCCAAGCACCAAAGACAGCCACTGGTTCAAAAGTCGTAATCTCAGGCAATGTGTCTCTATGAGCAGCCAGTACTTCTGCATTACTAGGGCGCATATACATCTCTGCCATGAGCTGCTGAGCAGGCACGTCCCACAGACCTTGTAAGTAAGCACTGGCGGCATCTGTCTTACCGCTCTTGTCCGTAACGGCTGTGACGACCGCCACTGGATTAGCAATCACAATAGAGTAGCTTGGATAAACGATATCGACTTTTCCTTTAGCAAATTCCTTGGCAGCCAAATGCGCTTCATTTTCAGTCGTAATGAGCACGTCCCCTAGCCCGCGCTGGGTAAAGCTGGTAGTGGCAGCACGCGCACCATTGTCATAAGTGACCACGTTTGCCAATAACTTCTTGATAAAGTCATCGGTTTTGGTAGGCGTTTCCACGCTTTCTTTGAATTGATGCAGACCGTAGCCATAAGCACCCAAAAAGGCATAACGCGCTGTGCCACTGGTTTTTGGGTTTGGTATGACCACATCGATATCATTACGTGCCAGATCTGACCAGTCTTTGATATTTTTTGGATTGCCAGAACGGACCAGTAGCACCATCGTGCTGGTATAAGGCACCGCATTGTTAGGGAACGCCTGTTTCCAATCAGTGGCTACTAGCCCTTTTTCGACCAGCAGGTTCATATCGCTTTCTTGATTTAAGGTTGCCACATCTGCTTGCAAACCATTGGCAATAGACAGTGCTTGCTTACTTGATCCGCCATGTGATTGATTTACCTTGATCTTGCTACCTGGATGCTCTTTTTGATAACTTGCACTGAATAGAGTGTTGTAGTCTTTATAGAAATCACGTGATACATCATAAGAGACATTCAATAAGCTAATATCTTGCGAGTCTCCCGCTGTCGATGTGTCTTGCGATGTAGATTCATTAGAGTTACAACCTGCTATGAGCACCGTAACGGCCAGTACGCTACCAATTTTTAAGGTGATATTAGACAGTTTTGATTGTATGGCTGATTGCATGATTTTCTTCTTAATAGATGGTTGGGCGTTGGCAAAATAGTGGGCACTTTATTATTAATATTGCAGCCCGACGTATTTCGAAAATCACCCTATGGATAATAAAAGATATGCTAGCAGTTTGTATGCTGGACTCTTAGTGACGAATTCGCTTATCGAGTGGTTAACTTGGCATAAGCAAATTTTTCGATTGTCTTTAACTATCTGTTTTTACTTAGTTTTATAAAAAACTATAAGGATATGATTTTTCTGACTAAGACTTCATAAAAAAGGGACCAAACGATAATCGTATGATCCCTTCCTTTAAATACAGCTTTTTGGATATCGTTAAATGTCATAGTCAGTCAGATGCTGTTATATAGTCGGTTCACTATAATTTGGATACAAGGAAGGTGAGTGAAAGTACTACAACTCGTAGACTAAGCAGGCCTGACACCGTATCCAATTTATAGAGGATTGACTATACCGCAGAAGCACCGGTCAATTTAACTTCAGCACGTTCCTCTTTTGCGATACCTGCATAGTAATCACGCAAAATCTGTAGCACTTCTGGACGACTGAAGTTCTCTGGTACCACTTCATCTTCTGATAGCGCTTTGCGTAGCTTTGTTCCAGATACTTTGACATGCTCAGAGGTATCATGCGGGCAAGTTTTGTCTGAAGCCATCGCATTACAAGCATTACACCAAAACGTCCAGCCAATTTTTAATGGTTGAGTAATCAGATCATCTTTACCTACTTTGTCAAAGATAGTCTGCGCATCAAAGGCACCATAATAATCACCAACACCCGCATGGTCACGCCCGACAATCAAATGGCTACAGCCATAGTTTTGACGAAATAGCGCATGTAACAAGGCTTCACGTGGGCCTGCATAGCGCATATCTAGCGGATAACCCGCTTGAATCACCGTGTCTTGTCTAAAGTAATTATCAATCAAAGTTTTGATCGCTTCTTGACGGACGTCTGCTGGGATATCACCGGGCTTCAAGGCACCGAGCAATGAATGAATCAACACACCATCACAGATCTCAATGGCAATCTTGGCAAGATATTCGTGTGAGCGGTGCATTGGGTTACGCGTTTGGAATGCTGCAACGGTTTTCCAGCCTTTGGCATCCAATATTTCACGCGTTTCAGCTGGCGTTTTATAGATTTCTGGATATAGTGTTGGGAACTCACCTTCGCTTAATACTTCTACGCTACCTGCGATATTGACGTCATCTTGACTCAATACTTGCTGTACACCTGGATGCTCGCTATCAGTTGTCGTAAATACTTGCTGACACTCATGGGCTTTATCGATGGTATAAGTCTCTTCTACTGTTAAGATACCCATGACTTCACCGTTTTGGGCGACCAATGCGACTTTGTCACCTTGGCTTAGGCTGTCAGCAGTGGCTTTAGGTGCTGACAAGGTAATAGGAATTGGCCAAAACAGGCCTGCGTTGTCACCGCTTTGCAAACGCATGTTGTCAACGACACCTTGCCAATCCGCTTGATTCATAAAGCCGTTCAACGGCGTAAAACCACCGATACCGAACATAATCAAATCGCCGCGCTCACGAGAGCTTAAGGTAATAGATGGCAATGTGCTGGCAAGTGTCAGCGCTTCGCTGCGAGCATCACCATTTAACAATAATGGTTTTAGTACATCGCTACCGTGTGGCGGAACAAGTTGTGATGGCTTTTTATTAGCAATAGTAGATGTCATAATAATTTTAAAACCTCAAGGTATAGAAAAAAGAGTTGAATAACAGCAAATGAATGGCTTAAAAGGCAATTTTATGAATAAGACGCTAATGATCGTCAGTTAAAATCGCGCATTATCAGATATTAAATTTTAGGGGTTAAATTTGATAAGCATAGGCTACCTAACTTTCGTTATGAAAATTTATGCTGTGTTTGGATATGTATATGTCTTAAAGGAATTTATGTTTTGAAGCACAAGCTTATATGATGTAAAGCTGAACGGTACACATTGCGATCGACAACAAAATATATTACACACGCAAATCATTTTCGTCGCTGCTTTTAAGTCTAAAAACAAATTTGAGATTACGTCATGTATCAATATAACTACGCTGACCAAAACTTAGTAGAGGAACGAGTCGCCCAGTTTCGCGACCAAACCGAACGGTTTTTGGCGGGTGAGCTGCCAGAAGAACAGTTTTTGCCACTGCGTTTGCAGAATGGTCTTTATATTCAGCGTTATGCGCCGATGTTACGTATTGCTATTCCTTACGGCCTACTAGCCAGCTATCAACTGCGTAAATTGGCAGAGATTACCCGTAAATACGATAAGGGTTACGGACACTTCACGACCCGTACCAATATCCAGTTGAATTGGCCAAAACTTGAAGAAGTGCCAGACATATTGGCGGAGCTGGCATCCGTACAGATGCATGCCATTCAAACGTCGGGCAACTGTATTCGTAACACGACTACCGATCCTTATGCCGGTATTCATCAAGAAGAGATTGCGGATCCACGCCCTTATTGCGAGATTATCCGTCAGTGGTCTACCTTTCATCCTGAATTTGCTTTTTTACCGCGTAAATTTAAGATTGCTGTCGTTGGTACTGCCAATGACCGCGCGGCGACGCAAGTACATGATGTTGGATTGCATGTAAAAACCAATGACGAAGGCGAGATTGGTTTTGAAGTATTGGTGGGTGGCGGTCTTGGCCGTACACCAGTGATTGGTAAAGTAATTAACGAATTCTTGCCACGTCAGCATCTGCTTAGCTATCTAGACGCTATTTTACGCGTTTATAACCTACATGGTCGCCGTGACAATAAATACAAAGCCCGCATCAAGATATTGGTCGAGAGCATGGGCGGTCCTGCCTTTGCTAAATTGGTCGATGCAGAGTGGGAAGCCCATACCAAAGATGGTCCACTGACGCTGACCGATGCAAACTTTGACACGGCTATTGGCTTCTTTAGTGAGCCTGATTATGTTGGTTTTGATGCTCTACAAGTACAGTCTGACTTGCAACAGCAACTCAATGCGAATAAAGACTTTGCCGATTGGTACAACCAAAATACAGTCGCGCATAAAATAGCAGGCTATCGCGCCGTCGTAATTTCTCTGAAAGCAGGCTTGGTCGACGGAACCTACGTACCATCTGGTGATGTCAGCGAATCACAAATGGATGCTCTCGCTGATCTGTCAGACAAATATAGCTTTGGTGAATTGCGTGGTACTTATCAGCAAAATCTCGTCTTCTCTGATGTGCAAACCAATCAGCTATATGAGCTATGGGAACAGTTGGCTGAACTGCATTTAGCACGCGCCAACATAAACACGCTAACCGATATGATTGTTTGCCCAGGTTGGGACTATTGCTCACTCGCCAATGCCACAACTCACAATATCGCTGAGCAAATCGAGAAGCAATTTGATGATCTCGACTACCTTTATGAATTGGGTGAAATCCGCCTAAATATGTCTGGTTGCATGAATGCCTGTGCTCATCACCATACCGGTGATATCGGTATCCTTGGTGTTGATAAAAAGGGTGAGCATTGGTACCAAATCAGCCTAGGTGGTAACTCTAGCAACGATGCCAAAGTCGGTAAAATATTGGGTAAAGCAGTACCAGCCGAAGATGTGGCGATCACCCTACAAAAAATACTGGACGTCTATTTAGAGCAGCGCGTGAGCAATGAGAACGACGTAGAAGCCTTTAGTGACTTGGTCAATCGCGTTGGCGTGGCACCTTTTAAGGAGAAGGTCTATGGGTAATCATCACGTATTAAATAGCGATGGTATCGATATCAGTCAGACCGATACGTGGCTAGCGCTCACCACTAATGAGCTACCAGGAGGTATTGCCCTAACCCACACATCACTACTTGAGCTATTGCATAAGTCAGAAAAAACAGATGTGCTGTTGCCACTTGATGATTTGTTAGACGCTACAGGCAAGATTGCTGGCGGACTATTACAACAAGTACGTGAGTTGCTGTCCCAACACACTAGCCGTACAGGCGTTTGGGTGACATCGGACAGTGACACGGATGTATTAGTTGGTTTATCAGAGTTTTTATTACAGCAAGACTTAATTGTCATTCATGTGCCATTGTTTGTCGATGGTCGCGGCTTCAGTTTTGCGCAGACGTTACGCCAAATGGGTTACGAAGGTGAGATTCGCATGGCTGGCAAGTTTGGCCGTGATCAAATCGCTTATCTGCTACGTTCTGGTGCAGATAGCTTTGTGCTCAGTGAGCATGATATGCAATCAATTTCTGATATTGGTCAAGCATTCAACGCGCTTGCCAGTAGCTACGATGGTCGAAATGCTGCTGCATTACCGATGTTTGCTAACGTTTAATTTACCATTCATTATTTATTTAACTTTTATTAAATTTATTGTTAAACCAATCCCATTGTAAGGAATGTATCATGAGTCAATTACAACCAAACCTAGATATCGATCAAGCCAACCAAGAGCTAAACGGCAAGTCGCCAGAAGAGATCGTTTCATGGGCACTAAGCCAAGCTAAAAACCCAATCATTACCACTAACTTTCGTCCTTATGAATCAGCGATTTTACATCTAGTTGCCAAGCAGCGCCCAGATATCACTGTACTATGGGTAGATTCAGGCTATAACACGGATGCGACATATCAATTCGCTAATAAAGTCATTCGTGACCTAAATCTAAATGTCGTTACTTATATCCCTAAGCAAACCGCTGCACATCGTGACGCGACCATGAACGGTATTCCTGGTATTGATAATCCACAGCATGATGAGTTTACTGACCAAGTAAAACTTGAACCATTCCGCCGTGCATTAGATGAATTGAAGCCTGACGTTTGGTTCAATGCTATCCGTAAAGATCAAACAGAATTCCGTCAAGGTCTTGATGTGCTTAGCCTATCAAAAGATGGTGTATTAAAAGTAGCGCCATTATTTGAAAAAACAGATGCTGATCTAGACGTGTATCTTGAAGAGCATAACCTACCAAATGAGTTTGACTACTTTGATCCAACGAAAGTAGAAGAAAGCCGTGAGTGTGGTTTGCATACTCAGCTGTAGATAGCGACTAAGTTATTAATGGCATTAAGAAGAAAAAAGAAGCGATGATTTCAATATCATCGCTTCTTTTTTGTGTTTAATATAGTCATTTATCAAAGGGTTTTCTCATTATTTTTCGTTAGGCAATAGCGCATTGTGCAGATGTTAAATGACTCATTTGGTATTTTTATACAACGTTTTAACGTTTTTTGGTATAACATTACGTTATTCTATGGCTTACCTTTGAGGGCTGTGCGCCATCACTTCACTAAGCCAACCCTTTTAAACCCAATTACGAACGAAATTGCCATCTTTGTAGATAATCACGCGCATCGTGTTACTCAAGATTGGTAATAGTTTTACCGCACTCATCAATATGGATATTTGTTATGCCCTCTATACAAAAAAATGACTCACTCTACGAAAAGCTCCATGATAAATTGCCTCCTGTCGGTAAAGCGGCATCTTTTCTGACTGGTGCCAGCGTCCTTACTGCCAACAGCATCTTCGTTGGTTTACCTATTTGGACTTTGGGTGCTGCGAAAGTACTAACCAAGTCAAAATACGCCGACGATGCACTCATTGCGATTACTAAATACTGGATTAACAGTAATAACGCCGTAATTAATCATGCGTTGCCTCATAAAGACTGGCGTATTAATATGCCTGACGATCTGAGCGAGGATAAACAATACCTACTCGTGAGCAACCATCAGTCTTGGGTTGATACCAGTATCGTGCAATATATTAGCCAAGATAGATTACCTTTGACGCGGTTCTTTACTAAGTTTAATTTGATTTATATTCCTGTTATCGGTCAAGCTTTTTACTTCTTAGACTTTCCAATGATGAAGCGATTTTCTTCTAAAGCGATGGCAAAAAACCCAGAACTTAAAAAACAAAATTTAATCGAAGCCAAGCGTGCGTGTCGTCAATTAAAAGATAAGCCTTTTGCGTTACTTAATTATCTAGAAGGTACGCGCTTCACCAAAGAAAAACATGACAAACAAGACTCACCTTACCAGCATCTATTAAAACCGCGGGCTGGTGGTCTGTCATTGGCAATCAATGCGTTAGGCGATCAGTTAGATTCGATTTTAGATGTCACTATCGTGTATCCAGATGGCACTCCTGACTATGATGATTTATGGAAAGGTAATATCCGTCGTCTGGGTGTTGATGTGACTCGCCTAAAGATACCTGATGAGCTGTTTGCCGCGATTATGGATGGTGGTTACGACCGTGATGAAGCCACGAAAAAGATGATGTTTGATTGGTTAGAAGATATCTGGCAACAAAAAGATGCACGTATGACTAAAATGCTCAGTGAGTTTGAGTAGGTTTTAGCATAAGACTGCATATATGATTGCGAAGATTTTATGAACATTATAGCCAGAGCACTTAAGCATACTGCTTTGGCTATAAGATTTTGTCCTTCAGCCATCCTTGCCATATATGGATGTATTTGGTTTATCTATTCCTTTTCCTATCAAAAAACACACCGCTCATATCAAAAACGAATATACTAATGCCAATTCACTGCGTGAGACGTCGCGCACGATACCTCATAATAGTGGTATATTTTACATTGAATGAATTGGTGGTGATGCTATGAACACTTTTCCATTATTTTTTAAATTAGAAGACCGCAAAGTGCTTATCGTTGGTGGCGGAGACGTGGCGCTACGCAAAGCGGATCTGCTGAGTCGTGCTGGTGCAGAAATCACTATCCTTGCCCCCGTTATTAGTGATGAAATACAAGCTTTGCTAAGCGATAGTAAGCATCAGCTCATCTATGAAAATTACAATAACACCTATATGTCAGGCGCACGCGTCATTATTGCGGCTACTGATGACGAAACGCTGAATCATCAAATCCATGCTGACGCCACCGCCCTAAATATTCCCGTCAATGTGGTTGATACGCCGCATTTATGCGACTTTATATTCCCAGCCATTGTTGATCGCAATCCTATTGTGATTGGTATCTCATCTAACGGCAAAGCACCAGTGCTAGCACGTTTACTACGTGCCCGCCTTGAGACGTTGATTCCACAAGGCTATGGCAAATTGGCCAAATTGGCAGGCGAGTTCCGTACTGAGGTAAAATCCAAGATTCCTACCTTAACGGGGCGTCGCCAGTTTTGGGAGCGAGCGTTTGAAGGCAAAGTCAGTGAGCTCATGTTTGCTGGTAATGAAACCCAAGCCACTGAGCAGCTACAAGCCGATTTAGATAGCACTGCTGCGAATATTGCCAGTGCTAATGAGGCAACAATCAATTCTACTGTGGTAGCTACTCCTGTAGTCGACAACGAAACCTCTTTGGATGCTACCACTCCAGTTGGCGAGGTTTATATTGTGGGTGCAGGCCCTGGTGACCCAGAGCTGCTAACTTTTAAAGCGCTACGCCTGATGCAGCAAGCGGACATTGTCTATTATGATGCCTTGGTCTCGCCACAAGTCTTAGATTTGTGCCGCCGTGATGCGGACAAAGTGTTTGTAGGTAAAAAGCGCAGCAACCATGCGGTCGCTCAACTTGGTATCAATGAGCTGTTGGTAAATAGCGCTAAAGAAGGTCGCCGTGTGGTTCGTCTAAAAGGTGGCGATCCTTTTATCTTTGGGCGCGGCGGTGAAGAGATTGAAAGCTTACGGGCACATAGCGTTCCTTATCAAGTTGTACCAGGCATTACTGCTGCCAACGCAGCTGCTAGCTATGCAGGTATTCCACTTACCCACCGTGATCACTCGCAATCGGTACGCTTTGTCACTGGATTTTTAAAGGCTGGCGCACCAAACAGTAACTTTAAGAGCTTTTTAAATACTGATGAGACGGTTGTTTTCTATATGGGTCTGCACTCTTTGCCTCGTTTGACTGAAGGCTTGATTGATGCTGGACGAGCTGATAGTACTCCTATTGCCATCGTATCCAATGCCAGTATGCCCAATCAGCAAGTATTAACCGGCACACTTGCCAATATCGTTGAGTTACAAGAGCAAAACCAGCTACCAACACCTGCGCTACTTATCATGGGAGATGTCGTCGCTCTGCATGATAATTTGGCTTGGTACAACTTACAAAATCAGCAGCACAATCAAAACAGTGACGATCTAGCGAAGAACTGGTTGCGCGAAGGGTCAAGAGGTAAAGTAGAAAAACAACCGATAGACCAACAAGCACATGCGCTCTCTATGATATCCAGTTTGGCTACGCAGCAAGAGGAAGGTTTAGAACAACTGATTATTGATTAATTTTTAGTATTAACTTTCAACAATAAAGAGCTCTATCGATAATAATATATTGGTAGGGCTCTTTTTTCACGCATTCCAACAGCGCAAACCACAAAAAATCTTGCTAGAATGACAGCTTCCCATTAACTGTCTTTAAGTGCAATTATGTCTACACCTGCCACTTCCAATTCAATGCCCGCTCGACCATTAACCATCCTACATACCTCAGATTGGCATTTAGGTCGTAGGCTTTATGGCCGCATGCGCTATGAGGAATTCGAGGCGTTTTTGAGCTGGCTTGAAGAGACAATTAGCACGCAAAAAGTCGATGTATTAGTCGTTGCTGGTGATATTTTTGATACCATGACGCCAAGTAATAGAGCCCAAGCGTTGTATTTTGAGTTTTTAGGGAGAGTTTCCAAGTCATGCTGTCAGCACGTGGTGATAGTCGCGGGCAATCACGACTCCCCTACTTTTTTAGATGCCCCCAGTCAGGTGCTTAAGTTCTTAAACGTTCATGTGATTGGCACTGCTTGTGACGATTTAAACAACGAAGTACTGGTTTTAGGTGATGTAGATGGCACTCCGCATTGTATTATCGCCGCTGTTCCTTACTTGCGTGACCGCGATGTGCGTAGCAGTAGCGCTGGCGAGTCAGCGGATAGCAAAGACGCCAATGTCATAAAAGGTATTCGTGCACACTATGATGAAGTAGCTAGCATTGCAAAATCCAAGCAATTTGAACTTATCGAAGCGCATAATCGGCATATCCCTATCATTGCGACAGGACATCTATTTGCTGCTGGCGGTACCACAACCGATGATGATGGTGTACGCGAGCTTTATGTTGGCTCACTGGGTAAAATCTCTGCTGATATGTTCGATGAAAGCTTTGATTATGTTGCGCTTGGTCATTTGCACGTGCCACAGCGGGTCGGAGGTTGTGAGCATATTCGCTATTCAGGCTCCCCTATTGCCATGGGCTTTGGAGAAGCCAAGCAGCAAAAGCAGGTATTGCTAGTAAAGTTTGGTGCTGCAAACAATGTCATATCAGATCTAGACGCTACCCCTGATCATCATATTCCTCAGCTTATCAATACAGCCTCTCATGTTAAAACGACCAAGATTGAAAAGTCAGTAGAAAAAACCGTTAAAAAAGTGGCTATTCAGGCAGAGCCTTTGATGGATGACTTGTTTGGTTTTGATGAGCCATCGGCCAATGAGAATGATGAGATTGTAAAAACTGATGTCACAGAGAACCCTCTTGCTCAGCAAGACCTAGATAATCAATCAGTTCCTACTCATGCCGCCACTGCCAATAAAATACTGCATCACGATAATTTGAATCAGATGCAAGTAGTTTCCTTACCCATTCCAAAATTTCAGAAACTGGCACAAGTCTCAGGTGACTTAGCGTCTATTCATCAGTCTATTGATAAAGCCATTCAATCACTTGATTCAAAAGAATCCGTTTGGCTAGAAGTTATTTATATCGGCGATGATATTGTTAGTGAATTACGTGAGCATATTCAGGCCATGGTAGAAGGCTTGCCATGTGAGGTATTAAAAATTAAGAACACTCAAACTTATAATAAAGTCCTTAACCAACAGCAAACCTCTGAGACATTACAAGACTTAAATGAAGAAGAGGTATTTGAGCGTTGCTTAACTGCTCATAGTATTCCTGATGAGCAAAAGTCAACCTTGCGTGATGCCTACGATCAAATCGTTTACAACCTGCGTCATGCAGATAGCCATGCCGAATAATATAAGTTATTCAACATACATAGCTTCTAACTTTTAACTGATGCCTTTAGCTTTCTCAGCTTTTAACACTGCCCTATATCAAAATAAGACCTGCCCATGCGCCTAATTGAACTACGACTAAAAAATCTAAACTCGCTAAAAGGTGAATGGCACATTGATTTTAGCGACCCTGCTTTTCTCAATGAGGGCATTTTTGCTATTACTGGGCAAACAGGTGCTGGCAAGACCACCATACTGGATGCCGTTTGCTTAGCGCTATACAGTCAAACGCCAAGATTGGGTGATATTACGGGTTCAACGAATGAGATAATGACCCAAGGTACGGGCGAGTGCTCAGCAGAGGTTATCATCGAGATAAATTCCAAACGCTATCTATGCTATTGGTATCAACATCGTGCCCACAAAAAAGCCAAAGGCAACTTATTACCGATTAAGCATGAGATTAGTGATGTTGAAACAGGTGCTATTTTAGAAGAGAAAAAATCTAAAACATCAGCCTACATTCAAGATCTAATCGGTATGGACTTTAATCAATTTACTCGTTCCATCATGTTGGCACAAGGTAGTTTTGCGGCGTTTTTGAAGTCTGATATTGGTGATAGAGCTGCCATTTTAGAAAAAATAACGGGTACGGCCGTCTATGCCAAAATATCGTTAAATGTGCACGAGAAAAAACGCTCAGAGGAAGAAGTGCTTGGCAAGTTACTAGCAGGCGTTAATAGCTTATCCTTATTAAATATTGAAGATGAAAGACGACTGGCTACAGAGTTAGACACTCTGAATCAACAGCAAATCAAACAACGACAAACATTCAAAACCCTGAGTGAACAACTACAGTGGTTGGATAGCTTCTATCAACTACAACAGAACCTCTCGGTTTATCAGGCTGAGTTCGCAACA
Source organism: Psychrobacter sp. SCQQ22 (assembly GCF_015864605.1). Lineage (NCBI taxonomy): Bacteria > Pseudomonadati > Pseudomonadota > Gammaproteobacteria > Moraxellales > Moraxellaceae > Psychrobacter > Psychrobacter sp. SCQQ22. Next base: position 357,013 of record NZ_JADYWZ010000004.1, read on the forward strand.
GCGCAACAGGAACAGAAAGATTTTATCCCAGAAGCACAACGCTTAGATATTGCGACCAAAGCCTTAGAAATTGACAGCCAGTTTCGCGCGCTGTGCTATAGCCGAGAGATGGTCAATAGATTGAATGCTGAGCAACAAACATTGCTTAGTAAAATCCCGACACAGGAAGAAGCGCTTGGGCAAGCTTCAAGTCATCTAAATGAGGCGAGTACTTTTGAAAAGAACGCCACAGATAACTTACAAACCGCTTTACCCATTATTAAGAAGGTGCGTGAATTAGATGCTGATATAAAACAGCAAGCTCATGCTTTATCAAATGACAATCAACGTAAAGGCGTACTGGTTAATAATACTCAACAATTACGTCAAGAAATAGCTAGCCATAAACAAACAAAGCAGGATATTAACACTCAGTTTGACAGTATAGAAAAGTACTTTAATGACTATCCAGAGGTAAACGATCTCGATACAGATATGGCAACCTTTGATAGCAGCTGTAGCCGATTAAAGTCATTGCTAGAAGACAATATGCGCTTAGCTGCCGATAAACGAACACATGGTCATCAAGCCAGCCAACTACAAGCAAGTTTTGATCAATTGTCTCAGCAGCAGGACGCTGATACGTCATTAATAACACAACAGCGTGAGCAACTTGCCAGCGTACGACAGCAGCAAGCAGCACTCATCCAAAAACAATCGCTGGTTAGTATGCGTCGTGATCAAGAACATGTTGATCAAATTAATAACCAAACTGAGCAGGCTCGTTTCAAGTTACAACGACTGTCCGAACTTACTAGCCAAATCAAAAGAACCACTCTTTCACTACCAGCACTTAGCCAAGCGTTAACTAATTTAGAAGAGATAATTACCAGTCATCAATCAGACATTCAAAATGCTAAGCTCAAACGACAAGATAAACAAGAGCATCTAAATCTACTACAGAAAGTCGCTAAGCTTGAAGACTATATAACAGAACTACAAGACGGATCGCCCTGCCCGCTTTGTGGTGCTCATGAACATCCTTATGGTAAACACCATCCGTTATTAGACAATCATATCGACGACAATGCCGACCAAAGCCAATTGTCTAAAACACAAAAGATTCAGCAAGAAATGGCGGCACTAGAAACTGTTATAGACAATCTTGAGCAGACATTATCAAAACACCGTCTTGAGCATGCCACAAAGAAAGAAACGCTTAATAACCAACAACAGCAATTAGCGCCTTTACAGCAAGAGACAGAGACCTTATCTACTGATATTCAGGTTTATCTGGCCTCATTATTTGATGATAAAAATAGTTACTCTGAATCCATTGCAGCGACCATTCATCCGCTTACTCAAATTATGGATAACGTCAATGGTTCGATTGACGTAGACAACTCTCTATCTTTATTGGATGCCGCCAAACACAATCTGATTGATTACAAGCAGTCTCTACAAACCATGATGGGCCAATACGATGTGCTGACACAACGTATTGCACATATTAGTACTGCAATCGAAACCGATGAAAAGCATCAACAAGTACTTATTCGCGACATCAGTAATTTGGCAACTGATAGTAAGCTTAATGCACAGAAAATTGAGAGTATTGAAGAAAGTATCGCTGCCAACTTCTCTGAATTGGCACCTATTATGACCGCTGTTTCAGCTCTAGCGCATAAATACCCTATAGAGAACCATAAAGAGTATTTATCTGTAGCTGTTAGTACAGCAGACATCAATGGTGCACTCAAGCAACTGAATGATGGGGTTACTGAGCATACCGTCATAGACAGCTCAGACTATGACCCTCATATCGAAAGACTCCGTCAACAGCGTGGCGCCCTAAGTCAGTTAAAACAATATTGCCATGAGCAAAAAAACGAACAACAGGAGCTAACCAATACGATAAGCGGCTTAACAGCACAGATTGATGCCAAACAAGCACAGCTTACCAATGACGAAAAATCGCTCGAAGAACTAGAGCGCTTAACTACTAATAAAACCAATACTATCGAGAAATTAAAGCAAGATAGAAAAGAGATTTTTGCGGATAAAGAAGTAGATGCTGAGGAGACTCAATTACGAAGTGCGGTCGATAAAGCTCAAACCGGTAAGGTAATGGCACAAAGGCAGCTAGACACCATACAGCAGACATTAGAACAATTAAAGGTTAGACAGCAGCAGCTAGCAACAGAGCTACAATCTGCGACTGGTACGCTTAATACACAACAAATCGAGTTTACTAATTTACTATCAGAATCACAGTTCGCCGACGAAGCTGCTTTTGTCAGTGCACGCCTGCCTAAACAAGAGCGTGAAGCACTACACATACGTAAATCGATTATCGACAATGCCTTGCGACAGGTGAAGTCACAGCTAGATAGTACTCAGCAATTATTAGCGCAAAAACTTGCTGCTCCTATGACAGATAAGGATAGAGAAACGCTTGCTGGCGAGTATCATCAAATACAGACAGATATTGATCAACTCAGTCAGAAGATAGGCGCAATTGACCAAAAGCTCAAAGATAACGACAATCAAAAAGGCGAACAAGTAGCACAACTCGTGGCTATCGACGAGCAAAAACAAAAGCTACAAGTTTGGCAGCAGCTACATACGCTAATTGGGTCAGCTGATGGTAAAAAATATCGTACCTTTGCTCAAGGGTTAACGTTTGAAGTTATGATTAGTCATGCAAATACGCAATTGCAAAAAATGAGTGACCGTTACCTACTCATCCATGACGACCACAATCCGCTTGAGCTTAATGTGATTGATAATTATCAGGGCGGCGATGTTCGTAGTACTAAAAACCTCTCTGGTGGCGAAGGCTTTATTATCAGCTTAGCACTTGCCTTGGGACTATCACAAATGGCCAGTCATAACATTCGCGTGGATTCGTTATTCTTGGATGAAGGCTTCGGCACACTGGATGAAGAGTCACTTGATATCGCCCTCGATACGTTAACGAGCTTACAACAGGAAGGCAAGTTAATCGGTATTATCTCCCACGTGCAGGCACTAAAAGACCGTATCTTAACCCAAATTAAGGTTGAAAAAATCTCTGGTGGCTTTAGCCAAATTAGCGGTCAAGGGTGTCAGAGAGTTGTCGGTGAAAAAGCCTCGTAAGTTAATCCATTTTTCAATAATAGAGTGTCAGTAATCAAGATGTAAACGCTCTTGTTTGATCAGATAATAAAAAACCACCGTTAATTAATAACGGTGGTTTTTTTGAGATAGTATTTTATTCAGTCAGTGACTTATTCAATCACTCATTTAGTTACTTAATTAATTACTTAGTGACTAAACCACTCAGCTCACTCATCAACACTGATAATGTAGACAGGCTGATTTGACTGTCTGCATCATTAGCATGAAGCTGATCTAACTTGCTCATCTCTGATGTGACAGATTCTAGATGATCTAAGTGACGTGAGCGCCACTCGCCAAACGCTTGTTTCGCATCTGGTTTAGATAATATGGCATCCATCAACAGACGCAAGCTACGTGACAGCTCATTCATCAATGCATGACGTGCACGGCGATCCCAGTAATCTTGCTGTGGTAAGGTGGCGATATTGTCCATCATCCAGTCTAACTGCAAGACATGGTAGGCTTCAAAGTATAGTGTTGCAATCTCATCAACAGGACGCTCGTACAGCTCTGCTAACAGCGCGGCATCGAGGGCATCCACATGATAAGGCAGCATAGCAAACAATGCAGCATCACTATTAGACAGGTCTTCCTGCATCAGGCTAGTCGTATCTTCTTGCAAGTACGCTGCAAATTGTTGCTCAATGAAACCACCTGGTTTCGTTAGCTTTTCAACGCTATCGCTAAAGCGGCTAATCATATCAGCGACTTGCAAATCTTGACCAAAGGCATTGATAAACCAAACGACACCGCTCTCAAGTGCATCACGCAGACGTAGCTCGAGATTTAACAGTAACGTAGCATCGACTTGATTGTCCAACGACTCAAGCGTTTTCCAAGCTTTTGACACATCAAAAACATCACGGCTAATCGCATAGCCACGCACGATGGTGGCCAGTGATTGATCGGTCTCTTCGAACAGACGGAACAGTGCTTCGATACCCAAACGGTTGACCACGCTATTGGTCAGATAAGTACTGATAATCTCACGATGTAAGCGATGCTCTGTCATCTCATCAAAGAAGCGTGACGCTAGCTCATCAGGGAAGTACTTACGCAGCTCGTTGATGAAGTATGGATCATCTGGCAAATCAGAAGACAATAAGTTGTCATACACCCACATCTTACCGTAAGCCATCACAACGGCTAGCTCAGGATTGGTCAGGCCAGCATTCGATTTTTGACGTTTGGCAATCTCTTCATCTGATGGCAGATATTCGATTGCACGGTCGAGACGTCCTTCGCCTTCTAGCATCTGAATAAAGCGTTGATGATCGCTTAGGTTCGCTGATGCACGAATGTGACTCAGTTCAATCGCTTGAGGCTGTAGGTAGTTTTGGCGTAGTACCAATTCTGCCACGTTATCGGTCATGCTCTCTAACAGCTCATTACGCTGCTTTAAAGTCATGTCACCTTGCTCAACCACTTTACCCAATAAGATTTTGATATTGACTTCGTGATCCGAGCAGTTAACACCGCCTGAGTTATCAATGGCATCTGTATAAATGCGTCCGCCCGTTTGAGCATATTCAATACGGCCTTGCTGCGTGAAGCCTAAGTTACCGCCTTCACCAATCACCGCACAGCGAAGCTCGTTGCCGTCGATACGTAGTGAGTCATTCGCACGGTCGCCGACATCAGCATGGGTCTCATTAGCGCTTTTGACATAAGTACCGATACCGCCGTTCCAGATGAGATCAACAGGCGATTTCAATAACGCACTGATTAAATCATTGGGTGCGAGACTGTCTTCGTGGATATCAAAGATTTCTTTCATCTCGGCACTGATAGCGATTTTTTTGTCTTGGCGTGAGAATATACCACCACCTTGGCTGATTAATGAGGTTTCATAATCTGCCCATGATGAGCGTGGTAACTCAAACAAACGTGCGCGCTCAGCATAAGAGGCCGCAGTGTCTGGATTAGGATCAATGAAGATGTGCAGATGGTTAAAGGCGGCGACCAGCTTAGTATGGGTTGAGAGCAGCATACCGTTACCGAATACATCACCACTCATATCACCAATACCGACGACAGTGAAGTCATCACGGTTTTGGATGTCCATACCGCGCATACGGAAGTGACGTTTGACCGACTCCCAACCACCACGTGCCGTGATACCCATCGCTTTATGGTCATAACCTACTGAACCACCTGAAGCAAAGGCATCATCAAGCCAGAAGTTGTATTCTGCTGCTAAGGCGTTGGCGATGTCAGAGAAAGTCGCTGTACCTTTATCTGCAGCAACAACCAAGTATGGATCGTCTTCATCATGTCTGACTGTATTGGCTGGCGGGACAATCACGCCGTCTACGATGTTGTCTGTAACATCGAGCATACCGCGCAAGAAAGTCTGATAACAAGCGATACCTTCCGCTTGAAATGCTTCACGACCATCCGCCATGGTTTTGGTTTTGACGATGAAGCCGCCTTTTGAACCAACAGGCACAATCACTGCGTTTTTCACCATCTGTGCTTTAACTAAGCCCAGTACTTCGGTACGGAAATCTTCCATACGATCTGACCAGCGCAAACCACCACGGGCAACCTTGCCTCCACGTAAATGGACAGCTTCAACACGTGGCGAGTATACAAATATCTCAAACATCGGTTTAGGTTTAGGCAAGTCAGGAATATCTGCTGCCAAAAACTTAAACGACAAACGATCTTTACGCTGACCATCGGTATCAGTCTGGTAGAAGTTGGTACGTACCATGGCATTGATTAAATCTAAGTACCAACGGAGGATACGGTCTTCATCGAGACTGTCTACATCTGCTAGCGCTGCGATGATTTTTTCTTGTACCTGAGCCGTTTGCTGTGTGCGCTCATCTTCACTGTACTTCGGATTCATGCGAGCATCAAACAGGCTGACCAGTACCACACTGATATCGCTGTTTTTTACCACAGTTTGTTGAATGTAGTTACTAGAGAATGGTGCGCGGGCTTGCATCATATAGCGTGATAGCGCTCGTAATAATACCACCCCATAAGTATCCAAGTTGGTCGTTAATACCAATTCGTTAAAGGAGTCACTTTCAACACGTCCTGCCCAAATTTGTTTGAGACTGTCTTCGAACTGACCACGTACCACTTGCATATTGACGGTATCGACATGTTCTAGCGTCAGCTCATACTCTTGCATCCAAATCGGCTGCTCTGGCAAGTCGAACTCATAGGTCTGTGCTGAAATAACCGACACACCAAAGTTTTCAAGAATTGGCAGGACTTTGGATAAAATAACAGGCTGCTCACGACCGTAGAGTTTTAGATGCAACTGGTTGCTTGCATCACCCGTTGATTGGTACAAGTGCCAAATCATCGGTTGCTCTGCGGTCAATACAGCCAAGCGCTTGGTATCTTCAACCGCTGTACGCGCATCGAAACGCTCTTGATACGCGGCAGGAATGTAGTTCAAAAAGCGACGGTTTAAGGCGTTGGCATGCTGCTCACCGACATTATCAAGAAGTACTCTTTGATAGTCATCACTCCATGACTCCATTAACGCTGACAATTTGGCTTCTAGTGCTGTCGTATTGACGTCGTTCACTTGACCAGGCACTGTGCGTACATGGACATGCACACGAGCATGAGCAGATTCATTGAACTCAGTGGTAAATCCTGAAGAGGTTCCACCATAAGCATCTTTTAGCACGTTTTGTACTTTGATACGCAGCTCAGTGTTGAACTTATCACGTGGGATGTAGACCAAGCACGAGACAAAACGCTGATAATGATCAATACGGCTGAATAGACGCAAGCTCTTTTTGTCTTGTAACTGGCTAATACCAGATACGATAGGATATAACTCTTCGACACCGGCTTGGAATAAATCATCACGCGGTAACGTGTTAATCACATGCATCATTTTATGATGGGCATGACCGTCACGTGGCAACTCTGCCATGGCCATAATCTTATTGGCTTTTTCACGTAATAGCGGTATTTGCTGTACGGTCAGTTGATATGCTTGTGAGGTCAATAAACCGATGAATCGATATTCACCAACCAGCTTACCGTTGTCATCAAACTTATGAATGCCCAAAAAGTCCATATATACTGGGCGATGTACAGGCGATACTCGGCTTGATTTTGATAGCATCAATACGCGTGGCTCAGTCAATAGTTGCTTCAATACTTTAGGCAGTTGACTAAAGCTCTCTGACAATTTGTCTTCTTCAGCACCGCGTAATAAACCAAGACCACTATTACCAATGGCAAATAAATCCAAGTCCACAGAATCGGTATCAACTTCAACAGATTGCCCGCCTTCTAAGCGGTATTCGCGATAACCCAAGAATATAAAATGATCGTCTAATACCCAATCTAAAAACGCTTGGATCTCTTGCTGTGAATAAAATACTTCTGGCAATGGTTTTGTAGACAGCTCTGCCTTAATATCTGTCAGCTTCGAGCGCATTTGCGTCCAGTCACCAACGACTGTATCTAGCGTATCGATTTTAGCCAATAGCATTTGTTGTAGTGCGTCCAAATCTTCGTCATTTTGATAAGCAATCTCGCAATGAATCAAAGACAGATGTGAAGTGGCACTTTCATGTGCGCCTTCGATATGCGTAATATCACCATCATCGTTACGATCAACGCTAACAATGATATTGTAAGTACGATGTACATCGATACCCTCCGCTTCGAGACTCATCAAAATCGTATCGACTAAGAACGATCGGTCATAAGCCACAATTTGGATTACTGTGTGCGAACTGTGAAAATGCTGCTCTTCCGCTTTAGGGTTGAGTACAGTCAGTTGTGGTCTACTGCGGTCATAGGCTTTGAGCAAAGTAAAGTGATGTAACGCCATGCCTGCCAAATCAGCATTACTGATGACTTTTGCCGTTTCTTGGTGGAGCGGCTGGTAATAGCTATGAATAAAATGGTCAAACAACGACTTATCTTTTTGTACATAACTGGTCGCAATATCGCTTATCTGACTGATTCGCTCTGTTGCGATACTAAGAGAGTTTGGCATGTTCTTTATCCTTTTTTATAGATCTGGTCTATCTATTATTTATTTGAGTTTATTAATGAGTAACATCACTGGCAGCGCATGAATATATTGAATACTATTGATGCCGCGAGGCAGTATAGCCATTTATACAAATTATTCTAATTTTTTCTTACTTTTTTGAGTTTTTCTCCTATATTTACTACTATATTTCGATGACATGCAGCAATCAGGATATAACGCCATTAATCTAGTGAAGTGTAACGCAACTAGGGCGCTAGCTGAAGTGTGCAACATCATTTCATGAATCAGCAACATGTCGATAACATTTGCTAATGAGATAAAAGTATACTTTTGCTTGTCTTTGTTATTGATTGGCTGCTGGCAAGTGATACTCATGGTAATCAGTACGACTTTTTTGTTAGAATATGCCGGTATATTTGAGAGTGTGTGACTAACTCATTATTAATTTTAATGCTAAGGGCGAGACGTATGATGAATATTTTGGTAATCGGTTCAGGTGGTCGCGAACACGCGCTGGCATGGCAGTGTGCAAAAGACGATAAGGTCAATAATATCTACATCGCTCCTGGTAATGCTGGTACTGCACTTGAACCTAAATGCCAAAACGTAATCTTAGAATCTACTGGTGATAACGCTAGTGAACATAGCGCAGTGATAGCGTTTTGCCAAAATAATGATATCGACATGGTCATCGTTGGACCAGAAGCACCTTTGGTGACTGGTATCGTTGATGCATGTCGTGATGCTGGCATCAAAGCATGGGGTCCGACAGCATATTGTGCACAATTAGAAGGCTCAAAGACCTTTGCTAAAGAATTTATGGCGCAAAACAATATCCCAACAGCTGCTTATCAAGGCTTTACAGATGCAACAGCAGCCAAAGCTTATATCGATGAGCAAGGTGCACCAATCGTTATCAAAGCTGATGGTTTAGCTGCTGGTAAAGGCGTCATCGTTGCTGAAACGATCGAACAAGCACATGATGCAATCGACGACATGCTAGCAGACAATAAATTTGGTGATGCAGGTAGCCGTGTGGTTATTGAGCAGTTTTTGCAAGGCGAAGAAGCCAGCTTTATTTGCATGGTTGATGGCGACAATATCTTACCGATGGCAACCAGCCAAGATCACAAGCGTGCTTTCGAAGGTGATACAGGGCCAAACACGGGCGGTATGGGCGCATACTCTCCTGCACCAGTCGTCACTCAGGATGTACATGACAAGGTAATGACTCAAGTCATTCAGCCAGTGGTTGATGCCATGAAAGATGCCGGTCATCCTTATACGGGCTTCTTATATGCTGGCCTTATGATTGATGAAGCAGGCGATCCTTATGTGATCGAATTCAACTGCCGCTTCGGCGATCCAGAGACACAGCCTATCTTGATGCGTTTACAGTCATCAATGGTAGATTTGGTCGCTCAAGGGCTAGCAGGTCAGTTGCCTAGTGATGCTAAATGGGATGCCCGCCCTGCTCTCGGTATCGTTGTTGCGTCTAAAGGCTATCCAGAAACCTCTTCAAAAGGTGACGTTATCGCTGGCTTGCCAAAGTTAGATAGCAATAATGACAATGCCGTTAAGGTATTCCATGCGGGTACGGCATTTTCTAATGCTGACGAAGCCAGCTCTGAGAATGAAGTGGTGACCAATGGTGGTCGTGTGTTATGCGTGACTGCACTGGCAGACAATATCGCTGATGCTCAACAAGCTGCATTAGCCGTGACAGGTGCGATTAGTTTTGATGGTGCACAGTATCGTCGTGACATTGGCCATCATGCCATTGCTCGCGAAAATGCTCAGTAAATTCATTACCGTAAAATCAGTTAGTCATCTAACTGAGTAAAATCCTTCTATTCTATTATTCGACCTAGCAACACGCTAGGTCTTATTTTTTGATACAGTTTCGTCTTCCAAACAGACCCTAGTATATTTCTACAAAATGATACCCAATAATTTAGCAAAAATTAAATGTTAACATAAGTATCAAAGAGGCTATTCAACCTTAGTATTATCAACAGACTCATCAACCAGATATGCTTTATATGATACAATTTTACCCCTATGCATCGTATCTCCCTTGTATTGTAGGTTCCTAACCCACAAATCAATACCAACCGGATGAATGATTATATTTATGGCAAATGATACGTCTAAACCTTCTAGCAATAAGCAATCCATCGATAACTTAAAAACCTCAGGGTTTGAGCGTCGAATGTCGATTGCCAAAACTTCCTTAAACATTGGTCGTCGTTGGGCAGGTAATAGCGTGTCTGGCATGTTTTTGAATAAAGAGACGCGTACAGCGCGTAACCAAGCTTTTATGGAAGAACAAGCAAATTACCTTGCATCAGAGCTCGGTAAGTTAAAAGGTTCTGTCGTAAAGATTGGCCAAATGCTGGCAATTTATGGTGAGCACATTTTACCACCTGAAATCACGCGCGCGCTCCAAACCCTAAATGACGATACGGCTACATTATCATGGCCAACGATAGAGCTTACATTACGTCAGTTGTTGGGTAAGAAGTTAGATGAACTAGAAGTTGACACTGTCCCTATTGGAACCGCTTCACTTGCCCAAGTACACCGCGCAACAGTCATCGAAACTGGCGAGCAAGTAGTACTAAAAATCCAATATCCAGGTGTGGCCGATGCTATCAACTCTGACCTTTCTCTATTCAAGCAATTATTGAAAGTCAGTAACATCGTTCCACAAACTCGCTCACTCGATGCATGGTTCGAAGAGATACGTGACCTACTCCATCATGAAGTCGATTATGAAGCAGAAGCATCAACCACAGAACGTTTTTATGAGCGCCTAAGCAACGATCCGCGTTATGTCGTTCCTAAGATTAACCGCAGTTATTCAAAAAAGCGTTTATTGTGCATGTCTTATGAGCCAGGTATCACAGTTGTATCTGATGCCCTACAATTACTCCCTCATGAGCGCCGTAATGCCATTGGTCAAGCTGCTATCGAAATCATGATGCAAGAGATTTTTGTTTGGGGTGAAATGCAGACAGATCCAAACTTTGGTAACTATCTAGTTCGAGTCAGTGAGGATAAAGATGGTATCGATAAATTAGTCTTACTAGATTTTGGTGCGATTCGCCAGTTTGATAATAACTTATTAACCATTGCCCACGGCTTGTTAAAAGCTGGCTACCGCCATAACCATCAAGCGATGAATCTAGCAATGACTGGTTATGATTTCTTTGATAGTATGAGTGGCAAAGTGCGTTCCGATATTGCTTCGCTATTTCTGTTGGCAACAGAGCCATTCAGCGATCCAGCGATGAATCCTGATATCCCGTCTGTCTGTCTAGATGAAGGCAACCGCTATATTTGGGCGAATAGCAAGCTACACTCGCGCCTTTCTACAGAAGCCACACGAGCAATGCAGTCTTTCGAATTTAACCTACCACCGAAAGAATTTATGTTTATCAGCCGTAAATTCATCGGAGCTTATACTTTTTTGACAGTTTTGGATGCTTATACCGATTCTAATAAGCTCGTTAAACCCTATTTATAGTATCGAATAATTACCTATTTTTTGGCCGTCTTTTAGTGACGGCTTTATCTTTTATTGATTTTATTTGCTTAGGCTATTTTATATTTGTTAGTTTTGATTATTCCAGTCCCTCTTCATATTCATATTATTTTTACTTAGGCTATTTGTCTTCGCTTATATGGCCTACTTGCCATTCATCAAACCTTGTTTTATACCCTTCTGGCTTACGCATGTTCAGCTCCCAACATGTTTCTCCGCGCGCTAGATACTTCACTTCAAAATGTGTGCGCTGGCTATCAGTCGCTACTGTATATCGAGTGTTTGGCAGGCACCATACCTTGGTTGCCTGCTGCTCTGCATTATCCATATATGCTTCTATATTGGTGACGAGCACTACCTCGCCACCTATCTGCAAACGTGACAATAGAAACTCAAAAAATGGCATATTTAGCCACTGTTGATTGGGGTTATGCTGTTCAGGATTTGGATAAAGAATAAATATTTTTGCCAAACTGTTCGGCTTGATAGCGTGCACCGTCCATGCAATGGCATCAGCATGAATCGCGTCTAGGTTCTGTGAAGCTTGTATTGCCGCCAGTTTCGCAAATGCTTCGAATTTGTTGCGTGTACGCTCAATTGCTATCAAATGCTTATCAGGATTTTGTACTGCAAAACCAAGCGCATGCTTGCCCTTCCCTGCACCAATCTCTAATAATAAGGGCAGATTATTTTTGTTTTCACCAATGATGCTTGGCAAGATAAAGTCACGCGGTGCTGAGAGTCTCTGTGGTTGAAATGCACGCTCTTGTTGATGCGTAAGCTCAATATTGTCAGTCATTTACTATCCTTAAAGTATTTGTCTTTTGCCATTATTCGGCTGCATGCTATTATATAGTCAATCCGCTGCAATAGTAATATGACGACAGCTAGCAATGCTAAAACCGTCTATTAATCATCACGTAGGCAAACCTACTGACTGTCATTCACTATTAATAATTCAAATAAATCGAGGATGCTTTCACTCTTATTATGACTGACCCTACCCCCAACACATCACCCAAGACTTATCCTTGCCCACGCTGCGGCACCCAAACAGCATGGCAGGATAATAAATATAAGCCGTTTTGTAGTAGTCAATGCAAACTTATCGACTTAGGTTCATGGGCAAATGAAGACTATACTTTGCCTGCGGAAACCACGCCATTCTCTGACGAGCTATAACCAATCACTTTTCTTTTTACTCACTGTTCCTCTTAAGGATGTTTTATATGTCTGCTACTTACCTGATGCCCACTTATAACCGCCAGCCAATCAACTTTACGCGTGGTTCGGGCAGTTGGTTATATACCAAAGATGATACGCCTTATTTAGACGCACTGACTGGCATTGCTGTCTGCGGATTGGGGCATTGCCATCCACAGGTGACCGATGCCATTCAGCAGCAAGCAGCGACTCTAGTGCATACCAGCAATCTATTCGGTATTGACTGGCAAGAGCGTGCAGGAGAGATTCTGTGCACGGCAGCTCGAATGGATAGCGTGTTTTTTGCCAATAGTGGTGCTGAAGCAAATGAGGCGGCCTTAAAACTGGCAAGACTATACGCACATAAGCAAGGTTTTAAACGTCCAAAAGTTATCGTAATGGAACAATCATTTCACGGTCGCACATTACTGTCACTGTCTGCCACTGCCAATCCAAAAGCGCGTGAAGGCTTTTATACATTAGATGATGACTTTATTCGTGTTCCATTTGGCGATATTTCAGCCATTAAGCAAGCAGCACAAGACCATGATGATATTTGCGCTATCTTTGTAGAGCCTATTCAAGGTGAAGGTGGTTTGAACACCGCTGCCAACGGGTTTACGTACCTTGAAGAGATACAAGCAGAGTGTGAAGCTAACAACTGGCTATTTATGTTGGATGAAGTTCAGACAGGTAACGGCCGTACTGGTAAGTATTTCGCTTATCAACATAGTAATGCGCGCCCTGATGTATTGACAACAGCTAAAGGATTAGGCAATGGTTTCCCAGTGGGAGCCTGTATGGTACGCGGACGTGCTAATGGTTTGTTTGGTGCAGGTAGTCACGGCTCAACGTATGGTGGCACGCCATTGGCAAGCCGCGTGGTGCATACTGTCTATGATGTACTCGGCAACAGTAACATAATGGAAAATGCGGTTATTGAAGGGCTATTCATTCGAGAGACGCTAGTTGATACACTGGGACAACATGGCGTGAGCAGTCGCGGTGCAGGGATGATGATTGGTATCGCCTTGCCTGAAGACATGGACTGTAGTCAGCTCGTAGATCGTGCACGTGATGAGCAAAAGCTAATCATCAACGTTACTGGTGGCCATGTGATACGTTTGCTACCGCCGCTGAATATGAGCCGAGATGAGAGCACACAAGTGGTTGAACGCTTGGTTTATTTATTACAACCGTCTTTTTAGAGTGTGGCTGATAAATACCATAGTTAATTCACAATCATTTGAATATGTGCAAGTCAGATTAGCAAAAGCACTATAGATGACAGACTAAGCGATAAGGCTCTTCACACTCTATTCAGTTGATATAGAACTGAGAACCATAAAAAAGCCTATAGATAGTTATATCTATAGGCTTTTTGCTGACTGCTAATCACTGAACTTCTAGCATGTCATTAAGTTACCACTTAATTGGCATGAAAATACTTTTTCAAAACTTCTAAACAGCGAGTTATTTTAGCGGGTTGCTGTTCACCATTTAAGGTAACTGCATATAGCACAAAGCTTGGTAACTGATAACCAGTTAAAACTTCAACCAACTCACCACTCTCAAGCTCTTTCTTGATATCCATTTCCAACATTCTAACCAAACCATGGCCTTCTTTGGCCAAAGTGGTTGCCATAAAGACATTGTTGGTATAAATGCGTGAGTTCATTTTTGTGCGGGTTTTTTTACCCGTTTCGGTTTGAACCAAATCAATTTGATTGGCATCTTTCATGATTTCAATACAAATCAGCTGGTGATCGGCCAAATCTTTGGGCGTTTGTAACTTAGTATGTTGACGTAGATATTGCGGTGAAGCAACGAGCATTTGACGCACGTCTGTCAAAGGATGACTGCTCAGACTAGAGTCATTCATCGATGGGCTCATCCGTATCGCTATATCGATACGCGCGTCAATCATATCGACATAATGATTGTCTGCTAAATAGGTAATGCTAAGATCATCATGCGCTGCCATCCACGTAGATAGTGCTGGCAAAATATGATTCACACCTAGCTCAGGCGTTGTAGCCACGCGTAAGCTACCTGCTAACTCATCACGCAGTTGATTAACCTTTATTCGGCCTTGTTCAGCCGCACTCACCACATCTTTTGCGGCCTCGTAAAAACTTTCACCCGCTTCTGTTAAGCTCAGCTTACGAGTTGAGCGATGCAGTAACACCACACCTAAATCATTTTCTAATGATCTGATTTGCTGACTAACTGCACTGGTGGTAATACCTAGCTCACGAGCTGAGCCACTAAAAGAACCATGTCCGACCACACTGGCAAACACAGCCATACCGCGTAAATTATCCAACATACTTTCACCTAAGCTACATTTCAATTTTTAATATAACTTAACCACTATAACGAATTTTTAATTTCCTTATAGTAATTAAGCATACTTCTATTATTCGGATTTATCCATTTTATAAGCAATAAAAGTAAAAACATCAAGACGATAGTACAATATCACCTTGATGTTTTGTGTAGTAATTGCGTCTGACAACTATATAGAACTTTAAATAATTTTAACAATATTTTTTCTGACTGCTTAATACAAATGTACCTTACCCATCCTTCCTTCACCACGTTCAGTTAGGTATTGCATCACTGGAGTGTTCAGCAATTTTGACTCTGCAACCGCCTTAGCTTGTACTAAGCGTTTTTGTTGGCGACGTTCAGGTGTTTTATCTTCAGCCATCATGACGCTACCATCAATTTTCAGGTCGATCTCCGCTTGGGTAAACTGCTGTTGCAATTTGGCTGCTAACTGTTGAAAAGTCGTTTGCAGATGTCGGCTATCCACACTGGTCACAAAGACTGCCTGACCATCACATAAACCGGTCATCATGCCTTGACGAGCAAGCGCCAACTCATCTTGGGCCAAGACATCTGCCTCACGAGCAGTCTGTAACCAATAATCCCATTTCTCTGGTGTCCACTCACCCACCAGCTCTTGTGTCGGACAACGTAGTAAGGTACGAGGATCATCAATGTGTGAGGTTAACTGAGAATTATTTACGCCAGGCTCAACAACTGGTTCAGGCTCAACAACTGGTTCAGGCTCAACAACTGGTTCAGGCTCAACAACTGGTTCAGGCTCAACAACTGGTTCAGGC